>CAYQCP010000030.1:0-35966 GCA_964416005.1 uncultured Gemmatimonas sp.
CCTCCCCGCTTTCGCCGCCGTCGCCGAGCAGTTCGTGCGCCACGCCGAGGTGCCGCTCGCGCAGCGCCTCGATGCCGCGGATGGCCACGATGAACTGTCCCTTGGCCGCCTGCGCGGCGATGTCGAGCAGCGCATTGGTGGTGCCGGCCAGCGCCGACACAACGACCACGGGCTGGCGCGGGAGCCGGCCGCGCACGATCGCAGTCGTGCGTTCGATCGCGGCGGTGTCGCCGACCGAGGTGCCGCCGAACTTCGTGACGATCATGCGACGCCGGCGCGGCTGGTGGCCACGAGCAGTTCAGCGTTGAGGATGGAACCGCCCGCCGCGCCGCGAATGGTGTTGTGCCCCATCGCGACGAACTTCAGGTGGAAGAGCGGGTCGCGCCGCAGGCGCCCCACCGACACCGTCATGCCGCGCCCCCGCATCACGTCGCGGCGCGGCTGCGGCCGGTCATCCGACGTGAAGAAATGGAGCGGCACGTCCGGCGCCGATGGCAGTCCGCGCACGACGGGGGCGCCCGTCCACTCGCGCAGCGCGCGGGCGGCGTCTTCCAGCGACGGCTGGCGCTCGAACTCCACCGAGAGACAGACGGTGTGCCCGTTCTCCACGGCCACGCGGTTCGCGTGCGCGCTCACGGCAAACGGCGCGTCGGTGACGCCCGCCGTGCCGACGACGCCAAGCATCTTCTGCATCTCGCGCTCGAGCTTCGGCTCTTCGTCCCCGATGTACGGGATGACGTTGCCGAGAATGTCGAGCGACGGCACGCCCGGGTACCCCGCACCGCTCACCGCCTGCATCGTGGCCACGAAGACGCGCCGTGCGCCGAAGGCCGCGTGCAGCGGCGCCAGCGCCACCGCCGCCATCGTGGCCGCGCAATTGGCATTGGTCACGATGCCGCCCGCCCAGCCGCGCCGGGCGCGCTGCAGGTCAAGCAGCGCCAGGTGATCGGCATTCACCTCGGGGATCACCAGCGGCACGTCCGGTTCCATCCGGTAGTTCTTCGCGTTGCTGAGCACGAGCCGGCCGGCGGCGGCGAACGCCGCTTCCACCGCGCCGGCCACATTGCTGTCGAGCGCCGAGAAGACGATGGGCGACGAGACCGCCGTCGGATCGCTGGCCCTGACCGTCATCCCGGCAATGGCCGCCGGCATGTCGCCCTCGATCCACTTCGTCACGTCGGCATACAGGCGTCCCGCGGAGCGCTCCGACGCCGCGACTTCAGCGAGCTCGAACCACGGGTGCCCGGCCAACAGGCGCACGAACGTCTGGCCGACGGCGCCGGTGGCTCCGAGCACGGCAACCTTCATCGGGCGGCGTGGCGTCGTCATGAGGCGAGCAGGCTGCGCACGAGGCGCTCGTAGGTGTCCACCGACGCGCGCAGCTCGTCGAGCGCGATGAATTCGCCCGGCGTGTGCGCCACGTGGATCGAGCCCGGTCCAAACAGGAGCGGCGTCCCCCACCGCGGCAGCAGTGGGATGTCCGAGGTGTACGCCATCGGCGCCGTCTCGAACCCCGGCACCACGTGAAAGCGCTGCGGCGGAATGAACGATCCATACGAGAGCTCGGCGCGATCGCCGGCCCACGCCTCGAGCGCCGCCTGCACTGGGGCGCGATCGCCGACGAGTCGCACCAGCAGTTCGGCTTCGCAAAGCGCCGGCACGATGTTGGCTTCCGTGCCGCCCTTCACTACGCCGACGTTGACGGTCGTCGCCCCGAGCGACGCATCCACGGGCAGGGCGAGCGAGGCGAGGCCGGGGAGCAGTTCGCACATTGGCAGGATCGCCGACGCGCCGAGTTCCGGGTAGGCGGAGTGTGCTTCCCGTCCGCGCGTGCGCGCCGTGACACGCCACGCACCCTTGCACCCCGTGGCGAGCCGGCTCTCCGTGGGCTCGCCGTTGATCAAGAATCGCGAGGTTGCGTCCAGCTGGTTGGCCGCGCGCGCGCCGTCTGAGCCGCGCTCCTCGCCCACGACGAAGAGCAGGTCCACGCGTTCCTCGCCCGCCTCGGCCAGGCGATCGGCCGCCACGAGCATCGCGGCGGCGATCCCCTTGGCGTCGCAGGCGCCGCGGCCGTGCAGGCGTTCCGCGTCGAGGCGCGGCGGCACGTAGGGCGGCACGGTGTCGAGGTGCGTAGAGAGGGTCACCCCTCCGCCCCGTCGTGAGGCCCACACGTTGCTGCGTCCGGGGGAGACTTCCTGCAGGGTGACGTTCCATCCGCGGGCGATGAGCCAACGGGAAACGAACTCCACGGCGCGCCCCTCGTCGCGCGAGGGCGACGGTACGGCGAGGAGTTCGGCGGCGAGCGACACGACATCGGACATGGTGCGCGCAATCTATTGAGTGCGAGGCACGCATGACAGGCGGTTCGAAGTGCGCCGTGAGGCAAAGTCCGTCAAGGACCCCCAGACTTGACAGGAATCCGCCTGACCTGCCTTTTAGTGCCGTTGGTGACTTCTGAACTTGTGACGCGTCCGTTGCGCCTCAGGTATGAAGGGCAAGTGAGTTGGGCGTATTGAGATAGTCCGTGGTTCGCGCAGTCGTCACACGTGGTGCCCTGCTGTCAGGTTCTCACCGATACGCAGTCCGGGAGGTCGTCCGTGCGTGCCACCCCGCCCCTACAGGCAGTCATTCGCTGCCTGACATTGGTCCTCGCCTTCGTGCTCGCCAGCGGTCTTGCCGCCGGACGCGCCGAGGCACAGACGGGCAAGGTCACCGGCGTCGTCACCGACGCCGCGACCGGTCAGCCGATCGAAGGCGCCCAGGTCCTGCTCCAAGGCACCGGCTACGGCCAGGTGTCGGCGCCGAACGGGCGCTTCTTCATTCTCGGTGTGCCGCCCGGCGAGTACACCGTGCAGGCGCGCCGCATCGGCTACGGCACGCAACAAACGACGGTGGTGATCGCCATCGACGTCACACGCGAAATCAACTTCCGGCTCTCCAACGCCGCGAACACGCTGCAGACGGTGCAGATCGTGGAGAACCAGCAGAGCCTGGTGGAGTTGAAGCAGACCGGCACCACGCAGTCGATCTCGCAGGAGGAGCTGCAGACGCTGCCGGTCCGCAACATCAAGGACGCGCTGCAGCTGCAGGCGGGGTTCACCGAGGTGCCGCAGGTCTCCACCGACCTCACCGCGTTCACGGCGGCGCGGCGTCAGGGCATCACGGGCGTGCAGATTCGCGGCGGTCGCGCCGGCGAGACGATGACGCTCATTGATGACATCCCGATCAACAACTTCCTGTTCGGCGGCCCGGCGCTCGACATCACCAACAAGGCGGTGGCGGGCGTCCAGACCGTCAAGGGAGGCATGGAGCCGCAGTACGGCAACGCCCTGTCCGGCGTCGTCTCCACGGCGACGCGCGACGGCGGCACGACGATCCAGGGCGCGCTCGACTACGAGACGTCCAAGGTGGGCAAGGCCTTCGGCGGAGTCTCGGACGGCCTCAAGGGTTACGATTTCATCGAGGGCTTCCTCTCCGGCCCGGTGCCGGCGACGAGCAACAAGCTGCGCTTCGTGCTGGCCGGCCGTTCCACCGGCGGCGCGTCGCAGGTGCTCGAGTACGACAACAAGGTGTACGAGCCCTTCCAGGCCGACACGCTCGCCCGCTCCATCAGTTCGGGCGACCTGCTCGGCGGCTGGCGCGCCCAGGGCTACAACACGGAGCGCAACGCGTTCGGCAAGCTCACCTACCTCTTCGGCCCCACCACCAAGCTGAGCGTCAGCGCGCTGCACTTCGAGAACGCGCGCATGAACGTCCAGTTCGACTGGGGGCTGATGGGTTTCAGCCGCGCCAACCAGTGCATCGACACGTATCGCAACGTCTACAAGAGCGTGGACGTCAACGACGCGTGCAACACGCTCTACGACACCGACCGCCTCACGCCGACCGGCCGCCCGACGGGCGCCGAGCGCAATGCGTACGTGGCGCCGGCGACGGTGAGCGAGTCGCGCGACCTGCTCACGGCGCGCTTCGAGCAGACGGCCGGCCGGCTGAACTACAAGATCGTCGTCGGCCAGTTGAGCGGCCGACGCGAGACCTGCGCGACCTTCTTCTCCGGCGTCTGCATGGGCGAGCGCGTGGCCGACACCAACTTCGACGGGCGCTTCGCGGTGGCCGGCGTGACCTCGGTCGACATCACCCCCACGGAAGGGACCGATGAGATCGCGGGCAACGACAGGAACACCACGCGCCTGGCGCGCTTCGACGTGCAGTACCAGGCCACCGACCACCACAACCTCGCGATGGGCCTGTTCTACCAGGGCCACGACATCTACTTCCGCGAGGTGCGCGACGTCGGCCTGAACAACATCCAGCTGCTGCCGTCGAGCTATAAGGCGAAGCCGTGGGATGCGGCGGCCTACCTGCAGGACCGCATCGAATACGACTTCCTGACCGTGCGCGTCGGCGCCCGCTTCGACTACGGCCGCGCCAGCGGCACGTCATTCAACAACCCGCTCGACCCGACCAACGGCACCACCCAGCTGACCGTCTGCTCCGACCCCGCCCGCTTCGGCCTGCCGTCGAACTGGGCGAGCGGCGTGGATCCGGTCACCAAGCAGCCGGTCACCGGCATCGCCGCCTGCGGCGTGCTGCCGGCCAAGGGCGACTCGGCGCGCGACATCGCGTTCAAGGACGACATGGGCCTCGCCGCCGTGCGCCGCGCCTTCAGTCCGCGCCTCGGCCTCTCGTTCCCCGTCACGGACCGGTCAAGCGCCTTCTTCAACTTCGGCGTCTACTACCAGAATCCGCTCTACAACAACGTCTATCAGGGCACCGGCATCGGCACGCCCGACGAGGGAACGCGCACGGCCGCGCAGTTCGACGCGCAGACGTACGTGGGCAACCCGCGCCTTCGCGCCGAGCAGGCCGTCTCGTACGAGATGGGCTACGTGGCGGAGTTTGGAAAGGGGAGCCGGTACTCGCTCCAGTTCGTCGCCTTCTCCAAGGACCAGTCGGGGCTGACGGGCGTCCGCAACGGCGGATTCCTCAAGGGCACGACCACGCGCGTCTTCGACCCCGGCGTGACGTACGGCACCAACTCGCCCAACTACACGGTGCTCGTGAACCAGGACTTCCAGACCGTGCGAGGCTTCGAGCTCGAATTCCGCCGCCGGCTCGCGAACTACTGGACCGCGCGCCTCAACTACGCCTTCTCGCAGGCGACCACCAACGCCTCGCCGCCGGACCTCGAGACGCAGCGCACCACGGAAGAGGGCGACATCGTCGCCCGCACCGAGATCCGCAGCGACATCGACCAGAACCACCAGCTCGGCGGCTCGGTCAGCTTCATCGTGGCCAACCGCACGCCGGAGATCTGGGGCGGCAAGTACCTGAAGAACTCGTCGGTGTCGTTCACCACGCGCCTCGCGAGCGGCTTCCCGTACACCCCGTCGTTGACCTTCACTGGCAACTCGGCGGACCGGCTTGAGCGCAACAGCGGCTCGGCGCCGCTGACCTTCACGATCAACATGCAGGCGCAAAAGGACTGGACCGTGGCCAACGTGCGGTACGGCGCCTTCTTCCGCGTGTCGAACCTCCTCGACCGGCGGAACTGCTCGCAGGTCTTCGCCACCACGGGCAACTGTGATGGCGGCGCCTCACCCCAGGCCCGCCTGCGGGCCGGCAACTTCACGGGTGAAGGCGAGACCTCGACGTTCTTCGATCGCCCGCAGTACCTCGCCGGTCGCCGGTCAATGAACGGCGGCATCTCGATCAGCTTCTAATCCGACGGTGCCGGTGGGGCTGGCCCACCGGCGCACCTGAATCAGGAGTGCCACAGATGGATCGCTTTGGCAGACTCTCGCTTCGACACCTGATCACCGTGCTGGGCGCCGCGCTCGCGCTGAGCGCGGGGTCGCTGCAGGCCCAGGTGGTCGTCGAAACGCATCCGGACGACGAGCCGGTGCCCACGTTGAACAAGAGGCCCTCGGGATTCCGGCTCTTCGGACTCGGCGACTTCGCGCTCACCGGCATGCGTTCGGGCGGCAATTCGTACTGGAAGACGACCTCCAATGGCCCGTCCGACGACAACACCCTGTACAGCGCGGGGTTGCCCGGCCGGATCATCAGCCGCGGCATCGGCGGCTGGTTCGAACTGCAGCTCTGGATGGCGGCGTCGCGCGGCGACTGGTCGCGTTTTCGCGACATCGTCCCGTCGCTCGAGAACGTGAAGGGCGGCGGCTGGAACCATCGCACGCAACTCTCGCGCTGGACGTCCGACCGCCGCGAGCTCGCGTTCACGGGGCGCGATGGTTCGGTCGGTTCGCTCTTCAGCGGCGTGACCACGGAGTCCGGTACGGGCTCCTGCCGTGACAACTCGTCGGCGGTGAACTCCTTCATCGCGTCGGGCCTGCCGCTGCTGCCGGGCTCCGATTGCCCGGACACCTGGGTGGGCAGCACCTTCGACGGTGAGCGTCCGGTTCCGGATTCCGTCTACCTGAACATGTTCAAGGCGAATCCCAGCGGCTTCACCTGGGATGACTGGAAGGTCCCCGCCAGCCGCCGCTCGCAGGACAAGCTGTACGGCGCCTTCCAGACGTTCGGTTCGGCGGTGGACTTCGGCCGGGAGCAGAGGTCGTACTTTGGCTCGGTCATCCCGGGCGGCAGCGGCGCGCCGATCAAGGAAGGCTACCCGATGGGCATCGAGTGGCGCTTCGAGGCGTGGACCTACGCGGTGCCCACGGTCGCCGACGCAATGTTCTGGAAGGCGAACATCATCAATCGCAGCGCCGACGTGTACGGCGTCGGCCTGGACTACGACTCGCTCTTCCTCGGCTTCATGGGCCGCCCGTTCCCCAGTGGCACGCAGAGCCCGACGTTCTACGTCGACCTCAAGCGTCAGGCTTACATCGGGTCCATGATCAACCAGAACGGCACCAACTGCTATGGCGCCAACCACGGCGCCAACGTCACCGGCGGCTACTCGGCGGGTGGTTTGCTGACGGCGCGCCTTTGCCTGTCCAACGCGTCCGGGGCGCGCGGCAACAACGGGACGTACCAGGCGGTGGTGGTGCTCAAGAGCCCCATCGGCGATCTCCGCAACAAGAAGTTCACCGACGCAGCGTCTCCGTTCTACAACCCGACGCATCCGAACCGCGGCGACACGCTGAACATCAACCAGGCGAACGCGTGCGGCTTCACGTGCGTGACGTCGAACGGCATCGGGGTGAGTGCGCGGGCCACGTACGGTGTGCTGACCAACAACGAGGCGGACATCTTCGCGGCCGTCCGTCCCCCGTCGGAGTGGAGTGCGCAGGGCTACTTCGACATGTTCCACAACTACGACTTTCCGACGCGGTGGTCGCCGCAGACGGGCCGTGCGGGCGGCTTCGCCCGGTACATTCCGCCGGGCAATTGGGATTACAACCATGACGGGAAGCTGGACACCCTGAAGGTCTTCCACTGCACCGACCCGGTGGCATCGCTGAGCCTGAACGGGTGCGTGGTGCCCTTCTCGGACACCATGCTTGGCGGCTTCCCCGCCACCGTGCACAACAACTACTGGGCCGGTGCGGGACCGGTGAAGCTGAAGGCCGGCGACACGACGTCCTACTGGCTGGCGTACCTCTCCACCACCGACTCCACGGCGCTCGAGAAGCTGATCGACAACGTGACGGGCCTCTACCAGAACTTCTGGCTGAGCCCGGAACCACCGTGCCCGGTGAACGTCGTCTCGGCCGTGCCGACGGGAGGGAACCGGCAGTTCGACACCTTCCTGCGCCTCTACTTCGATCAGCAGCACAACGACTGCGAGGACAAGTTCCTCATCGAGCAGGCGAAGATCCTGAAGGCCAGCACGACGGCAAGCGATGTGCGGCTCAAGGTCTACAACCCGCGCATCGTGAACAACATCCGCAAGATCGCGCTGCCGCGCGGCACGATCCTGCGCGACACGGTGGCGGTGGACACCCTGCCGGCCACGCAGGCCACCTGCGCCTCGGCCGCTACCTACAACGCGGCGCTCTGTCGTATCGTGACAGATACGGCGCTCGGCGTCATCGATTCATTGCTCGTGTTCAAGTCGTGCACTGGTGGCGCGACGTACACGTCGTCCACGGGCACGGCCTGCTTTCCGACCGTATCGCGGGACGCCGCCGGCGGGGCGACGCGCTACCCGTGGCAGCGGTACTCCACGCTCGCGCGAGGCGCCAACGGCCTTTGGCCGTCCGTCTACAGCGACGGCAGCATTACCGGCGGCCTGACCTACACGTACGTCTTCGTCGGCCAGTCGTACCCGGCCTCGTGGGACATCGTGGAGCTCCAGGGCGGGCAGTTTGTCCCCACCAAGTACACGATCAGGCCGGCCACGCTCAACGGCCTGTCGGCGAACACGGCCAATCGCAATGTCGCCGCGGTCTACATCCCGGTGAGCCGCCAGGCGGGGGCCACGGCGTCGTCCATCACGCTGGCCCCGCTCGCCAACGACACCATCGCGTCGTACTCGATCACCACGCGCGTCGAGAAGACGGTCCGCGGCAAGGACCCGGTCGTCGGCCGCATGGTGCTGTCGGACTCGGCAGAGGTCGAGGCCTTCTATCAGGTCGCCACGGCCTCTGTGCCCACCAAGACGACGGTCCGCCTGTTCCAGCTGGGCGACTCCGGCACGGTGGGCGCCACGCGGCGCTTCGCCGTGCGCAAGGAGGAGTACACCGTCAACGGCAGCGTTGACGTCGCGGGCAAGCCGACGGTGACCGAGGTGGTCAGCGGCACCGGCAAGACGGTCTTCTCGCGCTTCCGCACCCCAGCCACGCGGCGCCTGCAGCTGACGTTCATCCAGGGCAGCACGCCGATGTACGTCTCCGACACCATCTCGTCGGCGGATGACAACACGCCGGCGGCGACGCTGGCCAACCCGAACTATGTCGGCATGTTCTTCGCGCTCGACACCACGCGGCAGCGGGCGCTGCGCGGCACGTTCTGGCAGGCCGAGGGCATCCCGGTGCAGCTCAGCGGCACCGCGCCGACCATCGGCTGGGTGCCGGGGACGCAGCGCGACACCATCGCCTACAACCGCTACCAGATCACGTTCAGCGGCAAGGAATTCGGCCCGGGATATCCGTTCACCTTCGACCGGACCAACCAGGCCAAGCTGCCGGCGGACTACGCCGCCTCGCTCGCCGCGCGCGTGAATGCCGGCACCACCAACACCACGGCCGCGGCTGCGGCGGCGCTGAACCTGGCGCTCAACCGCACCAACATCACCGTGGATTCGCTGGCGTCGCTCGGCATTCCGTTCACGGTCAAGAACATGTACCTGAACGCCAATGTCAGCGTGGCGGTGCTCAAGAGCTCGCGGCCGGTGACGGCCCTGCTCGGCACGAACGCCGACACCATGCGCGTCACGGTGCCGACGGGACAGTGGGTGCCGGGTGATCCGCTGTACTTCATTGAGACGTTCAAGGTCGTGCGCCACGACACCGTCACGACGACGCCGCTGGTGCGCCGGATCCGGCTCGTGAACGGCATCCCCGATTCCGTGACAGTCTCGCGCGTCACTTGGGGGCCGACCTCGCTGGCGTGCGGCACGCCGAGCACCTGCAACCCGCTCAGCGGCATCGGCGGCACCGGGTACACGGCAACCAATGCCAACCAGACGCTGAACGTGCTGTACTACCGCCCGATCCGCGGGATGCCGGCCTTCCAGTACAGCATCACGCCGGACGTGGCGGGCGAGAACATCGCAGCAGTCAACGAAGGCGACCTGTCGCTCGTGAAGGTCGTCCCGAACCCGTACATCATGTTCTCGCACTACGAACAGACGGCAGGGCTCTCGCGCCTGATGTTTACGCACCTGCCGCCCACCGGCACCCTGCGCATCTACACGGCGTCGGGCCAGCTGGTGCAGCAGATCAAGTGGAACCCGTCGGACCTGCAGCGCAACTGCCGGGCGACGGTCAACACCACACAGTGCAGCGACGCGGGTGACCTGCAATGGAACATGCGCACGCGCGAAGACCTGGAAGTCGGGCCCGGGTTCTACGTCTTCGTGGTGAGCACCGAGGTCGGCGGCAAGAAGGTCGACAAGCTCGGCAAGTTCGTGATCATCCGCTAACCGGGACGACGACCATGAGACTTCACATCATTCGCCTGGCCACCGCGGCGTTTGCCCTGCTCTCCGGGGCGTCGCTGGCGGCGCAAGGCACCATCATCGTCCCGGAAGCGACCGACCGCACATCACGCGTCGGCACGCGCGGGGCCAACTTCCTCGAGATCGGCATCGGCGCGCGGGCGACGGCGCTCGGCTCGGCCGTCGTCTCGCAGCTGGACGGGCCGGAGGCCATGTTCTGGAATCCGGCCGGCATCGTGACGAGCCAGGATATCTCGGCCGTCGTGAGCTACATGCAGTTGTACGGCGCCAGCAGCGGCATCACCAACACCGCCGCCGCCGTCACGACGCCGGTCGGCCAGGGTGCCATTGGCCTGGCGTTCACGCAGTTCACGTCGGGGTCGATCGACCGGACGACGGAAGTGGCGCCGGACGGCGACGATCCCGCCTTCCCCGGGCAGTTCTCGTACACCGGCTCCGCCCTCGCCCTGCAGTACGCGCGCAACATCACCGATCGCCTCGCGGCGTCGGCAGGGCTGCGACTCGTGCAGGAGGGCATCGACTTTGCGCAGAACACGTACTTCGGGTTCGACCTGGCGACCCGCTTCCGCACCGGGCTCTACGGCCTGAGCGTGGCGGCGGCCATCACGAACATCGGCCCGAGCAACCGGTTCACCGGCAGCGGCATCACCCGCCGCGTCTCGGCGCCCCGCGAGAACGGGTTCGCCACCGGCGGCAGCATCCCGGTGCAGTTCAACACGCGGCAGGTCCAGCTCCCGACCGGCTTCCGCGTGGGCATCGAGTCCCACCTGATCGGCGACGCGGAGGCGCTGTTCGGCGCCAACAAGGTGCACGCGCTGGTGGGCGAGCTCGACTTCTTCGATGCCATCGACACGGACGTGCAGCCGTCGCTCGGATTCGAGTACGGCTACAAGTCCAACTACTTCCTTCGCCTGGGCAAGCGCTGGTTCAATGAACAGCACGCCCCCTGGAAGTTCAGCGACGGCCTCTCGTTCGGCGGCGGGGTCAAGATCCCCGTGCTCGGGCGGAAGCTGACGCTGGACTATGCCTACACCACGATGGGCGAGCTGCAGAACAATCAGGTTCTCAGCTTCGTCATCGGCCGCTAACCACCGGGAGACCAACACTCATGCGCAGACTCATCGCGCTCGTCGGTGCCGTGCTCCTGGGCGCGTCATCGCTGGAAGCACAGACCCAGGCCAAGATGTTCGATCTTGGGGTGCAGCTGGGGCAGCAGGTCTTCGACAAGGGGACGGCGCTCAACCACACGCCGTTCGTGGGACTCGACGCCACGTACCAGCTGCCGTGGAATCCGCTCAAGCTCGCGGTCAGCGGATCGACCTTCGGCCTTGGCCTCACCGTGGATGTCTCGCGTCCCGTGACGGACGGCGAGCAGTTCCCGTTGGTCGCCTTCGATTTCGGCGACACGACCTTCCTGTACGCCGTTTCGCAGCGCATCACGCTGGTGCAGGCGGGCGTGCAGGCGGTGGCGGGGATTCCGATCGGCAAGGCCCGCCTCTACGGCTTCGCCGGCTCCGGCATCTATTCCATGTTTCTTGATCCGCGCGCCGAACGGCACAACGAGAAGATCACCAAGCCCATGGCCACGTTTGGCGGAGGCCTCAACTATGCGCTGACGTCGACCATCGGACTCCGGGCGCAGGCCAGGGCCATCACGTACACGCAGTTTGACCGAAACAAGCTCGACGCGACGGTCGGCTACATCCAGGACCGGCGCATTCGCGACGCGCTGCCGCCGCCCGAGCCCACGTCGAAGACGCCGACGAACCTGCAGTGGTCGCTCGTCTTCCATTACATCCCGGGAGGGAAGTGAGATGCGCTCTTCTCAACTGACCCTCGCCGCTGCCGTCGGCGCCGCGTTCGTGCTCGCGGCGTGCCAGACCGACCCGATTTCGGGCCCATCCCACATCGTCGGCGAGCCGCTCCTCGACATGGTCTTCGGACCTGCCGGTAACGCGGTCTTCCCCAGCGTCACGGGGGCGCGCATCACCACCGCCGCGGCGCGCGACACCATTGAGTTCACCGTGAACGCCCTCCCGCCG
Organism: uncultured Gemmatimonas sp.; assembly: GCA_964416005.1. Lineage (GTDB taxonomy): Bacteria > Gemmatimonadota > Gemmatimonadetes > Gemmatimonadales > Gemmatimonadaceae > PNKL01. Next base: position 12,130 of record CAYQCP010000030.1, read on the forward strand.
ACCGGCGCGGGCAACACGTACCAGATCGTGCTCGTGGACACCGCGTCCGGCGCCACGACGGCCGCGACGGCGCGCATCATCCGCACCGTGCGCAGCCGCCGCCCGGTCAACCGCGACTCGTCGGTCGCGGTCACCAAGGTGGACACCGCCACCGCCGCGCAGTTCAGCATCGCCGACACGGCGACGTCGGTGGCCATCCGCATCGCCAACACGGCGATCGCCACACGCACCCACGTCCTGCTGCGCTCCGCGGGCGAGGGCTCGGTGCCAGCGTCGCTGACGACGGCGCGCACGGGTTTCCTCTCGTTCCGGTACAAGTCGGGCACGTCGTATTCGGTCCAGTCGGCGATGTTCGGCTCGTTCGCGACCACGACCGCCAATCGGCTGCCGTTCATCGTCTCGGCCTATGTGGTGAACGCCAACTTCTGGGGCGACCAGATCCGTCTGAGCTTCCGCAACCTCATTCGCCCGCCGGCCGGGTTCCGCTACGCCGCCTGGATGGTGGATGAGCGCACGGGCACCGCCACGCGCCTCGGGGGCATCCTCTCACCCGTGCCGGAGAATGCGCCGCTCGACGATGCCGACCTCGGCACCGGTAAGTGGTACAACGACGTCGGCGTCCTCGAAGCGCAGGTGCGGGGCGACATGAAGGCGCTCAACATCGTGCCGCAGGACTACACGTTCATTACGCTGGCGCTCGAGCCCTACGGCGGCACGGCAGTGCCCGTTCGTCCGGGGACGGCGTACGTGCTCTCGGCGTCCATCCCGAACTCCGTGGCCAGCCGCGCGGCCACACCGGGCAAGGTGTTCGGCGCCGTCACGAGCGCATCGGGCAAGAGCCTGGCCAACACGACGGTCTACCTGCAGGGCATCAACATGACCGTGCCGGGACAGGTGGCTTCGGCGTCGGCCACGGGAACGTGGCAGTTCCGCGCCGTCCCCACGGGCGTGTACAAGGCGTATGCCATTCCATTCGGCGATGCCGTCATCCGCGATTCCGCCACCGTGACCGTCGGCGCCAAGAAGGTGAACAACGTGCTGACGGGCGATTCGGTGTTCGTGACGCTGAGGATTCCGTAGGCAACGCCTTGGTCGCAAGCGAAACGGCCGCCGGGCGGATGTCCGGCGGCCGTTTCGCTTTGTGGGAGGAGGAGGAGTGCAGAGGCTTGGAAGGAGGGAGGAGTGGAGCGATGAGTGAGGGGGAGGAGGCCCCCTCTCACATCCTCCGCACTCCACTCCTCCCTCCTTCTTGGCCGCTGCACCCCTCCCCCTCCCCTCCGTGACACTCCCGCCCGCGCGTCGTAGCTTTCCCGCGGCTCCCCCACCGACGCTCAGCAGAGGGATAAACTATGGCCGTCATTGGACTGGACCTTGGGGGAACCAAACTCGCGGGCGCCGTCTTCGACGCGGGCGGCGCGGTGCTGGCCGAGGAGAGCGTGCTGCTCGAGCGCCGCACGGGCGCGGATGTCGGGTCGCTGGTCGTCTCCCTCCTGAACCGGCTGATGGGCAAGGCGCCGAGTGTGGAGGCGATCGGCATTTCGGTGCCGGGCATCGCGCACTCGCGAACGGGCCGCGTCTGGGCGCCCAACATCGCCGGATGGGATGACTATCCGCTGCGCGACGAGATCCGCGCGTCGCTGTCGTACGAGGATGTCCCGGTGGTCATCGAGGCCGACCGGTCGTGCTGCATCATGGGCGAGGCGTGGCACGGCGCCGCGCGCGGCTGCCGAAACGCGGTCTACCTGACGGTGGGCACCGGCATCGGCGCCGGCATCATGCTGGACGGCCGCCTCCTGCACGGCGCGCACGACATTTCGGGCGCGGTGGGGTGGTTGGCCCTCGACCGGACGTGGGACGAGAAGTACCGCGCCTGCGGCTTCTTTGAGTACTACGCCTCGGGCGACGGCATCGCCCGCTATGCGCGGGAGCTGCTCGCGCAGCGCCCGGCGTACGCTGGCGCGCTGCGCGCCGTCACCGCCGATGCGCCGACCGCGCACGACATCTTCCCGCTGTATGACGCTGGCGATGAGGTGGCGGTCGCCGCGCTCACGCGCGCCATCGAGCTGTGGGGCATGGCCACCGCCAACCTGGTGAGCCTGCTCAACCCCGAGCGCATCATCTTCGGCGGCGGCGTCTTCGGGCCGGCGACGCGATTCCTGCCGGATATCGCACGCGAGGCGACGCGCTGGGCGCAGCCGATCAGCATCACGCAGGTGGAACTCGCCGCCTCCGCGCTCGGCGGCGCGGCGGCGCTCCACGGCGCCGGCCACGCCGCGCTCCGCGCGGTGTCGTCCTCGCGGACCGGGGACGGTCGATGACCGCCCGCAAGCCGCTCGTCTTCGCCGCCGCGTGCATTGGCATGCTCTTCTTCGGCGTCGCGCTGCTGTCAATGGGTTCCCTGCTCCCGGCCATCGCCAGTCGCTTCCAGCTCGACAGTCTCGCCAGCGGCGCGCTCGTTTCCATACTTCCGTTCGGCGTGCTCGCGGGTTCGGTGGTGTTTGGCCCCATCGTGGACCGTTTCGGCTACAAGCTGCTGCTCGTCGTGAGCGCGCTCGTGATGATCGCCGGGCTCGAGGCGCTCGCGTTCGCGCCGTCGGTGGGTGTGCTGCGCCTTGCGATCCTGGCCATCGGGTTCGGCGGCGGCGTGCTCAACGGCGGCACCAACGCGCTCGTCGCCGACATCTCCGCCGGGGAACGCGGAGCCAAACTCAGCCTGCTCGGCGTCTTCTTCGGCCTTGGCGCACTCGGCATGCCGGTGCTGCTCGGCGCCCTTGAGGGCGTGGCGTACTCCGTGGTCCTCTCCCGCATCGGCGCCGTGCTGGTGCTCCCGGTGGTCTACTTCGCTCTCATCGCCTTTCCCGCGCCCAAGCAGGCCCAGGGCTTCCCGCTCGCGCAGGGCATCGGCCTGCTGCGCGATGGCGGGCTGATGCTCATCGCGGTGACGCTGGCGCTGCAGAGCGGGCTCGAGGGCGTCGTGAACAATTGGACCACGACCTATCTCGAGTCGGGCCGCGGACTCGGGGCGTCGCAGGCGCTCTTCGCGCTCTCGGCGTTCGTCGCGGGCATGGTGGTGGCGCGCCTCGCGCTGGCGCAGGTGCTGCGTCGCATGGCGGGTGACCGCGTGCTCTACGTCAGCATGGAACTCTCGGCGATCGGCATCGCCATCGTCGTCGCCGCCGGGTCGAGCGCTGGCCTCGCCGCGGCCGGGTTTGCCCTCCTCGGCGTCGGCCTCGCCGCCGGCTTTCCGCTGCTGCTGGGCTACGTGGCCGACTTGTATCCCGCCATCACCGGAACGGCGTTCAGCGTGGTGCTGGTGATCGCCCTGCTCGGCAACATGGGGATCAACTATCTCGTGGGTGTGCTGTCGGACGCGCTGGGGCCAGGCAAGCTGCCGCTCTACCTCGGCGCGTGCCTCGCCATGCAGCTCGTCGTGGGTGTGGCCGCGCTCAGGTCCTTCAAGACGCGCCTCGCCGCCACGCGGCCCTAGAGCAGGGCCACGCGCCGCTTGTACTCGCCGAGCGCCGCGTCGAGGCGCTCGCGTGCCGTCGTGTCGCCCGGCACGTTGTGCGACGGGTGGATGTGGAGGTGCACGCCGCGGTCGGCGAGGATCTCGGCCACGGTGGCAATGGTCATCCAGACGGTCGTCACGAAGGCCATCGTCGACAGCGGTCCGATGCGGTCGAAGTGGTTCTTCAATTCCACCGACGCGTCCACGGCGGGCACGCAGGTGTCGATGACGATGTCGGCGAGGTCGAAGATCGTCTTGCCGCACGAGTGCCGCGTCACCTTTCCCTTCGCTTCCGCCGCGGAGCCGCAGACGACGACGGTCATGCCCTGCTTCTTCGCCTCGAGGGCGACGTCGATGTTCACGGCGTTGATGCCCGTGTGCGAGAAGATCCACATCGTGTCCCGCGGGTTGAACGCGTACCCCTTCATGATCGCGGCGCCGTAGCCCTCGGCGCGTTCGAGGAAGAGGAACTGCTGAATCCCCATCTGGCCGGTGATGCCGGTGAAGAAGGTCATCGGCAGCTCGACCATTGGATGAAAGCCGACGAAGCCGCCGATGCGCGGGTACATCTCCTCCACGGGAATAGTCGCGTGGCCGCAGCCGAAGGTGTGCACCCAGCGCCCCGCTTCGATGGAGTCCGCCATCACCTTGGCGGCCGCCTTGATGTTGGCCTGCTGGGTCTGCTCGATCGCGCTCATGACCGTGCGCGTGTTGTCGAGCCACTGAAGTGCGAGCATGTCAGTCTCCCGGCGAGGCGCGCGACTGCGAACCACGCCGTCTGGATGGACAGGAAGAATCAACGAGGCGGGCCGTCGCCTGGGGTGTGCAGCGGCACCGGACCAATTCTAGGCGCGTGTTGCGCGGCGGCTAGGGCACGGCGGACGGGCCGCGCATAGGCCCGAAAGCGTCGCATTACGCGGCAGCCCGTCAAGTTGCTGAATGCCTCAATTGACGACATGAGAACCATTCTCATCGTCTCTTGCAATCTAACGCAAAGCGTCGCATGATTTTCGCCGGTTCTCCCACGGTGCCGCCCCGGCATCGCTTCGTACCCTTTCTGGTACACCTTCATGAGTTACCGCAAAATCTTGTATTGCCTCGCGAGCATGAGCTGGGCGGTGGCTGCGCCCAGCTTGCTTTGCGCACAAGGAACCCAAGGAACCATCACGGGGCGGGTCACGGAGGTCGGCACCAACCTGCCGGTCCCGTCCGCGCAGGTCATGGTGCTCGGCTCGCCGGCGGCCGCCCTGACGAATGCGGAGGGCCAGTTCACCATTCGCGGCGTGATCGCCGGCACCGTGACCGTGCGCACGCTGCGCATCGGCTACGCCGAATCGCGGCAGCAGGCCACGGTACTCGCCGGCCAGGCGGTCACGGTGAATTTCAACATCACGCAGGTGCCGGCGTCGCTGAGCGCGGTGGTGACGACCGCCACGGGCGACCAGCGGCGCGTCGAGGTGGGCAACGCCATCGCGCAGGTGTCCGCGGCTGACCTCACGAAGACACTCGCGATTACCAGCGTTGGCGACCTCCTGGGCAACCGCGCGGCGGGTGTGGCCGTCTTCGGCGCCACGCAGCCCGGCGCCGGCATCCGCATCCGCATTCGCGGCACCAGTTCGATGTCGCTGTCCAACAACCCGATCTACTTCATCGACGGCATTCGCGTCGAGGGCACGACGGGGTCATCGACAGTGAGCGTCGGCGGCACGCTGCCGAGCCGCGTGGGAGACCTCAACCCTGAGGAGATCGAGAACATCGAGATCGTGCGCGGCCCCTCAGCCGCCACGCTCTACGGCACCGACGCGGCGAACGGCGTGATCGTGATCACGACCAAGAAGGGCGTCGCCGGCAAGCCGCAGTGGACGTACTACACCGAGCAGACGGCCGTCACCGATCGCAACGATTACCCGACGGCCTACACCGGCTGGCGGACCGGCACGACGTCGTCCACCACCACCACCTCGTCCAACGCCAACGCCGCGTTCTGCATGCTGAGCCAGGTCTCGTCCGGCATCTGCGTGCAGGACAGCGTCACGACGTTCGACATGACGAGCGACAAGGACGCGACGCCGTTCGGCACCGGCTATCGCTATCAGCATGGCCTGCAGGTGCGCGGCGGCTCCGATGTCGTCCGCTACTTCCTGCACGCCGAGATCGAGAATGAAGACGGCGTGACGAAGGTGCCGAACTTCGAGAAGCGCTACATGGCCGCGCGGGCCCTGTCGCTGTCGGCCGACCAGCGGAATCCGGGCGGCGTCGGCAAGATCACGACGCGCGCGAACCTGAACATCGCGCTCTCGCCACAGGCCGACCTCGCCATCAGCGCCGGCTACATCTCGCAGGAGATCAAGCTGCCGCGCAGTGACGACAGCGGCACGCCGGGCATCGCCGCCAACATCTTCGGCGGGCCGGGCACGAAGTACAACACCAACTCCGCCGGCGACACGCTGTACGGCTGGCGCGAGTTCACGCCGCGCAGCATCTACCAGGCGGAGACCACGCAGGGCATCGAGCGCTTCATCACCTCGATGTCGGCCAACTGGCGGCCGTTCGCCTGGATCGCGCTGCGCGGCAACGCGGGCGTGGACTTCATCGGGCGCACCGACAAGCAGCTCTGCCGCTTCTCGCAGTGCCCCAGCATCACCGACAAGCTCGGCTTCAAGATCGACAACCGCACGAACTTCTTCACCTACACGGTGGACGGCAGCGCCACGGCGACGCGGACGATCAGCCCGACCGTGGAGTCCAAGACGACCGCCGGCGTGCAGTTCTATCGCAACACGTTCGACCGCAACGGCGTGACCGGCCTGAACCTTCCGCCGGGTGCGGTGCAGGTGACGGCCGCGTCGACGATTCAGGGCGACGAGTCCACGTCCGAGAGTCGCACGCTCGGCGCCTACATCGAGGAGGGCATCGCCTGGCGCGACAAGGTGTTCGTGACCGGCGCCGTCCGTTCGGATCGCAACAGCGCCTTCGGCGCCGACTTCAAGACGGTCTTCTATCCGAAGCTGTCGGTCTCGTGGGTGCTGTCGGACGAGAACTTCTTCCCGAAGCTGGGCTGGGTGAACCAGATCCGCCTGCGCACCGCGAGCGGCGCCGCCGGCGTGCAACCCGGCACGACGGACGCCGTGCCGTACTATTCGGCGAGCACCTTCCGCGGGGAGAGCGGCGACGTGCCGGCCGTGGTGTACACCACGCTCGGCAACCGCAACCTCAAGCCCGAACGCTCCACCGAGGTCGAGTTCGGCGTCGACGGCACGTTCTGGGACAGCCGCATCGTCTCCGAGTTCACGTACTACAGCAAGCTCTCGACGGATGCCCTCGTCAGCCGCATCCTGCCGCCGTCACTGGGCACGGGTGCCACCGCCCGACTGGAGAACGTCGGCAAGGTCAAGAACGCCGGCCTCGAAGCCTACGTGCGCGCCGACCTCATGAAGCGCGACAATTTTGGCTGGGACATGACGGTTAACGGCTCGATCAACGAGAACAAGCTGGTCAGCCTGAACGGCCTGCCCAACATCGTCATCTCGTCGACGCTGCAGCACCGTGAGGGCTTCCCCCTCAACGGCTGGTGGTCGCGCAAGCTGATCGGTTTCAAAGACAAGAACGGCGACCGCATGATCACGTATAACGCCGACACCACGCTCAGCGAGATCAGCGTCACCGACACCAGTGTCTTCCTGGGCAACCCGCTCCCGAAGTACGAGTTCGTCATGACCCATGGCGTCGAGTTCTGGAAGCGGCGCATTCGCGTGGCCGCTCAGCTCGACTACAAGGGCGGGTTCAAGATCTACAACAACACCGAGCGCATTCGCTGCGCCAGCCGCAACAACTGCCAGGGGCTCTTCGACATCACGGCGTCGCTGGAGGACAAGGCCCGCGTCGTCATGGTGCGCGAGCACCCGAGCCGTTCGGTCGCCTCGTTCATCGAGGACGGCGATTTCATTCGCTTCCGCGAACTGTCCGTGAATGCCAACCTGCCCAGTGAGTGGGCGCGCTACGCCCGGGCGAAGAGCGCCACGGCGACCTTGGCCATCCGGAACCTTGGCGTCCTCTGGACCAAGTACGGCGGCCTTGACCCGGAGGCGTTCGGCACCACGGGTGACGCCCCCTCGTCGTTCCAGGCCTTTGGCCCACCGACGTACGTCACGTTCCGCTTCACTTTCGGCTTCTAAACGGAGAGCGCCCGAATGAAAGTGTCATCCCTGTTCAGCGCGCTCCGGTCTCGCCTGCCGCGTCCCGCGGCGCGGACCATTGCGCCTTTCGTTGCCGCGCTCGTCGTGGCGGCCTGCAATCCCACCGACGTGCTCGAGGTCACCGACCCCGACATCGTCAATCCCAGTGACGTCGCCTCGGCGGCTGGCGCCGATGCCGTGCGCCTCGGCGCGCTCGCCCGCTTCACCTCCGCGACGAGCGGTGACGAGAGCTTCCTGCAGCTCGGCGGCCTGTTCTCCGACGAGTGGAACAACGGCGACTCGTTCATCGCCCGGCAGGAGATTGACCAGCGCGTGATCACGCGCGAAAACTCGTTCCTGCTGGCGGCCGACCGCGTCCTGATGCGGGCGCGGCTCTCGGCGGAGCAGGCGATCGACCTGCTGCGCAAGTACAGCCCCACCGCGCCGGCCTGGCAGCTGGCCGAGATGTATCTGGTGCAGGCGTACCTCGAAAACGTCGCCGCCGAGCACTTCTGCAGCGGCATCGTCTTCTCGACCGTCGTGGACGGCGCCGAGGTGTATGGATCGCCGATGACGACGGTGGCCGTCTACGCGCGGGCGCTCGCCCACGCCGACTCCGGCCTCGCCCTGATCACCGGCACGACCACCAATGACGTGCGCGTGAAGTCGGCGCTGCAGGTCACGAAGGGTCGGATCCTGCTCAACCAGAACAACCCGGCGGCGGCGGGCGCGGCGGTCGCTGGCGTCGCCACGTCGTTCCAGTACCTCATGTATCACGCCCAGACCGCGACGAGCAACACGTACTGGAACCTCGGCAACATCGCCGGCCGCTATAGTGTCTCGGACGTCGAGGGTATCAACGGCCTGAATTTCGCCACGGCGAACGACCCCCGGGTCCCGACGTGCCAGGGCAATGACGCCGTCTGCAAGTTGATCGGGGCAACCCGCGCGAACCGCGACGACCTCAGCAAACCGTTCTGGGTGCAGCGCATCTGGCCGGCGCGCGAGTCGTCGGTGGCGATTCTTTCCGGCAAAGAGGCGCGGCTCATCGAGGCCGAGTCGCAGTTGGCCGCGGGCAACACCGCGGGATCGCTTGCCACGCTCAACGCGCTGCGCGCCACCGTGGCCGGTCTCACACCGCTGGCCGATGCCGGCACGACGACCGCGCGCGTGGATCAGCTCTTTCGCGAGCGCGCCTTCACCCTGTTCGGGCTGGGAACGCGCACCGGCGACATGCGCCGCCTCATCCGCCAGTACGGACGGACGGCGAACGCGGTCTTCCCGACCGGGACGTGGCACAAGGGAGGCAACTACGGAACGGACGTGAACTTCCCGATCCCGTTTGCCGAAACCAACAACCCGACGCCCGGCGCCGGAGCCTGCATCGACCGGAACCCGTAGGGCACAGCTCCTGCGTACGACACAGAACGGCCGCCGGGCGACGTGCTCGGCGGCCGTTCTGCGTGCGTCAGCTCGTGCGTCGTGCCATCAGTACCGGGGCCGGGAATCGAACCCGGATGGGTTTGCACCCAAGGGATTTTAAGGGCTAGCGCCGCCGAACGGAACGATGCTCGACAGAGAGCAGGACGACGCATAGAACCGCACGTACGCGCGGCCAAACGCACCGTCGCAGGCACAGAAGCAGACACACCAGACAGGAGCGCCCTCCGGGGCGCTAAGGCGCGTAGCCGGGTTCCTGAGAGCCTCCCGAGCTACGTGGGCGCAGACCGGCAACGGGATGCGGGGGTGGCGCTCGGCGGTGGCTTCTTGCACCGCCGGGTGCGCCCCAATAAAAGGCTCTCCGGGGTGCGGGGCGGAGCCCCGCGCGCGGCGCGCAGCGCCGCGTCTCTTGGAAAGAACACGAACAGAGTTTCCCCGGAGAGCATCGCAGTCGCGACAAGCAAACCCGCCGAGACTGCTGGTCAGCAGGTGCAGCGGCTTCGCGACAGCTTGCGAGGTGTGGCCCGTCGGCGGATAGCCAAGTGTGCCCGGGTGCGCATCAACGGCGTGGTAGAGGTCGTCAGGCACCCCGGAGGGCACGTCGGTATGCGGGGCCTGATGTTCTGCGGCTCCGTGTGGGAGTGTCCCGCGTGCGGATTCCGCATAAGGGCGAAGCGGGCGGAGGAGGTCAAGAGAGCAGTCGAATGGCACGGCCGAGACCGAGCGCACCTGCTCACTCTGACCGTGAGACATGGCCTCGGCGACGACTTGAAGTCCATCCGCACCGGCGTCGCTACAGCATGGCGTAGGGTCCAAGCTGGCGCCTCTTGGAAGCGGCTTACCGAGCGCATCGGCTTGCAAGGCACGATCCGCTCGCTCGAAATCACGCACGGCGGCAACGGCTTCCATCCGCATCTTCATATCGTGCTACTCGCGGACGAGATGGACGCGGTCATGCTCGAAGCGGCCCGAGTCGCAATCTCGACGCGTTGGCAGGCAGCCGTCGAGCGCACACTAGGAGTCGCGCACGTCCCCAATGATCGCATCGGCTGCGACCTTCGCCCCTGCACGACAAGTGAGTACATCACGAAGCTGGGGTTGGAACTTTCGAGCGGCTTCACGAAACAGGGGCACGAAGGCCAGCGGACGCCGCTTCAGGTAGCGGCGGACTGGGTGCGAGATCGGCGAGATAGTGACCTCGCCGTTTGGCTCGCGTTCTGCCGAGGCATGAAAGGTGCCCGGATGCTCACGTGGAGCCGAGGGTTGAAGGCGGCAGCAGGACTCGACGAGAAGGCAGATGCGGAACTAGTCGTCGAGGACTCCCTCGACGAATGCGGCGACGTGCTCGCGGCGATTCCGGGTGCACTCTGGGATCGGGTACGTGACGTAGTCGGTGCCACAGCAGACCTGATTCACGCCGCAGATTCTGGAGGACAAGAGGCACTCGACCGATGCATTGACCTTCTTCTCCGTGCTGCTAACACCACATTCACGACCCCCACGATCTCTGGATATGGCTAGGAATACCTATCTACGAATTGGAGAGGCCGCGCGCATAGCCGGAGTCTCCGTTGAGACGCTCCGTCGTTGGGAGGCCGCCGGAATGCTGTGCGCAAAGCGCACGCTCGGCGGTCAGCGGACATACCTGCTCACGGAGATCGAGCGCCTTCGCGACGGCGATGGAGCAGAGGTCCAGAACCACGCAGGCGACGCGTTCGCCTCGCCCGCAGCTCCGGCGGAACCGTCAACCGTGCCGATCCCCGCGGCAGTCGCGGTGGACGTTCCGCCGTGGAAGGTTCGTGAGGCGAACGCGAGCGCGGACTTGGCGGTGACGCGCCTCAAGATCGAGCGACGCGAGGAAGTCCGGCGTTACCGCGCCGAAGAGCAGGCTCGACTCGCAACCGCGCGAGCCGAGGCTGAGGCGCGAGCCGCTCAGAGTCGCTTGGACGCCCAGCGCGAGGCAGACCGACGCAGCCAGCAACAGGCGCTAGAATCCGCGAAACAGATGGCCCGTATTAGGATCGTCGCCGAACCCGCCGAGGTGCGCGCTGAGGTTGAACGCTTCTTGGCGACCAACGCAGAATCGGACGCGTCCCCGGAGTGGATTCAGGCGGAGGTCATTGCCATACTCGACCGTCGAAGGGCCGAGCGAGCATTCGCCCAGCAGCAGGAACGCGAGACTCAGAAACAGCGGCTAGCGGAGCTGACGCGAACTCTCAGTGAGAATGCGCAGCGCACACTGCTCCTCTCGCAGGGCTCGACGCTCGCACGACTGCTGACGGCTGACAGAAGCGTCTGGGACGCCGACGCGGCCTCAGAAGCGATTGAAGACGTTAGAGAGCATCTAGCTCACGTCGTCAAGCCAGACTGGTCTCACAGGCGCGTCGAGCGCGAAGTGCAGGATGTACTAGCCGACTGGGACTAAGGCACCCCTCTGCGGCGCGCTGAGAGATGCATGATTCGGGACTCTACGGCGGGAGCGGAAGGATCTCTCCGCAGAGGCGCGAACCGAATGGCCTCATATGCCCACACGAATCGCCTTCGCTCCCAGAATGTCGTGCCGTGCCGAACGCGCGCTTCTAGGAGCGCCCTCCCGAGTTGGACGCGAATCTCCTCAAACCCGTCTCGACGCCGGCCAACGCGCCCGTTAGCGCTAAGCATCGCGCGAAGCAAAGGCCGCCGCCAATGCGCCGTCCCCTGAAGTACAACAAGTGTCACAGCGTTGCATGACGCGCAGGAGGCCACGAGGTTGGAGAGCCTGTGCTCGCCTCCGTTCGCTGCGGGTCGGACGTGGTCCACGTGCCAGCGGTCGGCCGCCGATAGCCTCCGGTCACAGTAGACACACCGCCCAGCGCACAATTCGAGTAGATAAGTCCGGGCCTTCGGCGTGATTCTCGGGTACTGGGACGCGCTTATCTTCGGTGGTCTCACCACTCACTCGCTCCCACTTCCAGCGGCCGTTACGCCTCTTCCTTCGTGCTCGCGATCCACTGGACGAGAGCCGCAAGATCGTGCGCCCAGAACAGCGTCAAGCCGCGCTTCTGCGCGTCTACCAGATTGTGAAGCTTGAAGACTCCACTGAGCAGAGCGGTCGGGATTACCTGCACCTCCCCGAAGTCCTTCCGCCACGCCTCCGCCTTAGCTGCGGCATCGTTGTTCAGTCTTTTCACTGAATTCGTCGCGCTGTTGGAGACCTTACATTCCATAGCGAGAACGCGGGTATCCCAAAGCCTGATAACGAAATCAGCCTTTCGCGTTCCAAGCATCGACTCACGACAAAACTCGCCTGGCTCCGGTGCGTCCGAGAGCATCTCGACCTTCCGCGTCGGGACTTTCTTCAGCCCCGCAGCGACAAGCGTGTCCTCGACGTGTTGTTCCTGAAAGTTCTTTGCCTGACTTCGACGCTCTGTCTGTAGTCGCTGCGTCGCCATCAGCGCGGCGGAAGCGACAACTGCGGCATTCTTTTCGGCTTCGTTAGGTTCACGGCCCTCACTCACCCACGCGAACCGCCGTCGGTCAAGTCCGTCCTTCACAACCTGAATGATGCGCCCAAGTGCCGCCGGATCATTCTTCAACTTCTCCGGATTGAGCGAGGACGCCTCCGCGACTACAAGTAGATCATCCTCCGAAATGAACGGACCCGCGAGGTATCGAAACGCTTCCGCCAGCGCCGCGTTGCTCATCACATCTAGAGCGTGTTGGTCAAGCGCGGAGAGATCAATCGTCTCTTCGAGTAGGTCCTCAACCACTCCTTGATACTTGTCAAAGAGGTCGTGATACGCTTCGACTGGCTCCTCCAAGCGCTCCTTCCGAAACAGATCGGTTGCTTTGGTTCGATCCTGTTCAAGCGATGCATCATCCCGCTTGGGCGGCACGATCACTAGAACGCTCCTGTCGCGAGCAATTGCGGCGAAGGAACCAGCAAGCGTTCCATTTCGCGCGGCTCGAATTTTGTCAATCCGCCCGCGTAGGTGCGGCCATCGTGTACAGAGGTCGCGTCAGAAAGGTACCGAGCGAGATTTAGGAGTACCTTGTCGCTCAGCGGTTCGCGCGGATAGAGTCCGTGCGCAATGTTGATATACCTCGCCGCGGCCTTGTTGCGGACGAACGCGGGCGGGCGTCGTGCCATGTAAGTGGCCATGATCGGAGGCGGTTCTCGCAGTCCAATCGACCACCACGGTTTCCTGTGACTTGCCACGTAGCCCTTGTGGGCTCCCATCGTGCGGGCGCGGCGCAGAAATCGTCCGATTGCGAGTCGGTCTTCGGACGAGAACTCGTCGAGTTCGGCTGGAAGGTCGATAACCCGTCGAAGCTGCCGCGCGTCGGTGAGCACTCTCCCCGCACCGAAGAGCTCGCGTGCGCGGGTGACGCTAGCAAATAGGACGCTCGATGGCAGGTCTAGACTGTGTTCCCCGGCTATCCATAGCCGGTTGGCACCTGTGACGGCGCCACGATGGACGCGGCACATCTCTCCGAGTTCGACAAAATCCTCTCGCGTCTCGCGCACCGGACGCGTCAGACGGCTCCACCGGTTTTCGCACGCAAGTCGATCCCGTCCAACGGGCCGTCCGTCACCGATGCGCCGCAGACTTTCCAGTTCGTCTACTCGACTGAGTCGAATTGTTGCGGGTCTGTCGCCAACTACAAACGTGGAGATCGCAGCAGTCGTCGCAGCGTCGGGGAAGGCGCGCACCGTGGGTTCTAGGACGAGCAAATCGCCGCCGCCGAGCGCTCCGAGGAACAGCTCTCGCACCAGCTTCCCGTAGTTGACGTCAAGCCACTCCGCCGCAGTGATGAAAGCGCCAAAGTCGCCGGAAACCGCACCGAGCGCGGTTGCGAGAAAGAAATGAACGTGCAGTCCCGCTAGTTGGCTTGCGGAGAGATTCAACTCCGCTGCGCGCTCGACCAACCACTGCTTCCACGGTTGCGAGATCAGATGGTGCCTGACATAAGGCGGATTTCCAACATAGAGGGTCGGGCCATCCACCTTCGGCAGCGACACCGCACGATAGTCAGAAAGAACAATCTCGGTGCGGTCCGACAGTCCAGCCGCAGCGACGTGCGCCCGGGCCAGCATTGCCGCGATAGGGTCAACTTCGATGCCCACGAGCTTCGCCTTGGGAAATCGACGACCGGCGGCGATGAGAAAACGCGACGAGCCGGTGCCAGGGTCCACAACTCGCACTGGCATCTTTCGCGTCGCCCGCGCTCGCTCCTCGGCCCAATCGAGCATCAGCATCACGATGGGCAACGGCGTGTACGTAGCGCCCATTGGTCGGCGATCTACCGCAGAATGGAGCCGGGAGAATGCGTCACCAAGGGGATCATGCCCCGCTTCGATAAGCCGACGGAACTCTCTGACTGCCGAACGCGGAGCGGACTCGGTCGTTCGCCCAGCATTGAACAGCCGCGTCTCGAACTTCGACCAAGTGCCCACACCTTCGGCGCCTAGCGCCGCAGCCACGGACAGCAGTCCAGAAAGCGACGCGATCAGGCCCTCGCCATCGAACAGCGAGAGTTGCTCGCGAGAACGTCTGGTGGGCAACATAGCCTCTAAACTACAGCCCTGCCACCGCTTGCGCGAAAGGGGGGTCGCCCTTGACATCCGGGCGGAGAGTGATAATAGTGTTACCTACCCAAACGGCTCTCAAAGGCATGGCTTACTACATCCCAGATCACATCGAAGCGCTGGCCCGCAGCGACGGCGGTATCGTGTTGGTGGAGTGGAAGGGCCAGAGCCGTCGCGAGACACACATCGAACCGGACGGATGCGTCACCATGAGCGAGGCCTCCCGAATTCTTCAGCCTCCGGTATCGCGAGTGACCGTCCACAGATGGATCGAGGCCGGAAAGCTGAAAGCCGATCTCGTTGAAGGCGAATGGCTGATCGAACTGACGGCGTTGCGGAAGTTCGCAAACAGTGAGGGAAAGGCATGGGCAAGACCATATCCAAAGCACTGAACTCGTCGAGGTCGAAACGCCCGCGCGGCGGTTGTGTGAGTCTCACAGAAGCGGCCAAGATCGTGCGACCCGCCGTATCCCGCACGGCTGTCTTTCGCTGGATTCGGTCGGGGAAACTGAAGGCTTATCGCGAGCGGGGAGAAGGCCCGTATCTCATCACGATGACCCACCTGCGAGCGTTCGCGCGCAGGCATGGAAGAGGCTAGAAGCATCTTCACTACTGGACGAGAGGGAGCACGCTATGACGTACCAAAGCAGAGCGGAAATCGAGCAGGAGCGCGACGAGTTGCGCGACGCACTTGAATCCATCCTCGACCGAGTCACTGATGCACTCGGAGTCGAAGATGAGGACGAGTCGGATGGAGGCGAGGAAGACGGGTCCGACGAGGACGAGTAAAGAAAAAGCGAACGTGCCCGCGTCTCTTCCGGATCGGCGGGCACGCTCGCAGGACACTCACGGAGGCAGGTAATGCAGAGTACCTCACGCATTTCTAACTTAGCATCGTTCGATGCGGACGACAACAGCGAACGTTTGCTCCGTAGGCGAGAAGCCGCTGCCTTCCTCGGCGTGTCCCTTCGGTGGCTGGAGAACCGCAAAGACATCCCCGTCGTGAATCTCGCTCGCGCGGCAAGCCGGAGAGCTATGCTACGCTACCGGCGATCCGACTTGCAGAAGTTCGTCGCGAGACACAACGGGCTGGATGCTGAAGGAAGGTCCTAATGCCATGGAAACGCGGGCGCATCTACTGGTCATACCTTCGCCAGCCCGGCGGTCGAAGGAAGCGTATCTCGCTCGGAACCGAGGTGCTGTCTCTTGCACGCGAGATGGAAGCAGTTCTCGCGCGCCTAGGCGCCCTCCGTGAGTGGACTGTGCTCCACGCGGCGGAGACGAGACCGGATGGATTCGGGGAACTTCTCGACGCATGGCGTCGAGAGGGTGAACCACTGTCTAACTACAAAGCGACCATCACCGATTGCGACCTGAACGCTTTTGTGGATGGCTGGGTGAAATGGGCGAGCCGTCGCGCCAACGAGCGCACTGTTACCAAATACCTCAGTCAACTGCGCGTTCTCGTTCCGAAAGACATTCCTTTCGGGCGCACCGCGTTCCGTCGGCGCGAGATTTCGGCCGCGCTCCACAAACTGGAGACGAGTGGCTCAACCGCTCGACGCTACCACGCGGCATGGTCCTCGTTCGCGAACTATCTCGTCGAGATGGAAGTTATCGAGCACAATCCACTCCGGGACATCCGAGCCCCGAGCCCGAATCCCGGTCGGACGCTCTTCCTCGATCAGGCTGACCAGAAGCGACTCGTCGAAGCCCAACCCTTCCCGTTCTCCGCGCTCGCCGCCTTGCGCGAAGGCGCTGGCGTCGAGATTAGCGCAGCATTGCGCGTCCGCCGCCGGGACGTGTCGGAAACCGAAAGAACGGTCTTCGTTCGTGGCAGCAAGAACGAGTGGCGGGCACGCAATGTGATCGTCGAGGAGTGGGCTTGGCCGTTCCTGCGCCGAGCGTTTGCTGACAAGCTACCCGATGCGTTCCTTTTCGACGGCCTCGACTACGAATCGGCCCGTAAGGCGCATCAGGCGGCTTTGGCCGCCACTACTCTGCCTCTCGCCTACCGGATGCACGACGCCCGCCACAGCATCGCCGTCCGCTGGATGAAGCAGGGGATCGAGCCGCAGATCATCGCGACGAACCTCGGCCATCGCGACGCGTCCCTTGTCCTGAAGCTCTATGGGCGGTATTCGCCGAGGGCGGACGACCGACGGCGTGTGCGCGAGCGGGGGGCAGTATGACCGCGCCCCTGCCCCATGCGGGCACAGTCCCGGACACAACTGTAGCTCTTCCCGGCGGTCTCGCCGGATCGGCTGCAAGTGTAAGTCCTTCTGTCCCAACAGTACCGGGGCCGGGAATCGAACCCGGATGGGATTGCTCCCAAGGGATTTTAAGTCCCTCGCGTCTAGCCAGTTTCGCCACCCCGGCGGGAACTACGATTGAGGATCTGGAATCCGGATCGCGATTCAGGACGGCGAACGCGGATCCCGATTCACGATAAAGGTACGGAGCGAACAACGGGCGGGAAGCCACCCTGGCCCCCGCCCGTAGTCTCTGTTGTCTCTCTGTTGTCTGTCTGTTGTCTCTCTGTTGTTTCTCTTCAGAGCGGGAAACGGGACTCGAACCCGCGACCCCAACCTTGGCAAGGTTGTGCTCTACCAACTGAGCTATTCCCGCGTGCCTCGCATTCTAGCGTGACCGCCGATGTGCGGCAACGGCCGTCCGCCATCTCCCATCTCCCATCTCCCGTCTCCCGTCTGCCGTCCACCCTCACTCCACCCTCGCCCCATCGTCCGCCGTCACGACCCACGCCCTCGGCCGATGGCCGATCGCCTTGGCGTACGCTCCCGGGAGCGACTCCTCCAGGGCGGCCAGAGCCGGGGCGTCTCCGAACACCACCGCGCACCCGCCCCACCCGGCGCCGGTAAGCCGCGCCCCCGTAATGCCCGGTGTGCGCATCGCGTACTCCACCACCCAGTCGAGCTCCCGCGACGAGCAGCCGTAGTCATCCCGCAGCGAACGGTGCGACGCAAGCGCCAGGTGCCCGGGAAAGCGCTCCCCGGCGGCCAGCGCCGCCGCCGCCTCGCGCACGCGCTGGCACTCGGCCGCCACGTGGCGGGCGCGCAGCCGCGACACCTCGGGCATCACCGCGCGGTCAATCTGCTCCCGCGTTGCCGCGGCCAGATGCGGCACCTCGGGCGCCAACTGCCGCACGGCGGCCAGCGCCACGGCGCACTCCTGCACGCGCTCCGTGTACGCCGAGGCGCGCAGGCTGCGCGGCACGGCGGTGTCCACCACCAGCACCGGCTCCGTGAAGGGCACCGCATGCACGCGCAGCGGCCCGAAGTTCATGTGCAGCGCATGCCCGCGGCGCCCGCAGGCCGCCGTCATCTGGTCCATCGCACCGCACGGCACGCCGACGAACTGCCGTTCGGCACGCTGGCACTCGAGGGCAAGGGACACGTCATCGAGCGGCGCCTGCAGCACGGCGCGGACCGCGAAGCCGAAGGCGACCTCCAGCGCGGCCGACGAACTGAGGCCGCTTCCTGATGGAATGTCGCTCGCAACCGCCACCTCGAGCCCCGGCACGTCGATGCCGGCGCCGACGAGCTGGTCGAGCACGCCCGACGGGTAGTCCGTCCATTTGCCGCGGCGCGCAAGCCGCGTGTGATCGATGGTAAGGACGCCCCCGGTGCCGCCGGAGTTGATCTGCGTCACCTTGGCGCCGGCGCGCAGGCGCACGGCAACCGCCGTGCGGCGCTGAATGGCGATGGGCAGCGCCTCGCCGCCACTGTAGTCCACGTGCTCGCCGATCAGGTTCACGCGCCCCGCCGCCGACGCCACGAGGGTCGGCTCGCCGCCAAAGGCCACGGCGAAGTGTCGGCGGGCGTCGTCGGCGATCACGCGCGCACCCCGAACGCATGCACCGCGTACCACGTGGCGTACGCGAGCAGGCCCGACATCGCGGCGTCCCCGCCGCCGGCGGTGGCAGTGCCGTCCGCGTCCACGCGCTCCGCCGCCACGCCCAGCGACAGCGGCGCGCGGCGGAGCCACTCGAGTACGTCGCCCGCGTCCGGCCCCATCAGCCGCGCCAACTGCTGCGCGAAGTGCGTGGGCGCCGTGACCTTCTTGGCCGTCCGCCGGTAGGTGGAGTCGCTGCGTTCAACGGCCTCATACAGCGGAAGCCAGAGCGCAGAGCCCACCGGATCGTCATCCTCGCTCACCTTACCGGCGAGGTCGCTCGCGGAGACGAACGCCGACTTGGCGCCTCCGGGCGCGAAGTGGCGGCGGAGCGAGGCCCGCACGCCCTCGGGATCCTGCAGGCCCTTCACCGCCTCCTCATCCAGCGTGCGCTTGAGGCAGTCGAGCGCGTACGCCACGACGGCGTTGCCGTGCAGCGTGAACGGCTGCGCCGCGCGCCCGCCGCCGAGCGTGACTTCGGTATGGTAGAGCGCGTGCTCCTTGTCGCGGCGCGCCGCGAGGTCGTCGCTCGACACGTACAGCGTGTCCGAGAGCACCGGCTCCTCGACGATGCGGTCGTCGCCCGTGTCGCGGATGTAGCGATCCACGGCGATGGCATACGCGGCGCACCCCTCGAGCGTGAAGCCCGGCTCGAAGAGCGTGCCGTCGAAGTAATGGATGCCCTGCCCCGGCGCGTACCCATGCACCTCACAGGCGCGCAGGATCAGTTCGCGCGCCAGCGGCGGGTCGGCCAGCTGCACGGCCGGAATCGTCCAGCACAGCGCTTCCCAGTCGCGGATGGTGACGCCGGCCGGATGCCACGGGGCGCGGCTGCGCACCAGGTAGTACTGTGCGTCGTCGAGTCCGCGTGCCACGCCGTAGAAATACGCGAATAGCAGGTTGCGATTGACGAGCAGGTCGAGCGACTCCGTGCCCGTGCTCTGCTCCAGCGTGCGAAGCGCCTCGCGCGTGGCCGACAGCAGGGCGCGCCAGCCGCGGCGGCGCAGGACGCCCACGATGGCCTGCGCGCCGTCCCGCTCCGGGCCGGCGCCGAGGTAGAACGCACACTCCACGCGCGCACCGCCCGCGACGTCGAACGACCGCTCGAGCGCATAGCTCGGTGCCGCGCCGTCGCGAACCGTGACCGCCGCGTCGCCATCGCTGGCGATGGCCAGTGCGGCAAACCCCGGTGCATCGGCGCCATCGAGCACCACGGTCCCCGCGGCGCCCTCGACGATGCGCGATGCGTCCACCAGCGCGCGCGGCGTGCGCACGCGCACCTGCCGGTGCCCCAGCGTCCCTTCGAGCGACAGGGTCACCTGATGCGACGCACTGCCGCGGTTCTCCACCGCCAGCGCGTACACGGCGCCGGCGATGTCCGAGTCGAGGCCGTAGGGGGCGAAGAGCGTGCCCCGGATGACCAGGTCCCTGCCCACCGTCGCCGTGAAGGTCGGCAGCCAGTGCGACGCGCGTTCCCAGGCGATGCCACCCTTGGCGAGTTCGATGCGCTCCCCGTCCACCGCCAGCACCGGGCGGGCCAGAGCCGGACCGTCACCGGCGAGGAAGTTCGCACTGCCGGCGAACTCCACGGCCGAGCGGGCGCCGCGATGGAGGATTCCGAGGGCGTGAACCGAGCCGTCCACGGGGTGTACGCAGGGGAGCGACACCCAGTGGTTGCCGGTAACCTGCCAGGGAACACTCGGAAGCGACGGTTCTCGCATTAGGTTTCAGGGTTGCTGGAGACATGCCAAACTTAGCGGGTTCCCCCTCCCAACGCCCATTGATGATGGCCCGACGGACGTTCGCCTCGTATGCCATGCCGGCCCTGCTGGCGCTGCTCGCCACCGCGCATCCCGCCGCGGCCCAGCGCGCCCTCGGCCTCGGTGACGACGCGGCCACGCTGCCCAAGGGCGTGATGCGTGTCGGGGCGGGCCTGCAATGGGATCGGGCCAATGAGCGGTACGATGCCGACGGCAAGCTCCGTCCGCTCGGTGCGAGTGTCTCGTCCTGGAACGGCCAGTATGACACGCGCCTCGCCGCGGCGGCCTCTGTCGTCTCGGTGCTCTCCGGTGTTTCCGCCTTCGACCCCTCGCTCGGCGCGCTCACCATTCAGCGGCGTGATGCGTCGGCCGACAACGTGCTCGGAGTCGAGTTCGGCGTGCTGCCGCGACTCACGGTCGGGGCCCATGTGCGCGCGGCCAGCCATGCCATCGAACCGCGCCTCATCCTCAACGCCGACCGCGTCGAGGGGACGATGGGCTTCAACCCCGCCTGGACCAACACGGTTGCGCGCGATCGCAACGTCCTGCTCGTCGCGCAGTTCGACAGCGCCGTGGCGCAGACATCGCGCCGCATCGCGCAGTGCCAGGCGTCTCCGGGCACCGCCGGATGTGCGCCGATCGTCGCGAATGTCGCGGGGGCACAGTCGCTCGTCTCCGCCGCGGCCGGCTTCGCCGCGGCGCTCAACCAGCTCTACGGTGGGCGCACGAACTCGGTCGGACTGCCGTTCATTCCCATCGCCAACGGCGCTGCCCAGCAGGCCATCAACCAGCGGGTGCTGGGCTACCGCGACCAGTTCCTCTCCTTCGGGAATGGCGCCATCGGCACCGACGGCCCGGCGGCCGCCGCACTGTTCTCACCCGCCGATCTCGACCGACTGCTCACCGATTCGCTCTACGGCTACCGGTTGCGCCCCCTGCGCACGGTGCACGCGTACGGTCTCGGCGAGTTTGCCCTGCACGCGAAGGCGCGCGTGTTCGAGACGGTCGGCCATGACACCGCGAGCCTTCGCGGCTTTGCCGTGCGACAGGCGGTCGGTGCCTCCCTGCGACTGAATGGTGGCTCGACCCCGGACGCCGGCGAGATCTACCCGCCGGTGACGGGCGATGCCGGCAGTGGGTTCACGCTGCGGTCGTTCACCGATCTCTTCTACGGCACTCGCTGGTCGGCCACCCTTGTCGTCGCGCTGGACCAGGCACAATCGCAGGAGTTCGCCCTCCGGATCCCGCAGCTCACGGCGCCAGCGGTCGGCGGACTCCCGTTCCCGGTCATTCCCGCAGAGCGTGAGGCGACGATCGCCCGCACGCCCGGCTCGCGTGTCGACGTGTCCGTCACGCCGCGCGTCGCCCTGACGCGCAATATTCGACTGGGTGCCACGTGGAGCCTGGCGCGGCAGGCCGCCGATGCGTGGAGCGTTCGCGCGACCCAGTCGCCAGCGGTGATGCCCGTGGTGGGCGCGGCAGACGCTGACGGGTGGGCGTCCGGCACGGACTGGTCCGAGCAGCGCCTCTCGCTCGGCGGCACGTACTCCACCGTGGAGGCGGCGCGCGCCGGACGCGCGCGGACGGCCTTCGACGTCACCTACGAGCACCAGCAGACGCTGTCGGGGCGCAACTGGCGCGCGCCCTATCTCACCCGCGACGTGGTGACCGTGCGCTGGTACCGCCGGCTCTGGGGGCGGTAGCAGGCTTCGACGCGGCGCGTGCATCGCCCGCGACGGCCGCCCCGCTCGCTCCCGACGCCAGCTGCTCGCGCGCGTGCGCACGGCTGGTCGCGCTCTCGGCATCGCCGCCGAGCATGCGCGCGATCTCCTCTACGCGGGCATCGCCGTCCAGCACCTCGATGTCCGCCGTCGTCACGCCGTCCTTGGCGCCCTTGCGCACGCGAATGTGGTGGTGCGCGCGCGACGCAATCTGCGGCAGGTGCGTGATGGCGAAGACCTGATGATGCGCCGCAACGCCGCGCATCGCGTCGCCCACCTGCTGGCCCACCTTGCCGCCGATGCCGGCGTCCACCTCGTCAAAGATGAGCGTCGGCACGCGGTCCACCGCCGCCAGGATCGCCTTGAGCGCCAGCATCACGCGCGCGAGCTCGCCGCCTGACGCCACGCGCGACAGCGGCCGCGCATCGTGACCCACGTTCAGCGACACGCGGTACTCCACGTCTTCGGCGCCGGTCGCTCCCGTTTCGGCGCGCGGCGCGAGCACCACGTGGAATCGGCCGTCTTCGAGACCCAGCCCCGGGAACTGCGCCTCCACTTCCCGCTCGAGTCGCGACGCCGCCTTCTGTCGCGCCTTCGTCAGGGCCTGCGCTGCCTCCTTGAGCGCCGCTTCGGCCGCTGACACGCTCTCGTCGAGTTCGCGCAAGTCGAGCGCGGCACTTTCGAGCAACGAGAGCTCGGCGCGCGCCTCGCGTCCCGTCTCGAGGGCCGCCGCGATGCTCCCGCCGTACTTCTTGACGAGGCGGAAGACGAGGTCGCGGCGGCGCTCCACCTCCGCCAGCCGCGCCGGGTCGTGCTCCACCGTCTCGCCGTACGCCTGCACTTCGCGCGACAGTTCCTCGAGCGCGTAGAACGCCGCGTCGTACAACTCCTGCAGGCGTGCGACGGTGGGATCGATGCGCTGCAGCGCGGCAAGCGGCTTGTGCAGGGCGCCGAGCGTGCCGAGCACCGTCCCGTCCTCGCCTTCGAGCGCGCCGACCACCTCGCCGGCGAGCGAGCGCAGTTCCTCGGCGTGCGCGAGACGGCGCGCCTCGTCATCGAGCTTCTGCTCCTCGCCCTCCACCAGCTTGGCCTCGGTGACCTCGCGCGCGACGTGCTGCAGGTAGTCCGCGCGCTTCTGCGCCGCATCGCGCCGCGCCACGAGGTCCGCCACGGCGTGACGAGCGGCCGTGAGCGCACCGTGCGCCTTGGCCACGGCCGCCGCCTGCGCCTGCGCACCCGCGAAGGCATCGAGGATGCGGCGCTGCGCCTCCGGATCGAGCAGCGATTGTGCTTCATGCTGCCCGTGCACGTTGATGAGCGCGCGCCCCACGTCGGCCAGCACCGACGCCGTCACCGCGGTGCCGTTGATCCACGCCCGCGCCCGACCGCCCGCCGCCGCCGGCACCTCGCGCTTGAGCACCAGCACGCCGTCGTCGCAGTCGATGCCGCGCTCGTCGAGCAGCGTGCGCAGGTCGGGCGCGTCGCCCAGCTCGAACGTGCCCTCCACCACCGCGCGGTCCGCGCCCGGCCGCACGAGGTCGGCCGTGGCCCGCTCACCGACGAGCAGGCCGAGCGCCCCCACGATGATCGACTTCCCCGCCCCCGTCTCGCCCGACAGCACGTTCAGCCCCGGCGCGAGTGGCAGCACCACCGCGTCGATGATGGCGAAGTTGCGGATTCGGAGTTCGGTGAGCAAAGGGCAGACGGGAGACGGGAGACGGGAGACGGGAGACGGAAGACGGCAGACGGCAG
>CAYQCP010000031.1:0-35749 GCA_964416005.1 uncultured Gemmatimonas sp.
GACCGAGTGGGCAATTCTTTCCGGTGAAAGTGTGCAATTCAAACCGGTGTTGACACCTGTGCCTGGCGATGGCAGTGACACGTTTTCGCGTCGGTGTTTCGCGTGCGCGTGCAGCTCCCACTGCTGGAGAGGTACGCCGAGGCAGCCTTGCCACCAGAAGCGGCCCCAGGTCATTCCGCTGATGCGTGGCGTAGCAGCGCCAACTTCTCGCCGCATGGGGCTTGCCAAACGCGTCTATTTCTGTCATATAGTACGTGTGGGTCCTAATCGTACGACCACAACCGGTGATTGCGATTTTAGACTGCATAGTCGTGGCGGCCGCGAGCGTGCCGTTTCGACAGTGACATTTTCTGTCCTATTATTCACTATGTC
This sequence comes from uncultured Gemmatimonas sp., assembly GCA_964416005.1. GTDB lineage: Bacteria > Gemmatimonadota > Gemmatimonadetes > Gemmatimonadales > Gemmatimonadaceae > PNKL01. The sequence continues at coordinate 373 of CAYQCP010000031.1, forward strand.
ATCTCTTCGTCGGGACGTCAAGAGCCATCGCGGCCGTCCGAGTGTTCGGAATCCGGATTTCGGTCCGCGATTACGTGCTGCGCGCCGGCAACTGCAGCTCTCACAGGCCGCTCTCGCCGCGCGTATTGGCATCACCGCGCGGTCGATAATTCGCTACGAGGCGGGTAAGTCGTTTCCACCGACGGCTTTGCTTGCAGATCTCGCGATGGCGTTGAATGTCGACCTAGCGAGCCTCACGCGAGGTCCTTCCCGTGCCGAGCCCGGTGCCCTCGGGAATTCGCGACGCCCGGTGTGGTCGTCAGGACTGATCCGGTCTCGCCCGCAACTCAGCGCCTGGTATTGGCAGGAAATGGCCGGCCTCGCGGGAGCTGGATGGCCAGATGATGTGCTCGACGGTGCCAAGGGCTTCCTCGAGAGAATCGAAGAGGAGCTCGCAGCCCTGTTTGGAGTGCCGATGGGTCGGGTGTCTGACGCTGAGGTGATTGGACTCTGGCGCGATCACTTGCTCCCGGCGCTACGCCGGCGGCGGCAGTACCTCGACGCATCGTCTGAAAGCGCCGCCTAGTTCACTCTCATAGACAGCGAGGGAGGATATAGGGCGCAACTTGGCAGGGCGCATCAGCGCCCAAGGAATCCCTGACAAGTCCGGCAGAATGCGCAATGGATAATCGATAACGGTCGTCGCCCCTGCGCCTTGAATGCTGTCTGCGCGGTCTATAGGACGCGCGGCTTTCTGGAGTAACAACCGACTGATGAGCGAAGGAATCAACCTGGGCGACGCTTTCTCGGAACTCACCAGCCGCCTTACAGAGCTGCTTGGCCCTGATTGGCTTGACCAAGCCTCCGCGCTCGATACGCTTCCAGAGCTCAGTGCGCGCTGTAGGGGAAGTCAAGACGGTGAGCTCTTCGTGCGGGCTGTTCGCGCTCACCTGTTGAACCTCGGGGATCCGCAGGTCGAACGTGACCGAGCCGATCCTGCCCTGCGGCTCAGGTTTGGTAGTGTCGCGTTGGTTCTCAGCGCACTAACAGACGTCGCCGGCGGCGACCGCGTCTTGCGTGAACTCCGGGACCTTGTCCAAGCGTGGCAGTTTGAGCGGTTCTTCGACAAGCTGTTCGAGGCCGAGGCCGCGGTGTACTGGATGAACGGTGGGTCGACGTCTGGAGTTTGCTTCCCGGAAGAAGCGCATCCGGACTTCTGGTCGGATCTCGCTGCTGGGCCGTTCGCGTTCCGATTTCCGAACGAATGCAAGCGCATCGAGCCCCGCGATCCAGCCGGTCGAGCGCTCGATGCGATCGCAGACGCAATCGAGGCGCATATCCGCGCGAAACACGGTTCGGCTGGTCCGATCAAGCTGACGCTTTGGACGCACCAAGCACCTCCGGCAATCGCGATTGATCACCTCACAGCCGAGATTGACGAACTCGTTGCCCAGGCGAGCAACAACGGAACGGCCGGCACTTGGCGCACCTATTCCGATCCTTCGGGAGCATACCAAGTGAGCATCGCGCTCGCTCCGGAGTTCGGTGAGCTCGCGTCGCGGCGGATAGATTTGCCGGACATTCCGAATGTTCCGATAGTTCACGTGTGCGCCGAGTCGACGTACCTCGGTACTCCATTAGATCCGGTCAGACTGAGGTACGCGCTGAGCGTTCGCTCAGACCGGCTCCCGCGCAGGATCGGCGCATTCGAGCGAAATCTCGCGAAGGCAGTCGAACAGCTGAGTCATTCGGATGGAGGCTTGCCGGGCATCGTGCATGTACGGCTACGCCCTCCTCGAGACTTGGGCGACCTCTACGAAGCAGACGAAATCGCCAGACGCGTTTTACAGTCGGAAGCTGGGCAACATGTGGCCTTGGTTTGCCTCTACTGGAATGAGTCAGAGCGGACGGAGGGTCGAGAGGTGGCGACCGATGCGGGGTCGGGGCGAGAAGGGACGGAATACTGGCACCTCCGGGCACATTTCGTCGCTGGCAGGCGTCAACCAGTCGACTTCTCTCCGATCGATTCAGCCACCAAGAGATTTCCCCCGGCCAATGGACGCTTCATACGGGACCCGAGTTCAGGCGCGCTCACTCCGGTTCCACCGGACTTCTGGGACCTCCTCGCAAACCCGATGGAACTCGTGGAACTGGACGCGACTCTCGACGCGGAGGGGCGTGACGCGGCAACGATCTACTTTGAGCTCACTGCACCTCTCGAAGGCGATCTGAGGGCGCCCGTGCGCTGCTTCCGCGTTGCAGAGAAGCCGTTCATCGCGATGTTCGCTGGAGACTGGACATTCCGGGTGATCGAGTTCCATGGTGACGCCCCTCGAAGACAGGCGACGATCGACGTGCGCGCGTGGCGTGGGGAAACCGAATTCATCTTCACCATTCGCAACGCAAGCGGGAACTGGCTGCTCACAGCGGGCCACGCCGATGGGAAGACCGAAGCGCGCGCCGCGTCATGCACGATTCCTGGTGCATTCCTGCTCCCAACCCGTACGGAGTGCGACGACGAGGCTCGCACCTAACGAGCTACGCCTAACGGTCTCACGCAGTGGATTACAGACCAAATGAGACGTGGCGATGGCGAGCGGAGGTCGCTCGCTTCAAGACCTCCGAGTTCGCTCTTCTCGGCTGCGCCTGCTCTGATGCTCCGCAGCAAGAAGGCGAAGCAGTTGACTACGTTCCTCGCGACATCTGGCGCGACCAAGCAGGTTCCGTGCCTGACGGACAGCCGTTGCGTGGCATCGTCCAAGCCGTAGCGAGCTTCCGCAAGGACAAGGCTGTTTGTTTGCCACGCGTCGCCGCAAGCCGGCCAGACGAAGGAACTCATGGACGCTGGTGGTTTGGGGAAGCCGGAACAGCCTCCTTGCATCGCGTTCAAGGCCGAGCGCGCCGTGCGCGAGTTCACCGTCGGGCAGGTGACCGCGCCGTACATAGAAAGCGTGCGAGTACAAATAGGGAACGACAACGCGCTCAACGAAGGTGCCGACGGTCGGGTGCTTGTGGATTGCCAGCGACTGCGCGATGGGCGAGCCAAGGCATAGTGTGCCGTCCGGGTGGTGATGGAAAGTCCGTGGAATCCTCCCACCGGTCTCCCAGACGGTGGGAAGCACCCGCGGAAAGCCCCGCGGGATCGCGACGCGAACGAGGTAGCGCGCATCTTCGTTCGCTTTCCCAGCCTCCAGGAACCCGCTCCCGAGCTCGCCGGTGATGTGTACGGTGTCGTCGGCTCGCGGCCTTATGGACAGGCCCGGAAACTGCGCCAGCGCCTCCGCGAGACCCCACGCGCGCGGGACTTGGAGGGAAGCGTTCGTCAATCTAGCGAGCGGCCGGACGGCTGGCCCACGGTCGCGGTGCATCATGCGGACGGGACATTATGAAAGTCGCAGGCCCGATCGGTGAGGTGCGCGCGCCAAGCCGGAGCTGGTGCTCCTCCGTAAGGCTCATGGCGAACGCGCTCTCGACATGTCGGTTCTCCACCGACCGCCCTAGCAAGCGGACTGTTGCTCGAGCCTGTTCGAGCCACCGCCAGAAGTTCATCTCGAGCACGGGCTGCCGCCTCCACTTATCCGCGTAGTCCTCTCGCGGATGCGTTGGATTCGGCACCTTCGGCCAGTTTGGTTGCACGAAATCGCCCATGTGCTCGACAATGTTGCGAAGCGCATCACCCGTATCAGTCTCACCGTCATACGCATGCGCCGCGAGGTTGGTGATGATCATGCTGATCGGCGCCAAGGCCGGCTGATCGCGGTACATCACATCGCGATGCCGTTTCAAGATCTGGATGCTGCGCTGTAATGGTGTGCGCCACTCGTATGGCGGGACGTCTTCAACTCCAGCTTGGCGGCGCATGTTTTCGACGGCGTCACGGCCACGAGCGGCTTTGGCCTCGAACCATCGGGCGAAGCCTCGGGGGTTGCTGGTATACCAGTCACTCGATCGGCGTTGATAGCCCGGATGTCGATCATCCGTGATGGCGATGGCGCGCAATGCCAACGGTTCATCAACTCTGGCTAGCCGAAGTTCCCTGAAGGTCGCGATGCCAGCGGGGACACTAGGAAGCGAGTCTAGATGAAACTCTGCCTCATCACGGTAGTTGAGACGCCAGCACCGGTGCTTGGACTCCGCCGGTAACATCCGGTGCGCATCAGCGTAGGCCTGCAGTTCGGTCCCCAGCAGTGCCTTGAGTTCGGCCTGGGACACCTGCCCAGCGCTAAGACTCTCGAAGACGACAACCTGATCGAGATCGTAGGCGGTTCCCTCGATGATTGGCTTCACCACAGTGCCATACCGGAAAGAGCCCTGCGGTCGCACCCTCGGACGGAAGTCTTCCACCGAGGACCCGGAGCGGCAAAGCCAGTCCCCAACCGAGACATGGCGATCGGCTGCTCGCTGGTAGAGAGCGGGGGTTATGTCCAACTCGTCTGACAGCAAGGACCACAGCGAGACTTCCGGTTGTGGGTTCGGCGAACTTGTGCGCTGTGCCGTGGTCATTGATCCGTGCCTGCGTCAAGGGTGAAAGCGTGGGCGAATCCGCCGCGCGCGGCGTTCTCGTCGTACAGTTTCCAGGGAGCGTCAGCTTTCGGCATGCGCACACGGCCAAGCTCGATCGCAAGCGAAAGAGGCATTGCCGGAAACACGTGGATTGGTGTCCGGTGACCGTGAGACGCCTTGATCCGATCGAGGAGTGCGCGGACGACACGTCTGAATGCTCGCTGCGCCATGCGCGAGGCCGCGATATCCTGATGCGGCGCGGGCACTGTTATCGACCAGATCGAGACGTCATCGCCGAGCACACGCCGTATGCGGTCCGCCGTGATGGTCGCGCTCAACGCGAGCACAAGCGCGGGTTCGGCGCTTACCGACGTCGGCGTGTCCACGTTGAAGTCCGGAACGTCGGCCTCTCTGGGCCACGTCCAACTCGGCGGCTCACGGTGTAGCTGGAACACGGAGGCAGGTGTGATGTCGCCGAGCAAGGTCCCGAGTTTGATGAGCAGGGGCTGTGGCGCTAAGGCGAAGACAGATACATGTGAGATGTCGCCTTGTTCAAGCGGCACGCGGACCTTGCGCTCGTATTGCTGTTCGAGCTGAAAGCAGTGCTCCTGCCAGTAGGTCGCATCGTCATCACGTCGCGCGGTGTCGCGCGGACCAAGTGCGATGATCGTCTCCGTGGCGGGGGCGAAGTCGGGAAAGACAGCGGACTGTGCATCCTGGAAGGTCGGAAGCGCGGCGTGAACGCCCACGTGGGTGCCATAGGTTACGACGTGAGTGAACCCGCCCCGAGTATTCGTCGCAATCTCAACGCGTCGTTCGTGCAGGCGCTTATACTCGGCGAGTACGGCCGCATTGAAGCGAACAGGTCCGTCACCGCGGTCGATCTTCGCATGGCAGTCGTGGCAGAGAAGGATGAGGTTCTCGATCGCATGTAGCGCGCGTGCCGACCTTCTGGCGCTTGCCCGTGGTCCCGAAGGGCTGAACGCGCGGATATGCGCCTTCTCTCCGTGGTTCGCAGTCTCTTTCGTGACGGGGAAGCGTGAGAGGGTCTTGTTGCAGTGCGGGAACGCGCATCGCCCGGCTGCGCGTCCCCAAAGCATGTTGGAGACTGCCACGGGAATGTCTCGCTTGACCTCGCGTGACGTGGAGACCACCTGAGAATCGCGCGCCACACGCACCGTGGCGCGCGCGGCGTGAGCACTGGAAACGGAGCGTGCATGATTCCGGGTTCTGGTTGGCTTTGGCGGCATATTCTAGAACCCAGCAAGTGGTAGGCTCGCGGGTGTCGTGAAATCCAACACGAGATGCGACAAATAGCCGGCCCGCATCCCTCCAAGACATCCGGCGAGCGCGTAGAAGATGTATGCGAACAGGCGCTCAAGGAGTTGCGGCCACGAGTCTTCAGGCAGGGTGTTGGCGCGTGCCGCGTGCGCAGCACCGAGCCGGCGGCAAGTCGCTTGCCATTCTGCCACCGGTAGCTTGGCAATGAGCAGACCAGTCGCTGCATCGTGTGCCAGAGCACGATGTCGCGGTCCAACATTGGAAGGTTCGAGCCAGTCGGGAACGCGACTTCCTGCCAGTCCGCCCATCGCCGCTGCAATGGTCTCAAGCGCTGGGTACGGCGATGCGGTCACGCTTGCCGACCAGGCTCCCTGCAAGGCTCCAACGGTACTGCCAACAATGTCGTGCACAGGTCGGTTCGGCATCAGCAACGCTCCAACTGACCCGCGCGGTTAGTCGAGTGTCCTGCACGCCGGCGTTCGGCGCCGCATCGAGCGTTCGGCCAGAATCGCGAAGTCGCTCCCAGCGCTCGCCTATGACCGGCTGCCGAATCGTTGCGCTTGTAGCCGTCATCGCGACACGCAGCCGTGTCATCTGACTGATAGCGGTCCGCCTCCACCAAGCCAGCTCGATGCTCCGTTTCCTGTGGCATGGATACTTCCTCGTGACACGGGTGATTGTGCAATTACACCTGACTTGCTCATGCTGTCAATAGACACATTCGTCATATGATGCGTGCTTGTAATACGCACCTTTTGTGTGTTACCTTGACGCATGCAACTGATGGAGACTATTCTTCGTCTGTGCCGATTGAGCCACTCTACGCCCGCATGGGCGCGATCATTCGCTCGAGGCGACGGGCCAAGGAGCTCTCGCAGCAGGCGCTTGCACAGCTGATCGGGCTCTCCAGGGCCACTTTGGCAAGTATGGAGCGCGGTCGTCAGCGAATCCTTGTGCACCAGTTGTGCTTGTTCGCGGAGGCCCTTGAGTGCTCTGCTTCCGAGTTGCTCCCTCTTCCCGAGGGCGGCCAGAGCGATCATGTGTCGCTTACCTTCTCAGAGGCCGTAAGCGACAAGCAGCGTGAACAACTCTCGAGAATCATTAGTACCGTCCAGGTACCGTCACGAACCTCTTCCGAGGTGTCCCGTGCTCCCGCGACCCCAAGACGAGCTCGACAAGCTCGCCGCTAGTTTGCTCGTGTCGTTGAAGATTGACGCGATCCCGGTTCCCGTTGATCGCGTGGCGAGGCGACTTGGCGCCCAGCTTCGATATTCGCCGCTTGACTCAGAGCTCGCCGGCATGGTGTTCATCAAGGACGGCGTGCCCATCATCGGCGTGAATTCGCTTCACCAACCGAACCGGCAGCGCTTCACAATCGCCCACGAGATCGCGCATCTCCACCTTCATGAACGTGAGGTGGCGGCGGCGGTCCACGTGGACAAGGGCTTCCCTGACGCTGCACTCCGTCGCGACAAGCGCTCCGCTGACGGCAGTGAACTGCTCGAGATTGAGGCGAACCGGTTCGCCTCAGCGTTGCTCATGCCACGAAGCGCCGTGGAATCTGAACTCCGTGCTCATCCGATCGATATCGAAGATCCAAGCGCCCTGGAACGAATGGCGAAGAAGTTCCGCGTGAGCGGTGCTGCCTTACAGTTCCGTCTGCGGGGCCTCGGAGAGCCCAAATGAGCTTCGTTTTCTACGACACTGAGACGACGGGCACTGCCACGGCGTTCGACCAGATACTGCAGTTCGCAGCGATACGCACTAACGAGGAACTGGAAGAGATCGAGCGATTTGAGATTCGCTCGCGCTTGCAGAATCGTGTCGTTGCGTGGCCAGGCGCACTCCGCGTGACTGGAGTGACCGTGACGCAGCTAACCGATCAATCTCTGCCGTCGCACTACGAGATGGTGTGTGCTATTCGCGAGAAACTGCTGTCCTGGTCGCCAGCTGTGTTCATCGGCTATAACTCCATGCAGTTCGACGAGCACCTTCTGCGTAGTGCGCTCTGGAAGTCACTCCACAATCCGTACCTGACCAACCGACACGGCAACGCCCGCGCGGACGCCATGCTACTGGTTCAGGCAATGGCGCTCCTTCGACCTGACGTGGTGTCCATCCCACGCGCTGAGAACGGAAAGCCGAGTTTCAAGCTTGATCGCGTTGCGCCGGCAAATGGCTTCGACCATGCCCATGCCCACGATGCACTCGCGGACGTCGCGGCGACCATACACCTCTGCAGACTGGCGTCTGAGCACGCCCCCGAACTCTGGTCGAGCCTCTTGAGATTCTCACAGAAGGCCGCCGTGGCGGATTTTGTGGACGGCGAGGAGGTGTACGCGATGGCCGAGTACTACTATGGCAAGCCGTTCGTCTTTCATGTGACAACCATTGGCAGAAGCGGCACCAACGCGAATGAAGTGTATGCTTTCGATCTATCAGTTGATCCCGAGACAGTTGCGGCGCTCGACGAGCCCGCGCTTGAAAGACGCCTCGGTGCCTCGCCGCGCCTCGTGCGACGAATCAAGACCAATGCGGCACCGATTCTCCTGAGCATCGAGGACGCCCCCGAGCCGAGCAATGGCGCGCAGCTATCCATGGACGAACTGACACGGCGCGCACGCCTAGTCACGGCTGGAGGGCCACTTGCGGGCCGAATTGTCGCAGCAATTGAAAGGACGAGGACGGAGCGCGACAAATCGCCATACGTGGAGGAACAGATCTACGATGGCTTCACGGCACCCGAAGATGAGGCGCTGCTCGAGACGTTTCATCAGCAACCGTGGCCGGACCGCGCCATGACCGCGAAGGCACTCGCAGACGAGAGGCTCCGGCACCTCGCTCTGCGACTGATCTTCGATGAGCACGCGGACGCCTTATCACCAGCGGAACGTGCGGACCTGCAACGAGAGCAAAACGAGCGTCTCTTCGCCGTCGACGGAGAGTTGCCGTGGTGCACGTGGGCGCGCGCAATTGCCGACAGCGAGAAGCTACTGGAAACGTCGACCGACGAGGAATCCTCTCGGCTTCAGGAGTACATCCGGTTCTGCAAGTCGCGGTCGACGGAGCGCGCAGCTCAGTAGACGAGTTGGGCGCAGTTAGCGACAATGAGTGCAACATCCCAGCCATTCCAGCGCTTCGGAGCAGTGGGCGAACTCGGGTAGAGCCGTTCCGGAAGAACAGTGCGTGGCGCATGCACGTTTCTTCGATGAGCGTGTTCGTCGACATTGACAAGAGTCTGGCAGGAATCGTGGGAAACGCGGTAGTGCCAAACAGCAGACCCCGGGCGTCACCAGGGCTCGCCGATCAAGGACCATGATGGAAACCAGCACGCTTCGCGAACTCGCGATTCGCGTCTCGCAGTACTTCCTGGACTTCTTGGAATCCGACTTCAAGCGGCAGCAAGCCCCCCGGCGGCGCCTGACCCTGCAGACGGACGCCGGCTTCCGTGCAGGTATGCGGCTGAGCCCGTACCCCGCACTGCACCATAAGGCGTGGGGCGTGCTCACCAGCCCCAGCGGCGAAGGCGCGAGTTTCACCTTCCGCAGTGGCACATTTACGCGTCCGATGTCCGCCACGCTGAAGAGCGTCGTGCGACAGCATATCGAGTCCATCCCCGAATCGGCCATCGCCGAAGTACGGGCTGCCGTGGTCCAGCAAGCGCGAGAAACGCGTGGCGCCGCGCTGAATAACCCCGAGACTTGGGTGGACCAGCGCCGCTCGCATCTCGCGACCGAAATCGGCACGCAGGTTATTCATCCGCTGCTGGCACTGCTCGATGGCCCGCTCACGCAGCAGGCGTACTCGGCGTCCGATAGTCTGTTCGCCGCGGAGATTGAGTTGATCGAGCGCGTGGCCGCCGATTTGGACACGGCACTGCCGGAAGTTCTCAGCCACATCATCGCGACGGGCGACGAGGGTCCGTTACGTAGTGCGTGCGACACGCTGCTCACGCTTGACGGCGTTCAGCAGGCGCTGACCACGTTCTTCGACGCGTACGCTACTGCAGATGCGTTCCTTGAGTTCCGGGACCTTGAGCAGTACGTGTCCACGAACGAGGGGCTCCAAGTCTATTTGTACCTAGGGGCAGTGAGATACGGAGGCATGACGTTCCCGGTGTTCTTCCTTCCCGTGGATGTCGTTCGACTCCAGGACGGCCGCGGCTACGACGTGTCCCTACGGCCGCACCTCTACGCCAACAAGCGCGCCATTGACTTCGTGTTGCAGGAACTGGGCGCACGGCAGCAGCGTGCATGGACGAACCCAATTCGCGATCGAATCACGTACCTCGCGCCCGACCAATCCGTGTTCGCTGCCGCCGCACCTCTCTTTCGAGAGATCGCGACCGCGTTCGACCTCGCGGGCCAACTGGAGCTGACTCCCAACCGAGAAGACTCCGCGGCGACGACGGAGCTTACGTTATCGACGGCGCTGCATTTCGCCGCCTTCGACAGCGCGGACGAAGCACTGCTCAACGACTACGAGGAGATGATCGAACAGGCCCGCCTGAACAAGGACGGCGTGATCGACCTGTTCGAGAGCATCGTCAAAGGCGTCATCATCGACAATCCGGTCAGCGTACATCGGCGCATTGAGGGCGAGTGGGACGCGCTCCCATTCGTGGACCGCCTGGTAGCGGATACTCCGATTCCGCTAAACGAAGAACAGCGTAAGGTGCTCGCCGCGCTCAATCGTCCCGACTGTCGTTTCATCCTCGTCGAAGGACCGCCGGGAACCGGGAAGTCACACACGATCACCGCTATCGCCGCTGACTGTGCGCTCAAGAAGCGCTCATGCCTCATCCTTTCCGATAAGAAGGAGGCCCTTGACGTCGTCCAGCAGAAGTTGTCGGACGCGATGAATGCGGTGCGGTGCGACAAGCGGTTTCCAAACCCAATTTTGCGACTGGGGCAGGAGCAGTCGAACTTCCGTAGCTTGACGGCGAATCAATCGCTCTCCCAGATCGCGGCCTCGGCGAAGGCCAGCAACGCGCACGCCGCCCAGGTGGCCGCCGACCTGACGGACCGGCGGGAGGCCCTCAAGCAGCAGATTCGGCAGACGGTCACCACCCTCGGGGGCGTCGCCATGCGCGACGTGTCGTCGGTCCATCAGGCCGAGATTGCCTTGGAACAGGTGGGACCAACGCTACCCGTCGCGCTCCAGCGCGCGCTCTCGCCCGAACTCGCCGTTGAGCTACGTCGCCTCGACCTCACGGACGGAGCGTTCGAGGCGTACCTGCGGGCGTTGTTCGCGACGGGGGCCGCCGGCACATTGCAGACCCTTCGCGCGCGGGTGCAGGTCGACATTGCGGCGGCCGCTCTGGCCGGAGATGTGAACGCGCGCGCTCTGGCCCATCTTGATCGCATCGATGTGGCGCAGCTGGGCAGCTTGCAGGCGACGCTGCTCGAGTTCGAGCAACTCAAGCAGCCTCTCCTTGGGTACCTCTTCCGCGGACGCCAGGTGCGCGCGCTTGAGGCGAGCCTCAACAACACGCTCCGCGCGACTACACCGTTGCTACTGCGGCGTGACGCGGATGCGTTGCGCGCGCTCGCAACGGGGGCGGAGCGCATTCGGCGTGCGCTCCCCGACTATGGATGCCCTGAGACGGCGCTGCCGTTGGTGTATCGGGCGATAGCGAAGGGCCGCACTGTCCCGGTTGCTGCCTCGTGCGGCACCATACTGACCCTTCTCGCCGCACGACAAGATCCCGCTCTCGATCCGCTCTTCGTGGGTGGCACCGTCGGAACGGGGGCCGAATGGACGCAACGCTGGCTCCTCGCTCTCGGATACCTCGGAACGTGGTCTGGTCTTCAAGATCGATTCGTTAGCGCCCCACAGATGGACTACGTCGGCTCCAAGACCCAGCTCGAGCAGTTGAACACCACGGTGATGAACGCCGAGGTGGACAATCGGTTGGTGGACTTTATGAACGAACACCGAGCCGATGCCCGGACGCTGGCGTCGCTGATCACGCAGCGCCAGAAGTTCCCGGAAGAGAAGTTCGGCGACGTCAAGGAATCGTTCCCGATCATCATCGCGAGCATTCGCGAGTTCGGGGAGTACATGCCGCTCAAGGCCGACCTGTTTGACGTCCTAGTGATTGACGAAGCGTCGCAGGTCTCGGTGGCGCAGGCGTTCCCCGCGCTCCTCCGCGCTCGCCAGATCGTAGTCCTCGGGGACGCCAAGCAATTCAGCAACACCAAGTCGAGCAATGCGAGCATCGCCCTCAACGAGAAACATCGTGCGGAACTCGTGCAGTACTTCAAGCGCGAGGTGTCCGCTGAGGCGGAGAAACTCCACCGGCTTTCGCGCTTTGACGTGAAGTGCTCGGTCCTTGAGTTCGTGGAACTGTGCGCGAACTACAACGTGATGCTCCGGAAACATTTCCGCTCGTACAAGGAACTCATCAGCTTCAGCTCTCAAACGTTCTACAACGGCCAACTCCAAGCAATCAAGATTCGCGGATGCCCACTCGATGAGGTCATCCAGTTGTCGGTGGTGGACCCCGCCGGCCAACGGGTTACTCGCGGGACCAACGAGGCAGAGGCCCAGTTTATCCTGGAACGGCTCCTGGAACTCGTGGATGCCGAAGACCCGCCGACGGTCGGGGTCATCACACCGTTCAGGGAGCAACAGACGCTGCTGTCGCGCACGCTGTTCGGGCACGCGCGGGGCACGGAGTTCCAGGATGTGTTGCGGCTCAAGGTGATGACGTGCGACAGCTGCCAGGGCGAGGAGCGTCAGCTCATCTTCTACTCGCTGGTCGCCACGAGGGAGCACGACGCACTCAACTACGTCTTCCCCGTCAACCTCGACCAGGTGCAGGAACATGTCGAGGACAAGCTCAAGGTGCAGCGACTAAATGTCGCGTTCAGCCGCGCGCAGGAGATGATTTGGTTCGTGCTATCAAAGCCGACCAGCGAGTACAAGGGTGCCATCGCAAAGGTGCTGCATCATTACGAGGGCATTCTCGAGCGCGGTGACGGGGCTAGTAGGCAGACCGACCCTTCAAGTCCGATGGAGGCCAAGCTGCTGGAATGGCTGCTGCAGACTCCCTTCTATCTGCAGGCGGCGGATCAGATCGAAGTGCTCCCGCAGTTCCCGATCGGAGACTACCTGCGCCAACTGGATCCCTCCTACCAGCACCAGGCGTACCGCGTGGACTTCCTCGTGACGGTATCCGCCCCCTCAGGGCGCGTCCACATCATAGTTGAGTACGACGGGTTCGAGCACCACTTCAAGCGCGGCGTCGACATCCATATAGGCAACCACGAGCGTTACCTGCGCGAAGAGGACATCGAGCGGCAGTTGATCCTTGAGAGTTACGGATACCGTTTCCTACGCGTGAACAGGTTCAATCTCGGTGCCGATCCGGTCGCCACGCTTTCAGATCGTCTGACCCGATTGCTGTCGCAGACACTGCAGTCTCCGGAGGTTAGCACCATTGGGAACCTGCAAGCTCAGGCAGAGGGACTCGCGAAGAAGGCACTGAAGCCCTGTGCTCGCTGCGGGGCCATCAAACCACATGACCAGTTCTACGACCCGCAGCTCGGTGGCGGTAACGGGGGCCACGGACGCATCTGTCTTGAGTGCAAGACCGCAGAGCGCACGGCGGCTTCCCAGAAGACGCCACGGGTGCCCCAGTGGCATCATCGTCGGCGCTGGAGACGGCGATACTGACGGCACCGACGACGTACCACTACCTTCGTGGCTTGTTGAGCCGTGAATGACAGAGCAATGCGGATGCGATCCAGAGATCGCGCGTTGAGATACTTCACCGACTTCACCTTGGGCTACCTCGTATAAGCGTTTCACGATACGAGCGTAGACTGACGCGCAACTCGGGTGGATTTCGTACCCCTCCTCCGCTACTGAGTGGACCCAGTGACGCCTCAACAGGTTGCCGAGTTGCTCTTGAACCTCCGCGGAACGACCGCCGCCGAAGAGCTCCTTCACGATGTGATTGATGCTGCGGTGAGGTATGCGCGTCTTCGTGTCGACTGGTCACTGATGGACCTCGAGGGCCGGCTCGAAATCGACAGCGCGCGCACTGCTGCCCATAACGTGCTCATCGACGCGTGTAATGCACTGAGTCGTGCAATGATGCGGGCTGGCGAGGATAATCAATGGAGAGCCTCTCTCGGCGGTTCTCGACAGCTAGTCGGCGACATGGCGTGTCATCTCCACTGTCTACTGGGTTTGGCTGCCCGTTAGGCTGCTAGCTGTCGGACATCGCCTGCTACTTCGTGCTCGGAAGGACAAGCCGACTCCACACCCCCGGCGTGACCAAGGGGGACGCGAGGACGGTCGCGCCCGCCTTGCGCCAGCGCTCGCTCGCCGCGTCCGCGGCCGCGCGGCCGAGGTACGCCTCCTTTATCTCGAACTGCACGAGCAGAACGCGGACGCCAGGGGGCAGCCGATCCGGAATGCCGGCGCCGGTGTCGAGGCCACTCGCCACGATGAACACGTCGCGAATCCCCGCTTCGCTGTAAGCGCGGATCTCCGCCGCAGGCCCCGCGGCGGTGGGCAAGGTCAACTGGTCTTGGAAGACGACGAGCCGTACGTGGCGCAGGAAGCGGTTCCAACGCTCGGCGAACAGGCTGTCCGTTCGGGCCCGTTCGGCGGCGCATTCCTTCATTGACTTGTCGCGGACATGATCGCGGAAGCCACCGAATAGCGTGAGCCCCGCGCGAAGCCGGTCGACCTGCACCGGCTCCTGCGCGTTGCACTCCGTCGCCGAACGACGCGGCGGCACGGGGATCGAGACACGCGGCGTGGTGAACGAGCCACCCTCGGCGAACGCGCTCACGACCAGAGTCGAGCACTCACGACGCACGGTGAGCTCGTCGAGGGTGGCGAGGACGTTCTCGACGGCTTGCGCGCGGGATGCCGGCACCCCGATGATCGATCGGTCGACGGAGAGCCCGCACGTCTGTGCGGACGCCGAGCCAGCCGCGATGGAGATGGCGAGCACGAGACTCGCAGCCTTGATGATGGATCCGACCGCACCGCCTGCGGCGTCGGAATCGTCGCCGCCGTCGGCGTCCTCGCTCGTCCGCGTGGAATCGCTCGGCGCGGTTGGCGGCTGCTGCACCTTACGCCGCTCCTCGCGGAGCCACTCCGTGAACTTCTCGAGGTCGCGGATCCGCTCCTCGAGGTCCAGGATCTGCTCGCTCACGCGGTGCGGGTACGCGCGCAGGTACGCGAGCCCGGCCCAGAGGCCGGCGACGAACGGCGCGAGTTCGGCGATTGCCCAGAGGGACAACCCGGCCATCGTGAAGAACAGGTCCGACGTGGCCGCGGTCGTGAAGCGCGCGTACGCGAGCGTCGCTCCTGCGGCGAAGAGCGCCCCGGTGCAGGCGATGCTGATCTTCTTCCCCGCGCGCAGCGTCGCTTCGGGCCTCACCGTGTTATTGAGCGACTTGAGCACCGACACGCCGACGGCGCCCATGGCGACCTCCATCCCGATCGCCGACGCGAGGACGACACCATCGCCGTACTCGCCGAAGGCTCCCTTGTTGGCCGCGAGTTGGGCGAGGAACCCGCCCGCGGCGAAGGTGCCGGCCAGTGAGAGGTTGCCCCGCGACTCGATCTCGGCGCCGGGCTCGTGGCCGGGGTGCCCGTCAAGCAGGCCGCGGTGCTGCCGGAGCTTCGTCAGCTCGGCATTGTCGCGCGTGACCTCCGTTCCTCCCCGATCGAGCGCGGTCTCGATGAGATTCGCGCGCGTCGGAAGGTGGATCGTCTCGCGGATTTCGTCCCGGGCCTCGGTGATGTCGAGGGGATCGGGACGGTGGGGGCGCCGCAGCGCCCGGGCAAAACGGAACGTCATGGAAGGATCCGTGGAGCTGCGGGAAAGTGAACGACCGTCACCGGCTCCCCCGCGTGGAGTCGGCGGCGAACACGAGTACCGGCCCGTCGAAGACGAGTCCGAGAAATGCGTTACTACGGATGTAGAAGCGGCGGCTGATCGGGCGCGCCACCGGCACCGATTCGGGCACGATGGCCCAGAGCGCGACACTGTCGCGCCCGCGTCCCTGCCAAATGGTCCGTGCGACCAAGCCGCCGCTGAACGGGAGATGGTGGCCGTCGGGCGAGAGCGTCGCGCGAACGACCATGTAGATGGAGTCCGGCGAGAAGCAACCAGGCGTCGCGCGAACTCGCGCGAGGGTAGCGGTCTTCTCGGGACTGCAAGCCGCTGACGCGGCGATGACCGCGAGAACGACGGTGAGCAGAAGCCGGTTCGAAGTGGCACGGATGCAGCCGTTCACGAGGCGACTCCAGCGTCGTTTGCGGGCGTGCTTTCAGATTCCTCCAGCGCGGTCGCAATCTGATCGCCGCAGGCGCGCATCAGGGAGCAGAGCGGGTAGTCGGTCGACTTGGCCACCCGGCCGACGAGGTCGAGGACCTCGTGTGCATGTCGGCCGGCGATCCGCCCGGAACACCAGCCACAGGCGCGGTCACGCCGCCCGAGCGGGCTCGCCCCAAGCGACAGGCAGTGACGCCCTCGTGCCGGGGCACAAGTGGCCGTTGCGCTGGTCATCCGGGCCTCCGGCGTCCGCAGACCATCCGCGAGGCGATGCGGCGCCGCGCCCCCTTCTGCATTCGCCTCTCGACGATCGCACGCGCCGCGGGCGCGAGATTCTCGATCGCGACGTGGAGGCCCGGCAACCCCGGGATGCTGACCCCGACGATTCCGGGACGATCCGGCGACACGTCGCCGATTTGAACGGCGGCGGGCATCGAGATGATCGCGACGCCCATTGCGGAAGCCTTGGCCCGATAGGCGGCGCCGCGCCCGGCCCACGTGAGCGCAGCCTTGGCGAAGGAATTCGCCTTGGCCGCGCGTTCCCACGCGCTCACGACCGCGGCCTCGCGCGTCTGAGAGAGCACCTGCTTGAATGTGGTCTTCATGCGCTTCTCCACTCGGAGTGCGGGATTGCGCTCCGTGTAGAAAGGGTCGCATGTCCACACCGCCGACAACATCCGAAAAGCGGAGCGCGTTTGTGCGGAGAACTCAGGGGCGAAGCGAAGCTGCGGAGGTCTGTACGCGAGCGAAAGCCGGGAGATTTCGCTTGGATATTTGCCCGAATTCTCCCATGAGTTTCGCCCCGGCGGGATGGACGAGGTCGCCTACCTTACCTCATGTTCTAGCACCACCATCCACGGGGCCCCGCGTGGCCAGCACTTCGCTAATAGGCAGTCCACTCACCGTCGAAGCAGTTGCTCGTCAGGAGATTGAGCGCGCTCGGGAAGAGATGAAGAAGCTCTTCCATACAGTGCCATGCAAGGAGCTGCCTACGTTCTATCTGTACCAGCCGATACGCCACCCGGGCCTCAGCGAGACCTCCCCAGGCTCCCTCTACGACATAGGCCCAGCCCCTGAGGTCATGGGCTCGGCCTACCGTGGAGTCTGCGCTGCCGCGGGCCGGACCGGTGAGTTCTTGGCCTACACGCCCGACGCCATTCTCAGTCGCGTGCCTGCCGCGGCCCCGATGGACGAAGCAGCAGAAGGGAGCTTTCGGGGGGCCTATCGCGAAGTTGCGCTCTGCAACGAACTCATCGAAGCTGAAACGGTCAGGCACGACTTAGGTTCCGATGCTGGCGCCGCGCCACCAACATTGCGTGCCCGCAAGAAGAACGGAAAGCGATCTGATGAAGCCACTCCATTTCCCACGGGGGGCGTGATCCACCACGTCGCGATTGCACCACTGGCGCACTCTAGGCACGCACTCATGGATGGCGGAAGCCCAGTGCTCGGCGTCTGCTCTGTTCCGGCGCTGAATGCCCGCCGGGCCGAGAGGCGTGTCGCGTATACGCGGATGGTCGACTTTGCCGCCGTGGCAGCCGGCGTCCTACTGCCACTGCGCGCATGCGCATTGTTCTCTCAGCCAGAGCAGTTAGCGCGCAAGCAAAAGGAGGACCTCAGGGAGTGGGTGTATGAAATTGCGGCCGCGGGGTTGCATGACGGCGGCGTCCGCTTCGCCATCGGCCTGATCCTCACCCATCATTGGTTTTTTTGCCACGCACCCGTTGCGTACGAACTGCTGAGCAGAGTCCTTGGGCAGAACGATAGCAACATCGCGTATCGCAACCACGGGTGGTATGAACCGCTGCGAAGCGCTCCGGCAGACGTCGCCTCGATGACGGTACCCATGCTGGGCAAGCGACTTGTGAGCGACGTCCATGTGTTGGTCACTCACTTGGCGCGATGGTGTGGGTTAGAGCCGGACATCTCGTTGCAGCACGTTGAGCGCCATGTGAATGCAGGCCTGACGCTGCTGTGCGGCGAAGCCGTCAGGGCTAGAGACAAGTGGCGGCTCCACGCGGGGAGCCTTGCTGCGAAGCACATCTGGAGCATCCACCTCGTCCCGACCACGGGACACAAGGAACGAGCCACGATGAAGAGCCTCAGTGATCTTCGAAGCCTCTGTGGCCCAGGGCTCCCCAGAGGCGAAGGTGCTCGGCCGGTGAATCGGCATCGCGACGCAGCGCCAGAGGTGTTTATGGACGAGGAGTCTAGTGGCCGAGCAGTGGTCAGAAGCGACCAGTACCCCTTCTGCGTGGGATACACGCTGAGGAGGATTGATCTGCGTCGCCCCTCTACGACCGGTTGAGTCATGCTGAACACGTTCGATTTCCTTGTTATCGCGGCGTATTTCGCCGCCCTCGCACTATTCGGGGTGTTCGTTCGCCGCGTGCGAGGCCTCGCAGACTTCGCGCTCGCGCGACGTGCGTTGCCTACGTCAATGGTGTTCGCAAGCCTGGCGTCGACCTACATCGGTCCTGGCTTCGCTGTCGGGATGACCGGCCGCGGCTACACCACCGGGCTGCTCTTCGGGCTCGCTGCGTGCGCCTTCGTCCTGCAGACGGTTCTGGTGGGGATGTTCGTCGCCCCCCGCATTAGCCGGTTCACGAGCTGCCACACGGTCGGCGACATAATCGGAACAACCTTCGGCAGAACCGCGCATGTTCTGGCTGGCGTCGTTTCGGTGGGGATGTGCCTGGGCTTTGCCGCGGTTATGGCCCGCGCCGGTGCCGGCGTTATCGCCGGAGCGCTGCACTGGCCGCTGTTCGCCGGCGTTCTGCTCGTTACGGGAATCGGCGTGACCTACACGCTCACGGGCGGCCTCAGGTCCGTGGTCGCGACTGAGGCGTTTCAGTTTTCCCTATTCGCAATCGCGGTGCCGTTGATCTGCCTGTCAGTGCTGGTCGCTCGCGGGCCCGAATTGACAAGATTTGGCAACGTCGCGTCAGAGCTGACCTCGAAGGCCATCGCCTCGACGCCGACGATCACGATTGTCGGAATCGTCGTTTCGTTTCTCCTCGGCGAGACGCTGATCCCGCCTTACACGGTGCGCGCTCTGGCCAGCGCATCGTCCGCTATTTCTCGTCGCGGATTCATCTACGCCGGGGCCTTCGGCGTTTTCTGGCTCGCGGTTGTCACGGCGATCGGCATACAGGCCACGTACGCATTGGGCGCACCGATCACAACGCCGGATGACGCCTTCATGGCGATGACCGGCACGTTCCTGCCGCACGGCATGATCGGCCTGGTCGTCGTTGCACTCGCGGCTATCGTGATGAGCTCGCAAGAGAGCGTACTAAATGCGGGCGCCGTGTCGGTTGTTCGCGATCTCGTGCAGCCGTTCTCACCCCGCGATGACGCGGGAGCCGTCATGATCGGCCGTATAGTGACGCTGGTCCTCGGAGCGATCGCGGGAGTCGCTGCGCTGTACGCCCCGTCCATTATAGACGGCCTTCTGATTCTTTACAGCGTCTGGGCCCCTACGATTCTCGTTCCCTTGCTATGGGCCGTATTCAGGCGTCCTGGCAGCAGCCTTGCCGGCTGTCTCGCGATCCTCCTCGGTGGCGCGGCTTCCCTGCTCTGGCGGTTCTGGCTTAACGAGCCCGGAAGTGTGCCATCAATTCTCGTTGGCCTAATTGGCAGTGGCGCGGGGCTCTCCCTCGGGCTACTGCTACAGCGTCCGGCTTCAAGAAAGGAAGAACCATGATTGGAATCCTGATGATCGTCATCGCCCCCATTGCGACAATCGCAGTCGGGTTGTACATCGTCCTTGCCACTTACAGGTATGTCCTGGCGGAGTTTGGATCTCGTGAAGATTCCGGACGTTAGGGCATACCTCGACTGCAACGCGACCGCGCCGCTCGTACCCGGTGTCGTGGAAGCGATGACACCGTTCCTAAGGGGCCAGTATGCCAACCCGTCGAGCACTCATTCCTTCGGGCGGGGTATTCGGAGCGCTGTCGACGAAGCTCGAGCCGCGGTGACCACCTTTCTGGGCGCGCGAGCACCAACTGAGATCATTTTCACCAGCGGCGGCACTGAGGCGGTGCAACTCGCCCTGTCGCTGGTCGCCCGCGAAATCGCCGGCGCGACCTGGCTTATCTCAGCCATTGAACACTCCGCTGTCACTGACGCCGCGGCAGGGTGGCGCAGGTTTGGGATGCACGTCGACACAGTTCCCGTGACCTCGGCCGGAGTTGTCGATGTCGATGCGCTGCGGACTAGACTACGGCTATCCCGCGTGGCGCTTGTCGCCGTCATGGCCGCGAACAACGAGACTGGTGCGGTTCAACCGGTCAAGGAAGTGCTCGCATGTTCTCGCGAATTCGGGGCGCTCATGCTATGCGACGCAGTGCAGCTCATCGGCCGAAGCCCCTTCGCCGTGTATCCTGATGGTCCTGACTTCGTTGCCCTAAGCGCCCACAAGTTCGGCGGTCCCAAAGGAACGGGCGCACTGTTCCTCCGTCACCACGACTCCCGGCGCCTCGCCTTCGACCGTCAAGAATGGGGCATTCGCAGTGGGACGGAGAACGTTGCGGGAATCGTCGGCGCGGCGGCCGCGCTGGAGTGGGTCTCGAAAACGTCGGTCGCCGCAATCGCCGCTGCGGAATCGGCTGCTCGTAACCACTTGGAGGCCGCGGTGACCGCCACTTTCCCCGACGCAGTGTTGTTCAGCAGTGAAACCGCGAGACTGCCGAACACTTCCTTATTCGCATTCCCCGGCATAGACGCGGCGGCATTCGTGGAACGGCTCGGAGTGATGGGGGTTTGTGTGTCAGCTGGTGCGGCCTGTGCCGGACGGTCGGCGGCGACTTCGGCTGTTCTCGAAGCCATGGCAGTCCCGGAAGAACTGAGGAGAAGTGCGGTGCGCTTCAGCACTGGGCCGCAGACGACCTTCGCGGAAGTCGATATCGCGATCGACGCATGCAGGAGGGTAATTGAAAACGCAATGAGGACCGGATTGTCATGCTGACAGCACAGTACGACTCCGCTGAGTTCGACACGACTGCACTCCTTTCCACAATCGCCCACGGCGAGCGCATTGCCATTCATGCCGGGCATGTGATCCTGCTATGGGATGAAGTCGCGGGGCGAGCCGTACCGTCACTTCCCGGTGAGGCGGTTCAAAGCCAGAGCGTGGCTCATGCCTTCACGGCCGCAGCCTCGTTCACATCCGATACGTGGGAGCTCGGGCGAGCTCTGCATGCTGCTGCTGTTGATCGCGGATCCGAAGTAGCGCATGTGATCCTCGTCAACGACTGGCAGTTTATGCCCGCTGGCCCTGCCAGAGAGCGGGCTCGGTTGAGTTTCTACGAGCGCTTCGCCGGATGCCGACCCGAACTATTCTCGCCCTCCGACTGGACAATAGTGCACGAGCTGAACGGGAATGACACAATCCGGCGATCCCCTTTCATCTCAGAGAAGTCACTAAGGAACGCATACTCCCGCCGACATCGTCGACTCAGGAGTCGAGAATGCCACGTGTTCACGCCATCGGAAATCCAGCCTCATTCCCAACCAGGGTGTGCGGAGGAGGTCGTTGAGTTGCTGACGCTTCTGTCTGCATCCGGTTTCACGGCGTTCATCAACCTGTATCCCCTGCCATGTCGAGCGCACGTCCTGGGCGGAAGTGAAGAGTTCGCACAATCCGGACAGGGATCGCTCAAGACGATCATCAATGTGGGGATCCCAGTCGTTGGCGACGCACCAAACAGAGCGTCAACTGTTGCCGTTCATGAAGTGGCCGGAAACCCCAGCGCTTGAGAGTGCCACTTGAGTAGCGGGTATCCGCATGTCGCACTTGGTCTTGTTCAGCGTGCGATTCCGCAGTTCAGCCGACGACGGCAGCAGCACGTACGCCAGGTCGTGCAGCTCCTTCAACGCCTGGATCGAATCGTGCCCGATGGGAACGGAATCGGCCACATCATTGATCTCGGCTGCGGTTCGGGCGAGCACCTGCTGGCGATCGAGGCCTCTCGTATTGGACGTGCTTGGACGGGAGTAGATGCTGCCGAGTGGGCAGTTCGACACGCACGCGCGGCTGCGAAACGACGAGCCAGTTCCGTAAGGTTCCTGCACCGCACCGTGGAGCAGGGGGCCGTCTCAGCACCAGCGACATGTCGAGGCCGGCCGACCGTCGTGATGATCCTTGGCCACACGCTTTTCCACTTTGGAGTCGTTCCGATGTGCGAATGGCTCTCATCCATGCGTGGGTCAGGTAGTGCGCCGACGTACATCATTTTCGATGTTGCGCGCCGATGGGACGACGTAGTCCGGGCTGCCAAGAGAAGCGGGCTAGGCATTCTCGTTGAGCCGCTGTCGAGGGATAGCAAGCGTGCGTACAGTCGCCTCACGATCGCTAGAGAAGCTGGCGTTGAACGCGGAATCGTCTCCACGCCAATCCGCGAGGGTAGGCCAGGCGTACTCGGAACTAACCCAGGGTTCTTGGCGCGCCAAGAGTGTGCGCTTTCGACTGACTTTATTAGGGAAGCGAAGAGTCTTGGGTACGCCCTCGCTCACGCGCAGGGCCTGATCACAACGTCTGGCTGGGTTGACGTTCGAACTCATGTATTGCGTCTGACCTCCCGAAGGTAACAACTCAGTCGACACAACTCTTGGTCTCGCGGAAGCGTAATCGCCACCTTCGCGAAATATCGCGTCTAGCGCCCGGGTCGCGGCCGGCGATCGAATCACGAACGTGGCCTCATCGTACTGCCATACTGCGAGGCCTGCTCCGTTTTCTCGCGTCGATCCGCTCCGTCATTCGGGGCAGATGCATAGAATTGCTGCCCGATCGCTGCGACGCCTCCCCGACGTCTCGGCGCCGCGGTCTCCACTAGACGCTGAGAACTTCTGGTCCGTTTGTGCTTGACAGCAATCACGGGAGGGTCGATGCTCTAGCTCGATCGCCTCTTGGAAGCCGCCACCTATTCGCGGACACTCTACTCCCTGAGTTCGACAATGCGCTACTATGCCTTGATAACGCCGAGTTGCACAGCCGACGCTGAGCGCAATGGCTTCGTTGAGGAGATCGAGAATCTCAGCGAGAAGATCGAATACGATCAGTCTATTGGAACGTGGGACAGGTTCCTCAGGACGCCATTCGTCAAGAAAGCACTAGGCACCTTTCGCGTCGTAGGAGAAGAGCGACCCTTAGGGGATGACATCGTCATCTGCCTGAGGCACGTCTTTGCCCGTGGAAGCGCCCAGTACGAGCGGTTCTGCGCAGATCCAGCCGCGCTTGGCCGCAGTCCGTCCGATGAGGAGCTCCATACATGGCTTAGCGATAGAAAAGCTGTAGTCCCAGAGACGCTTCCACGAACGTCGGATTCCGAGCTTCGGTATCTCTACGTTGCTGAGCGTCACGAATTTGAGGACTTCGTCTACGAGACTCAGGAGTGGGTGGAACGCGTTCGTAAGCTCGATACGAGGGCCATCCCATGGCTTTACGAGATACTCGTGAATCGCATCTTGGTTACAGGCGGAGACGCGAGCGATACCTTCATAAGGAATGGAGATCTTGCAGTCATCTTCCGCCGATTCCCATCGCTCAATCGGACGATTCTCATAGCACCGCTGTTCGGGCGATCGCTGCAGGACCAACCCGAGCTCCAACGGCGCTTCGATGCGCTACTGACCGCACCAGCGTTTCAGGATGAGGAATTGCGTCGAAGGAGCCGCAGGGCGTATCCGGCCATCGTGCTTGCTGACCAGGAGATGTGGTTGTCGCTGCAAGGTGAAGACGGTTCGAACCTCGCTCTCTCGCCGGAAGAAACGACTGTCCTTGACTCGGTCATGGGCAAGGACGCGAGTACGCCCGTCTATCCGCTGTTTATCAATGGAAGGCCCGGGAGCGGCAAGTCGACGATCCTTAAGTACCTATTTGCCGAGCATCTCGCCAATCATCTTACGATCGCTCCTAATGAGCGGACACCAGCACCGCCGCTGTACCTCACCTATAGTGAGCGGCTACTCAAAGACGCTCTCGCCACTGTCGGCCGCCTGCTCGACACCAATGTTCAGTTGAGGCTCTCACGGCCTACTCTCGCAGCTGAGGTCAATGATGTCTATCATCACGCGTTCTCGCTCTTTCACGATTACTTGAGACTGCAGCTACCTCCCGACTCTGAACGACTGTTTGCGCGCGAGCGCCGCATCGGGTTTGCGGAGTTTCGTCGGCTATGGGCCAAGAAGGCCCTTACGAGCGCACAGACGCGCGGGTTGAGTCCAGAACTCGTGTGGCATGTGCTGCGCACCTATGTCAAGGGCATGCGCGACGACGAAGGTAACTTCTGCGACCCCGAAGCATACCAAGAGCTCCCTACGAAACGTCGCACCGTTACCACTGAGACGTTCAAACGCATCTACGGCGAGATCTGGACTGGATGGTTCGGGGCGTTGTGTCGCGATGAAGGGTGGTGGGACGATCAGGATCTCGCGCGCGCAGTCCTCGATGAGCCCGACCTTGAGTTGAGTCGTCATCCTGTTGTGTTCTGCGATGAAGCGCAAGATTTCACGCGAATCGAACTTGAGCTGATTGCACGACTATCGCTCTTCTCACGGCGACTGGTTGACCCGCAGGCGATTAGGCGCATTCCCATCGCATTTGCCGGCGATCCATTTCAGACTCTCAATCCCACCGGCTTTCAGTGGTCGTCAGTACAGTCCGGTTTCTACGAGCAGATCGTGCGAGAACTTGATCGCTTCGGACGAGCGCAACTCAAGTTCAACTTCCAAGAGTTGTCGTTCAACTATCGCTCCACGAAGCCCATCGTGGGCTTTGTGAACTTGATTCAAGCTCTTCGAGGGGCGCTATTCGACATCAACACTCTTCGTCCACAGCACTCGTGGCAGGATGACTCCGCAGCACCCCCTGCCATCTTTAGCGCCGAGGACGCCGACGTGCTTCAGAAGATGCGTGCGCATGACGAATTGGTACTCATACTGCCGTGTCAGGAGGGGATGGAGAGAGAGTACATCGCAGCCGACACTTTGTTATCACAACTCGCGAGCGAAGGGCAGCCGCGCAACTTCCTGAGTGCAATGACCGCGAAGGGTTTGGAGTTCTCACGGGTTGTGCTCTATAAGTTCGGCGAAGAGTGCCTCACTCATTATCCAACCCTACTGCAGCCACTGTCCACTGGAGAACCGCATTCACAGCATCCCGAGACGGCGCTGCCGCTTGAGTATTTCGTGAATCGGCTGTTCGTCGCGGCCAGTCGACCGAAGCGCGCGCTCTTCATCGTGGATTCACCTAGAGCGTTGGACCAATTCTGGCGCGATGAGGGAATGCGAGATTCGGCTGCAGTTCTTCGCCGCCTTCCGAAGTCGACGGCGAACGGATGGACGGAGCAGGATCTCGACTTCCCCCAGCCGGGGTTCCCTGACAGCTGGTCGCAGGATCGCGATGATCCGTTGGAGATCGCGCGTCAGTTCATGGAGACAGGGGTCGCGGCGAAGGACGCCAATCTACTATTCCTTGCCGCCGCGAACTACCGACGTGCCCGGGACACCACACAGGCAGAGAGGTGTGTTGCCCTTCAACATGAATTCAGCGACGAGTGGGAAGAAGCTGGAGAAACGTATACCAGACTCGGCATGACCGATGACGCGCTACGCTGCTTCTGGAACGGCGGGGATCAATCGTGCTTCGAGTCAATCGTGCGTCATTTCGGGGCTGACAGCCAACTGAAGGTCTTTGCCGCGAGGTTCATGTGCGGCAGGCTGGCGCTAGAAGAACAGCTCTCGTTCTTGACGACGCTAGTTGGTGATGCACAGGGACCATCCGCCAGCATTATCATCGCGGATCCGCGATGGAAGACGGTCGTTGAGCGCCTTGCTGCCGAGTTGGCCGCGAAACGCGACATGCTTGACGGTCTTCGCGAAGTCTACGCACAGCTTCAGCTCTTGCAGAAGATCGGCGTGCGGTACGGTACATCGGTGGCCTTTGCAGAGATGGCCTATGTGGCTGAAGACTTCGCGACAGCGGCCGCAATATGGGAAGGCGCCGGCCCTAAGTATCAAGCGGGTGAGCGCTATTTGAATGCGATGTCGGCGACGGCAGCGTATCCGGAGTCCCTTCCTTTCTTGAGCCGGCTGAGGAAGTATGCTGAAATAGCCACTCAGTTTGAAACACATCGCGGAGTCGCTCTTGACGAAGAGAGCGCGAAGATCGTAGCGCACGCATACGTGGTGTCTGGCAACGTAAAGGCGGCCATTCAGCTGGCTGAAGCAATCGGGCCAGGGGTATCATTGCTGAATGGAATCATTAAGGACGCGACAGTGAGGCATGACGCCGCTGGCGCTCGCGATGCCGCTATCGCGCTTGTGCGCATCCTAGCTCGGATGAACGAGTGGACTCGGGCGGTTGATGCCTGGTCTGGATTGACGAACGATAAGCAAATGAAACTGCCTGTTGCCCGCGAGGTGGTGAATCAAGCAGCAACCTCAGAGGCACTCGCTCAGCAAGCGCCATCAAAGAAACTGTCGGGCTTGCTGCAAACACTCGTGCAGACGGAAACCGATTGGACGCCCGAACGCATCGCGCTGGTCGGTGCCGCAATGGAGCGCGTGGGCATTCATCAGGATGCCCTGTCTTTCTATGAACGCGTCTGGAAACAGAAGAAGATCGCGGCACCGCCACAGACGATTGAATACTGCCATGTGCGCTGGTGTCGGTGTAAGCATCGCTTAGCCGAGCGGTACGTCAGTCAAAACCGGAAGACTGAAGCGGAGCAGCAGCGCGCCGAGGCGGATAGCACACTGCGGCAACTTGGCATAGCGCTTAGGGATGTGCCGTCGTATCCGGAGGTGAAACCAGTGACGGTCGTCTCTCAGCCGAAAGTGGATGAAGCGGAAGCGGTAGATTGGCGAGACGCGGTCCCTGTGCTGGCTAGCAGCGGACCTACGTGGACTGCGGAGCGGATTGCGGCGACGCTTCGCGTGCATCCAGATGAAGTTAGGAGGATTCTTGATGCCTTTTAGCCTCAACTGTAAGCAAGCACAGGCGAGGGGTAAGGTCGCGAGGACCGGATGACAACGGTTGCGTCTAATGGCATGTGAGATCCAACTGCCGTGAGGCCTGCAACAGTTGGGTCCTCTTTCTCCCGTTGACCGAGCTGTTGCCTACCTAGCGATCGATCGCACGGTGACGGATTCAACCAAAGACGTCCGACCTGCGGTACTGCGCCATGAAACTGTGACGGGCTGTTGCCACTGGGTCGATCCTTTCGAACGTAGGATGCCTCAGCTAGGCGAGATCCGGAAGATGCTTGCGACACGCCCGCACAGACTCTGTTTGTCAGCACAGACTCTATTTGTCTGATCCAAACATATTCAATAATAAGTACTTACGTCACAATTTGACTTTCTGCTTTCAAAGTGATATCATATTGCCATCACCCTTCACGAGTGATCAACCATGTATCGCGAAAAACAGACCACCGCGTCCAACGGCTACTTCTGGCTCTTCTTCCTGCTGACGGTCGCCGTCCTCGCCTTCCTTAGCATCGTCCGCAACGCGCCGCTCAACAAGCCGGGGGTCATCGTCCTCGCCGTCCTTGTGCTCATCGTCGCGCTCTTCTGCCTCGGCGGGCTCTTCATCGTGAACCCCAATGACGCCAAGGCGCTGGTGCTCTTCGGCCGGTACAAGGGGACGGTGAAGAGTGACGGCTTCTACTGGGCCAACCCGTTCCTCGTCAAGCGCCGCGTCAGCCTGCGCGTCCGGAACTTCGAGACCGCCAAGCTGAAGGTGAACGACGTCCACGCCAATCCGATCGAGATCGGCGCGATCGTGGTGTGGAAGGTCGTCGAGACCGCCGAGGCGCTGTTCGAGGTGGACAGCTACGAGAAGTACGTGACGGTGCAGACCGAGTCGGCGCTGCGCGCCACGGCATCGCAGTTCGCCTATGATGCGCACCAGGCCGGTGAGGAGTCGCTCTCCACGCACGCCGCCGAGGTGAGCAAGCACCTGCAGGCCGCCATCCAGGAGCGGCTGGCCCGCGCCGGCGTCGAGGTGCTCGAGGCGCGCATTTCGCACCTCGCGTACTCGCCCGAGATCGCCGCCGCGATGCTGCAGCGCCAGCAGGCGAGCGCCATCATCGCCGCGCGCTACAAGATCGTCGAGGGCGCCGTGGGCATGGTGGAGAACGCGCTCGAGCTCCTCGCCAAGAAGAACATCGTGCACCTCGACGATGAGCGAAAGGCGACGATGGTCAGCAACCTGCTCGTCGTGCTCTGCAGTGAGCGCTCGACGCAGCCGGTGGTGAACACCGGGTCGCTCTACACCTGATCCCGTCACACGTCGCATTGCACGAGGTGCATGACATGTCGAACCACGTTTCTCCGCTGCTCTGGCAGTTCCCGCTCACGGTGCTGGTCTGTGTCGTCAGCAGCCTGGCCGGCGCCGGGGCCGTCAGCCGGCTCCTGGGCTTCGACATGAATGCATCGGTCGTCGCCTCGCTGAGCGCGGTCCTGAGTTCGGCCTTCATCGCCCGTGACCTGCGGACTGACCGAAAGCGCTCACCAATCTGAAGCGCAGTATCTACCGTCTTCCGTCTACCGTCCACCGTCTGCCCCGCTAATGCCCCGTAAACCCTTCCTGCTCCGCGTGGACGATCAGCTGCTCGCCGCCATCCAGCGGTGGGCCGCGGCCGACATGCGCAGCCTGAATGGGCAGATCGAATACCTGTTGCGTGACGCGCTCCGCCGCAGCGGCCGCCTCCCGAGCCGGGTGGCGGCCGACGAAGCGGCGGTGCGCGCCTCCGAGCCGGAACTGGAGTAGCCATGGTGTTCATTCCTCCCCCGCACGTGCGGCACCAGAAGGCGGCCAGGCCCGCGACCCAGCACGAAACGACGGTCGGCATGTTCGTCGTCTTCGTGGTCGCGGTGGTGATCGCGCTGGTCGTCTTCATCGTGGGTCCGCTGACCGACAACCCGCCGCCACTCGGCGTCGGGCTGGGCGTCATCGGGTTTGCGCTTCTCTTTGGCGTCATCGCGTTCTACTCCTGGATGAAGGAGCAGAGTGACCCGGACGCCGCCGATAGCCACAATCAAAGTTCGGAGTAGTGATGTTCATCCCGATGAACCGGTGCGGCAGGTCCCGTGGCGCGCGCGCCGCCTCCGTTGCGGTCGGCGTTGCCGGCGCCATGCTGGCCGCCGGGCTCCACGCCAACAAGGACCTGACGCTGAGCACGCCCTGGGTCTCCATTGCGGTCGCCGGCATCGTTCTCGCCGTGGCCCTCGTCTTCGTCGTGCGCCTCGTGTCGGCACGGGACGATCAGCCCGCGCCCGGCGAACCTCGCGAGACCTCCGAGTTCAGCCATCACCTCGTGCTGGTCATCGTGGCCATCGTCGCCGGCCTGCTCGCGCTCGGGCTCTTCCTGGCGCTAACACCGCGCGCCGCGGCGAGCCAGGAGCCGATGGCCGCGCCGGCGCCGGTGCCGCAGTCGGCCTACGTGCTCACGCGCGGCAACGACACCATCGTGGTGGAACGCGTCACGCGCGGCCGGTCGAGCATCAGCGGTGACATCACCATGCGCGGGCAGGCGCGGATGACGTTCATCGCCCAGACCACGGCGGGGCCGCGCGTGCCCGAGCTCTCGTTCAAGGTGTGGGCGAGCGGCGCCTCCATCGACACGCCGCCGCTGCAGAGCGGCACGCTCTCCTTCACCGCCGACTCGGCGGCGATGATCGTGAATGTCGGCGGCACCGAACGGCGCATGGCGCGCGCCGTGACCAAGGATCCGCTGCCGCTCCTCAACAATGAATTCGCCCTCATCGAACTCGCGGTGCAGCGGGCGCGGGCGCAGCACGCACCCTCGGTCACGGTGCCGATGTTCGCCCTGTCAGGCGCGGGCGTGCAGATGGACGTGACCATCGAGTTCGTCGGCGCCGACAGCGCCGTCTTCCGCGTGGCGGGACAGGAGTCGCGGCTCCGCATTGACGCGCACGGGCTCATCGCGGGCGGCGTGATTCCGTCGCAGAACATCGTCCTCACGCGCGTGGATGGCGCGGCGGCGGACAAGATCGCCATCGGGCGCCCCGACTACGGCGCTCCCGCCAACGCGCCGTACACCGCCGAGGAAGTCACGGTCAAGACGCCTGCGGGGCATGTGCTCACGGGCACGCTCACCCTGCCGAAGAACACCGGCAAGAA
Organism: uncultured Gemmatimonas sp.; assembly: GCA_964416005.1. Taxonomy (GTDB): domain Bacteria; phylum Gemmatimonadota; class Gemmatimonadetes; order Gemmatimonadales; family Gemmatimonadaceae; genus PNKL01. Next base: position 30,597 of record CAYQCP010000031.1, read on the forward strand.
GGTGCCGGCCGTCGTGACGATCACGGGGAGCGGCCAGCAGGACCGCGACGAGTACATCCCGCTCGTGCCGGGGTACCGGATCTTCCGGCAGGTGGCCGACACGCTCGGACGGCGAGGCATCGCGGTGCTGCGGCTCGATGACCGGGCCATCAACGGCTCCGGCGGCGACGTGCAGAAGGCGACGAGTGCCGACTTCGCCGACGACATCCGCGCCGGCGTCGCCTACCTCCGTTCGCGCCCCGAGATCGACGGCGCGCGCATCGCGCTCGCGGGGCACAGCGAGGGCGGGATGATTGCACCGCTCGTCGCGAGCACCGACCCCAAGCTCGCCGGCATTGTGCTGATGGCCGGCCCGGCGTACACGGGGCGCCGCATTATCGACTTCCAGCTGAAGAATGGCATTGCAGGCGCCGAGCAGATCCCGGCGGCGAGCAAGGACAGCGCGCTGAAGGCGACGGTCGCGCAGTTCGACTCCACCACGGCGAAGGCGCCGTGGATGAAGTATTTCCTCGAGTACGATCCTGTGCCGACGGCGAAGAAGGTGAAGACGCCGGTGCTCATCCTGCAGGGCGCCACCGATCAGCAGGTGACGCCCGACCAGGCGCCGGTGCTGGAGCAGGCGTTCAAGGCGGGCGGCAACAAGGACGTGACGACGAAGGTGTTCAAGGACCGCAACCACCTGTTCCTGATGGACCCGAGCGGATTCCCCGGCGGCTACGTCAAGCTCACGAACGGGCGCATTGATGGCGAGGTGATGGGAACGCTGGCGGACTGGCTGGTGCAGCGGTTGAAGCCGTAACTGCTGCGGCGTCGCGTTCGCTCAAGCGCGGTGCCTTTCCGTACGACAATGCTTGGTGCGCAGGAGGAACATGGACGCAGAACGCATCACACGGATCGCCAGTAACTTGCGCCTCGCGCGATGGTCGAACGGTCTTGTCGCGGCTACCTTCGCGGGTACAGGGTTGTACTTCACGCTCAACCCTTCGCGGCGCGACGCAGGCCTCGCCGTCGGCCTTGGTGTCTTCTTCCTGTTGCTCGGCGGCGGCATCGCGATGTGGGTGTGGCGCGGAGACTGGACGCCGCCGGACGCCGAGCGCTTTGCCAGAGAATCGGCGGTGGTTGATCGTGTCTCCCCGATTGCCGGGGCCTTTGAGCTGCTGGTATTGTCGCTCGCCCTGCTTGGATTGGTTTTCCCTGACCGTCTCGGGGAGTATTGGCGCACGCATCGGCTGTGGGTGGCGCTGGCATGCGCCGGCCTCGCGCTCGATTTTGCTGCGCGCCTGGCCAGGCACCGTGCGGCCCGCAGAAAGCTACACGAGAATCCGGGGGTCTCGTCGTGAGCGAGCACGGCCTGCGCCTCGAGCGTGCACCTTGGCGTGAACTCTGGGACAGTCGCCTGCGGCGCTCGGCGACCCTGACGGTCGCCATCGTCGCCTTTGCAGTCGGGTTCCATCTCGTGTTCATGGAGCGCATCAGCTGGTTTGACCTGGGCTTGATGATTGCCGTGGCGGAACTCGGCCTTCTGCTGGCGGGCGACCCGCGACGTGATGTAGTGTCGCCCACCACGCTGCGGTGGATGCGTCGCACCGGTCAACGGCTCTTCGCCTATGGTGCGATCGCCACCGCCGTATCGACAGGTCAGTTTCTGCAGTGGACGCCGCCGGTCGCCACGCCGCGCCTCGTCGCGAACGTCCTGCTCTTCGGCTCGGGTGGGCTCGCGTTCGTCGGCGGCATCAGCCTGTGGTACTGGTCGTACCCCAGGATACGCGGCTCGTATCGGCGGACAAAGCCGCGGCCGGCGCTCAAGGGCGTGTTCGCCGCGGGTATGGTGCTTGTGGCGACGTATGAGTCCATCGCGCGCGTCCAGCGCACGGGCATCGTCGAGCCGATGCGCATGCTCGGACTGGCTCTCGTGATCGCCGGGCTTGCGCTCGCGGTGCTCAATCCGCCTCCGTGGATCGCCGAGCCGCAGGCGTTCGCTTCACCGGCTGGCGACGAACATTGACACGACAATGCCAACCCAACTCTCCTCCCGCTGGACCCCCTTCTACAAGTTCGTCATCCCGCTGCTCGTGCTCGGCGGGATGGGCACGGGGACGGTGGTCGCCTATCTGCGCCCGAAACCGCAGACGATGCCCCCCGGCCTGCGCGCCGATCAGGAGTGGATCCTGATGGCGGTCGCCGCGGTCATCGCCCTCGCGGTGATGTGGTGGGCGCTGGGACGGCTGATGCGCGTCGAGCTCGACGAGGACGAGCTGATCATCTCGAACTACCGCACCGAGATCCGCGTCCCACTCGCGAACGTCGCCAAGATCACCGGCCCCAGCCTGAGCAACCCGCCGCGTTACACGCTGACGTTCGAGGAGCCCACGGACCTCGGGCGCACCGTCAGGTTCATCCCGCCCATCACGTGGACGCTGATGCGCATGAAGGAGCGCGAGGAAGTCGTGGAGCTGCGCGCCGCGTGGGAGGCGGCGCGGCGCGCGCACGATCGGTAAGGCGGTGCGGCGAGTGGGGCAACAGCGACTGCCTACCACGGATGACACGGAACAAGTTGGACGAACACGGATGGGACCTCTGAGGGGGTGCGCACCGCAGCGTCGGTGCGCACCCCCTTGAAAGGCCTGATCCGTGCCAATCCGCCCGGAGATCCGTGCAATCCGTGGTAAGCAGTTGCCGTTGTCGCCCCCTTCCCCCTCTACCCGTACCTCACGTCCCGCCCGCGAAACCGCTTCTTCATCACCGTGATCGCCGCGCGGCTCGAATCCACCAGCACGCAATCGCGCCCGTTGCGGTCGGCGGCGTCGCCGAACGAGCCGCTCCCGGCAAAGAAGTCGAGCAGGCGGTCGCCAGGGTTGGAGTGCACGCGCACGATGCGCTCGAGGATGCCGAGCGGCTTCTGCGCGGGATAGCCGGTCTTCTCCTTGCCCGTCGGACTCACGATGGTGTGCCACCACGTGTCGGTGGGCACTTTGCCGCGCGCGGCCTTCTCGGCGCCCACCAGTCCCGGCGCCATGTACGGCACGCGGTCGCCGGCGCCCTGGTTGAACGTGTAGCGCTTCGGGTCGCGCGCGTACCAGAGCAGGTTGTCGTGCTTGGGGCTCCACCGCTTGCTCGTGCGCGCGCCGTAGTCGTACGCCCAGATGATCTCGTTGATGAACGAGGCGCGGCCGAAGATCCGGTCGAGCATCACCTTGGCGTAGTGCACCTCGCGGTAGTCGAGGTGCACGAACAGCGACCCGGTGGGCGTCAGCAGCCGGCGCGCCTCCACGAGCCGCGGCTCGAGAAAGGCGAGGTAGTCGTCGAAGGCGTCCCCGAACGAGCGGCTCCCCGTGCGCACCTGCGCGTAGCGCTTGCCATTGAACGACACCCGCCCGCCTTCGTTCACCCGCTTCGCCTTCCAGCTCGTCCGCACCTGCGCGCGCCCCGTGTTGAACGGCGGGTCGATGTAGATGAGCGCAAAGCTCGCGTCGGGGTAGGCGGAGAGAGCCTTGAGGTTGTCGGAGTGGAGGATAGTCAGCACGACGACAATATGGGGGACGGGTACGGAGTGCGGGGGCTTGGAGCGGAGGGAGGAGTGAAGGAACGAGGGAGGGGCGAGGGGGATTGCCTCCCCACCCGCCCCTCTTCACTTCACTCGTCCCTTCGCACCAAACCGCCGCACCCCGTCCGCCTATCTCGTCACCGGCCTGAACGTGATATTGAAGCTCACCGCCACTTCATCCGCGATCGGGTTCATCTTGGAGTTGTAGGCCACGCCATACTCCGAGCGCACGATCGTGAACTGCCCCTTCATGCGCCCCGTCTTCGTCTGGTCGTCCCAGAAGACGAGCGTCCCGGGAATCGTCACCGGCTTCGTCACGCCGCGGATGGTCAGGTCGCCCGTCAGGTTGACCTTCGTGTCGCTCATCTTGTTCACGATCGTCGAGACGAACGTGATCTGCGGGAACGAATCGGCGTGGAAGAAGTCCTTGCTGCGCAGGTGGTTGTCGCGCGCCGTCACCCGCGTGTTCACGCTCTTCGTGTCGATGACGAGTTTCACCGACGCCTTCTCCCAGGCCGCGGGATCGAGCGTGATGTCGGCGTCCCACTTGTCCCAGAAGCCGTGCGCATCGAGCAGGCGCGACTCGGCCACGAAGTTGATCTCGCTGTGCGCCGCATCCTTCACGAACTTCGCCTCCTGGGCGCCCGCCGCCGTCGCGGCAAGGAGGACGATCATTCCAAGCACTGCACGCATCTGTCTCCGCTCCATCTGCATCTGGTGGGGTGGCCCGGCCAACCAGCCGGGCGCGATGGGGCGAAGATTGTCTTAGCGCTAAGAGTCTTGCAAGTGGGGTAATGCCTGACATTACCCCCCGCACCCCGCACCACACCCCGTACCCTCTCCCCCGCACCACACCCTGTTCCCTGCAACCCTGCACCTGGGAAGGGGTTCACCTCACGTACACCTTCCGCGCCACCGCCGCCCCAATGACATGCCGCGCTCTTCCCACGGCCACCGTCAGCGGCCCGTCGAACGGCGCCCGGTCCACCAGCCGCAGCGTCACCCCGGGGCGGATCCCCAGCTCGCCGAGGTAGCGCAGCAGCGCCGCGTCGCGGTCGCTCATGCGCGCGACGCGCGCCGGCGATCCCACCGCCAGGTCGTCGAGCGTGCGCAGCCGCGTGTCGTCCACCGTGCCGTCGGCGCGCGGAATCGGCGCTCCGTGCGGGTCCACATCCGGATCGCCAAGCGCCGCCGCCATCCGGTCGATGAGCTCCGGACTCGCCGCATGCTCCATCCGCTCGGCTTCGTCGTGCACGCCGTCCCAGCCGAAGCCGAGCCGCGTGACGAGGTAGCTCTCGAGGATGCGATGGCGGCGGATCATCTGCAGCGCGACGCGCCGGCCGCGCGCGGTGAGCCGCGCACCCCGGTACCGCTCCACCGCCACCAGCCCCTGCCGCGCCAGCCGGCGCACCATGCCGCTCACCGACGCCGGCGCGATGCCGAGGCGCACGGCGATGGCCGTGGTCGCCGCGGCATCCCCATCGCGCTCGATCTCGTAGATCGTCTTCAGGTAGTCCTCGGCCTGCCGCGTCAGCTCCGGCGCGGACGCCGAGGGCGCCGCCGCCGGTCGTCCGGCGGGGTTCCGCGGGCCGCGCGCGCCGGCGCGGCG
>CAYQCP010000032.1:0-35619 GCA_964416005.1 uncultured Gemmatimonas sp.
GGCAGGCGGCGGGGTCCGGAGGGGCTGGCGAGCGCGGGGCGGTGGGGCTGGCCGGCGCCGACGGCGAGGCGCTGGGAGGCGGCGCCGTGCGAGTGGGCGCCGCTGATGCGTGGGTGGCGCGCGATCGCATGCGCGCCGACGTCGCCCTGTTCGATGATGCGGCGGTGGTGCTCACCGCCCGGACGCGCGTGCGCCTGCATCTCGGCACCGCCGATGTCGGCGCGCGCGTGGTGGCGCGCGGCGGACCGGTGCTTTCCGGAGCGGTGGTTCCCGTGCGCCTCGTCCTCGACCAGCCGCTCGTTGCGCGTGGCGGAGACCGCTTCGTGCTTCGCGCCGCCACGCCGCCGACGACCATCGGCGGCGGCATCATCACCGATCCTGCGCCGCCCTTCCGTCGCACCCCTCCGTTCGCCTCGGCGGGCGCCACGGCGGAGCAGCGACTGCGCTGGATGATCGACGAGGAAGCGGGACGCGGCTTCGCCGTGGCCGCGGCGCCGATGCGGCTGGGCCTCGCGCCAGACGCCTGCGCGACGGTGATCGGGCACCTGTCGGAAGACGTCGTTCGCGTCGGCGCGTTCCTGATGGAGCGTCAACGGCTCGTTGACGCGGAGGAGTCCTTGCTGCAGGCAGTGGACGCCGCGCATGCCGCTCGGCCGCTCGACCGCGGCACGCCGCTGCAGCCCTTGCGCAGCCGGCTCGGACTTGGCAGCGAGCTCACCGACTGGGTGTTCGCGACGGCCGTGGAACGCGGCCGCATCACGATCTCGGACGGTCTTGTGGCGCGAGCGGGATGGCAGCCAAAGCTCGCCGCGGACGACCGAGTCGCCATCCAGTCCATCGAGCGTGTACTGGCTGCGGCCGGCCGAGAGGCGCCGACGGCTGCCGAGATCGCCGCGGACGCAGGCCCGCGTACGCCGGCGCTTCTCAGGCTGCTGGAGCGGGAGGGGCGGGTGGTGGCCATCGGGGAGGAGCGCTTCCTGTCGCCGCGCGCCTGGCGCGATGCGTTGCGGGCGCTGCGCGCGGCCACCCAGGAGCCGCGAAGCTACGCGGCGGGCGAGTTTCGGGAAATATTCGGTATCAGCCGGAAGTATGCCATTCCGCTCCTCGAAGCGTGCGATCGTCTGGGCGTCTGCACCCGGGTCGGAGAGGGGCGGCGGTTCCACTGGGACCGCCCAAACCCGGCCGTTACCGCGTTACTTGACAGTACCTTTGGCGATCTCTAAGTTGGTTGTTGGCCAATCACATCCACACCTAATCCTAGAGGAGAACAACTCAAAGACCCTGTATTGTCAGAAAAGGAGTCAAGATGAGGTTTCGTTGGGCAGCACTCGCAGCGGTGCTGACCCTCACCCTCATGCCACAGCTTGCGCAGGCTCAGGGCAGCACGCAGGGAACCGCCAAGCGACCCGTCGTAACGCTCAAACAGAACTACCCAAATCCGTTTAACCCGGAAACCTGGATCCCATTCGAGATTGGTTGCACGAATGATCCAAGCCAGCAGTTCAAGGTTTCCGTCCGCGTCTACAACCTGCTCGCGCAGTTTGTCGCGGTCCCGGTACTTCAGGGGGGAACGGGTAGTGTGGCAGGGGGTCAACCGCTGGAGAATGTTCTGCTGACGTGCGGCCAGTACACCGCGTACTGGAATGGCAACTACCGCAATACCAGCAACGAAGTCGCCTCGGGCATTTACATGTATGTCGTCGAGGTGGATGGTCTTCGGACCGTCAAGAAGATGTTGATTACCAAGTAGCGAATACGAGCCGCCCGGGAGACCATCCACCTCCCGGGCGGCTTTTTTCGTCGCCGGGGGTGTCCGTTGCCGAGGGTCCGCCCGCACCCCACCTTCTCCTTTCTCCTCCCAATCCCGGAATGTTCAAGGACAAGGTCGTCTTCATCACCGGTGCCGGCTCCGGCATCGGACGCCACATCGCCCTCGAGGCGGCTCGCCGCGGGGCGATCGTCTGCATCACGGACATCGATGCCGCTGCCGCACACGCCGTGGCCGGCGAGTGCCGTGCCGAGGGCGGCCGCGCCCGCGAGCGCCGGCTCGACGTCACCGATGCGGCCGACGTCGAGCGTGCCATCGCCGAGATCGTCGCGGTCGAGGGGCGGATCGACGTCTGCTTCAACAATGCCGGGATCGGCTTCGCCGGCGAATTCCGAGACTCCACCATCGACCAGTGGCGGCGCGTCATGGACGTGAATCTCTTCGGCGTCATCCACGTGGCGCACGCGGCCTTCCGCCGCATGGCGGTGCAGGGGCACGGCCATCTCGTCAACACGGCCTCGCTCGCCGGGCTGATCCCCACGCCGGGCCTCAGCGCCTACGGCGCGTCCAAGTGGGCGGTGGTGAGTCTCACGCACGCGCTGCGTCTCGAGGGGGCAGGACTGGGCGTGAAGGTCAGCGCCGTCTGCCCGGGCTTCATCGAGAGCAACATCTACAGCCGCATGCTCGTTGCGGGGCTCAAGCCCGATGCGATGCGCACGATGGCGCCGTTCCCGATCGTGCCGGTGGAAGGCCTGGTCCCCCGCATCTTCGTCGGCGTCGAGCGCAACGAGGCGCTCATCGTCTACCCGTTCTACGCCAAGGCGCTGTGGTGGGTGTGGCGCCTCATTCCGTGGGCGACAAAGTGGAAGGGCGAGGCGCAGGTCCGAAAGATCCGTCGGGAGTACCGTATTTCACAGTAGCCCCTGCCGCCGCGGCGCATCGCGCGCGCGACCCGGCGCACCAGGATGCCGGAACGGCGGACGAAGCACGGCACCACAGTTGCACGTAGGGAGCGATGTCTCCTCTCCCTTCACTCCGCACTCCACGCGTTCCTCCGCACCAAACCCCCGCACCCCGCCCTCGTCCCTCGTCCCATGCTGAGCCCCGACCGCCTCACCGTAAAGTCAGCCGATGCCCTCAACGACGCGCTCGCCCTCGCGCGCCGCAACGGCAATCCGCTCGTGTACGACGCGCACCTCCTTGCCGCCCTGCTCGAGCAGGACGAGAGCATCGTCGTGCCGGTGCTGCAGAAGCTGGGCGTCAGCGTGCCGACGCTGCGCGAGGCGCTCGAGCGCGAGATCGCCCGCTACCCGAAGCAGAGCGGCGCCAATCCGTCTCTGGCGCGCGAACTCACGGCCGTGCTCGACCGTGCCGAGCAGGACGCCAAGGAACTCGGCGACGAGTATGTCTCCACCGAGCACCTCCTGCTCGCGCTCAGCGACGTCAAGGGAACCGAGAGCAAGACCGCGCTCGCCGCCGAGGGCGTGACGCGAGCGGCGCTGCTCGAGGCCATCGAGGCGATCCGCGGCGCGCATCGCGTGACCGACCAGACGCCCGAGAACCGGTACCAGGCGCTGCAGCGCTTCACCATCGACCTCACCGAACGCGCCCGCAAGGGCAAGCTCGACCCTGTCATCGGACGCGACGAGGAGATCCGTCGCGTCATGCAGGTGCTCTCGCGCCGCACCAAGAACAATCCGGTGCTCATCGGTGAACCCGGCGTCGGCAAGACGGCCATCGCCGAGGGGCTCGCCCAGCGCATCGTGAACGGCGACGTCCCCGAGTCGCTCAAGAACAAGCGCCTCGTCGCGCTCGACATGGGCGCGCTCATCGCCGGTGCCAAGTTCCGCGGCGAATTCGAGGAGCGCCTCAAGGCCGTGCTCAAGGAGATCACGTCGAGCGAGGGGCAGTTCGTCGTCTTCATCGACGAGATGCACACCATCGTCGGCGCGGGCAAGGCCGAAGGCTCCATGGACGCCGGTAACATGCTCAAGCCGCTGCTCGCCCGCGGCGAGCTGCGCGTCGTCGGCGCCACCACGCTCGATGAGTACCGCAAGCACGTCGAGAAGGACCCCGCGCTCGAGCGCCGCTTCCAGCCGGTCTACGTAGGCGAGCCGACGGTCGAGAGCACCATCGCCATCCTGCGCGGCCTCAAGGAGCGCTACGAGAGCCACCACGGCGTGCGCATCACCGACGGCGCCATCGTCGCGGCGGCGACGCTGAGCCACCGCTACATCGGCGACCGCTTCCTCCCGGACAAGGCCATCGACCTCGTGGACGAGGCCGCGTCGCGCCTGCGCATCGAGATCGACTCGCTGCCGCAGGAGATCGACGAGGTGGAGCGCCGCATCGTCCAGCTCGAGATCGAACGCCAGGCGCTCGCCAAGGAGAAGGACAAGGCCTCGGTGGAACGCCGCCAGGCGCTCGAGAAGGAGCTGGCCGATCAGCGCGAGCAGAGCGCCTCGATGAAGGCGCAGTGGCAGCAGGAAAAGGACGCGCTCGGCGGCGTCGGCAAGCTCAAGCAGCAGATCGAGGAGGCGCGCGGCGAGGCCGACCGCGCCACCCGCGCCGGCGACCTCGGCAAGGCCGCCGAGATCACGTACGGACGCATTCCCCAGCTCGAGCAGCAGCTGAAGACGATCGAGGCGCAAATCGCCGACCAGCGGCAGGGCGGGGCGCGCTTCCTGCACGAGGAAGTCGCCGCCGACGACATCGCCGAGATCGTCGCCAAGTGGACCGGGATTCCGGTCACGCGGATGATGGAGAGCGAGAGGGAACGCCTCACCAAGCTCGATCAGGAGCTGGCGAGGCGTGTCGTTGGACAGTCGCAGGCCGTGCGCGCCGTGGCTGATGCCGTGCGCCGGTCGCGCGCCGGACTGCAGGATCCCAACCGCCCCATCGGGTCGTTCATCTTCCTTGGCCCCACCGGGGTCGGCAAGACGGAGACGGCGCGCGCCCTCGCCGAGTTCCTGTTCGACGACGAGACGGCGATGGTGCGCATCGACATGTCCGAGTACATGGAGAAGCACGCCGTGGCGCGCCTCATCGGCGCGCCGCCGGGGTATGTGGGCTACGAGGAGGGCGGCCAGCTCACCGAGGCCGTGCGACGCCGGCCGTACGCGGTGATCCTGTTCGACGAGATCGAGAAGGCGCACGCCGATGTTTTCAACGTGCTGCTCCAGATCCTCGACGACGGGCGGCTCACCGATTCGCAGGGCCGCACGGTGGACTTCCGCAACACCGTCATCATCATGACGTCGAACATCGGCTCGCAGTGGATCCTGGAACAGGGCACAGGGGATTGGGCCTTGGTGGAGACACAGGTGACGCAGGCGCTGCGCGGGCACTTCAAGCCCGAGTTCCTCAACCGCGTGGACGACATCCTCATCTTCAAGCCGCTGGGGCAGGGCGAGATCAGCCACATCGTGGGCCTCCAGCTCGCGCGCTTCGACCGGCTGCTCGCCGACCGGAAGCTGCGGCTCGACGTCACACCGGCCGCGCGCGAGCTGCTCGCACGCGAGGGGTACGATCCCGCGTTCGGGGCGCGTCCGCTCAAGCGCGCCATCCAGCGGCTGCTGCAGAACCCGCTGGCGATGGCGCTGCTGCAGGGCACGTACGCCGAAGGCGACACGATTCGCGTGGACGCGGTCGGCGAGGGACTGGAGTTCCACAAGGCGTAGCGCGCGGCGTCGCCCTTGGCGAGACGGGCGGCGGTGCGCTAGGTTCGACGCATGGTTGCGAGATGGCGGCTGGCGCTGGGCGCGTGGAGCGTGTGGATCGCCGTTGCGGCTTGCGGCGGCTCCGGTGGTGGCGATGCGGTTGCTCCACCGACGTCACCGCCCCCCGCGACGCCCCCGCCCACGACGCCTCCGCTCGACACCACGGGCTTCCTCGAGTTTGGCGCCGGCACCGCACCGCTCGTGATCGTCGCGCCGCACGGTGGGGCGCTCAAGCCGTCGAGCGTTCCCGACCGCACGTGCGCCGGGTGTGAACTGCTGGCCGACGCGAATACGGTGGACCTGGCGCGCGCGATCGTCGAGGCCTTCGAGCGCCGCACCGGCAAGCGCCCGTTCCTCGCCGTGAACCACCTGCATCGCGTCAAGTTCGACGGCAATCGCGACCTGGATGAGGCGACCGGCAGTCACACCATGCTGAACGGCGTGTGGAACAGCTGGCAGGGTTCACTCGACAGCGCAACCGCGCGGGCCGCGCGGGTCGGCGGGCGCGCGCTGTACCTCGAAGTTCATGGCCATGCGCACGAGGTGGCGCGCGTCGAGCTGGGCTACCTGCTCACATCCACGCAGCTGCGCATGTCGGACTCCGCGCTGTCGATCGGCAGCATCATGCGGCAGTCGAGCATCGCGCGCCTGGTCACCGACGCGCGCAGCGGTGCGACCGACGTTGCGTTGCTGCGCGGGCCGGCCAGCCTCGGCGCGCTGCTCACGGGGGCCGGCTATCCGGCCGTTCCGTCGCCCGCCGACCCGGCGCCCAAGAGCGGCGAGAGCTACTTCACGGGCGGCTACAACACGGTGCGGCACGGGTCGCGCGACGGCGGCGCGACCGATGCCATCCAGATGGAGTGCTACTTCGCCGGGCTGCGCGACACGGCGGACAACCGCGCGGCCTTCGCGGACAAGCTGGCCATTGCGCTCGCCGAGTTTCTCCAGAAACAGTACGGGTGGCCGGCGCCCTAGGCGCGCCGCACTTCACGCCGAGAATGTGACGATGACACAGCCGGGGCCGGTCACCTTCGCCTCCCGCGACGCCGAGGACGAGTACTGGATGGGGGTCGCTCTCGACGAGGCGCGCAGCGCCGCGGCGAAGGGCGAGGTCCCGGTCGGGGCCGTGCTGCTCGTCTCGGGCGCCGCAGTCGCGAGGGCGTGCAACGCGATGGTCGCTTGCAAGGATGCCACGCAGCACGCCGAGATGCGCGTGATCAGGGCAGGCGCCTACGCCGCCGGCGACGCGCGCATGGGGCAGTCCACGCTCTACGTCACGCTCGAGCCGTGCGCGATGTGCGCCGGCGCCATCGTGCTCGCGCGCGTCGGGCGCGTCGTCTTCGGCGCATGGGACGACAAGGCGGGGATGGCGGGGTCGGTGCACGACCTGCTGCGCAACCCGAAGCTCAACCACCGTCCCGAAGTAAAGGGCGGCGTGCGCGCGGAGGAGAGCAGCGCACTGCTCAGCGAGTTCTTCGCGTCACGGCGATAGGAACGGCAACCGCGAAGGGTGAAGGGCGCGAAGGGGCGCGAGGGGGATCGACCTGCAAGCACTGAATGCTCGATGGGGCGCGACGGGGATCGACGTGCATGGACCAGGTGCTCAATGGGCCGCGAAGAGAAGTCACTCTTCGCGGCCCTTCGCGCCCTTCGGCCTTCGCGGTCGAAGCTACTTATAAATCCAGTACTTCTTGGACTCCGCCAGGAACTTGTTCGCCTCGGCCTGATAGACCGGGAGCAGCGCCTCGATGCCGCCGTCTTTCTCCACCGCCTCGCGCAGGCGCGCGCTGCCGGATAGCCGGTCGATGGACCCCTTGCGCCACTCCCACTTGTCCTTGTGGCGCTCGTAGATCGCGCGGAGCATGTGCGCTCCGACGTTCACCGGCACCACGGCATCGCGGTCCGTCACCGTGGCGCGCACCATCGGAATGGTCTGGCCGCCGAACTCATAGCCCGCTTCCACCGGCTTCGAGACGGAGTCGAACCAGACGCCGGGGATCTTCTTGTCATTCAGCGCCTTCACGATGGCGCCCGCATCGGTGAGCCAGCTGGCGCCGACCTGCGCGAACGGGTTGTCGGTGCCGCGCCCCTCGCTCACGTTGACGCCCTCGAAGAAGACCGTGCCGGTGTAGAGGACGTTGGCGTCGTTGTTGCGCAGGTTGGGCGACGGATGCACCCAGGGCAGGCCCGTGTCCTCGTAGTACATCGAGCGCTTGTAGCCCTGCATCGGCACCACCTTCACCTCGGCCTTGACCCGGCCGCTGCCGACGAGCCAGCGGCCCAGTTCGCCCGGCGTGAAGCCGTACCGGAGCGCCACCGGATGGAGCCCGACGAGCGACGAGAAGGCCGTGTCGAGCATTCCGCCGTCCACCTTGTCGGCGCGGATCGGGTTCGGGCGGTCGAGGATGATGAAGGGGACGCCCGCCTTGCCCGCGGCCTCGAGCGCCAGCGCCATCGTCCACTGGTAGGTGTACACGCGCGCGCCGACGTCCTGGATGTCGTAGAGCAGCACGTCCACCGTCTTCAGCATCTCGGGCGTCGGCGCGCGAACGTCGCCGTAGAGCGAGTAGACCATGACCCCGGTGGCCGAGTCGACGGCGGTGGCGATCTTCTCGCCAGCCTTGGCGACGCCGCGGATGCCGTGCTCCGGACCGAAGAGCGCCGTCAGCTTGACGCCGGGCGCCCGGAAGAGCGCGTCCACGGTGCTCGTGCCGTCGGGGAGGCGGCCGCTATGGTTGGTGAGCAGCCCCACGCGCTTGCCGCGCACGAGGTGAAGGGAGTCCTTGAGGAGCACCTCGATGCCCGTCTTGACCTTGGGCTGCGCGAGGGCAGGGGAGCCGACCACGGCAAGGGCCGCGGTGGCGAGGAGGAGGCGGCGGAGAGTAGTCATGGGACTAATTGTGGCACCGACTGCCGGGTGGGGCAACGATTGAGGATCTGGAATCCGGATTCCGATCTCGGACCGCGATTGCGGAGTTGGACTCGCGATGGACCCACGCTGCGAATGGCCGTCGTCGCCAATCCCGATCCGAGTTCGATGTCATAGGTCGAAGTCCAGATTCCAAATCCTCAATCAGCCGTTGACCCACCCCCTCCGTCTGGATATTTTTCAAGTCTTGCCTCGGACAGGTGGCCGAGTGGCTGAAGGCACCGGTCTCGAAAACCGGCGTACCGGCAACGGTACCGTGAGTTCGAATCTCACCCTGTCCGCTCGATGAAGACGCGCAGCGCGTCGGTGCTCGCACCGGCGCGTTGTCATTGGCGGGCTACGCGTCTGTTGTCTCTCTGTTGCTTTTCTGTTGTTTTTCTGTTGTTTCTCTGTTGTTCCGTGGACAGGTGGCCGAGTGGTTTAAGGCGCACGCCTGGAAAGTGTGTGTACGTCAAAAGCGTACCGTGGGTTCGAATCCCACCCTGTCCGTTAATAGCTCCCCTGCACCCCGCCCCCCGCACCAATTGAGCATACGGCCCCGCCGCACCTTCGTGCGACGGGGCCGTTGTCTCTGACCAACCGGTCCTGCCGAGGGATCAACGAGCGGATTGCGCCCGCCGCCGATCGGCCCCAGAATAGACCGCGTTGCGCACGAGGGTCCCCCCCATCCGGAGGTTGCCGATGAACGCTCGCCTTTCGCGCACCATTCCCGCTGTCTTCTTCGTCGCCGTCGCGTCATGCGCCGCTCCGGCGAAAGAAGAGCCGACCGCTGCACCGCCCCCGATCACGCAACAGACCATCGACGCATCGGTCCAGGCGACGGTGGCCGCCCTCAATGCTGGCGACGCCGCCAAGGTGGGCCAGTCCTTTACCGATGATGCCGTCTTTATCAACGCGCGGGGCAAGTATGACTCCGCGGCCGGCATCACGGCATTCTGGACGGAGGCGCTGAAGACGCCGGGCGCCGGCAAGGACCTCAAGCTCGAGATCGTCAAGTGGGGCGCCAGCGGCGACATGGCCTACTCCGTGAGCCGCTTCACTGGCGGGGTGACCGCGCCAAGCGGTTACGTCGTCGCGGTCAGCCAGCGGCAAGCGGACGGCTCGATGAAGACGGTCGCCCAGGTCAGCATCCCCGATCCGCCGGCCAAGAAGTAGGACGCAGCGCGACGGCGTTTTCGACATCGAAGCCCGCGAGAGCGATCCTGCTCCGCGGGCTTTGTGCGTGCTGCGCCTCGCTCCCACACGGATGCTTGGCGGCGCGGCCCGCATGTCGTCACGCCGCACGGATGCTCGGCGGCGCATCACGGGGGACCCCTCCCGCGAATACAGGAGGGCTCAATACAGGCGCGCGCAGCGCGCCCGTCAGGCCCGACAATTGAGCGGGAGGGGTCCCCCGTGATGCGCCGCAGCGAGCGAGTCTAGCGACATTCAGTCGTCAGCGATCGGCGCCACGCACGCCGCGTCGTCGTTCGCCGTCGCGTTCACGCGCAACCCCACGCGATGCGCCCGCCACTCCGCCGGCTCCCAGGCCGCGACCAGCGCGCGCGCCGTCGCCGCATCCGTCTCCGGCGACAGCCACGACGCGTACGATGCCGGCGGGATGATCACCGGCATCCGCGAATGAATGGGCGCCATCAGCGCGTTCGGCTCCGTCGTGAGAATCGTGCACGTCTCCAGCACGCTCGCCCCGTCGGGCCGGTCCGTGCCTGGGCCCGTGCCCGCCTTCGGCTCCCATCGCTCCCACAGCCCGGCCAGCGCGAATACGCCGCCGTCCGCCCGCTGCACGAACCACGGCTGCTTCTTGGTCTTCCCCTTCACGACCTGCCACTCGTAGAAGCCGTCGGCCGGAATCAGGCAGCGGCGGGCGCGAAACGCCGCCCGGAAGGCCGGCTTGTCCGCCGCCGACTCGGCGCGCGCGTTCGCCAGGCGGCTGCCGATGGTCGGATCGGAGGCCCAGAAGGGGACGAGCCCCCAGCGGAGCATGGCCACCTCCGCCCCCGCGCCGGCGTCGCGCACGGCGGCGATGGCACGACCGGGTCCGAGGTTCCAGTGCGGCGGCAGCATGGGGCCGCGTTTCACCCCGAACTGTGCCCAGTCAATTCGATCGCTCTTCGAGAGCGCAAAACGGCCGCACATCGGTCAGGGGTGCAGGGGACAGGGGAGACAGTGCCGATACCGGCAGAATACGCCCCCGTGACACGGGTCGCAAACCTTTCGGGCGTGTGCGGTGTCAGAGAGAGTGAACCCCCCGGCAGCACAGCAGCGCCGGGTCGATAGCTGGAGGACCCCCCAATGGAAGCCAGAGTACTGATGACAACCGCCGGATCTCTCCTCTGCCTCTGCGACGAGCGTGGCACGATCATCGGGTGGATCCCGTATCCGGTCCGCCGCGACGCGCTGGGCCCCGGACGCGAGAAGGTCTACCTCGCCCGCCCGCAGTCGGTGCCGGTGGACGCCACCAACCGCGCCGCCTGATCGCCGGACCCGCCGACGTCGCGGCCACGCCGTGGCCGCGCCGTGGCCGCGCGGTCGCCGGAGCACGCCACGCCCGTGTCGCTGCCGGCCGTGAGCCACTGAGCCCTCCGCTCCCCGCGGAGGGCTTCTTGTTGGCGCCGACCCGTTGTCCAATCGCATGCCGAGGACGCATATTCCACGGCGCATGGCCACCGCTCCGACCGTCGTCCTCAACGCGCGTGCGCTCGAACGCACTGTGGCGCGCATGGCGGACGAAATTGTGGAACGCGCGGACGGCACCGAGCAGCTCGTGCTCGTCGGGATCCAGCGTCGTGGCGTGCAGCTCGCTGACCGGATCGCCCACCTGATCACCCAGCGCGAGAACGCGGCCGTGCCGCGCGGCGCGCTCGACATCACGCTCTACCGCGACGACCTGCAGACCGTGGGGCCGCGCCCCATCGTCGGCAAGACGGTCATCCCGTGGAGCATCGACGGCAAGACGCTCTGCATCGTGGATGACGTGCTCTACACGGGCCGCACCATCCGCGCCGCGCTCGACGAGCTGGCCGACTTCGGCCGGCCCGCCCGCATCATGCTCGCCGTGCTCGTGGACCGCGGCGGGCGCGAACTCCCCATCCATGCCGACGTCGTGGGCCGGACGGTCGACGTCCCGCCCGGCGGCCGGGTGGACGTCTTCGTGAGCGAACTCGACGGCCGCGACGAAGTCACCATGGTCATCGCCGGGGAGGGAACGTGAGCGCTCCGCTCGGCAAGGACCTGCTCGGGCTCGAGCACCTGTCTGCCGAGCAGATCACGCTCATTCTCGACACCGCCGAACCGCTGCGCGAGATCAGCGAGCGCGCCATCAAGAAGGTGCCCACGCTGCGCGGCGCCACGGTGGTCAACCTGTTCTTCGAGGCCTCCACCCGCACGCGCATCTCGTTCGAGTTCGCCGAGAAGCGCATGTCGGCCGACACGGTGAACGTGGCCACGTCCGTGAGCTCCGTGAGCAAGGGCGAGACGCTCGTGGACACCGCCAAGAACCTCGAGGCCATGAAGATCGACATGGTGGTCATCCGCCATGCGTCCTCGGGGGCGGCGCGCTTCCTCGCCGAGCGCATCGAGAGCAACGTGATCAATGCGGGCGACGGCACGCACGAGCACCCGACGCAGGGCCTGCTCGACATGCTGACCCTGCGCCGGAAGTTCGGCACACTCGCCGGCAAGCGCATCTGCATCGTCGGCGACGTCCTGCATTCGCGTGTGGCGCGCTCCAACATCTGGGGGCTCACCAAGCTCGGCGCCGAAGTCGCCGTCTGCGGGCCGCGCTCGCTGCTCCCCACCGCCATCGCCGACTTCGGCGTGCAGGTGTTCGACCGCGTCGAGCAGGCCATCGAGTGGGCCGACGCGCTCAACGTCCTGCGGCTCCAGCTCGAGCGCATGACGGCGGGCTACATCCCCTCGCTGCGCGAGTACAACCGGGTCTTCGGCATCACGCGCGAGCGGCTCGACCGCGCGCCGCGCGACATCCTGATCATGCACCCGGGCCCAATGAATCGTGGCGTCGAGATTGACAGCGAGGTGGCGGACGGGCCGCACTCGGTGATCCTCGACCAGGTGACCAACGGCGTGGCCGTGCGCATGGCCGTGCTCTATCTCCTTGCGGGCAACGCTCCGGCGCTCGCCGAGGCCGCAAGAAAGGCGACCAGTGATGACTGAACACCGTGATGTGCTCCTCAAGGGCGGGCGACTGCTCGACCCGTCCTCCAACCTCGACGGTGTGGGCGACCTGCTCATCCGCAACGGCAAGGTGGAGGCGCTCGGCGGCACCATCGGCACGCCCGACGGCGCCGAGGTCATCCAGTGCGGCGGACAGGTCGTCTCACCCGGCTTCGTGGACGTGCACTGCCACCTGCGCGAGCCGGGCAGGGAAGACGTCGAGACGATCCTCACCGGCGCACGGGCCGCGGCCGCCGGCGGCTTCACCGCCGTCTGCGCGATGCCCAACACCGATCCGGTCACCGACAACCAGGCCGCCGTCGGCTTCGTCCTCAAGCAAGGACGCGCTGCCAACGCCGCCCGCGTCTATCCCATCGGCGCCATCTCCATCGGACAGCAGGGCGAGCGCCTCGCCGAGTTCGGCGAAATGGTGCACGCCGGCGCCGTGGCGGTGAGCGACGACGGCAAGCCGGTGGTGAGCGCCCAGTTGATGCGCACCGCGCTCGAGTACGCGCGCACGTTTGGCATCCCGGTGGCCGATCACTGCGAGGAGCCCACCCTTGCCGCCGGCGGCGCCATGCACGAGGGCTTCGTCTCGGCTCGCCTCGGGCTCAAGGGGATTCCCGCGGAGGCCGAGGAGATCATGGCCATCCGCGACATCCTGCTGGCGCGGTTGACGGGCGGCCACGTGCACCTCTGCCACATGAGCACCAAGGGGTCGGTGGAACTGATCCGCTGGGGCAAGGAGCGCGGCATTCCGGTCACGGCCGAGGCCTGTCCGCACCACCTGTCGCTCACCGATGCCGCGGTGGAGGGATACAACACCAACGCCAAGATGAACCCGCCGCTCCGCACGGCGGTGGACGTCGAGGCCGTGCAGCAGGCGGTGAAGGACGGCACGATCGACGTGATCGCCACCGACCACGCACCGCACCACAACGACGACAAGCAGCGCGAGTTCAGCGACGCCCCCAACGGCATCATCGGGCTCGAGACGGCGCTCGCGGTGAACGTGACCTGGCTGGTGAAGTCGGGCATCCTCACCCTGGGCACGCTGATCGAGCGGATGGCCTGCGCGCCGGCGCGCCTGTTCGGCCTGCCGGGGGGCACCCTGCGCCGCGGCACCGCGGCCGACATTACGGTCTTCGATCCCGACCAGGCGTGGACCGTGGACCCCAAGGCCTTCCTCACCAAGGGGCGCAACACCCCCTATGGCGGGCGGATCCTGCACGGGCGGGTCGGATGTACCCTCGTGGATGGTCGGATCGTCTATAAGGCGATGGGGTAACCGCCACGCACCGGACCGACGACGTTCGGCAGGCGGTTTGTGCTGTCTGCCGGCGACTGTATGAACGCGGACTCATCGCGGGCCAGGACGGGAATGTCTCCGTTCGGGTCGGCGAGGATGCCGTGTTGGTGACGCCGGCCGGATTGTCGAAGGTGGACCTGCGTCCGGAGGATCTCGTGGAACTCGGCCTCGATGGCACCGTGCGCAGTGGGGCGCGGCGACCGACTTCCGAGTTGGCGGTGCACCTGCGCGCCTACCAGCGGCGCGCGGACGTGCGCGCCGTCGTCCACGCCCATCCCCCGATGGCGACCGCATTCACGCTCGTGGGCGAGTCCATCGATACGACGACGCTCGCCGAGATGCGCTACGGCGTCGGGCCGGTGGCGCTGGTGCCCTACGGCACGCCGAGCACCGATGCGGCGGCCGATGTCTTCGATCCCTTCTGGGCGTCGCACGATGCCTTCCTGATGGCGCATCACGGCGCGCTCACCGTCGGCCGCACGCTGACCGAGGCGCACCAGAGAATGGAGAGTCTCGAGAACGGCGCGCGGATCATGTGGACGGCCCGCGCGCTCGGTCCCGTGCGTTCATTGCCGGCCGACGCCCTCGCCGCGCTTGACGCGCTGCGGCAGGCGTCTCGCAACAGCTGACGAGGTAATACCCCGATGAGCACCCCCGAAAAAGACACGGCGGAGACCGTCGAGAAGCTCCTGGCCGAGCGCCGCAAGGTGGCGGGCTGGATCTCCGCCCTCGCGGCCAAGCGGGCCGAGACGTCGCCGGCCGTGTATCAGAAGGTGCACGACGACTACACGGCCAAGCTGGAGAAGGTGCAGGCCAAGCTCGTGGCCGCGTCCGATTCGGTGCAGGTGGCGGCGGTGGACGTGGCGTCTCGCCTCACCGAGCGCGAAGAGGCGCTGGCCAAGAAGCGCGACGAGCGCGCCGAGGCCGAGCTGCGCGCGGCGGTGGGCGAGTTCTCCGAGCGGGAGTGGGAGAAGCGCCGCACGCGGCTCGACGACGAAGTGGGGGCGGTCACCGCCGAGCGGGATACGTTGCGCGATGAGCTGCGTCGCCTGCGCGACGTGCTGGCTGAAGTCGCTGGCACGGGGCCGGTCGCCGGGGAAGAGACGGCGGGCGAGGTCGCGACGCCGACCGATGCGGGCGCGGTGCCAGCGGAGTCCGGCGCCTCGGTCAAGCCAGAAGCGGCAGAGGACGCGTGGAAGTTCTCGCAGGAGGGTGCGTATCAGGCCGTGCCTGCTGACGAGGTGCCGGCCGGCGAAGCGGTGCCGGAATCGTCGCGCCCGACACCGGTGAACACGGAAGTCGTGCCGGCGCCGCCGACGATCCCGATTCACGAGCAGTCCATCATCGCGCCGGTGGAGCCCGCGCAGCCGCTGGCACCGAGCTTCGACGAGCTGGCCTTCCTGAAGTCGGTCGTGGGACGGCCGACGCCGGCCGGGACGATGCACCCGATGGAACCGGCGCTCGTGCCGAAGCGCACGCCCGCCGAGTCGCGTCGCGGCACGCCCAAGCGCGGCGCGGCCGCGCCGCCGCCTCCCTCTGAGCCGGAGCCGCCCGCGCCGCCGCAGAGCGGGGCGGCTGATTACGCCACCCCCGAGCCGCCAATGCCGTTCCCGGATCCCGTGCCGGAGCCCCGCGTGAGCCAGGAAATGACGCCGCCGCGCGAGAGCTACTTCGGCCGGCCGACGCCGCGCACGAGCGAGGCGATCAAGTCCCTGCGCTGCCAGGAGTGCGGCACGCTGAACTTCCCGACCGAGTGGTATTGTGAGCGGTGCGGGGGGGAGCTGGCAGCGTTTTGAGATAAACAACAGAGAGACAACAGAGAAACGACAGAGAGACAACAGACGGAAATGGCGGAGGGGGCGACATCGCGTCGCCCCCTCTGTTGTCTCTCTGTTGTCTCTCTGTTGTCTCTCTGTTGTTTCTCTGCGAAAGGCTTACGCCTTCTTCGCAATCTGCGACTTATGTCTCGCCGCGGCGTTCTTGTGCACGAGTCCCTTGCGGGCGGCGCGGTCCACGAGCTGGACGGCGACCTTCTTCTCCGCGGGGGTGGCGGTTCCCGACTTGGCCTTCTTCAGGGCAGTCCGCAGCGTGGCGCGCTGCGCACGGTTGCGCACGGTCGCCGCGCGGGTCTTGCGCATGTTCTTCTTTGCGGACGCGATTCTTGGCACTCTTGGTACTCTCCGTCAGTGGTTCGAGGCGCGCCGTTCGGCGCCAGCTTGTAAAAATGGTCGGTGAAGGGGGGCAAGTCAAGGTGCAACTTGGGCTTGGAGACTACTGATCGAGGACTTGGACCTAGGATTGCGATTCGGGATTCCGATTCAGGACCACGATTCGCGACCAGCCGTGGCGCCGAATCGCCAATCGCCATCCCAGATCGTAATCCTGAATCGCAATCCTGGGTCCACATCCCGAATCAGTCGTAGCGATCTACCCTCCGCCCCCGCCTCCCCCTTACTTTAGAGTCGACTGCCCGCGATGGGCCTCTTCTTCCCCCCGGCGACGACCGCGTGACCCCCAAGGCCATAACGCTACTTCTCGGTGCGCCGGTGCTGCTCTTCGCGATGGTCGCGCATGAGTATGCCCATGGATACGCGGCCCATAAGCAGGGCGACGACACTGCCAAGCTGCTCGGCCGCCTGAGCTGGAATCCGCTCCGCCACATCGATCCCTTCATGACGGTCATCCTGCCGACGGTCATGTTCTACACCACGGGCATGGCGCTCGGCGGCGCCAAGCCGGTGCCGGTGGACCCGCGCAATTACCGCAACTACCGGCGCGGCGACATCATCGTCTCGCTCGCCGGCATCGCCACCAACCTGGTGCTGGCCATCCTGCTCGTGCCGGCCATCATCCTGCTCGGCCTGCTCGGCCAGCTCATCCCCGCCGCCGCCGACACGATCTCGCTGCTGCAGCTGATGTTCCGCCTCGGGATCTTCATCAACCTCCTGCTGGCGGTCTTCAACCTGATGCCCCTGCCGCCGCTCGACGGCTCGCACGTGGTCAAGCACTTCCTCCCGCTGTCGTGGGCCGCGCACTACCAGCGGGTGGCGCGCTTCGGCTTCCTGATCCTCATCCTGCTGCTCATGTTCGGCGGCCCGGTGCTGACGGCCTGGATGGCGCCGGCCATCTGGCTCGATCGCCTCGCGATGCAGTTCGCCTCCCCCTACATCCTGCTCAGCCCGTGGACGACGTCATGACCGACGACAACGCCTCCCGCGCGCCCGGCAGCGCCAGCGGTGCCCCCGCCGGCGATGCCGACCTGGGCTTCTCCGTCGACCTGCCGCACTACAGCGGGCCGCTCGACCTCCTGCTTGCGCTCATTCGCGACGAGAAGGTCGACATCTACGACATTCCCGTGGCGCGCATCTGCCAGCAGTTCATCACGCGCATGCACCACCTCAAGCTGAACGAGGCGGCTGAGTACCTCGAGATGGCCGCGCGGTTGCTGCGCATCAAGGCGCAGATGCTCCTCCCTCGACCAGACGGCGAGGAAGCGTGGGAGGACCCGCGCACCGAACTCGTGCGCCGTCTCCTCGAGTACCAGCAGATGCGCGAGGTGGTGGACGTCCTCGAGCGGCTGGGCGAGGACCGGCGCAACCGCTTTGCGCGCACGTACGTGCCCTCGTCGCTCTCGCCCGTCATCCAGGCCCCGCTCTCGCTCTCGCTGGGCGAACTGCTCGCCGCGGTGGATCGCGTGCTGCGCCACGCCGAGCGCCCCGAGATTCACGACGTCATCTCGCGTCCAATCGACGTCGATGGTTTCATCGAGGTCGTGCGCGCCGTCATCGCGCTGCGCGCCGTGGCGCGTTTCCGCGACGTCGTCCCGCCGGGCGCCGAGCCATGGGAAGTGCTCTCCGGCCTCCTTGCCTTGCTTGAACTGGCCCGCCGCGGTGAACTGCGCCTGGCCCAACCCCGTCCCTTTGCTGCCGTGGAGATCCGCCGTGAACTCGCTGGCGAAGCTGCTTGAGGCGGCGCTCTTCGCGAGCCCGCGTCCGATTCCCACCGACGAACTCGCGACGCTCGACGCCGAGGCGTCTCCCGCCGCCCTGCAGGCCGCGCTCGACGAGCTGCGCGAGCACTACGACGTGGATGGCCACGCCGTGGAGCTCGTGGATGCCGGCGGCGGCTGGCAGATCCTGACCCGCCCGGAGTACACGGAAGCGATCGAGCGCGCCCAGATGGCCGTCCGCCCGCGCCGCCTCTCGCCGGCGGCGCTGGAGACGCTGGCCATCGTCGCCTACCGGCAGCCGATCGGCCGCGCCGAGGTGGAGGAGATCCGCGGCGTGGACGTGGGCAGTGTGCTCAAGTCGCTGCAGGAGCGCGGCCTCATCGACGTGGTCGGCCGCTCCGAGGCGCTCGGCCGCCCGCTGCTGTATGGCACCACCGATGCCTTCCTCGAGCAGTTCGCGCTGCGCCATCTCGAGGAGCTGCCGCGCACCGATGAACTCGCCGTGGCGCTGCGCGCGCGCGAGCAGGAAACGCTGGCCGAGGTCGTCGGTGCTGACGGGGCTTCATGAGCGACCACACGATGCGCATTCACCGGGCCCTGGCCCGCGCCGGCGTGGCCTCGCGGCGCAAGGCGGAGGAGCTGGTCGCCGCCGGGCGCGTGCGCATCAACGGGGTGGTCGCCAAGACCGGCCAGAGCGTGGATCCAGCGCGCGACGTGATCACGGTGGACGGCGAGCAGCTGGCCAAGCCGCAGAAGCCCACGTGGCTCGTGCTGCACAAGCCGGCCGGTGTGCTCACGTCGCGTCCCGACGGAACCGATCGCCGCACGGTCTTTGAACTCGTGCCCGACGTGCCGGGGCTCACCTACGTCGGCCGCCTCGACTATCTCACCGAGGGTGTGCTCCTGCTCACCACCGATGGCGAGGCCGCGCACCGCCTGACGCATCCGTCGTCGGAGATCGAGCGCACCTACGTGGTCATCGCGCGCGGCGACGTGCCCACCGCTGTGCGGCAGGCGCGCATCGGCGTGGAGCTCGAGGACGGCGTCGTGAAGCCCGTCGCCGTGGACGCCGTGCAGGGCGAGGACCGCCAGTGGCAGCTGTCCATCACCATCCGCGAGGGACGCAATCGCGAGGTGCGCCGCCTGTGCGAGGCGCTCGGCCTCGAGGTGCGGCGCCTCGTGCGGACGCAGTTCGGCCCCGTCCGCCTCGGCTCGCTCCCCGCCGGCGCGTCGCGTCCGCTGACCCCCAAGGAGATCGCCCTCATCGCGGGGCTCGGCATCAACCCCGACGCGTCTCCGGGGTAGTACCGCCGAAGCGTTTCGACGTCGGTAACGCCCTGGCGTTCTTCCATCCGCCGTCTCCGATCTTCGGTTTCCGATCTTCCGTCTTTCGTCTCCCGTCTCCCGTCTCCCGTCTCCCGTCTCCCGTCTCCCGTCTCCCGTCTCCCACCGTGCCCACCACACTCGCCGGCCGCATCTCCTCAGAAGTTGCCAAGCGCGTCGTCGGCCAGGACGCCATGATCGACCGGCTCCTGATCGCCATCCTGACGGGCGGCCACGTCCTGCTCGAGGGCGTGCCGGGGCTCGCGAAGACGCTCACCGTGCGCACGCTGGCGGAGGCGATCAGCACCACGTTCAGCCGCATCCAGTTCACGCCCGACCTGCTGCCGGCCGACGTCGTGGGCACGCAGGTCTTCGACCAGGGGACTTCCAAGTTCTCGGTCAAGCCAGGGCCGATCTTCGCGAACATCGTGCTCGCCGACGAGATCAACCGCGCCCCGGCCAAGGTGCAGGCCGCGCTGCTCGAGGCGATGCAGGAGAAGCAGGTCACCATCGGCGGGCAGTCGTTCCAGCTTGAGGAGCCATTCCTCGTGCTCGCCACGCAGAACCCGATCGAGCAGGAGGGGACGTATCCGCTCCCCGAGGCGCAGGTGGATCGCTTCATGCTCAAGCTGCACGTGGATTATCCCACGCGCGACGAGGAGAAGGAGATCATGCGGCGCATGGCGTCGGGCGACGCCATCCCCGTGGACCACGTCGCCACGCCGGCGCAGATCCTCGCCACGCGGCACGAGATCGCCGGCCTGCGGCTCGACGAGCGGCTCGTGGATTACATCGTGGACCTCGTGCACGCCACGCGCGTGCCCGCCGACGCGGGGCTCGCCTCGCTGCAGCCGCTCATCGAGTTCGGCGCGTCGCCGCGCGCCACCATCGCGCTGGCGCAGACCTCGCGCGCCCACGCCTACCTGCGCGGCCGCGACTACGTCTCGCCCGATGACGTGAAGGCGCTGGCCCCCGATGTGCTGCGGCACCGCGTACTGCTCACGTACGAGGCCGAAGCCGAGAACGTGACCCAGGACGAGGTGATCGCCCGCATCCTCGACGCCGTCCCGGCGCCGTGACCGCAGCGATGGCGCCCTTCCCGGTCGCAGCACGCCGGCCGGCGCCGGACGAGGGCGCAATGAGCGTCCCGCCCGAGATCCTGCGCCAGGTCAAGCGCATCGAGTTGCGCACGCGCGGCCTCGTGAACTCGCACTTTGCCGGCGAATACCACTCGGTGTTCAAGGGACAGGGCATGGAGTTCGCCGAGGTGCGCGAGTACCAGCCCGGCGACGAGGTGCGCACCATCGACTGGAACGTGTCGGCGCGCATGCGCCGCCTGTTCGTGAAGCGCTACGTCGAGGAGCGCGAACTCACCGTGCTGCTGCTCGTGGACTGCTCGGGGTCGGCGCGCTTCGGCACTGGCGAGCGCGACAAGCGCGCGCTGTCGGCGGAACTCGCCGCCGTCCTCGCGCTCACGGCCACGCACAACAACGATCGCGTGGGGCTGGTGCTCTTCTCCGACGGCATCGAGCACGTCGTGCCGCCGCGCAAGGGACGCCGCCACGCGCTGCGCCTCGTACGCGACGTGCTTGCCTGGCCGGCGCGGCAGCGCACCACCGACCTCGCCGGCGCGCTCGATCACGCAGCGCGCCTGCTCTCGCACCACGCCATCGTCTTCGTCATCTCCGACTGGGTGGCGCCCGACCCCGAGCGCGCGCTGCGCCGCCTGCGCCAGCGGCACGACGTCGTCGGCGTGGTCCTCGACGATCCCGGCGAGCGTGACCTGCCGGCGCTGGGCGTCGCCCGCCTCGTCGATCCGGAAACCGGGGCGTACCTCGAGGTGGACACGAGCGACGCCGCCGTGCGGCGCGCCTACGCGGAGGCGCAGCGCATCGAGCGGGCCGACCGCACGTCGCGCTTCCGCCGGCTCGCCATCGACGAGGTGCGCGTGCGCACCGAGACGGGATACGTGGACGCGCTCATGCGCTTCTTCGCGACGCGTGAGACACGCGCGCGGCGGCGGGCCCGACGCTGATGTCCTGGCTGGCGCCGGTCGCGCTGCTGCTCGCGTTCCAGGACCCGCCCGCGCGCCCGGTGGTGGGCGTGGAGGTGCAGCCGCTGACCGTTGCCGTCGGCGAGCCGTTCACCGTGCGTGTGCGCGTGCGCGCGGCGGCGGGCGCGGTCATTCGCTTTCCGGCCGTGCCTGATTCGTCGGGGAGCGTGGAGGCGGTGGACCCACGCGCCATCGAGGACCGGTCCACGAGCACGGTCTTCGACCAGACCGCGACCTACCGCTTCATTGCGTGGGAGCCGGGCCGTCGTGACGTGCCGCTGGGCGACGTGCGATGGGTGCACGCGCGGACCCTCGATACGCTGGCACTGGGCCGCCTGCGCGTCGAGGTCACGTCGCTGCTTCCCGCCGACACCGCCGAGCAGGTGCCGCGCCCGGCGCGGGAACCGTTCGATCCCTTGCCGGCGTGGTGGCGCTGGGCGCTCGGCGCCGCCGGCGTGCTCGCCATCGCGCTGATGTCGTGGCGCGCCTGGCGGAAACGGCGCACGGGCGCCGCCGCACCGCTCGACGCCTTCGCCGACGCGCAGGCCGGCTTCGCGGCCGTGGACGCGCTGCAACTCGTGGAGGCCGGCGAGCCGGGTCGCGCCGTGCTCGCCTATGCCGACGTGATGCGCGCGTACCTGACGCGGCGCTTCCCGATGGCCACCGACGGGCTCATCACGCACGAGTACGTGAAGGCGCTCGCCGACAGCTCTCTGCCGATCCTCCCCGAAGAGGTGGCCGAGGTGCTCGAGGCGGCGGACGCGGTGAAGTTTGCGGGCGCATCCGTGGATGCCGAGCAGGTGACGCGCGTCGCGCGCGCCGCGCGCGGCGTGGTGCGCGATGTACAGGTGGCGTATGAGGCGCGCCTCGCCGCCGCCGACAAGGGCAAGGGACCGCGCGGACGCCGGAGGAAGGGATGATGGGCCTCCTGCGCGGGTGGGAATTCGCCTCGCCGTGGTGGCTGCTCCTCCTGCCGCTCGTGCTCGGCTGGCTGCGCTGGCGGCGGAACCGGCGTCCCGATGCGATCCTGTTCTCCCGCGTGGACGTGCTCCAGCGCGGCCCCGGCCGCGGCCGCTGGGCGGCGCGGGCGCTCCTCATCCTGCGTACGCTGGCGCTCGTCGCCGGCACGCTCGCGCTCGCGCGGCCGCGCACGGGAGCGCGCACGGAGCAGGTGACGGGCGAGGGGATCAGCATCATGCTGGTGGTCGACCTCTCGAGCTCGATGCTCGCCGAGGATTTCCAGCCGCAGAACCGGCTGGAGGTCGCCAAGGAGAAGATCAAGCAGTTCGTGCTCGCGCGCTCCACCGACGCCATCGGGCTCGTGTCGTTCTCCGGCGAGGCGCTCACGCAGGTGCCGCTCACGGTGGACTACCCCGTGGTGCTCGCCGCCGTGGACAACCTGCAGTCGGGACAGCTCGAGGACGGCACCGCCATCGGCACGGCCATCGCCACGGGTGCCAATCGACTGCGCGACGCACCCGGCCGTTCGAAGGTGATGATCCTGCTCACCGATGGCGTGAACAACCGCGGCGCCATTGATCCGCGTACGGCGGCCCAGGCCGCGGCGTCGCTCGGCATTCGCATCTACACCATCGGTGTGGGCAGCGAGGGCATGGCGCCCGTGCCGGTGGGGCGCGGTGTCTTCGGCCTGCGCTATGAAAACCGCAAGGTCGAGATCGACGAGCCGCTGCTCACCGACATCGCGACGGGCACGGATGGCCGCTACTTCCGCGCCCGCGACGGCGCGGCGCTGCAGCGCATCTACGCGCAGATCGACCAGCTCGAGCGCGTGCCGGTGCGCGCGTCGCGCTACGTGCGGTACAACGAGCTCTACATCTACCCGCTCGGGTTGGCGCTGGCGGCGCTCGTGCTTGAACTCGCGCTGCTGGCCTGGCGGGGGCCGCTGCCATGATCGCCTGGGAGCGTCCCGTCCTGCTCGTCTTCGCGCTGCTCGTGGCGGCGCTGGGCGCGGCGGCCGCGTGGCTATGGCAGCGCCGGCGCAACGAACGGCTTGCCACGCTGGGTTCGGACGCGGCGCTGGAACGCCTCGCCCCCACCGCCAAGTCCGCGGCGGGGCTCCGACGCGCCCTGCGCCTCGGTGCCGCGAGCGTCCTTGTCTCGGTCGCACTGGCCGGCCCGCGCTGGGGCACGGCACGCGAGATCATCCGCACGCGCGGCGGCGACGTGGTGCTGGCGATGGATGCGTCGCTCTCCATGCTCGCCGACGACGAACGCCCGACGCGGCTGGAACGCATGAAGCAGGAGGTGCGCCGCTTCCGCGCCGCCTCGCCCGGCGACCGTGTGGCGCTCATCGCGTTCGCCGGTCGCGCGTACGTGCTCTCGCCGCTCACGTCCGACGACGGCGCCCTCGAGCTTTTCCTCGACAATCTCGATCCGTCCATCGTGGGCCAGCCGGGGACGGCGCTCGCGCCGGCCATCACTGGCGCACTCGACCTGCTTGCCGCCGCGCAAGGCGGGGCGGGGAAGGCCGTCGTGCTGCTCACCGACGGCGAGGGCTTTGACGATCGCGCCGAAGCCATCCGCGCCGCGCAGCGCGCCCGGCAGCAGGGCGTGCGGCTCGTCACGGTCGGCTTTGGCACCGAGGGCGGTTCATCGATCCCGATTCGGACCGCGAGCGGCGTGCAGGCCAAGCGCGACGAGAATGGCGACATCGTGATCACGCGGTACGCGGCGGAGACGCTGGCCGAGGTAGCCCGCGTCGCCGACGGCGAGTTCATCCCGGCAGACGTCAACGACAAGGGAACGCGCATCGCGCGCGCCCTCTCCTCGCTCGAGGCGCGCCGGCGCGCGGCCGAGGCGGGGCTCGCGATGCCGGCGCGCTACCAGTGGCTGCTCGGACTCGCCGTCCTGCTCCTGCTCTTTGACGCCTGGCACGCCGACGGCGGACGCCTGCGCGCGCGCTGGCTGCCGGCGGTGGTGCGCCGTCGGCTCGGCGCCGGCATCGTGGCGCTGGTTGCGGGCGCCCTGGCCTTCGCCCCGCGCCCCGCGCCGGCGCAGTCGGTGGCGGATCGGGCGCTGGAGGAATACCGAGCGGGGCGCACGGCCGACGCGGTGCGAAGCTTCCGGGACGCCGTGGCGCGCGGCGACCGGACGCCGCGCACGCTCTACAACTTCGGCACCGTGCTGCTCGCCGCCGATTCGCTCGACGCCGCCGTGGATGCGCTCGAGCGCGCGAGCTTCGGCGCAGCGCCCGCCCTGCGTGACCGCGCGCTGTACAACCTCGGGCTCGCACAGTTGTTCCGCGCCCGCAAGGCCGAGGGTGAAGAGCGACTGGCCTCGGTGCGCGGCGCGCTGGCGTCGTTCCGCACGCTCCTGCTCGCCAATCCGAAGGATGCGGATGCCCGCTGGAACTACGAGATCGCGCTGCGCCTGCGCCGCACGCCGCCCCCGTCGGGCGGCGGCGCGCGCGAGGATGAACAGTCGCTCCCGCAGCCGCAGCGCGATCCGTCGGACATGTCGCAGCAGCAGGCGCAGCAGCTGCTCGACGCCGCCGGGCGCGACGAGCGCGACACCCAGTCGCGCCGCCGCCGCGTCCCCCAGCGCGACAGGCCGCCGGGAGGGAAGGACTGGTGACAATGACCCACCCCATCCCCCGCACCCCGCACCACACCCTGTTCCCTGTCCCCTGCACCAAGGGATGGGGAGTGCTCGTCGCGCTGCTCATGGCCGCGCCCGCGCTTGCCCAGGGTCCCCCCGTTGTCTCGCGCAGCCGCATCGACCCCGCGCGCGGCGTGAACTTCCACGCGATGCTCGTGCCGGACACGGTGTACGTCGGGCAGCAGGCAACCTACCAGATCGGCGTCTTCCTCAACCAGGAAGTGCGGCAGCGTCTGCGCCGCAATCCGGAGTTCGTGCCGCCCGAGACGCGGTCGCTGCTCGTCTACGACCTTCCCGACGCCAAGACACCGCTCGTCGGCAACATCGATGGCCGGCAGTACGAGATTCACGTCTTCCAGCGCGCCTTCTTTGCGCTTTCGCCCGGGCGCTACGTGGTGCCGCCCTCCAAGCTCACGTATGCCCTGCCGCAGAGCGCGTCCTTCTTCAGTCGCGAAGAATCGCAGTCGATGCGCAGCGAGTCAGTCACGCTCGTCGTCCTGCCGATTCCGACCGCCGGACGGCCGGAGGACTGGGTAGGCGCCGTCGGCGACTGGCGTGCTCAACTGCGCGTGGATTCAAGCTCGGGGCGCGTGGGCAACCCGCTCGTGGTCACCATGCGCATCGAGGGACGCGGCAACGTCACGCTGCTCCCGCGGCCGAGGCTCACGGTGGGCTGGGGGAGTGTCGTCGCCGCCGACGAGCGCGTGGAGTTCGACTCGACGCCGACCACGCTGCGCGGCGCCAAGGAATTCGACTGGCTGCTCACGCCGCGGCAGGTCGGGCGCCGCACCATCCCGCCGCAACGCTTCGTCTACTTCGATCCCGCGGCGCGTCGGTTCGAGCTGGCCACCACCAGCGCGGTGGGCGTTACCGTCGCTCCCGGCGACACGGTCACGGTGGACTCGGTGGCAGAGGCGATGGCGTGGGCCGACACGGCCGCCGCGGTGCCGTCCGACCTGACGGTGCGCGCCTCGATGGGCTCCGCCGCCGGATACTCGTGGCTGCGTGCGCCGTGGTTCGTGGCGCTTCTCCTACTCGCGCCCCTTCCGGCGGCGGCAGGGGCCTTTCGCCATCGCCGTCGCCGTCCACGCAAGGCGCCCAGTCATGCCCGCCAGCTCCGTGACGCGGTGAGCGCCCCGCCGCTCGAAGCCGCCACCCTGCGGCGCCTCGCGCACGATGCGCTGCGCGATCGAGTGGGTCTCGACGCCGGCCTCGCGCTCGCCAATGCGACGCTGGTGGCCGACCTGCGCCACGAGGGTGTCACCGAGGAGACGGCGCGCATGGCGGCGTCGCTGCTGCAGCGTCTCGACGCGGCGGTCTTCAGCGGCGAACGGCCGTCACAGGTGCCGACCGCCGCCGATCTCTCCGCGCTCGTCGCCGCCGTGGACGGTGAGGCGCGCCGCAGTGGCGCCGCCCGCGGCCGAGCCGAGAGCGGTCATTCCGCGAGCGGCCCCTTCGCGAACGACCGCGCTGCGCGCGTCCTCGTGCTGCTGCTCGCCTGCGCGGCGGCACCGCTGCTCGCGCGACAGGGCGACGATGCCGCCAAGAGCTGGGCGACCGCGCACACGGCGTACGCCGGCCGCGACTTCGAGCTCGCCGAGCGCCACTTCATCGATGTGGCGCGCCTGCGGAGCGACCACCCCGCGGTGTGGGCCAACGTCGGCACGGCCGCGTGGATGGCCGGCGACACGGCGCGGGCGGTGCAGGGATGGCAGCGCGCGTTGCGCCGCGATCCGCTCGACCGGCAGCTGCGCGATCGCCTCGCGCTCGTGCGCGCCGTGCAAGACCGCGGCGACGCCCGCGTGCCGCAGGTGCCGGTGCAGCTGCCGCCGGTGCTGCTCGTCATCGTCTGGCTGGCCGGTTGGGGGGTGCTCGCGCACCGCGCGTGGACGGGGCGTCCCATCGCCCTGCGCGGCGCCTGGCTCACCGTCGGGTGCGCCGCGCTCCTTCTCGCTGCGGCCTGGCTCGACGATATCCAGCGCGCCGGCGACGTGGCCGTCGTCGTGCGCCCCGAGCCGCTGCGCGCGCTCCCGGTGCTGGGCGCCGAACTGGGCGCGGCGCCGCTCACCGGCGAAGTGGCGCGTGTGCTCGAGCGGCAGGGCGCGTGGGCCCACGTCCGACTCGACGGTCAGCGGCAGGGATGGATCGCCGGCGAACTCCTGCTTCCGCTCGGCGATGATTGACCCGCTCGCCGCGTGCCGGGAGATTTCGGCGTGTCCTTGATTCGCATCCTGCCAGTCACCGTCGCCGACCAGATCGCGGCGGGTGAGGTCGTCGAGCGTCCGGCGTCGGTGGTGAAGGAGCTGGTGGAGAACGCGCTCGACGCGGGCGCCACCAGCATCGACATCACCGCGCAGGAGGGCGGCCGCGCGCTCGTGCGCGTCAGCGACGACGGCAGCGGGATGTCGCGCGAGGATGCCGTGCTCGCCATCGAGCGGCACGCGACGTCGAAGATCTGCTCCGCGGCCGATCTCGTGGGCGTTGCATCCTTCGGCTTTCGCGGCGAGGCGCTCCCCGCCATCGGGTCCGTCGCGCGCCTCGAGATCGACACCGCCACCGATGATGGCGCCGGGACCAAGCTGCGCGTGGAAGGCGGTACGCGCGCGTCGGTCAGCGACGTGGCGCGGCGCCGCGGCACGACGGTGGCGGTGAGCGACCTGTTCTTCAATGTGCCGGCGCGGCTCAAGTTCCTGCGCGGCGCCCGCAGCGAGTGGCGGGCCGTGATGGACGTGCTCACGACGATGGCGCTCACGCGGCGCGACGTGCGCTTCGCCGTCATGCACGATGGAAAGGCGCTGCTCACCCTGCCGCCGGCCTCCGGCCTGCGCGACCGCGTCGCCGCGCTCTGGAGCGTCACGCTCGCCGATGCCCTGGTCGCCGTCGATGACGTGAGCGGCCCGATCCGGGTGAGCGGCCTCGTCGAGCGTCCATCGGACGTGGGCACCACGACGCGCCGTGTTTTCGTCACGGTGAACGGCCGCGCCGTGCGCGACACCGGCATTGTGCGCGCCGCCGAAGCCGCGTATCGCTCCACCATCCCGGCCGGCGTGCGCCCAACCGTGCTGCTCGAAGTCGAGCTGCCCGGCACCGATGTGGACGTCAACGTGCACCCGGCCAAGGCCGAAGTGCGTTTCCGCGACCGCTGGACCGTGGAGCGTGCCGTCGAGCGCGCCGTGCGCCGCGCCCTCGGCACCGGAGAGTCGGCCGCCTGGTTCGGCACCGCCGGCGTCGCGCCGAACGTCCAGTTCTTCCCAAGGGAAGTGGATGTGGAAGTGCTCAGGGCACCGACGCACGAGGCGGGGAGCAACCCGCTCTTCGACGCGCACGATAACCAGAGTGTCTCTCCGGACCATCCGGAATCCTCCATTGCCGTTCCCAACCCCCCGCACCACACCCTGGTCCCTTCCCCTGCACCCGAGCCAGACGTTCCACCGCTCTTCCAACTCCGCCGAACGTTCATTGCATTCGAGCGCAACGATGGCCTGGTACTCATCGACCAGCATTCGGCGCACGAGCGCGTCCTCTACGAGCGCTTCCTCGGCGCCATGGAACGTGGTGACGCGCCGGCCCAGCGATTGCTCTTCCCGCTCACGCTCCATTTATCGCCCGCTGAGGCCGACGCGTTCGACGCCAACAAGGACCTGCTGGTACGACTCGGCTTCGAGGCCGAGGCGTTCGGCGGCGCGTCGGTGCTGGTGCAGGCCACGCCGCACCCGCATCCGCGCTTCGACGCGGAGCGCTGCCTGCGCGACACGCTCCAGGCGCTCACCGGTGACCGGCAGGCGAGCGCGCACGCGCGGCATGAGCGGCTGGCGGCGACGGTGGCGTGCAAGGCGGCGGTCAAGGCGGGCGACGTGCTCGCCGCCGGCGAGATGCGCGCGCTCTACCTCGCGCTCGCCAGCACCACGCTCCCCGCACACGACGTGCATGGGCGCGCCACCATCGTCCACGTGTCGTGGGATGAGCTCGAGCGGCGCTTCGGCCGGCGCTGAGCAGCGGTTGCTGCTGCGCATTGTCTGCGGGCCCACCGGCGCCGGCAAGTCGTCCCTGGCGCTCGCCCTCGCCGAGGCGCAGGGGCTCACGATCCTCGTCGCCGACTCGCGTCAGGTCTACCGCGGCTTCGACATCGGCACGGCCAAGCCAACGGTCGCCGAGCGCACGCGGGTGCCGCACGAGGGGCTCGACCTCGCCGAGCCGACCGAGCGATACAGCGCCGCGGCATGGGCGGCGCAGGCGGCCGAGGTCATCCGCCGTGTCGGCGTGGAGCGCGTGCTCATCGTCGGTGGCACCGGGCTCTACCTGAAGGCGCTCACCGAGCCGCTCTTCGAGGAACCGCCGCTCGATCCGGTGCGGCGCGCCGCGCTCGCGGCGGAACTGGAGCCGCTCGATACCGCCACCCTGCGTCGCTGGGTGACGCACGTGGACGCGTGCCGCGCCGGACTGGGCCGCACCCAGCTGCTGCGCGCGCTGGAGGTGGCCATGCTTACGGGCCGCCGCATCTCCGACCTCCATCGCGAGGCGGCGCGCGCCCCGCATTGGCGCGCGCGCTGGCTTGTGGTGGATCCCGGCGACGACCTGCATCCGCGCATCGAGCGCCGGCTTGGGCAGATGCTCGACGACGGGTGGCTGGACGAAGTGCGCGCGCTCGCGGCGCGCGTGCCCGACGCGGCCCCGGCCTGGAACGCCTGCGGCTACGAGGCGCTGCGCGGCGTCGTGCAGGGCACGACCAGCCTCGACGAGGCGAAACGGGCTATCTTTGTGGCCACGCGCCAGTATGCCAAGCGGCAGCGCACCTGGTTCCGGCACCAGCTCACCGAGGAGGCCGTGACCCCCATTGATCCACGCAGCGCCGGCGCGGCAGACGCGGCCGCGCGCTGGTGCAGCGAGGTACGTTCGGCGTGAAGATCGGCATCACCTGCTATCCGACGTACGGCGGCTCGGGCGCCGTGGCCACCGAGCTGGGCATCGCGCTCGGCGCGCGCGGGCACGAGGTGCACTTCATCACCTACGCCCATCCGTTCCGGCTTCCCGTCTTCTCTCCGCGCATCGTCTACCACGAAGTGGCCATCGGGTCGTACCCGCTGTTCCAGTATCCGCCGTACGACCTCGCGCTCGCCGTGCGCATGCACGAGGTGGCCACGCAGCAGAAGCTCGACCTCCTGCACGTGCACTACGCCATCCCGCACGCCACCAGCGCCTGGCTCGCCAAGCAGATGCTGCGCGAGGCGGGGCACGACCTCCCCGTGGTGACGACGCTGCACGGCACCGACATCACCATCGTCGGCCAGGATCACTCGTACCACGCCATCACCAAGTTCTCCATCGAGAAGTCCGACCGCGTCACGGCGGTGTCGCAGTACCTCAAGGACGAGACGGTGCGTGCCTTCGGCTGCGACAACCGGCGCGTCGAGGTCATCCCCAACTTCGTCGATCCCGCCGTCTTCGATCGCGGCGCGTACGACGGCGAGCTGCGCCAGCAGCTGGGCGGGGGGCGCAAGGTGCTGATGCACATCTCCAACATGCGCCCCGTGAAGCGCGTCACCGACGTCGTGCAGATCTTCGCGGCCGTGCGTCGCGAGATTCCGTCGGTGCTCGTCCTCGTCGGGGACGGCCCCGACCGCTCGGCCGCCGAAGAAGAGGCGCGGCGGCTCGACGTCGAGGGCGACGTGCGTTTCCTCGGCAAGATCGACGGCGTCGCGCCGCTGCTGGCGAGCGCGGACCTCTACCTGCTCACCACCGACCAGGAGAGCTTCGGCCTGTCGGCGCTCGAGGCGCAGGCCTGTGGCGTCCCCGTGCTGGGCTACAACGTCGGTGGCCTGCCCGAGGTGGTGGAGTCCGGCGTGACCGGACATCTCGGCAGGGTCGGCGACATCGTCGGCATGGCCGGCGCCGCGATTGACCTGCTCGGCCATCAGGACCGCTGGCAGGCGATGAGTGCGGCCGCCGTGGCGCGGGCCGCGGGCAACTTCTCCACCGATCGCGTCCTCCCGATGTACGAGTCGCTGTACGCCGACGCCGTGCGATGACGGCGCCACTTCCATAACCACGCGCGCATGAACGAGCTCACCAACTGGCAGGCCGCGGTGCTCGGCACCTTGCAGGGACTCGGCGAGTTCCTGCCCATCAGCAGCTCGGCGCACCTGTCGCTGGCGCCGTGGGCCTTCGGCTGGAACGAGCCAGGGCTCGCCTTTGACGTCTCGCTGCACCTCGGCACCCTCGTGGCACTGGTGGCCTACTTCTGGGCCGAGTGGATCGCGCTCGCGCGCTCCGCGCTCAATGTCGTCACCACGCGGCGCGTCGAGACCATCTCCGAGAAGCGCGTGATCTTCATCGTCGTGGCGACGATCCCGGCCGCCGTGCTCGGCGTGCTCTTCGAGAAGCAGGCGGAGACGATCTTCCGCGCGCCGGCGCTCACCGCCACCACGCTGATCATCTTCGGCGCGCTGCTCTGGTGGGCCGACCGCGTGGCGCCGGCGACGCGCCCGCTCTCGGAGATGACGTGGCGACAGGCGCTGGCCATCGGCTTCGCGCAGGCCGTTGCGCTCGTCCCCGGCGTGTCGCGCTCCGGCGCCACGATGACGGCGGCGCGCTTCCTGTCGTTCGACCGCCAGTCGGCGGCCGTCTTCAGCTTCCTGATGTCCATGCCGGTCATCGCCGCCGCCGCCGTGCTCAAGGTGCCGAAGCTGCTCGCCAACGGCGTCGAGTCGACGGTGCTCGTCGGCATCGCGTTCGCCGCGGTGTCGAGCTGGCTGGCCATTGCCGTGCTGCTCCGCTTCATCCAGCGGTACGGCTTTGCCACCTTCGCCATCTACCGGTTTGTGCTCGGCGCGGCCATCTACGCACTCGTCTATTATCGTGGGTGAAGCCAGCTTCGACGGGCTCGACGCGGGGGCGCTGGCGGCGCGGCTCGGACTGCCCGCGTGCGACGTGCACGACGTGGTGGGCTCCACGATGGACCTCGCCCACGCCGCCGCGGGGCGGGGAGCGGCGGCGGGGACGCTGATCCTCGCCAACGAGCAGGAGGCGGGGCGGGGACGCGGCGGCCGGCGCTGGTCGTCCGCGCCTGGCGTCGGTCTCTGGATGACGCTCATCGAGCGCCCCGCGTCGCCGGGCG
This sequence comes from uncultured Gemmatimonas sp., assembly GCA_964416005.1. Classification (GTDB taxonomy): domain Bacteria; phylum Gemmatimonadota; class Gemmatimonadetes; order Gemmatimonadales; family Gemmatimonadaceae; genus PNKL01. The sequence goes on from CAYQCP010000032.1 coordinate 31,956, forward strand.
GACTCGACGTCCTCTCGTTGCGCGTGGGACTGCTAATGGCGGAGGCGCTCGACGCGCTCGCCGGTGAGCGTGTGCGGCTCAAGTGGCCCAACGACCTGTACGTCGGCGAGGGGAAGCTCGCCGGCATCCTTATAGAAGCGCGCTGGCGCGACCAGCGGGTGGAGTGGGTGGCCATCGGCGTCGGCGTCAACATCATCCCGGCGGCGGACGTGCAGGGCGCCGCGGGACTCGCCGCCGGGGTATCACGACTGCAGGCGCTCGACGCCGCACTGCCCGCGCTGCGGGCGGCCGCTGCCGTCGAAGGGCCGCTGACGGTGCATGAACTGTCCCGCTATGCGGCGCGCGACCTCAGCGTTGGGCGGTGGGCGGTCCAGCCGGCCAATGGGGTTGTGGCGGGGATCAGCAGGACAGGAGAATTGATGGTGGACACCTCGTCCGGTCCGGTCGCCTGTCGCGCCGGGTCGCTCGTCTTCGCGGAGGATCGCTGATGCTGCTCGTCTTCGACGTGGGGAACACCGAAACCACCATCGGCCTGTGTGCGGGCGAGGAGGTGAAGGCGCGCTGGCGCGTCACGACCGACGCCAGCCGCACCCCCGATGAGGCCTATCTCCTGGTGCGGTCGCTGCTCAATGCGTCTGGAGTGGACACCACCGAGGTGTCTGGCTCCGCCATCGGATCCGTCGTGCCCGCCGTCACCGGCCCGCTCGCCGAGGCGTGCGCGCGCCTCACCGGGAAGCCGGCGGTGATCGTGGACGGCCGCTCCAAGCTCCCCATCACGCTCGACGTGGACGAACCGCTCACGGTGGGCGCCGACCGCATCATCAACACGCTGGCGGCGAGCCGCCTGCACCAGTGCGACTGCATCGTCGTGGACCTCGGCACGGCGACGACCTTCGATTGCATCACCGGCGACGGCCGGTTCATCGGCGGCGTCATCTCGCCCGGCGTGCAGATGTCGGCGGAGTCGCTGTTCCGGAAGACCGCCAAGCTGACGGCCACCGAACTGCTGCCGCCGGCGAAGGTCATCGGGCGGCGCACCGAGGAGTGCATCCGGTCGGGCGTGGTGCTCGGCGCGGCCGACGCCATCGACGGGCTCGTGCGTCGCATCAAGGCCGAGTGGCCGGGCCCCCAGGTGCCGGTGGTGATCGCCACCGGCGGGCTCGCCGCGTCGTTCATGCCGCTGTGCAAGGAACTCGACCACCTGGAGCCGGACCTGACGCTGCGCGGACTCGCGATGGCGCACGCGATGCTGGGGTAGGGCGGACCTACGCCGACCTGAAGAGTCCCTGCCGATTCGCGGGCGCCTTAATGACAGGGAGCGAGGGCCGACCTGACAGTCGGCCTTCTGCAATTATGGCATATCTAAGCTACTGTCTTTATTGCAGTTACGCGCAATTGGCGTGAAAGCAGGTCACTTGCGTTGGCACGACTCTCGCATATCTTTACGCTTGTTGTTAGCACTCGGAAGAGATGAGTGCCAACGCGAACCAGTCATCACATACTTACCCCCAATTGCACGAGGAGTCTCGAACATGGCAGCCAAGACCCCTGGGTCGAAGGTCGCGCCGCTCGCCGATCGCGTGGTCATCAAGGCCAGCGAGGAAGCCGAGCAGATGCGCGGCGGTCTGTACATCCCGGACACGGCCAAGGAAAAGCCCCAGCAGGGCGAGATCATCGCCGTGGGCCCCGGTCGCTATGAGGACGGCAAGCTGGTCCCCATGGGCGTGAAGGTCGGCGACAAGGTGCTGTACGGAAAGTACAGCGGCACCGAAGTCACCATCGATGGCGAGAACTACCTGATCCTGCGCGAGTCGGACGTCCTCGCGGTCGTCAACTAAGCCACTCCCCTCAAGCACCACGGAGCAGATACTCATGGCAGCGAAGCAACTGCATTTCAACGTTGACGCCCGCGCGGCGCTCAAGCGCGGCGTCGATCAGCTGGCCGAGGCGGTCAAGGTCACGCTCGGCCCGAAGGGCCGGAATGTCGTAATCGAGAAGAAGTTCGGCGCCCCGACGGTCACCAAGGACGGCGTGACCGTGGCCAAGGAAGTCGAGCTGACGGATGCGCTCGAGAACCTCGGCGCCCAGATGGTGAAGGAAGTCGCCACCAAGACGTCGGACAACGCCGGCGACGGCACGACGACGGCGACGGTGTTGGCCCAGGCGATCTTCCGCGAAGGCCTCAAGAACGTGACCGCCGGCGCGAACCCGATGGCCATCAAGCGCGGCATCGACAAGGCCGTCTTCGCCATCACCGAGGAGCTCAAGAAGATCTCGGTGCCGACGACGGGCAAGAAGGAGATCTCGCAGGTCGGCGCGATTTCGGCCAACAATGACAAGGAAATCGGCGACCTCATCGCCGACGCGATGGAGAAGGTGGGCAAGGACGGCGTCATCACGGTCGAGGAAGCCCGCGGCCTCGAGACGACGCTGGAGACGGTCGACGGCATGCAGTTCGACCGCGGCTACCTGTCGCCCTACTTCATCACCGATCCGGAGAAGATGGAGGTCGCCCTTGAGGACGCCTACATCCTGATCCACGACAAGAAGATCTCGTCGATGAAGGACCTGCTCCCGGTGCTCGAGAAGGTCGCGCAGACCGGCAAGCCGCTCCTGATCATCGCCGAGGACATCGAGGGCGAGGCGCTCGCCACGCTCGTCGTGAACAAGCTGCGTGGCACGCTGAAGGTCGCCGCCGTCAAGGCGCCGGGCTTCGGTGACCGCCGCAAGGCGATGCTCGAGGACATCGCGGTCCTCACCAAGGGCAACGTCATCAGCGAGGAAGTGGGCTTCAAGCTCGAGAACGCCGTGCTCAGCGACATGGGCCGCGCCAAGCGCCTCGTGATCGACAAGGACAACACGACGATCATCGACGGCCATGGCGACGAGGACAAGATCAAGGGCCGCATCAAGGAGATCGAGGTCGCCATCGAGAAGAGCACGAGCGACTACGACAAGGAGAAGCTCCAGGAGCGCCTGGCCAAGCTCGCCGGCGGCGTGGCGGTGATCAACGTCGGCGCCGCGACCGAGGCCGAGATGAAGGAGAAGAAGGCCCGCGTCGAGGACGCGCTGCACGCCACGCGCGCGGCGGTCGAGGAAGGCATCGTCCCCGGCGGCGGCGTCGCGCTCATCCGTTCGCAGTCGGCGCTCAAGGGCATCAAGCTCGATGCCGACGAGCAGATCGGCGTGGACATCGTGCGCCGCGCGGTCGAAGAGCCGCTCCGCATGATCGTCTACAATGCGGGTGGCGAAGGCTCGATCGTCGTCGAGAAGGTCCGCGCGTCGAAGGACAAGAACTTCGGCTACAACGCGCTCACCGACACGTACGAGGACCTCGTGGTCGCGGGCGTCATTGACCCGACCAAGGTGACGCGCACGGCGCTCCAGAACGCGGCCTCCATCGCCGCGCTGCTGCTGACGACGGAGGCGGTCATCGTCGAGAAGAAGGAAGAGAAGCCCGCCATGCCGGCCGCGCCGGGTGGTGGAATGGGCGGGATGTACTAGACCAAGATTGAGGATCTGGACTCAGGATTACGATTCCGGATTTCGATCTTTGATCACGATTGGCGATGGGGCCGGGCGATTACTCGCCCGGCCCCAGTCCTTATCCCCCGCACCCCGCACCACACCCTGTTCCCCGCACCCCGCACCACACCCTGTTCCC
>CAYQCP010000033.1:0-35561 GCA_964416005.1 uncultured Gemmatimonas sp.
CGAGGGCGGCTGAGGCGCTCGGCGCGCCGCCGCCGGCACCACCTTCCCCGCCTGCCCCCGCGCTGCCGCCCGTGCCGTCGTCGCGTCGCGCGCCGGCCGACCCGCTGAATGCGTTCGGCGTCTTCCGCGCCGGGCGCACCGGGGCAGAGCAGGACTCGGAGATTCACCGGTGGCGCGAGCAGCAGCATGCCTGGCGCGAGCAGCTGCGGGCCGCGCGCGAAGGACTGCGCGGCGACGCGCTCTCGGCGGCCAACCAGCAGCTGCAGCAGGCGCTGTATCCGGCGCCGCTCAGCGAGGACGATCGCGTGCGGCGCGTCCGCCGCAAGCTCGTGAACTACACTGCCCTCACCGGCGTGCTGTTCGTGGTCAACGCCGCGACCGGAGGTGCGCCGTGGTTCCTGGTGCCGGCGTTCTTCATGGGCGTGGGCATGTTCCGCTCGGTGGCGGGCCTGTGGGCGGACGACATCCCCCTGCGCAAGCTGTTCAAGCGCATCCCGCGCGGCGCCGCCGGGCAGTCGGCGCGAGCACCGCTCGCGGGGCCCGGCGTCGGCGTCCGCGCCCTGCCGGCGCCGGGGTCGGATCCGCTGCTCGCCAACGTGCCGCGCGAGGTGCTCGTGGGGCGCCACGGCCGGGCGATCACCGACGCGATCGAGGCGCGCCGCACGATCGCCGATGTGCTCGAGAAACTGCCGAAGTCCGAGAAGCAGCTCCTCCCTGACATCGGGCCCACCGTGACGGGACTGGTGGAGCGCATCATCTCGCTGGCCGGCGGGCTGCATCAGCTCGACGAAGATGCCTCGCCGGAGGCCATCGCCCGCCTCGACCAGCGCCTCGCCGACGCGCGGGCGCTCCCCGACGGGGCGCCCGACAAGGAGCGGCGGGTGACGCTGCTCGATCGCCAGCGGCAGACGCTGGCCGACCTCGCCGGCCGCCGCGAGACGGTGGCGGCGCAGCTCGACAACGCGTCGCTGGTGCTCGACACCATGAAATACGACCTGCTCAAGCTGCGCTCGAGCGGATTGCAGTCGCAGATGTCGGACGCGACGTTCCAGACGCAGGACGCACGCGCGGTCGTGGCCGAGATCGAGCGCGCGCTCGAGGTGGCGGAGGAAGTGCAGAAGATCCGGTAGCGGCGGCGGCTGCGCCGGAACCCGTCCAGCGCCGGGTGGTACCACATCCAGGATTCAACGGAACCCAGTCGATGTCACTCGCCCCGGTTTGCCGTTCACTCGTGGTTTCGCTGGTCGCCGCCGGCGCCTTCTCCGACCTGCTCTCGGCTCAGGAGCCGGCCGCTCCGCCGATCGTCGCCCCTCCCGCCATCGTCCAGGGACGCATCCTTGGTCCGGACAAGAAGGCCATCGAAGAGGCGGAAGTCGTCTACGGTGATGCGCGCAGCGTGTTCAGTGACCGCCGTGGGCGCTTCGTGATCGACCCCGCACCGGCCGGCGTGCACGACGTGCTCGTGCGGAAGATCGGCTATGGCCCGGTGCGTTTTCGCGTGGCGGTCACGCCGGGGGACGTGTGGGAGGGCACCATCAACATGCAGCGCACGGCGCAATCGCTGCCCGAGGTGGTGGTGCTCGATTCGGCGGCCTTCAGGAACTTCCGACCGACGTGGCTGACCGGCTTTCTCGAGCGTCGGCGCGCCGGCATGGGCACGTTCCTCGACCGCAACGACATCGAGAATTCGCGGCTCGCGACGACGGGCCGCCTGGTGGCGACATCACCCGGCATCACCGCGCATGCGCGCATGGGGTGGGACGAGCTCAACGTGAACCGCTGCGGCAGCGGCTTTGGCACCGCGAGCACCGGCATCGTCTACGTGGACGGCTTCAAGACGGAAACGTCGGTGACCGGCCGGTTCATGACGCTGCGGGATTACCCGCCGGAGCGACTCTGGGCGGTGGAGATCTTCAAGGGACGCGACACGTTCCCGGCCGGATTCTACGATCCCAACGCCTGCCTGCTCATCCTGCTCTGGACCAACCGTCGATAGCGAGCGATCGCTCCTTACCCCCCTCGGGAGGACCCCGTGAGTCGAATTCCATTTCGAGAGTGCGTGCTCAAGCACCTGGCGCACGTTCGCCGAGTTGTGACCGCCGTTGGCGGGGTGGTCGTGGGTGGCGTCGTCGCGTGCCCGGTCACGGGCCTGGTCCCAGGCCTCGTGACCGGCCTCGTCGTCTCGCCACTCGGCGCACAGCAGCCGGTGCCGAAGGCGGAGATCACGGCGCATCCCGCCATCGTGTCGGGACGGATTGTCGCGCTGGACAAGAAGGGGATCGAGGACGTCGAGGTGCTGCTCGACGACAGCGTGCGCGCGGTCACCGACCGCAAGGGGTACTTCGAACTCGACCCGGTGCCCGCCGGTGTGCATGACGTGCTCGTACGAAAGATGGGGTTGGTGCCGCTGCGCTTTCGCGTGGCCGTGACGGCCGGCGATCTCTGGGACGGGACGATCCAGATGAACCGCGCGGCGCAGGCCCTGCCCGCCGTGGTCGTGCTCGAATCGGCGAAGGCGCTCAAGAACTTCCGCCCGCACTGGATCGACGGTTTCGTCGAACGGCGGCGCGTCGGGCTGGGCACCTTTCTCGATCGCGTCGACATCGAGAATGCGCACCTGGCACGCACGGCGAATCTCATCGCGCGGGCGCCCGGCATCACGACGTACCAGGGGTTCGGCTACGACGAACTCCGCTCTCCCCGCTGCGGCATGGGCTCCGGCTCCAAGGCGATCGTCTTCGTCGACGGCATCAAGATGGAGACGTCGACCAACGGCCGGTTCGTGGGCCTCAACGACTACATGCCGTCGATGCTCTGGGGCATCGAAGTGTTCCGGGGGCGCGGGTCAATCCCGCCGCAGTACGACGATCCCCAGGCCTGCCTTGTCATTCTGCTCTGGACCAATCGCCGCTGACTAGCGCGTGAGCAGTCCGGCCACCGCCGTGGCCACGCGATCGGGCGCGTCCAACGGCAGGAAATGAGCGCCTTCGGCAACGATCTCGAGCGTGGCGCCGGGAATGGCCGACTGCAACCTCAAGCTCAGGGCGACCGGAACGAAGGGATCGCCGGCACCGTGTACGACAGCCGTCGGCGCGCGCACGGAAGCGAGCGGCAGGGATGCCGTCTCGTCCGGTCGCTGCGCCGCGAGATGGGCGAGCAGCGCGTCGCGCCCGTCGTTCTGCGCGAAGGGGCGCAGGAAATGATCGAGTGCATGCCGGCCCTCGTCGCGGTCGGAAAAGCCGCGCAGCAGCGAAGCGTACGCTTCGCCGGCCAGCAGCGGCGCCGGTAACCGTCGTGCGACGCCGAAGAGCGCGCGCGCCGCGCGCGTGCGCCAGCGCGGCCAGGCGTCGAGCCCCACGCTGCTGACAAGCGCCATGCGGGTCACGCGATGCGGGGCGTTCACGGCCATCCACTGTGCGACCGCTCCGCCGAGGTCGTGTCCCACGAGGCAGACCTCCGGCACCTGCAGTGCATCGAGCACGGCAAGCGCGCGCTGGGCATGCGCTGAGACGGTGACGGCGGCGCCGCCGGGGCGGTCGCTGCGACCGTAGCCCAGCTGGTCGAGCACGATGAGGCGGTATCCCGCGGGCATCAACCGCACGACGTCGTTCCAGAGATACGACGACGTGGGGAAGCCATGCAGAAAGAGCACGGGTTCCCCGGCGCCGCGCGTGCCGGCGGCGTAGTAGTAGAGCCGATGGCCGGCCAGATCGAGGAACTCACCGCGCATCACTGAGATTCTCGCTCGCGCTCACCTGCTTTCAAGGCGGGAAGATGCGTCACTTACTCTGGCGTTTTGCGTCAAAAGGAGTATAGTTACGCAATCTTTGGCAGGGCTCGGCCGAGGAATGTGGCTATGTCCAATAATGCCAATAAGTTAGAAAGGAGTTTCGAGCGTTGACTTCACCGGTTATTCCAACCGTTCCGCTCTTTCCGCCACCACCGCCGCCACCGGCGCCGGTGGTTTTTCCGCTCGGTTGGATCCTCGAGCATGCGGCGCTCCCGATCCAGTATCGCGCCGTGACCGAGGTGGCGAAGATCGGTGACCATCTGCCTGCGTCGTACGCCAACACGCCGTATTTCCACCGACCCGCGGTCGAGATTGCCGTGCGGCAGTCCTACGACGGCACGTGGAATGGCGCGATGCTCGCCCTCCCGTCGAAGGGCGGGATAGACGGGCTCGGCAGCATCAACGCCGTGCGCCGCCTGCTCGAGTGCGGCTGGGACAAGGACTCGCCGGCCGTGTATCAGGCGCGCCGCTCGCTCTTCCGCCTGCTCGCCGAGGATGAGGACGCGGCGCAGCTGTACGAGTACCAGCCGAAGCCGGGCAAGTCGCTGGAGCCGGAGGTCGCGGCGCACCATCGCCGGCTGCTGCGCGAAGCGGCCGGTGCGACGCTGGCGCAGGCGGGGTTCGAGTCGGACCCGCGCGTACGCGGCCTGGCGCGCCGGACGCTCGAGCGGATCACGGACTTCCTCGACTCGCCGCTTGGGCAGAAGCCGTGGGTGCGCGTCGGCAACCAGCAGGTGCTTGCCGCCGAGGCGTCGCCGCCGTCGGTCTACGCGTTGCAGATGCTCGCGCACATGCCGCTGTTCCGCAGCGAGTACTACACGTCCATGGAGACGCTGTACGAGTACCTCACGCGTCCCCTGCCACGTCAGGAAGCCATCCAGATCGTCGGCAGGAAGCACCTGCACGTGCCGTTGCTGGTGCTCGGCGACATGCTGCCGCACCGCAACGCGGTGGACGCCGACATCCCGATGGCGCTCGCGTGGCTCGAGACGATGGCCCGCCTGAACTTCCTGCGGCGCAACGAATGCTGGTCGAAGCTGTTCGAGCGGTTTGTCGATGACTGCGGCCGCGACGGCATCTGGCACCCGCACAAGGGAATGGCGACGCCCAAGACGACGAATCCGTTCGTCTGGCCGTTCTTCCCGCTCGAAGTGCATGCGTCGGGCGAAGAGCGCTGGACGGACGTCACCTTCCGCATCGGGCTGATCGCGCGGCTGCTGGGTCGCCCCATCGAGCTCGTGTGACGCTCGCGGGCCGCACCGTGGGGACTGGGGGCCGGTGCTCGTGACCCGGCCCTCCTGTTTTCCGGACGGGTACGTCGGGTGCACGGCGCGCGAGGTCGCGCTGGCCGACGGGACGCGCCTGCGGCTCGTCGAGAGCGGTGACGCGCACGCGCCGCCCATCCTGCTGGTGCACGGATTCGGCGCGTCCGCCTATCAATGGCGATTCACGCTGCCCATCCTCGCCGCGGCCGGCTTTCACGCCATCGCGCCGGACCTGCCGGGACACGGGTTCAGTCAGCTGGAGTTTCCAACTGGCGAATACACCCGCGAGCGGTACGCCCGCCGCCTCTGGCAGTTGATGGACGCGCTCGATGTCACCCGTGCGCCGGTGGTTGGACACTCGATGGGCGGCGCCATCGCGGCTGAGATGGCCTGGCAGCAGCCGGAGCGGATCAACCGATTGGCGCTTCTCGCGCCGGCGGGCTTTGGACTGGTGCCCGACCGCCTGCGCCTGCTCCGGTACGTCCCCGATCAACTTGCCCCGCTCGCGAGGCCGTTCGCCTCACGCGCCGCCGCCACAATTGTGCTGGGCGATGTCTACGGCCCCGATGGAAGCTGGACGGCTCGCGATGAAGCAGAACTGCTGGCCCCGTATGCCCGGCCCGGCATCTACCGCGCGCTGCTGCGCACGCTGAAGGAGTTCGATTTCCAGCTGCACTCCAGCGTGCAGCTCACGCAGCTTCCCCACGGCACGCTGGTCGTCTTCGGGACGCATGATGCGGTGGTGCGCCCCGTGGACATCGCGGCGCGCGTGAAGCTCGTAAAGGGGGGACGCCTCGTGGTGCTCTCGCGCATCGGGCACTTGCCGCAAGTCGAGGCCGCGGAGGAGGTTGGTCGGTTGCTCGTTGAGTTTGCGCAGGGGACGCGCGTAGCGGGTGCCGTCGGCGCCCATTAGGTTGCGGGAGTGACTACGAACAAAAAGAAGACGGCCCCTGCGCGCCGGACCGGTGCGCGCGGCAAGGGCCGGGCCGCGGCGGACGCCGCCGGCGTACCACAGCCGAAGGACCTCATTGCCAACGCCCCCGCTGAAGCGGAGAGCGTCAGTCTCGCGCACGCGGAGGCGATCGCCAGCGCGAGCGACGGCGGAGGCTTTGCCGAGCTTGGGTTGCACGAGACCGTGCTGCGGGCGATTGCCGACGCCGGGTATACGTTGCCGACTCCCATCCAGCGGCAGGCGATTCCGCTCGCGCTGAAGGGGCGCGACCTCATGGGGCTCGCCCAGACGGGGACGGGCAAGACCGCCGGCTTCTCGATTCCGATCATCGAGCGGCTGCTCGACGGCCCGCACCGCACGCGCGCGCTCATCCTCACGCCGACGCGCGAGCTCTGCCAGCAGGTGGAGGAGAGCTTCCGCAAGTACGGCAAGTATGCCGGGCTCGAGGTCGTGTCGGTGTACGGCGGCGTGGGCTACGAGATCCAGGTGGCCGCCCTGCGCGGCGGAGTGGACGTGATCGTGGCGACGCCCGGGCGCCTGATCGACCACCTCGAGAAGCAGAACGTCAACTTCGACGAGCTCGAGGTGCTGGTGCTCGACGAAGCCGACCGGATGCTCGACATGGGGTTCGCGCCGCAGATCCAGCGCATCGTCGCCACCATCCATCCGTATCGGCAGACGCTGCTCTTCAGCGCCACGATGCCGCCCGAGGTGGAGGCGCTGGCGCGCAAGTACCTGCGCAAGCCGGTGGTGGTGCAGGTGGGACGCCGGTCGAGCGCCGCGACGACGGTGAAGCACTTCGTCTATCCCGTGCCGAAGCAGCGGAAGACCGAGCTGCTCGCCGAGCTGCTCAAGCAGAAGGAGATGGACTCGGTGCTCGTCTTCACGCGCACCAAGCACGGCGCGGACCGCGTGGTGCAGCACCTCGCCGAGCAGGGCATCGAGTCCGACGCACTGCATGCCGACAAGACGCAGGGCCAGCGCGAGTCGGCGCTGCAGCGCTTCAAGGAAGGCAAGACGCGCGTCCTCGTGGCCACCGACATCGCCCAGCGCGGGCTCGACATCTCGGGCATCACGCACGTGATCAACTACGACGTGCCGCAGCAGGCCGAAGACTACGTGCACCGCATCGGCCGCACCGGCCGCGCCGCGTCCACGGGCGACGCCTACACCTTCATGTGCGCCGACGAGATCGCGATGGTCAAGACGATTGAGCGGACGATTAACCAGGAAATACCTAGAATATCAGTTACTGGGTACGATTTCGGGACCTAAAGGTCCCGAAGAGAGACAACAGACAAACAACAGAGAAACAACAGAGAGACAACAGAGAGACAACAGAGGCCCGGCTTGGCGAGCGAGGCCTCTGTTGTCTTTCTGTTGTTTCTCTGTTGTCTCTCTGTTGTCTCTCTCTATTGGCTCCATCGCACTCGCCCCAGCCGCGAGACAACGACCGAGTCAATGCGGGCGCCGCGCACGACGAGTATCGTGGTATTCGACACGCCCGTCGCGACGCCGTCGGGGGCGTAGCGCACGGAGTCGCTGCTGGCGGCGAGGGTGACGCCATGCCGCGCGCCGACGGCGCGGCGGGCGACAGTGTCGCCGGCGCAGGTCACCGTCACCTCGCCGCGCGCCGCATCCACGACGAACGTCGCCACGGCGCCGCGGGCGAGCGCCGCCTCGCGCGTCAGCACGAGCGTGTTGACGAGGTCGGCGACGGCGGCGCGCACCTGCCAGCGCGCCGTCGTCGCGGCAAGCGCTGGCACGGCGGTGGCCGCGACGATCGCCAGCAGGGCGAGCGTGAGGACGAGTTCGGGCAGCGTATGGGCGCGGCGCATGCGTGGCCTCCGGGGGCATCCCCGCCGGACGTGCGCGACGGGTGAACACCGCACATCTTGGGGGCATCGCGCCGGCCGGTATCACCACGCGAATGCCCATGGGGGCAAAGGATTGCCCGCGCTGCGGCCGGCCTCGCACGCGTCACACGGAGACTCGTCATGCCGCTCGCCGGATCGCGCCGTCGCTGGGCGCTCGCCCTGCTGGTCCTCGCCGCCGGATGCCGTTCCCCAACCGCAGATGCGGCCATCGCCGAGCAGCTCGCGCAGGTGTCCGACGCCCTGGTCGCGATGCAGGATCAGATTGCGATGAACTCGACGACGGTGGACTCGCTCGTGCAGGTCGTCGCCAGGCAGGACACGCTGATCAGGCGGCTCGCCGCCGCGAGCGGGGTGCCGGTGCCCTAGCCGCGCGGGGTGCCGGGGCCCTAGCCGCGCCCTAGATTCCGCCCACACGGGAGGTGCCATGCGCGTCAACATCGAATTCTGCGTCATCTGAAACTACGAACCCCGGGCCGTCAGTTTGGCGGCCGCGATTCGCGAGACGTTTCCGGAGGCCGAGGTGTCGCTGCAGCCGAGCGGCGGCGGCCGTTTCGAGGTGTCCGTCAATGACACGCTCGTCTTCGAGAAATCCAGGCTCGGCCGGCATCCCCAGCCGGGCGAGGTGCTCGACCTCATTCGACGGTCTTCCCTCGCTGGGTGACTCCCTTCAGTTTCTGAATTCATGAGAATCGCCATTTCCACCGGCGGCGGAGACGCCCCGGGCTTGAATGCGGTCATCCGCGCCGCCGTCATGTCGGCAGTCGACCGGGGCTGGCACGTCCTCGGCGTCAAGCGCGGCTACATGGGCCTGCTGGGCGAGGATGAGGTCATTCCGCTCACCGCCGACAGCGTGCGGGGCATCGCCCACCTGGGCGGCACGATCCTCCGCACGACGAATCGCGGAAACCCGTTCCACTACCCGGTGCGCCAGAGCGATGGCTCGTACCTCGAGGTCGACCGCTCGGACGAGCTGATCGAGAACGCGCGCAACCTCGGCATCGAGGCCTTCATCACGATCGGCGGCGACGGGTCGCTCGCTATCGCCCAGCGGCTCTTCGAGAAGGGCGTGCGCATCGTCGGCGTGCCGAAGACCATCGACAACGACGTGAGCGGCACGATCACGACCTTTGGCTTCGACACCGCGGTCACCACTGCCATGGAGGCGATCGACAAGCTGCACACGACGGCGTCGAGCCACGACCGCGTGCTGGTGCTCGAAGTCATGGGGCGCGACTGCGGCTTCATCGCGCTCCACTCCGGCGTGTCGGGCCAGGCACACGTGATTCTGATTCCCGAGATCGCGTTCGACATTGACAAGGTGTGCGCCCACATCATGAAGCGCGACGCCCAGGGCAAGAAGTTCGCGATCGTCGTGGTCGCCGAAGGCGTGCCGTTCGAAGGCGAGCAGGGATCGCTTGGCGAGTCCATGCCGGGGCAGGCGCGGCGGGTCGGGGGCGTGGCGGACCGCATCGCCAAGGCCATCCAGGCGCGCACGGGCAAGGAGTGCCGGTCGCTGGTGCTGGGACACCTCCAGCGCGGGGGGATGCCCACTGGGTATGACCGCCTGCTGGCGACGCGGTTCGGCGGCGCGGCCACCGAGGCGGTGGCCAACGCCAAGTGGGGGCACATGGTGGCGCTGCAGACGCCGCACATCGTGCCGATCCCGCTGACGGAGGCGCTGCAGACGCTCAAGCGGGTGGACCCGGCGCACGACATCATGCGCACCGCGCGGCGGATCGGGATCTCGTTCGGGGATTGATCGGGGGAGTTGGCTGGGGCGCGGGTGGATCAGGAACGTGCGCGCCGGGTATGATTCATCGAGATAGCGCCGCCGCAGGTTGGATCGTCCGTAGGGCGGACCATCGCCCATTCTGGAGGCAGTTCTGAAGCGCCTGTCCTGGTTCTTGCCGGTTCTGCTCCTGTCGTCCGCTGCTGCGGCGCAGGAGTCGCGCGTGCCATCGTCGCGCATGCCGGATTCTTTCACGCCGCCGGCCGGGCTCTGCCGGCTCTGGATCAGCGGCGTGCCGGCCTCGCAGCAGCCCGCGCCCACCGACTGCGCCAGCGCGATCCGGAACCGGCCGTCCAATGCCGCGGTGGTCTTCGGCCCGCAGCTCCGCGGCGAGTCCATGGAGCTGCGTCCGTTCGCGGGGCGTTCAGGACAGTCCCCGGTGCGGCAGCTTGCCCCCGACCCGCGACCGGCAGATGCCCGGCAGACAGAGGCGCTGCAGCCGGGCGGTCGCCCGGTCCAGGTGCGCGAGGATCCGCGCGGTCGCACGCCGGACCGCGTGCCTGACACGGCGGTGAAGCCCGTCAAACGCAAGCCGGAGAAGCCGCAGTAAACCAGCCCCTGCGCCCCGTCACCGACCCGTACCTCCCGCGCGATCACGACACCTTCGTGCGCAGCGGGACCGGGGGACGCATCATCGTCATCGCCCCGACCCGCGCGGCGTGCGAGACGATCGAACTGGCCTTCACGCTCGACATCGAGACGGTGCTCTGGAAGAGCCACGGCGAGCGCCTGCGCACACTCGCCGCGCGGCTCACCGCGGAGGGGGAGCGCGCCGGGCACCGTCCGGGCTTCGGCATCGTGGCCGGCACGGGGACGGGCAAGACGCTCAGCATCAAGCCCATCGCCCAGATCATGCTCGCCACCGGCGACCTGCGCGTGGGCGTCATCAACCGCGAGCGCGAGGCGACGCCGGAGACGCCGACCTGGAACGTCATCATCGTCACCACGGGCATCGCGCGGCGCTGGTTCCAGGATGGCGACATCCGGCCGCAGGACACGCTGGTGGTGGACGAAATCCACCAGACGTCCGCCGAACTGGAGCTGTGCCTCGCCCTCGGCAAGCGCGTCGGGTGCCGGTACATCTGGCTGTCGGCCACCGTGGATCCGGCGTTCTACGCGCGCTACCTCGTCGCTGCCGAGGTGATCGAGAGCAGCGCGTTCGATCCGGCGAAGGCCGCCGTCGTCGAGGTCATTCGCAAGAAGCCGCTCGACTTCCTCGACGACAAGTTCCTGCAGCGCGTCACCAAGGAGAAGCGCGGCGTCGGCGTCTTCCTGCCGACGCGCGCCGGCGTCGAGCAGGCGGCGGCGCTGGTGCAGGATCGCTTTCCGCGGATGAACGTCGCGTTCTACCACGGCGGCGAGCCGATTCGGGTGATCCGCCCGTTCCTGGAAGGGCAGGAGCCCAAGCCGTTCCTCCTCGCCATGACCGCCGCCGGGCAGAGCGCCCTCAACGTGCAGGGGCTCGACACGGTGGTCATCGACGACACGCGCTTCACGAACCTCGTGGAGCGCGGCAAGAACGTGCTGACCCGCCTGCACCTCGGCGCCAACGAGATCCTGCAGATGGCGGGGCGCGTGCACGGGCGGGTCGCCGGCGGGCGCGTCTTCATCCTGAGCGACCGCGACATCCAGTTCGCCGGGCTGCGGCCGACCGAGCCCGAGTTCCAGCTGGCCGGCGACAGCGAGCGCGTGGCGCTCACCTGCGCGGCACTGGGCGTGCGCGCCGACGAGCTGGAACTGCCGGTGCCGCTCGACAAGCTCAGTTATCGCCGCGCGCTCGAGTTCCTCGAGGAGCGCGGCATCGTGGAGCAGGGCAAGCTCACCGTGTACGGCCGCAAGGTCGAGGCGATGCCGGTGGACCGGCCGTGGGCCGAGCTGCTCGTGCACTGCGACGACGAGCTGCTGCCCTACGTGGCGGTGATGGCGAGCATCGAGAGCCTGCACCGCATGACGCGCGAGGACCGCGACCTGTCGGGGCTCATCGTCCCCGGGAGCGACCACCTCACGGCGTACAACGTCTACGCCGAGGCGTACACGCGATGCGGCTACCTGGGCGAGGTGTACGGCCTGCCGCGGCAGCTGTTCGACGACAGCGTGGGGACGTGGGCCGAGCGCCGCGGCGTGCTGGTGAAGGCGCTGGAGGATGCGGCGCTCGCGATGGCCAGCATCTATCGGGCGACGGGGCTCAACCTGCCGACGCGGATGCCGCAGGTTACCCCCGAGGTGGATCGGCGATTCCGTGAGCTGCTCGCGCAGGTGATGCCGTTCGACCTCGTGATTGACGAGCAGACGGCGTGGGGCGACGAGGCACGCGTGTCGAAGACCAGCGTGTGCGGCACGTGGGGCGCCATCGCGGGGACGCTCCGCTACTTCGCCGACCGCTGGGGCGTGCCGCGCGCCGCGGTGGAGGGGACGCAGCTGCCGAAGGACCTCGTGCGGCGGTACGCCACGGCGCACGCGCCGGCGCTGACGTTCGACGGCCGCCACAAGCAGGCGCCGCTCGCGCTCGAGCGCCGCGTCACGTTCTTCGGCTTCGAGCTGTCGCGCGAGCGCGACCCGGTGCAGGACTTCCCCGTTGGACTCGAGGTGGAGGCGCGGCGGATCCTGGCCGAGGCGATGGCGCGCGGCGAGGCGCATCATCAGTCGGTGCAGCGCAATCGTCAGGCGATCGAGGAGGTGCGCGAGGCATGGCGGCGGAGCGGCGGCACGACGCCGCGACTTGGGCTGGCCGAGCTGACCGCGTGGTACGAGCGCACCATTGCCGGCGTGCGCGACGTGCAGGAGTGGCGCGCGGTGCGGGCGACGCTTGACCCCGACGAGTTCGTGCCGCGCGCCCAGCGCGAGCGGCTGATGGCGCTCCCCGGTGCCGTGGAGGTGCGCGACCGCGCGGTGCCCATCGACTACGACGTCGAGGAGACGACCAATGGCGTCACGGGCGTAGCGCGCCTGCGCCTGCCGGAGAAAGTCGCCCGCACGCTCGTCGCGGAAGAGCTGCCCGAGCTCGACCGTCCGTTGCGGTTCACGGTGATGCGCGGCGTGCGCGGCGCGGTGAAGGCGGCAACGCTGCTCGAGTTGCAGGATCGACTCGACGATCCGTTCACGGACGACGAGCGGTCGCGGAGCAATGATCGCGGACGAAACGGGGGTCGCGATTTCGACCGAAAGGGCGCGCGAGGCCGCGGCGGTTTTGGCGGACGCGGCGGTGACGCGCGCGGTGGCGGCGCGCGCGGTGGTGATTCTCGTGGAGGCGGCCCATGGAAGCGCGGACCCGGAGGCGGTGAGCCCACCGGCGGCGGGCGGCATCGCCCGGGGTCCCCGTCTGGTCGCGGAAAGCGAAGGGGCAAATAGACTTAGCCGATTATCTCGTTCTCT
Organism: uncultured Gemmatimonas sp.; assembly: GCA_964416005.1. GTDB lineage: Bacteria > Gemmatimonadota > Gemmatimonadetes > Gemmatimonadales > Gemmatimonadaceae > PNKL01. The sequence continues at coordinate 13,046 of CAYQCP010000033.1, forward strand.
ACGACTTCTGTCCAGCAATTTTGCCAAGAAAGCTAGACACGGTATTGACAAGAACGCCGAATTCACCTAGATTCTCTCTCAACTGAACCGTGTTGGAGAGAACATGGCGACGATGATGGCTAGAGCGGCGTTTGAGACTGGAACCGGCACCTCCCCCCTGAATGAGCGTCCGGCGCGCTTCGACCAGGAAGCGCTCGCGCAGATGGACGCGCTGTACAGCTTCGCCTTCAAGCTGACCAAGGTCCGCGAGGAAGCCGAAGATCTCGTCAGCGACACGATGCTGCGCGCGTTCGAACGCTGGCGGCAGTTCCAGATCGGATCGAACATCCGGGCCTGGATGTTCACGATCCTCTACCACGCCTTTGTAAGCCGCAAGCGCCGCATCGATGCGCGTGAAGTGCCGATGCCGGAGACCGAGGACGGCTTCAACCGCCTTGAGCCGGCGGCCGACGAGAACCCGGAGGCGACGTTCTACGACTCGTTCATCGACGAGGATGTGGTGCGTGCCATCGGCGAACTCCCGGAGGAGTATCGCAGCGCGCTCGTGATGAGCGACGTGCACGGCCTGCGCTACGCCGAGATCGCGCGCGTGCTGGGCGTGCCGGAGGGAACGGTGAAGTCGCGCCTGTTCCGCGGACGCCGCCTGCTGCAGGGCCGGCTGCGCGCATACGCCGAGGCAATGGGTTACATCCGCGCTCGTTAGTCCGCCGGCGGTTTCCGCCGGCTGGTTCGCGAGGCCGCCCGGTGACGGGCGGCCTTTGCGCGATTGCCACAGGTGCGCATGTCGCACCAGCGGCGCCGCCCGCTGCGGCTCGTGTCGAGGAAGACGCGCGGGCACGGCGGCTCGGCGGCGCAACGGCGCACCCGGGTGAGTTCACCGGTGACGAGCGTGTCGGCGGCACTCTCCACCACCGGAATGACGAGGGCGGCAAATGCGTCGCCCGCCGGCACGAACGTCCGGTTGAACGAGCCATCGCGGGCGTCGTGTTCGATGCGCCGCACGCCGGTGGAGCGTCCGAGCACCCGGTTGATCTCCAGCACGGCTGCCTGACGCTCCCGCTCGGATGCGTGCACGCCCCGTTCGGCCAGCGGGCGCAGCGCGCTGCGAATGCGCCGGGCTTCGTGGAGCGTGGCGGTGGCGCTGGCCGGCTGCTCCAGTGCGCGGCGCTGGAGCGCGGCGCGGCGTGCGGCGTCGAGCAGCGCGGCTCCTTCGAGCCAGGCGAGGTAGCCATCGAAGGAGACGAGCGCGTCGCCCTGGGCGTGGCGCGGCGCCTCGTCGGTGTTGACGAAGTCGAGCCACAGGCGGCCGGCGGCGAACGGAGTTCTCGCGCGAGGCATCGTGCGCCTAACTTACACGCCGTGCCGCTCACCAACATCCATCGGGTCGCCGTCGGGTCGACCAACCCCGTGAAGCTGGCCGCCACCCGGGCGGTCTTTCAGCGTCTCGAGCCGCGGACGCACGTGGACGGCATCGCCGTGGCCTCGCTGGTTCCCGACCAGCCGGTGGGCGACGCGCAAACCATCGCCGGCGCGACCAATCGGGCCCGCGCCGCGCGCGCCGCACTCGACGCCGACCTCGGCGTCGGCATCGAGGGGGGCGTGGTGGAAGCGCCGGAGGGCATGCGCACCTGCGCGTGGGCGGTCGTCGTGACGCGCGACGGCGCCGCGCACGTGGGCGGCTCGCTGTCGATGCCGCTCCCCGACGTCGTGGCGGAGTTGATCCGCGGCGGCGAGGAGCTGGGTCACGCCATCGACCGGCTCATTGGGACGACGAACATCAAGCACGGCGCCGGCGCCGTGGGCATCCTGACCGACGGATTGGTAGACCGGCAGGCCGCGTACGAGACGCTGCTGGCGTATGCGATGGCGCCGGTGCTGCAGGCGACACTGTTCGGAGGGACGGGGGCGGCGTACGGGGGTTTGGTGCGGAGGGACGAGCGAAGTACGGGGTGAGGAGGGGCGAGTGCTCTCCTTGCCCTGCACTCCTCCCTCCACTCATCCCTCCGCACCACACCCCCCGCACCCCGCCCTCATGCCTCGTTTCTCGATTCAAGATCGTGTCCGCTGGTCCGACTGCGACCCCCTCGGCATCATCCACTACAGCACGTACCTGCGGCTGTTCGAGGTGGCGGAGCACGAGATGTTCCGCGATTGCGGCCTGCCCTACGAGACGCTGCGCAAGACGGGCGGCGTCTGGCTGCCACGCAAGGCGCTGCAGCTGGAATTCCACTCCCCCGCGCACATGGACGAGGCGGTGGAGATCGAGGCCTGGTTCTCGCGGGTCGGTGAGACGTCGCTCACGATGCGCTTCGAGGTGTACCGCGAGGGTGACCGTGTGCACCGCGCCTCCGGCACGCTCACGGTCGTCTGCGTCCACAAGGACACGATGGCGAAGTACCCGCTCCCCGCCGACGTGCGCGAGAAGATCGCGCGGTACGTCGAGGCGGGCTGACCGCCGCTAGCGGCCGCTGGCGAGTCCGCCGGCGGCGGCGATGCGCCGCTGCAGCCGCTGCAGGCCGTCGTAGGCGGCGTACTTGAACGCTTCCGTCATCGACGGATAGTTGAAGACGGCCTGGATGAAGTAGTCGAGCGTGCCCTGGTGGGCGAGCACGGCGCTGGGCACGTGGATGATCTCACAGGCGCCCTCGCCGAAGATCGTCGCGCCGAGGAGCTGCTGGTCCTCGGCGTTGAAGATCAGCTTCACGAAGCCCGTCGTCTCACCGAGAATCTGTCCACGGGCGTTGTGCTGCAGGTCGGCCCGGCCAATCTCGCAGGCGATGCCCCGCGCGCGCGCCTCCGATTCCGACATCCCCACGCTGGCCACCTCGGGGATCGTCCAGACGCCGTACGGCACCACCGACGACACGGCCTGCTTGTAGCGCAGTCCGAACGCGTGGCACATCGCGACGCGCGCCTGCTCCATCGAGGTGGACGCCCGTCCGGGGTAGCCGATGACATCACCCGCGGCGTAGATGCTGGTGGTGCTGGTGCGATACCGCTCGTCGACGCGGATGAACCCGCGCTCGTTGGTGGCGATGCCGGCGTTCTCGAGCCCGAGCTGCTCAGTGGCCCCCTCACGGCCGGCGCAGTACAGCACGCACTCGGCGACCATGGTCGTGCCGTCGGCGACGGTGACGTAGCCGAGCCCGGCCTGCGCATCGATGCGGGTGACCTCCTGGTCGAGGTGCACCTGCACGCCGAGCCGGCGGGTCATCTCCTGTCGCAGGGCGTCGCCGACCTCATGGTCGAACTGCGCCAGGAGGCGCTCTCGCGACGTCACGATGGTGACCTGTGCGCCGAGCGCCGCGAAGATGCAGGCGTAGGTGCAGCCGATGGTGCCCGCGCCGATGATGATGAGGCGCGCCGGGATGGTCTGCATCGTGGGGACGTCGGCGCTGTCCACGATGACCGAGCCGTCGAACGGCACGTGCGACGGACGCCAGGGGTGGGCGCCGGTGGCGATGAGGAAGATGTCGCCCGTGATGCTGCGCGCCGCCTGGCCGTGGCGCGTGACCTCGACGGCCTGCGGGCTCGTGAAGCGCGCCGTCCCCTGGAGCGCGGTGATCTGGTGCCGGGCGATGTTCTCCTCGATGTCGCGCCAGGCGCTCTCCTTGACCTCGCTTTCGCGCTGCATGAAGTCGGCGACGGACAGTTCCGACTGCACGTGGAACTCGACCCCGTACATGCCCTTGCGCCGGAGTCCGGAGAGCAGGACGGCCGATTCGCGCAGCGTGTTGGCGGGAATGGTGCCGGTGTTGACGGCCGCGCCGCCCGGCTTGGGGGCGCGCTCGATCAGGCAGACCTTCTTGCCGAAATACGCGGCCTGCGCCGCTCCCTTCTCCCCTGCAGGGCCGGCGCCCACCACCACGAGGTCAAAGTGCTCGCTCATCCCCTAGAGACTATCCCCCAGAACCCGTTGGTGTCCACTAGATTTCGGGCATGAACGCCCCCGACGCCACCTATTTCCGCAAGGGTTTTGGCCTCAAGCAGGACGTCGAGGCGACGCTCTCGGCCGACTACACCGGCCAGATCGTGGACTTGCTGCGGGCGCGGGACTACCAGCTCACGGTCGGCGACGTGACGGTGCGGCTCGCCCGCGAGTTCGGTTTCTGCTACGGCGTGGAGCGGGCTGTGGAGTACGCCTACCAGACGCGCCACAAGTTCCCGGGGCGTCGCGTCGTGCTGGTGGGCGAGATCATCCACAATCCCCACGTGAACCAGCGCCTGCAGGAAATGGGGATCGAGATCCTCATGCCGGGCCCCGGCGGGTTCGACTACTCCGGCATCGGGTCGGAGGACGTGGTGATCCTCCCCGCGTTTGGCGTCACGATCACCGACTTCCAGACCCTCCGCGAGAAGGGATGCGTGGTGGTGGACACGACCTGCGGGTCGGTGCTCAACGTGTGGAAGCGCGTGGAGGTGTACGCGCGCGACGGGTTCACGTCGCTCATCCACGGCAAGTACTACCACGAGGAGACGCGCGCCACGGCGTCGCAGGTGGAGAAATTCCCGGGGGGCACGTACCTGGTGGTGCGCAACATGGACGAGGCGCACGACGTGACCGAGTACCTCGCGGGGCGCGGCGACCGCGCGGCATTCCTGGCGAAGTATGGACGGGCGGCAAGCGCGCATTTCGATCCGGATGTGCACCTGCAGCGCATCGGCGTGGCCAACCAGACGACGATGCTCGCGCGCGAGTCGCTGGCGATCGGGGAGGAGGTGGGGCGCGCCATGGCCGCCGCCAAGGGCGAGGAATACCGCAAGGCGAACTTCCGGACCTTTGACACGATCTGCAGTGCGACGCAGGACCGGCAGGACGCGGTGAACGCGCTGCTGGAGAGCCCGCCCGACGTGATGCTCGTGATCGGCGGCTACAACTCGAGCAACACGCTGTCGCTCGCCGCGCTCTGCGCCGAGAAGGTGCGCACGTATCACGTGGAGGATGCGTTGTGCATCGACCCGGCGCGCGGGGCGATTCTCTCGCGCGATCCGCTCTCCGGCGAAAAGGTGGAAACGCTCGGGTGGCTGGGCACTGGCCCGGTGAACGTCGGGCTCACCGCCGGCGCGAGCACGCCGAACAACAAGATCGGCGATGCCATCGCCCGCGTCTTCGCGACGCGGGGAATCGACCCAGCCGACGTGCGGTAGGCCGGTTGGCCACCTCGTCACCCCCGCCGTCGTTTGGCAGCGTCGAGCTGCGCGGGGGCAACGCACGTGTGGTCCTGATTCCCGCGCTCGGCGGCAAGATCGCGGAACTCTGGTTCGGCGATCGGCAGTGGTTGTGGCGGAATGCACAGCTCCCGTTTCGCCTCCCGGTTGCGGGCGCGTCGTACGTGCTCACCGCCGACAGCGGCGGCTTCGACGAGTGCTTCCCGACGGTGGGGGCATGCACGCTGCCGTCGCTGGTGCGCGGGGCGGGCGGGCGTGAACTCCCCGATCACGGCGAACTGTGGGCGCAGCAGCCGGCGATCCAGCTGACCACCGCCGAGGACGGGCACCGCGCCCATTTCGTGTGGCAGGGTGAGCGCCTTCCGTATCGCTTCGAGCGGTCCCTGGTGGTGACCCCGGACGGTGACGTGCGCTGCGCATACGCGGTGACGAACCTCGGCGAGCAGAAGTTCCCCTTCATCTGGTCGGCGCATCCGCTGCTGCCGCTCGGCCGGGACACGCGGGTGGAACTGCCCGAGGCGGCGCGCGTGCGCATCGGGGCCCAGCACGGGGTTGACCTGGGCGGCCCGGGCGCCGAGCATCGGTGGCCGCGCCTGCGCAGCGGGGGGCAACTGCTCGATCTCTCGTCGCCGGGCCGGGCCTGGCGACGGCCGTTCGCGTGCAAGCTGTTCGTGGACCTCCCCTCCGGCATGCAGTCGGTGCGCGTCCGGGAGGGCCAGGACATGCTGGAGGCGCGTTTCGACTCTTCGGAGGTGCCGCACCTGGGATTGTGGGTCAACCGCGGCGGATGGAATCCGCTGCCGCGCACCTCGTGGCTGCCGTGGCGGAAGCCGGAGCCCTACGAGAACCTGGCGTTCGAGCCGGCCATTGGCGCTCCCGACACGCTGAGCGACGCGCTCGGCGCATGGGACGGCGCTCGCTGGATAGACGCCGGCGAGACGCGCCGCTGGACGGTCACCTGGTCGGGCGGGACGGCTCCGCCGCCGGATGAGGCGCCGTAGTTTTGAGACCGGCGGACGGCCCGTGACCAAGCGCCGCCATTCCCCTCACCACTCACAACGACCCCATGCTCTCCTGGCTTGCTGATCCGAACGTGTGGATTGGACTCGTGACGCTCACGGCGCTCGAGCTCGTCCTCGGCATCGACAACATCATCTTCATCACGATCCTGGCCGGGAAGCTGCCGAAGGGCGAGCAAGCGAAGGCGCGCCGGCTCGGGCTCACGGGTGCGCTGGTCACGCGCATCGCGTTCCTGCTGAGCATCACGTGGATCATGGGGCTCACGGGCAGCCTGTTCTCCGCGATGGGGCGCGCGTTTACCGGGCGCGACCTGATCCTCATCGTCGGCGGGCTGTTCCTGATCGGCAAGGCGACGTTCGAGATCCACTCCAAGCTCGAGGGCGTGGAGCATCACCACGAGTCGGCGGTCAAGACGTCGCTGTGGGCTGTGGTGGCCCAGATCATGGTGGTGGACATCGTCTTCTCGGTGGACTCGGTGATCACCGCCGTGGGCATGGTGAAGCAGGTCGAGATCATGATCGCGGCCAACGTCATCGCGCTGATGGTGATGCTGTGGGCGGCGACGCCGATCTCCGACTTCGTGGACCGGCACCCCACCATCAAGGTGCTGGCACTTGCCTTCCTCGTGATGATCGGCGGCAACCTGATCATCGAGGGCTTCGGCCACCACGTGCCGAAGGGCTACACGTACTTTGCGATGGCGTTCGCGATCGGAGTGGAGATGATCAACATCAAGGTGCGAGCCCGCGCCACGGCGGTGAAGCTGCGCCAGAGCACACCATGAGCGCGCGCGCTGACGAGCTGGTGCGCGATCTCGGGCTGGCGCCGCATCCCGAGGGCGGGTTCTATCGCGAGCTGTTCCGCTCGCGGCGCATGGTGCGCACCGATGACGGGCGGTCCGAGCGCTGGGCCGCGACGACCATCTACTACCTGCTGCGCGGGTCCGACGTGAACCGGTGGCATCGTGTGGCGTCGGACGAGCTCTGGCACTGGTACGAGGGAGCGCCGATCGAGCTGCATATGCTCGATGCGCAACTGACGCGCGCCCGCTCAGAGGTGCTCGGTCCCGTCGGCGCGGCGAGCACGCCGGTGCGGGTGGTGCCGGCCGGCTGCTGGCAGGCCGTGCGGTGCACGGGCGAGTACACGCTGGCCGGCTGCACCGTGGCCCCGGGGTTCGAGTTCTCGGACTTCCGGCTGCTGCGCGACGTGCCCGACCTGGCCGCTCGCCTGAAAGCGTCGTTTCCTGAATTCCTGACCCATCTCTGACCCTCGGCGGCCGTGCTGGCCGCAGGAGTCCCGCAATGTCCTTGCTTCGCCGATCGTTCGTCGCCGCGCTGCTGCTGGCGGTGGTCGTGCCGTTCGTGGGCGCGCAGTCGCGCCGCCCCATCACGTTCGAGGAATTCGCCGCCGCGAAGATCGTCTCCGACCCGCAGCTGTCGCCCGACGGGCAGTGGCTGCTGTATGCGGTGCGCAGCACCGACCTCACCGCGAACCGGCGGACGACGCGCACCTGGCTGGCGCCGGTGGGTGGCGGCGCCGCGCGGCAGTTCCCGAACGAACAGACGATGGCGTCGGAGGCGCGCTGGTCGCCCGATGGCAAGTCAATCGTGTATGGGAGCGGCGGCCAGCTGTGGATCGCGCCCGTGAGCGGCGGCGCGCCGAAGCAGCTGACCAATCTCACCGGTGGCGCGAGCGGTCCCGTCTGGTCGCCGACCGGCAGTCACATCGCGTTCGTCTCCGCCGTCTATCCCGACTGCCGCGATGACGCGTGCAACGCGGCGAGGGAGAAGGCGAAGGAAGCAAGCAAAGTGAAGGCGCGCATCGCTGACGACCTGATGTTCCGTCACTGGAACGCGTACGACGAAGGAACGCGTTCGCACCTGTTCGTCGTGAAACCCGACGGCAGCGACCTGCGCGACCTCGTGCCGGGGGCGAAGTACGACGTGCCACCGGGGCCGTTCGGGGGGAGTGAGGGGTACACGTTCAGCGCGGATGGCCGACAGTTGGCGTTCACGGCGAAGGACCAGGGGGCGCAGGACGCCTGGAGCACCGACATCAACCTGTATGGCATCAGCGTGGATGGTGGCGAGCCGCGGCTGGCCACGGGCGCGAACAAAGGCGCGGACCAGAGTCCGGTTGCCTCACCGGATGGAAAGACCGGGTTCTACGCGTCGCAGGCGCGGGCCGGCTTCGAAGCCGACCGGTGGCGGTTGATGGCGATGGACATCGCCAGCGGTGCGACGCGCGAACTGCTCCCGAAGTGGGATCGCAACGCCGACGGTATCATCGCCGCTCCCGACGGAAAGACGCTGCTGGTGCTCGCCGGCGACATCGGCCGCGACAAGTACTTCCGCGTCACCCTCGATGCGGCAGGGAACGCGAGCGCCCCGCAGCCGGTGATCACCGAGCACAACAACACGCAGCTCTCGATTGCGAAGAACGGCACCGTCGCCTGGATCCGCGAGTCGGCGTCGGCGCCCGGTGAAGTGTGGCTCGGCACGCTCGACGACTCGGGCGTGAGCGGCCAGCGCCAGTTCACGCACGAGAACGACGCGCACCTCGCGCAGTTCAACCTGCCGCCGCTCGAGGACTACTGGTTCACGGGCGCCAACGGCGTGAAGATCCACGGCTGGGTGATGAAGCCGCCGCAGTTCGCGGCGGGGAAGAAGTTCCCCGTGCTGCTGCTCATCCACGGTGGGCCGCAGGGGGCCTGGCTCGACGCGTGGAGCACGCGCTGGAACTACCAGATGTTCGCCACCGGCGGCTACGGCCTCGTGGTCCTCAATCCGACGGGCTCGACCGGCTACGGCCAGAAGCTCACGGATGGCGTGAGCAAGGACTGGGGCGGCAAGGTCTACGTGGACATCATGAACGGGCTCAACGCCGCGCTCAAGGCGAACCCCTGGATGGACAGCACGCGCATGGCGGCGGCCGGCGGCTCATACGGCGGCTACATGGTGAACTGGATCGCCGGGCACACCAACCGGTTCAAGGCGCTCGTCTCGCACGCCGGACCGTTCAACCTCGAGCACATGTATTCCGCCACCGAGGAGCTGTGGTTCCCCGAGTGGGAATACGGCGGCCCGTTCTGGAACCCTGCGGCGATGGCCACGCAGTACCGCAAGTTCTCGCCGCACCTCTACGCGAAGAACTTCAAGACGCCGACGCTGGTGATCCACGGCGAGCTCGACTATCGCGTGCCCTATACCGAGGGGCTCTCGATGTTCACGACGCTCCGGCGCCAGGGCGTGGATGCCCGGTTGGTCGTGTATCCGGACGAAGGCCACTGGATCCTGAAGCCGCAGAACAGTCAGCTGTGGTACAGGGAGTTTCATGGGTGGCTGGGGAAGTACCTGACGAGTGGGCTGGTGCCGTGAGCGTGGCAACGGACGGAAGACGGGAGACGGTAGACGGGAGATGAACGCCGCCTTTCGCGCGTTGCTCACGGAGCGCATCGACTACGCGGGGCTCTTTCCCCCAGCGGCGCTGGCGATGGCCGATGCGGTCGCGAACTTCGCTTCGTACCGGGAGGGCGCGGACGCGTGGGCGCTCGCCCGGTTCGTGCTGCCGGTCGTGCGGCTCGAGGAGTTCGAGGGCGTTGCCGCGCCGCGCCTGCGCGGTGCGCCGTGGCGGTTGGCGGCGCTGGCGCAGCTGACGGACGCGGACGCCATCCGCGTGTTCAACACCCGGATGGCGGGACGCGCCCGCATTGACACCGTGGAGTCGAGGGCCACGACGGTGGAAGACGTGGCGGCACTGGCGCCGCTGGCTTCCCTCGCCACGACGTACGTGGAGATTCCCATTCACGACGATCCTGCGCCGCTCGTCGCCGCGGTAGCGGCACATGGCCTTCGCGCCAAGGTGCGCACGGGGGGTGTGACCGCCGAGTCGATCCCGTCCGCTCGCGACCTGGCGCGTTTCCTCGTGGCGTGCGTGCAGCATCGCGTGAGGATGAAGGCCACCGCCGGTCTGCACCATCCGCTCCGCGGCGAGTACCCATTGACCTACGACGCCCACTCGGCGCGCGCCACGATGCTCGGCTTCCTGAACGTCTTCCTCGCCGCCTCGTTCGCCCGTCAGGGCATGGACGCGGCCACGCTCGCGGACCTGCTCGAAGAACGCGAAGCCGGCGCGTTCCGCGTGACCGACGACGCCGTGGCGTGGCGCGGACACACGATTGGCGCGGACGCGCTGGCGAACGACCGCGAGCGCTTCGCCGTCAGCTTCGGTTCCTGCTCGTTCCGCGAGCCCCTCGACGACCTTTCGGCCCTCTCCCTCCCATGATCCAGCCCCTGCTCGACGAAACGCACGACCCGTCGGCCACCTCATGGGTTGAAAGCGCCAACACCGCCGACACCGATTTCCCGCTCGCGAACCTCCCCTTCGGGATCTTCCGGCACGACTTCGAGGAACGACCCCGGGTGGGCATCGCCATCGGCGACCGCGTGCTCGACTGCCTGGCCGCCACCCGCGCCGGGTTCTTCAACGGCGTGGATCCGGCCATCCGCGATGCGCTGCAGTCGTGGACGCTGAACCCGCTGATGGCGCTCGGACGCGACGATGCCCGCGCCGTGCGGCGCGTGGCGCACCGCCTGCTGAGCGCCGGCAGCGCCGAGGGGAACCGCGCGCAGTCACTGTCCGCCGACATCCTCGCCTCCATGAGCGCCATCGGCATGCGCGTGCCGGCCGAGATCGGAGACTATTCGGACTTCTATGCGTCCGTCTTTCACGCGGCGAACGTCGGCTCCATGTTCCGGCCCGACAATCCGCTCCTGCCCAACTACAAGTGGATGCCCATCGGCTACCACGGACGGGCATCGAGCATCGTGGCCAGCGGCACACCCGTGCGCCGTCCGCGCGGGCAGAGCGTCGCCTCGCCAGAAGGCCCGCCGTCCGTGGGACCGAGCGCGCGCATGGATTACGAGCTCGAGGTCGGCGCCTTCGTCGCGCGGAGCAACCGGCAGGGCGACGTCATCCCGCTGTCGCGCGCAGGGGATCACCTCTTCGGCCTGTGCCTGGTGAACGACTGGTCGGCGCGCGACCTGCAGCAGTGGGAGTACCAGCCGCTCGGACCGTTCCTGTCGAAGAGCTTCGCGACGACCGTCTCGCCGTGGGTGGTGACGCTGGATGCGCTCGAGCCCTTCCGGATTCCCGCGTTCGTCCGGCCGTCGAATGACCCGGCGCCGCTGCCCTACCTCGACGACGCAACCGATCGCGCGCGGGGCGGCTTTGGCATCACGCTCGAGGTCTGGCTGCGCACCGCGGCCATGCGCACCGCCGGAAGACCGGCTGAGCGGCTGAGCCGCGGCGATTTTGCCAGCATGTACTGGACGCTCGCGCAGATGCTCACGCACCATGCCAGCGCGGGGTGCAACGTGCAGTCGGGTGACCTGATCGCCAGCGGCACGGTCTCGGGCCCAGACGCGGGCTCCCGCGGCTGCCTGCTGGAGCTCGCGTGGCGCGGCCAGTCGCCGGTGACACTCTCCACGGGCGAGACGCGCGCGTTCCTGCTGGATGGCGACGAGATCACCCTGCGCGGGTGGTGCGAGCGCGAGGGCTTCCGGCGCATCGGGTTTGGCGACTGCACCGGGGAAGTGCTGCCGGCGCTTGCCTAATGGCCGGTCTCCGGTCCAATTGACAATGGACACCTTCATCGGGGGCAGTCGAATGATCCGGCGCGCACTCCTCATCGGCGCCTGTGGCGTCGCGGTCCCGCTTTCCGCATCGCTGGCGCAGGGACGTCCGTCGACTGACGTCTGGATGGTGGCACTCGAGGGGCGTGGCGTGCCGCGCGTGGGACGCGCCGAGAACCTGACGCAGCGCATTGGTTACGACAATCAGCCGTCGTTCACCCCCGACGGCCGTGCCATCCTGTACACGGTGATCGAGGGTGACGGACCCTCGGACATCTGGCGGCTGGACCTCGCCACGCGCGATCGCACCAACGTCACGCAAACCGCCGTCGAGAGTGAGTATTCCGCCACTCCGATGCCTGACGGCGTGCACTTCTCGACGGTGCGCGTCGAGGCCGACAGCGCGCAGCGGCTCTGGCGATTCGCGCTGCGCGGCGATGAATCGCCGGCGCTGCTCCTCGAGAGGATCCAGCCGGTCGGCTATCACGTCTGGGCGAGCGACGTGACGCTCGGATTGTACGTGCTCGGCGCTCCATTGGGCGCTCCGGGCGGCGCGCCGGCCACGCTGCAACTGGCTGATGTGCGCACGGGCAGTGGTGAGGTGGTGGCTCGCGACATCGGACGGGCGCTGCAGAGGATCCCCAATCGCAACGCCATCAGCTACCTGCAGCAGGGAAAGGACGGCGCGTGGATCACCGCGCTCGATCTGCTCACTGGACGATCGACCCCGATTGCGAAGTCTCCCGACCGGTCGGACTATCACGTCTGGACCCCCGATGGCGTGCTGCTCGCCGGCAGCGGCTCTCGACTGCTGGTTTGGGTGGACGGACGGTGGGACGTGGTCGCCGACCTCGCCGCGGACGGCGTCCGGGCGATCTCACGACTGGCGCTGAGCCCATCGGGCGACCGTCTCGCCTTTGTGGCGGAGGATCGTGCCACCCCATGACGCCCCGCTGACGCCGGGCACCTTCGCCGACCATTTCTCGGCGAATGCGCAGGGGTACGCGAGGTTCCGGCCTCGCTATCCTGCGGCGCTCTTCCATTATCTCGCGCTGCGGTCGCCGGGGACCGCGCTGGCGTGGGACTGTGGGACGGGCAACGGACAGGCCGCCATCGGACTGGCCGAGCGTTTTGCCCGCGTCGTCGCCACGGATCCGAGCGCCGCGCAGCTGAAGCTGGCGCGCGCACACCCGCGCGTTACGTATCGCGTGGCCACCTACGACAGCGGCCTGGAGGATGCCAGCGCGCAGCTGGTGACTGCGGCGCAGGCGCTGCACTGGATGAATGTGGACGGGTTCGTGAGCGAGGCACGGCGCGTGCTGCAGCCGGGTGGCCTGCTGGCCGTCTGGTGCTACTCGCTCTGCCGGATTGCGCCGGCCCTCGATGAGCTCGTGGAGTTCTTCTACCGGGTGACGATTGGGTCGTTCTGGCCCCCCGAACGCCGCCTCGTGGACGAGGGCTATCGCTCAGTGCCGCTCCCCATCGACGAGCTTGACGTTCCTCCATTCGACCTGATTGCCGACCTGACCCTCCCCCAGTTCCTCGGGTATGTGGAGACATGGTCGGCCGTGCAGCGCTGCCTGGCGAGCCGGGGGCGGGAGAGCCTCGACGCCTTCGCCCGGTCGGTCGCGGAGCGATGGGGACACCCGCTGACCCTGCGCCGGGTCAATTTCCCCCTGCACGTCCGGGCCGGGGAGTTGCGGTAGGGCGCTTGTTTCGCGGGGTGCACCAGACCAATTGTTCAATTGCCACTCCCACCCCGCACCAGGCGCCAGGCGACGTATGCCGACTTCGAAAGGAACTTCCGCCAAGGGCGGTTCCCTTGCGGTGAAAGAGCAAACCTCGCTGCAGTGCGCGGCTGACAACCTGCTTCGCTCCGCGTCGGAGTGCTGCCGCCAGCAGGCGCGCATCGGACGCGTGCTCGACCTCCAGTGCGGCGAGGAGGAACTCGAGGCCGTCATCGAAGTATCGGTGCTCTGCGTGCGCATCCTCGCCGAATCGTGCGAGCGGTACGCGGCGGTCGGCTCCGGGTCGCGCGACGGCCTCGACGAGGCGACGTGGCACGCCGCCAACACGCTCTGGCATGCGAGCCGGGAGTACGCGCGGCGCCATCACTCCTGCAACGTGAAGTCGGCGCAGATGAGCCGGCACTCCGCCGCCCATCTTGGCGAGCTGGCCGTGGAATACGAGCTCAAGGCCTCGGCGGTGCTTGCGTTGCGGTACGCGGTCGAGCAGTACCAGAAGATCCGACCCGACGCGCAGTAGGCAATAGACAGTGCCTTGGCGGCGCGGCGTGCAATAAGAGGCCGAGCCGACGAACCACGGCGAAATTCGCGTTGTCGTTTCCTCCCTTCCCCCCAAGCAGGAGGTCAGGCATGATGCGTTTCCTGTCCCGGTTGGCGCTGGCGTCGGTCCTCGTCGTCTGGTCTGGCGGCATGCTCGCTGCGCAGACGATACTCGGTACCGTCACCGGCAAGGTCGTGGCGGCCAGTGGAGAGCCCGTGGCGGGAGCGTCCGTGGCTGTCGCCGGCACGCAGTTCGGCGCCATCGCCAAGAATGACGGCACGTACCGCATCAACCTGCGCCCTGGCCGGTACGAGCTGCGCGCCCGGCTCATCGGTTATGGCTTGGTCCGCGACTCGGTCACGATTCGCGCCGGCCAGACGGTAACGATGAGCTTCACGCTGACCCGGGCTCCGGCGTCGCTGTCGGCGGTGGCCGTCATCGGCTCGCGGTCTGAGGAGCGCACGGTGGTGGACGCTCCGGCGCCCATCGACGTGCTGGCGGCGGCCGACATCTCGGCGACGGGACGCGCGGAAACGGCCCAGATGATTCAGGCGGTGGCGCCGTCATTCAATTTTCCACGCATGAGCATCGGCGACGGGACGGATCACGTGCGTCCCGCGACGCTCCGCGGGCTGGGCGCCGACCAGGTGCTCGTGCTCATCAACGGCAAGCGTCGGCACACCAGTGCGCTCGTAAACGTGAACGGGTCGATCGGCCGCGGTCAGGCGGCGGTGGATCTCAATGCGATTCCCGCCTCGATGATCGAGCGCATCGAAGTGCTGCGCGACGGCGCGTCGGCCCAGTATGGCTCCGACGCGATTGCGGGCGTGATCAACATCGTGCTGAAGGCCAATTCCCCCAATGAGGCGCAATTCACGGCCGGCACCAACATGACGCACTTCGAGCCCGAGCGTCAAAGCCCAGCCGTCCACGTGAGCAAGACGCTGTGGGACGGCAAGCTGTGGAAAGGCAACGTGACGTGGAACGCCCCCGTGCAGACGGGCTACCTGACGCTGAGCGCAGAGGCGAACCAGCATGGCTGGACGAACCGCTCGCTCCCTGACACGCGTACGCAGTACCTCACCGGCGACCCGAAGAACTCCGATCCGCGGTACACCAACCAAACCAACCATCGCCTGGGCGACGCGGCGACGAACAACGCGTCGGTCTTCGCCAACTTTGGGCGGCCATGGGATGCGGTGAACGGCGAGATCTACGCATTCGGCGGCTATGGCTCACGCCGCGGCGAGGCGGCCGGCTTCTGGCGCCGTGCGCTCGACGACCGAACGGTACGGGCCATCGCCCCGAACGGGTTCCTGCCCATCATTGCCTCCGAGATTGCCGACCTTTCGGGAACGGTCGGCGTCAAAGGCGACGTCAACGGGTGGAAATACGACCTCAGTGTGGTGTACGGTGGCAACCGCTTCGGGTTCAACGTGAAGAACTCGCTCAACACCTCGATGGGAGCCCAGAGCCCCACGTCGTTTGACGCGGGGGCCTTGGGGTTCCAGCAGTTCACCACCAACCTTGACCTGAACCGGGAATACAACCCCGGCCGGCCGGTGCGCGTGGGCGTCGGGGCGGAGTTCCGCAACGACGCGTTCGAGATTACGGCGGGTGAACCAAATTCGTACAAGGACGGCGGCGTGAAGATTCTCGACGGTCCGAATGCCGGCAAGCAACCGGCCATCGGTTCGCAGGTCTTCCCGGGATTCCGTCCCAGTGACGCCGGGACGCACTCCCGGTCGAACGTGGCGGCGTACACGGACATCGAGAGCGACGTGACAGACGCCTGGCTGCTGTCAGGCGCGGCGCGCGTCGAGCGATACAGTGACTTTGGCTCGACGGCGACGGGCAAGCTGGCCACGCGCCTGAAGGTGGCGAAAGGCCTCAACCTGCGCGGCGCGGTGAGCACGGGCTTCCGGGCGCCGTCGCTGCACCAGTCGTTCTTCTCGTCCACGGCCACCAACTTCATCAATGGCGTGCCGTTCGAAGTGCGCACCTTCCCGGTGAGCGACCCGTTTGCCCGAGCGCTCGGGGCGAAGGACCTGAAGCCCGAAAAGTCGACAAACGTCAGCGCCGGCTTTGCCGCCGAGCCGACGAAGAGCCTGTCGTTCACGGTGGACTACTACCTGATCACGATCAAGGATCGAATCGTCTTCTCTGAGAATTTTACTGGTGCACAAGTGAACGCGCTGCTGGCGTCGAAGGGGCTGACAGGCGTCACCGGGGGGCGCTTCTTCACCAACGCCATTGACACGCGCACCCGTGGGATCGACGTCGTGATGAACTACGGGCTCGATCTCGGCGGCGCGGGTACCGTGCGCCTGACGGGCGGCTACAACGGCACCAGCAATGCAGTGACACGCGTTACTCCGACGCCGCCGGAATTGTCGACGCAGTCGGAGGCACTCTTCGGGCGCGTCGAACGCGGCCGCATCGAAGTGGGTCAGCCGAAGAACAACATCCTCACATCGTTCGACTGGTCGCGGAAGTCATGGAGCGCACTGCTGCGCGCTCAGCGGTTCGGCGAGGTTGTCTCTCGCGGCACGGCGACGAATGGTTCGCTCGACAACACCTACGAGCCGACGTGGATCACCGACCTCAGCCTCAGTTGGCAGACGCCGTGGAAGGTGCGATGGTCCGTCGGCGCGGACAACGTGCTCGACAAGTACCCAACGCAGAACCGTGTCGGCACGGACAATAGCGGCATCTTCCCGTACAGCGGCTTTACGCCATTCGGCTACAACGGCCGCTTCATTTACACGCGTCTGACGCACAACTGGTAGGAAGTCGCTCCGGCGATTGACGGCCGGCACTCGCGTGGGTGCCGGCCGCCTCGTCGCGTGAGTTGGTCAGCGTGACGTCATTCGCAGCCAGCCGTCCATCGCGCCATCGAGTGCTGCCTCGGCATCCTTGAGCGCCCGGGTGAGCTCGGCGGCGCGGCGCGCGGCCGCGGCGCTGCCGTCGTAGAGCGCCGGGTCCTGCAGTGCGGCGCGCGCTGCCTCGACGCGCGCCTCGGCGTCGGCCACGCCGCGCTCCGCCTTCTCGACCGCCTTCTTCAGGTCGCGGCGCGTGGCGTGCTCCTTCTCCTGCGACTGCGCGCTCCGCTGCGCCAGCTTCTTCTCGGTCTCGCGGCGCGCGACGGCTGCGCGACTGGCCTCGCTCGCGGCCTCCGCCGCCCGCGCCTTCTGGCGCTCCTCCCATTCCACGAACGTGCCGTCAAAATCCTCCACGCGCACGCCGTCGAACGCCCAGACGCGGGTGGACAACTCGCGCAGGAAGGCACGGTCGTGGCTGACGAGCAGCACCGTCCCCTCGTAGCCGTCGAGCGCGTCCTCGATGGCCTCGATGGACTCCACGTCGAGGTGGTTGGTCGGCTCGTCGAGCACGAGCAGGTTGGCGCGCGAGAGCGTGATCATGGCGAGCGCGAGGCGTGAACGCTCGCCGCCCGAGCAGACGTCGGTGCGGCGCTGCACCGTGTCGCCGGAGAAACCGAACGCGCCGAGCAGGCCCTGGATCTGGCCGCGCGTCCAGAGCGGGCGCAGGTCGTTGATCACGTCGTAGACCGTCGTCCCCATCGGCACCTGGGCCAGGTCCTGGCGGAAATGCGCGTGCGTGATGGACCCGCCAAGCCGGCATTCCCCGGCGGTCGGCTCGCGCTCGCCGAGGATCGTGCGCAGCAGCGTGCTCTTGCCGGCGCCGTTGGGGCCGACGATGGCCACCACGTCGCCGCGCATGGCGGTGGCGTGAAAGCCCTTCACCAGCGTGCGCCCGCCGACGGCGATGTCCACCTTGTCGCAGTAGACCACGCGGTCGCCGCCGCGGTCCTTGATCTCGAGCGAGAACGACATGGCCTCGGACTCGCCGGGCGGCGGCGTGAGGCGCGGCAGGCGCGCGAGCAGCTTGCGGCGTCCCTGCGCCTGCTTGGTGTTCTGCCCCGCGATGTTGCGGCGGATGAACTCCTCTTCCTTGGCGATGAACTTGCGCTGCTGGTCCACCTGGCGCTCAAGCGCGAGTCGGCGCTCGGCGCGCTGCGTAACGAACGCCGAGTAGCCGCCGCGGTAGGCCGTGACGGTCCCGCCCTCGACGTGGAGCACGTGGTCCACCGTCTCATCGAGGAAGGCGCGGTCATGGCTGATGATGAGCGCCGTGCCGCGGCGCTCGAGCAGGTACTGCTGCAGCCACTCGGTGGTCTCGAGGTCCAAGTGGTTGGTCGGTTCGTCGAGGAGAAGCACGTCGGCGGGGGCGACGAGCTGCGCCGCCAGACCGACGCGTCCGCGCTCGCCGCCGGACAGCACGGCGACGCGCTTGACCTTGGCCTCCTCGGCGTCGAAGCCGAGGCCCTGCAATACCGCGTCGACCTTGGCGTGGAAGTCGTAGCCCCCTTCGTGGGCGAAGCGCTCCATGTCGTGGCCGTAGCGGTCGAGGGCGGCGGCGTCCGGATGCGATCCCATCTCCGC
Source organism: uncultured Gemmatimonas sp. (assembly GCA_964416005.1). Classification (GTDB taxonomy): domain Bacteria; phylum Gemmatimonadota; class Gemmatimonadetes; order Gemmatimonadales; family Gemmatimonadaceae; genus PNKL01. The sequence goes on from CAYQCP010000033.1 coordinate 31,617, forward strand.
GAGACGATTTGCCTGCTCGGCTAGCGATGCCTCGAGTTCGATGAGCGACGCGAAGGGCTGGGCGGCGGCTTCCCAGACCGTCTCGGCGTCACCGAAGTCGCGGTGCTGGTCGAGCAGCGAAAGACGCAGGCTGCCGGCGCGCGACACCGCGCCGGCCGTGGGTCGTTGGTCGCCGGTGATGAGCCGGAAGAGCGTGGTCTTGCCGGAGCCGTTACGGCCGATGATGCCCCAGCGCTCGCCTTCCGCAATGGTGAAGGAGACGTCGCGCAGGAGCGTCGTGGCGCCGAACTCGACGCGCACACCGGAAAGAGTGATCTGGGTCACGCGCGGAATCTAATCCGTAAACCGGTGTGACCGAGGCGTCGGTTGGCGGGTACAGTTATCTTGTAAAGAGAGGCTGGCCGCGGGGAACGCCGCCGCCGGCCTCGCGGTACGACCAGATGCCCGGGCGTTCGTTCTCCCCCCTCCTTGGAGCCCTCCTCATGGTTGCAGCGGCGGTAGTGGCGCTCCTTCTCGCGGGCGTTGTGGGCGAGCCGACGGCGAACGGACCCGGCGTACGCGCATCGGGGCCGCGTGTCGAGGCGGCTCGCGTGGGCATCGACGTGGCGGCTCTAGACACCGTGAAGCCGCGCCGACGTGCCGTGCGGCTCAGCGAGGCCTACCACACGCGGCTCCGCATTCACAAGGTCGCGTCGTTCGCCATGCTCCCCTTGTTCGCGGCGCAGTACGCGGCGGGTGACCAACTGTACAAGAAGGGCAGCGCGGCCCCCGACTGGGCGCAGAACTCGCATGGCGTGCTTGCCGCCAGCGTCGCGGGCCTGTTCGCGGTGAACACCATCACTGGCGGACTTAACTGGTGGGAGACGCGCCGGCAGGAGAAGGGTCGCACGTGGCGCACCGTGCACGCGGCGATGATGCTGGCGGCCGACGCCGGTTTCACGGCCACGGGCCTGCTTGCCGAAGACGCTGAGGAGTCCGGGGACGACCGGCGGTTGCACCGCACCGTCGCCCTCACCTCGATCGGGGTGGCCACCGCCTCGTACCTGATGATGCTCAAGCCGTTGCGGAGAGACTGAAATGGAGATGCTGGATACGCTGGTCGAATTGATGAAGCCGTGGGCCAAGTTCTACTCCAAGTCCACGCCGGCGCAGAACCTCATCCTGTTCGCCCATCTGGCGGGATTGCTGGGTGGCGGCGGGCTTGCCATCGCGGCGGATCGCGCCATCTGGAAGGCGCGGACATCCGCCGCCGACGCGCGGGCGCTGGTGCTCGCGGACGTTGCGGCGGTGCACCGGCCTGTGGTCATCTGGCTGGTGTTCGCCGTGCTCAGCGGGGCGCTGATGACGGCGGCCGACCTCGAGACCTACCTCACGTCGCCGGTCTGGTGGATCAAGATCGGCGTGGTGGCCCTGCTGCTCGCCAACGGCGCCTGGCTCCGTTCCGTTGAGCGCGCGGCGATGCGCACGCCCTCCGTGCCGCCGGCCGCGTGGGCGAAGGTCACGCTTTCCTCACGGCTCAGCCTCACACTGTGGTTCGCTGTCGTGTTAATCGGCGTGGCGTTGGGCAACATCTGACCTGCTTCCTCATGATTGCAAGGGTGCCATGAGTTCCGACGACTGCTCGGGGAGCTGCCCGCTCGCCCGCCGCGCCTTCCTGAAGGACGTGTCCCTGTTTGCCGCGGCGCTCGCGGCGGCGGGGCTCGCCCCGCGCGGGGCGTCGGCGCTGCCGCTGCCGATTCGCGCGCTCTCGCGCGAACGGGCTGAAGTCCGCTACCCGATCCCGGCCAAGGACGGCGTGCGTTTCGATGACGAGAACGAGGTGATCCTCGTGCGCTTCAACGGACGCGTCTATGCCATGTTGCTGTCCTGCCCGCACCAGAACACGGCGCTGAAGCTCGATCCCGCCGGCTCGGGCGGATTCTATTGCACCAAGCACGAGTCGCGTTACAAGCCAAGCGGCGAGTTCATCTCGGGGCGCGCGACGCGCAACATGGACCGATTCGCCCTTCGCCGCGATGGTGCGTCGGTGGCGGTGAATCTCGATGTCTACTACGAGTCCGACTCCGAGCCCACGCAGTGGGCCGCTGCGATGATCACCGTCTGACGCGAGGCGCCCCCCAATGGAAGACGTGCGTTCCTGCAGCTACTCCTGTGTGGTTGGGCGACGGGAGTTCCTCGGCGCCGCATCGCTGACCGCGCTCACGCTCCTGCAATCGGCGTGCGGCGACGGACAGATCGGCGGCACCGGCCCTGACGAGACGAGCGGCGGCACGCTCGTGGTGACAGTCGCGCAGTTTGCCGCGCTTGCCTCCGTGGGAGGCGTGGCCCGGGTGGACGGTGGGCACGGCACTCCCGTGGCTCTGGTACGCACCGGAGCCACTTCGTTCACGGCGCTCTCGCTCGTCTGCACGCACGAGGGATCGACGGTCAACATCACCGGCGCGGGGTTCCTCTGCCCCAATCATGGCGCGCGCTTCTCGAGCACCGGCGTGTGGCAGGGTGGGCAGGTGACGACGAACCTGCGCAGCTTGCCGGCCAGCTTTGATGCGGGGGCGGGGACGGTGAGCATCACACGGTAGGTGCGGGGGGCAGGGGACATTTCGAGGTGCAGGGGGGCAGGGAACAGGGCGTGGTGCGGGGACGAGAGGAAGGGTGGAGTGAAGAGGAGGGGGCGCACCGCATCGGCGGTTTGCCCCCTCTCTCATAACACCACCCTGTCCCATTCCCCCGCACCACACCCTGTTCCCTGCCCCCTGCACCTCGAATCATCCAATCGGTACTTCGGGACAGAGCTGCGCATTCTCCATCGCTCTCTGCGCGACCGCCTTCTGTCGCTCGTCCTGGTTGCGCGAGAGGCCGCGCACGGCGCGGCGCGCCCGGCGCGACGCGGAGGCGACGAAAATGCGCGCACAGTCGAGGTCGGGGGCTGCCTTGGCTTCATCTCCACCCGCCGCTTCCAGCGCCGCGGTCGCACGCGAGAGCGTGCAGACCGCCATGTACAGGTCGATGGCGGCGTTGGCGAGGCGCTCCTGATGGAACTGCTTCTCGATAATTGCCTTGCCTTCCGACATCAGCACGCTTTCGACGCCGAGCGCGAGGTCCTGGACCACCTCCGCCACCATGTCGGCCTCGGCCTTGAGCGCGGCGTGCACCTTGGTGAACTCCGGCTTCACCATCTGCTTCTTGGCCCGGCCGGCGATATAGCCGCTGATCGCGCCGATCGAACGCAGCGGGTCCTTGAACGCCTTGCCGATCTTCTTCAGCCGCTCGCCGGGCTCCTGCAGCGCCGACAGCGCAATGAGGGCACGCAGGATCTCGTTGGTACCCTCGAAGATCATGTTGATGCGCGCGTCGCGCACGAACTGTTCGTAAGGGTATTCCTTGGAGTAGCCGATGCCGCCGGCAATCTGCATGGTCTCGTGCGCCGTGCGGTTGGCGAGTTCCGACGCGAAGATCTTGCAGCAGGCCGTCTCGAGCGAGAAGTCCACGCCGCCGCGGTCCACCATGGCCGACGTCACCATCCACGCGGCGTCCGACGCGTAGCAGTCGGCCGCGGCCGACGCGAACTTGCGCTGGATCATCTCGAACGAGCCGATGGGACGCCCGAACTGCTCGCGCTGCTTGGCGTATTCGAGCGCGTGGCGCATCATCTCGCGCGTGCCGCGTGACGACCCCGCGGCGAGGCCGAGCCGGCCGGAGTTGAGGATCTCGAGGGCGATCTTGAAGCCCGCGCCGACATCCCCGAGCCGGTCTTCCACCGGGACCTTCACGTCCTCGAACGTGAACGTGCGCGTGTCGGAGGCCTTGATGCCGATCTTCTGCTCTGGCTGCCCCATGGAGACGCCGGGAGCGTGCGCGTCCACGATGAACGCGGTGACGCGCTGCTTCTGCTTGCCGTCCACCTCCATCGGCACCTTGGCGAAGACCGTGAGGAGCCCGGCGTAG
>CAYQCP010000034.1:0-33550 GCA_964416005.1 uncultured Gemmatimonas sp.
GCCGGGCGTCGCGCTGCGGTGTTGCCGCCGCGCGGCGCACCGCCGGCGCCCTACAGCAGCGCGCCCTGCGCATCACCAGCCTGCGCAGGAGGCGTGTAGCCGAAGTGACGATACGCGAGCGCCGTGGCCATGCGGCCGCGCGACGTGCGCTGGAGGAGGCCGTTCTGCACGAGGAAGGGTTCATACACCTCCTCGATCGTGTCGGCGTCCTCGCCGACCGCGGCGGCAATCGTCTGCACGCCCACCGGGCCGCCGTCGAACTTCTCGATGATCGTGCGCAGCAGCCGCGCGTCCATCTCGTCGAGGCCAAAGTGATCGACGTCGAGCATCTCGAGCGCTTCCTTGGCCACCGCCTCGGTGACGATGCCGTTGGCCCGCACCTGCGCGTAGTCACGCACCCGGCGCAGCAGGCGGTTGGCCACCCGCGGCGTGCCGCGCGCCCGGCGTGCCAGCTCGCGCGCTCCCGCCGGCTCGATCTCCACCCGCATCACCTCGGCGGTACGGTTCACGATGTGCTCGAGCTCGTCGGCGGGATAGTAATTCAGTCGCAGCTCGATGCCGAAGCGTGCGCGCAGCGGCGGCGTGAGCATCCCGAGCCGCGTCGTCGCGCCGATCAGCGTGAACCGCTCCACCGGCATCGTGATCGTCTGCGCCTTGGGTCCCTCGCTCAGCCGGATGTCGATCTTGTAGTCCTCCATCGCCGGATAGAGGAACTCGTCGATGATCGGCCGCAGGCGGTGGATCTCGTCGATGAACAGGATGTCGCCATCGCGCAGGTTCGTCAGTGTCCCGACGAGGTCGCCCGGCTTCTCCAGCGCGGGGCCGCTCGTCGTGCGGATGTTCACGCCCAGCTCGCGCGCCACCAGCTCGGCGAGCGTCGTCTTGCCCAGCCCGGGCGGGCCGAAGAAGAGCGCGTGGTCGAGCGGCTCCTTGCGCTCGCGCGCCGCGTCGATGTAGATGCGCAGCGCGTCCTTCACCTTCCCCTGTCCGATGAACTCGGCCAGTCGCTGCGGGCGCAGCGACAGCTCGACGACCGACTCGTCGGTGAGCACCTCGGGGGTGGTGATCTCGGGGCGGGACGTCATTGGTCAGTGTTGCTGATTGTCCACATGAATTCAATCAGTTGGCTGAAATCGCCGTTATCTGCGAGTCGGAGTGATTCAATGTACCGTCGGCGCGTCTCACTCGCACCCGTGAGATCTTCACCTCCCCATGTCGGAACCGGGATCTTCAACTGCCGCGCGAGCAGGTCAGTCATGAGGCGTGCGTGTCTCCCGTTGCCATTCGGAAAGGCGTGGATTCGAACGAGCCGTTGATGAAACGTGGCGCATAGCAGTCGCCTGTTGAGATCCGGCAATTCTCTCTGCGTCATCACGTCCTGGATGAGATCTCGTAGGTCCGGTCGAATGCGCTCAATAGGTACACCAAGGTTCTTGCCACTCTGCCGAGGTCTGCCCGCCCACCGCCAAACGAGACCGAACATCCGAGCATGCAGTTTCCATACCAGCGCCTCATCAAATCGGGAGCGATTGCGTCGGGCATCGAGCCACATGCTGCCCAGTGCCACATTCTGTTGCTCAGCTGCATTTAGTTCGCTGCGTGTGCCAATGGTTGGAACGAGTAATCCCTCCATCTCCTCGTCTGTTAGCGGCGTCGCGCCGTCTGCATGCGGACTTGCTAGATCTTTTCGGGGTCGGTCCATAGGCGGCGGTCGAGGGATTGTACCAGGTGGGCCGCGAGCGCATGGATCTGCCTCCGCGTTTCATCCTCGCCCACGGGCTGATCTTCTAGGTGCATCGTTCGCGCAGTCCTTCGCATGTGCGCGGTCACCACCTGCAAGGCGCGCTGCTCGAGAATCGCGTCCAGACTCGTTCTCGGGACGATCGCATAGACGAGCTCGCAGTCCAGAGCACTCGCTGCTTCTCGAAGTGTGCGGAGTGAGATGGTCCCTTGGCGTTCAGCCTTTTCGAGGTTAGTGAGTGTTCCGGAGCGCACCTTCAATCGGCGTGCGAGGACAGACGCCGGCATTCCTAGTGCCTTGCGAATGGACTTGATCCAGCCCTCCCTCGGACGAGGCGGCAGTGCTCGCCATTGCTCCAGCTGAACCTCAAGCTGTCGTCGAACTAGAGCGGCGGTAAGCGCGCGTTCGGTTCTCATGTGGCCATCTCTCAGGTGGAGGTTCAGTGCAGTAATCTTCAGATTTTTGAAGAATATTCAAGAGTAGTCTTCAAGAAAATGAAGAATAAGGAGACGGTATTTTCAGAAAATTGAAGTTTGCTGAGAGTATCTTGTGGTAACTCATTTAATAATAAGCGTTTACAAGCATCCACCAGTATCTGCATGACGCGCGCGTGGAATCGTTCAGTGAACGCCTGAGTCGGGTGATGAACAGGTGGGACGAAGTCCCAGTACGGTCGCTTCAGTATCGCCTGCGCGAGGTGGGTCGATCGCGGGTGGATCCTCCGCTCCTTTGTTCGATCTTAGGGCGAGCCATGCGAATGCCCGACAAGGACGTGTTGGCAGAAATCGCGGTTATGACGACTGACGGGCTCGTCAAGCGTCGGCAGAGGCCAAGTCCGACACTTCGACAGTTGGTAGCCGAAGCCCTACCTGCGTCCGAAATGCTCAACCTAGCGCAGTACCTTACCGAGTTGGTCGGCCGGCTAACGCTGGTTTCAAGGGTCTCGGAGGTGACGAACGGCACGAGAGCACGCCGTTTGGTGATTGAGACTCCCTTCAGTGCCAACTGGGCAAGTGTGACCGTCGCCGGCCCATGTGGTGATGTTGACGTGGTCTTAACGCACGATCTCGACTGGCACTCCGCGAGGGACCAGTTTTTCTGGCACTTCGCCGTGAGAGCGGCTGAACGCGACGCAGCGCTCGTTCTGCTGGCTCGTAAAGCATCGCCGAAGACCGTCTTGGTCTGCAAAGAACTTGGCGTTCGCGTCGTCCAGTATTACTCGATGCTTGTTCCCCAAGGGAGTATCGATACTGCTCGCAAGTTATCGGAGCAACACGGCTGGTTTCACTCAATTCCGATTGATACGCTGAAGAGTCATGCGGTGAACCGACTGATTGAACGGCACATCGCCGCAGCGCACAGGATCGATCGTGAAGGCCTAGGCAGGGGACTCGGAACCCACACTGAATTACCTACCGCCACGGATGGGGAGTGGCCAGCCGGATCTGCGCTTGAGCGAGAACTCACGGCAGCAAGTGAAGTCGCACGAAGCGCGGCTGACGAGCGGGAGTCCGACCGTCACCCCAATCGCAAGGCGCGCCAGCGGCGGAAGCTCGGAACGGACCGAGTCACAGCGGAGTTGTTTGGGCGCCTGACTGAGGTGACACGGATCGGCATCAAAGTCCAGGTACAGACCAGCAGGATCGACCTGTCGGTGACTATTTCTTTGAGAGGCGCGCAAGGGCGTACTTGACGAGAGTCGTCGTGTCATCGGAGTGTGGCTCGGTCAACACACCCTCAACCGCCTTCTCCGCATCCGCCGCCGCGTAGCCGAGCGCGACGAGCGCGCGCACCGCGTCGGCGCCCGGTCCCGCCGGCGCGGCGGCACGCCCTGGTATCGGCGCGTCGCCGCTGGCGACGAGCTTGTCGCGCAGTTCGAGCACCAGCCGCTCGGCCAGCTTCTTGCCCACGCGCGGCACACGCGTCAGCGTCGCCAGATCGTTCTCCTGGACGGCGCGCACCAGGCGGTCGCCGCCGAGTGCCGACATCAGGTTCATGGCGAGGGCGGGGCCCACGCCGGTCGTCCCGAGCACCCGCTGGAACATCCCGCGCTCCGCAGTGGTGGCGAAGCCGTACAACGTCCAGCTGTCCTCACGCACGACGAGCGCCGTGTACAGTTCCACGTTGCCGCCGGGGCGGGGAAGCGCCTCGGCCACCGAGAGCGGGATGTGCACGGTGTACGCCACGCCGCCGGCCGTCATGATCTCCACCCGGTCGATGTCCGACGCGAGCAGGGTCCCGGCGACGCGCGCGATCATTGGGCAGCCTCGATGAGCCGCGTCACGTCGGCGCGCAGCACGCACGCGAGCGCCGCGGCCACGCCGTCGGCCGCGTCGGCGGGCTCCGGTGCACTCTTGAGGCGGAGCAGTTTCATCACCATGTACTGTACCTGCTCCTTGGTCGCCGCGCCGCTCCCCGTGACCGTCTTCTTGATTTCCGCGGGCGGATACTCGTGGATGCGGATGCCCGCCTGTTGGCCGGCCAGCAACACGACGCCGCGCGCGTGTCCCAGTACCACGGTGGTGCGGACGTTGCGGGCGTAGAAGACGTCCTCCACCGCGAGCGCGCCGGGCTGGTGCCGCGCGAGCAGTTCCCGAACGCCCTCGTAGATGTCGGCGAGGCGCGCCGCCAGCGGCTCGCTGGCCCGCGTCCTGATGACCCCGCACTCGATGAGCTCGGCGCCGCCCGCCTGCCGCGCACTGCGCGCGCGAACGACGCCGTAGCCCGTCACCGCCGTGCCGGGGTCAATGCCGAGGACGATCACGCGCCGGTCATCTCCGCTTCGTCCATTTCGAAGTTCGCGTCGACCTTCTGCACGTCGTCCAGTTCCTCGAGCTGCTCGAGGAGCTTCATCAGCTGGCTCGCGGGCTCGCCCGACACCGCCACGCTGCTCTTGGGGATCCACGAGAGTTCCGCCTGCGACACCCTCAGCCCCGCCGCGTCGATTCCCTGCTTCACGGCGTGCAGGTCGGCCGGGGCCGTCGTGATCACGAACGCATCGTCCTCGCGCGCGAAGTCCTCGGCGCCCGCCTCGAGGGCTTTTTCCATCACCGCGTCCTCGTCGAGGCCGGCGGCCTCCACGTAAATCTGGCCCTTCTTGTCGAACATGAAGGCCACGGAGTTGCTCGTCCCGAGGTTGCCGCCGTTGCGCGACAGCTTGGCGCGCACCTCGGCAACCGTGCGCGTCGGGTTGTCGGTCAGCGCCTGGATCATGATGGCCACGCCGCCCGGCCCGTACGCCTCGTACACCACATCCACGTAGTCCACGCCCTCGAGCTCGCCCGTCCCCTTCAGCACGGCGCGCTCAATGTTCTCCTTCGGCATCGACTGGGCCTTGGCGTTGTCGATGGCCGTGCGCAGGCGCGGGTTGCCGTCCGGGTCGCCGCCGCCCTGCTTGGCGGCGACGGTGATCTCACGGATGAGTTTGGTAAAGAGCGCGCCCCGCTTCTTGTCGGTCGCGGCCTTGTAGTGCTTGATCTGCTTCCATTTGCTGTGACCAGCCATAACGACGATTCAGGATATGGACCTCGGATGAGGATCGCGGATTGCGATCACCGATCACGATTTCGATTAGCCTGCGTGGAATCTACCGCTCGGCAGGGTGCCGCAAAACAGCCGGGGCGGCCCGAAAGCCGCCCCCGCCAAGTGTCCACCGTCTACCGTCCACCGTCCACCGTCTACCGTCTGCCCCTAGTTGATGCGCAGCGTCACCGACGCCCGCCAGCCTGACAGGTCGATGGTGTCGCCGCCGCCCAGCGTGTTGAGCTGGCCCAGCTGGTACGTGGCCGTCGGGATGAAGCTCAACGCCCCGGCCGTCCAGCGCAGGCGGACGCCGCCGTTGCCGAGGAAGCCGGCCTGATAGCCGTCCACCTGCCAGTTGCGCACCTCGACGTTCGGCTCGATGTACAGGTTGCCCGAGCGGAAGCCAAGCGCAAGCGCGCCGTTGAGGACGTTCTCGGGCGCCGCCTCGCCGCCAAACTGCTGTCCCTTGGCGCGGTACAGCCCCCAGCCGCTGAGGAAAACGTCGGTGTTTCCCACCGGCATGAAGAGCGAGGCCTGCCCGATGTACCGGTCGCCCGTTGCATACGACGTATTGGCCAGCAGGTCGTCGCCGAAGGTCGAGAACGTGACGCCAACCGTCAGGCGGCCGTTGCCGATCATCCGGTCCGCACCAATGCGCGCGCGCACTTCGTCAGCCGGCGTGAACGTCAGCGTCTCCTTGCCGGCGTCGTCCTGCACCTCATACGCGTCGAACTCCGTGGATTTCCGGAACGACCCGGCGATGCCGAGGTTCCAGTTGCCCACGCTCTTCGCGACGGCGATGCCGCCCGTCGTCGAGAGCCCCGCGCCGTAGGACGAGGTCGGGAACATCAGGAAGTCGTTGCCGATCTGCCCCGCCGCCTCCGACTTGTCCTGCGTGATCTTGTATTGCCCGGTCGGGAGATTGGCGCCCAGCGTGAACACCACCGCATCGGTGCCGAGCGTGAAGTTGGCGCGCACCTGCGTGTCGGTGATGCCGGAGATCGAGCTGAGGCTGGCGCCGTTGGACGTGACTTCCGACGTCGCGAACGCGGTGGCGACGTCGATGTTGAGCCGCGAGCTGATGGGCATGGCGGCGACGAAGGGGACGGTCAGCTGCGTCACCGTCTTCGCCGTGGAGCCGGAGCCGATCTTGACCGACACGTACTGGGGCATGGCTGCCGCGGCGGCGTCGCTGAGGCCCTGGGCGCCGGCGCCGACGGGCGCCGCAAGGAGCAGGGCGGCGATGAGAGTCGAGGATGCGTGTCTCATGGTCACGGCTTCCGGATGACGATGGTCACCTGCCCGGTCTTCGTGGCAGGCTGGTCAGTGCCCGTCTTCTCGGCGGCGGGATCGCGCGTCGTGGGCGGCGCCTGCGTCTGCGTCTGCCCGCTGGTGCCGCCGGTGTTCGTGTTGACCGTGTTCGCGTTGGACGGGTTGATGTCCCCCACCGCATTGGCGAGTGTCGCGCCGATGCCGGTGTTGGTGGCTGCGACGCCGCGCTCGGCCGCCGATACCGTGGCGCCTTCGGCCGTGTTCTTCAGGCCGGACTCCACCTTGGCGGCGGTCACCTGCTGGCCCTGCTGCGCGCTGCGTGCGCTCTGCGCCTTCTGCAGCGCCGCGCCGAAGCCCGGGTCGATGCTGCGCGCCTGCTCATAGAAGCGCGCGGCGTCGCCAAAGCGTCCCTCGTCCTCCGCCACGAGGCCGTTGCTGTACGCCAGGAAGGCCTGCAGCGACCGCGTGGGGCGCTGCTCGATGGCGGCACGGTCGGCCGCCGAGAGGCGGACGCCGAGTTCGTTGAACAGGCCGAGCGCGATGTTCTTCTCGATCGTGAAGATCTGGTCGAGCACGTCGCTGCTCTGCACGTCGCGGCCCTGCTGCTGCGAGGTCGCGACGCTCACGACGGCCGCGTTCACGGTCAGGTTGCGCGCCCCCGTCTGGGTGATCGCACCCTGCACCACGCGCGAGGCGCGCACGAGCTTGCCGGCCCGCAGCGAAGTGGCTGCGTCGGTGCGCCCGCTCTGGCTCAGCGCGATCTCGTCCACCATCGCCTGGATGCGGTCCCGCTCGAGGAGCTGCAGCTCCGGCGACCGGGCGAGGTCGCTGATCAGCAGGTCGGACATGCCGCGCGACAGCGGCGCGAGCGTCTGGTCGGTGCCGCTGAAGGTCATCGGGAGCACCGCCACCGTGCGCGGATCACCCGCCTGCTGGGCGATGCGGGCCTCGTTGGCGATGGCCGACTTGGCAGCGGCGTGCAGTTCGGCGCGCGAGAGCGCCACGAGGCGGGCGCGAATGTCGTTGCGCACCGACCGCGTCTTGCCGACCTGCAAGTACGAGTTGTATGCGTCCTTGGCGCCCGTGTAGTCCTCCAGCGCCTCGCAGGCGAGGCCCGCGTAGAGCGCGCTCACCCCGTCCTTGGGGTCGAGCTTGCGGGCCGCGTCGAGCACGGAGCGGGCGTCGGCGTACCGCTGGTTCTTGTAGTACGCGATGCCCAGCGCGCGCAGCGCCGCCACCGAACTGGGGTTCGCCGCGCGCGCCGCTTCGAGCCGGGCCAGCGGCGCGCCGGTGCCCGCCGTCGCGCAGGCCGACGAGGCGAGCGCCAGGCCAATCACCATGGGCAGCGCCAGTAGTCTCAGGTATCGCATGTCTCCGGCCTCCTATCGGTCGGGATCGAGCATGTCTTCGAACCGCATCCACTGCTTGTAGAAAAACAGGTCCACGTAACCCACGTTGCCGTTACGGTTCTTGCGCACCAACAGTTCCGTGGCCCCCTCCACCCCGTAACCGGGGCGGTACATCTCCTCGCGGAAGATCGCCAGCACCACGTCCGCATGCTGCTTCACCGCGCCCTGCACGCCGAAGTCGTCGAGTACCGGCCGCGGATCGGCCCGCTCCACCTGAAGCTGGGGCAACTGGCACGTGAGCACCAGCGCGATATTGAGCTCGATGGCGAGCGCCTTGAGGATGCGCACGGCCGCCGCGAGCTCTTCATCCTGCGCGCGCGTGCTCCCGGCGAGCCCCTGCAGGGAGTCCACGATGACCACCTGCGCGCTGGATGTGCGACGGATGTCCGCCGACAGCGCCTCGACGCCCCCGCCCGGAGGGAAGGCGGCGACCACCGGGACCGCCTCGCGGAACCGCACCGCGGCCGCCCCCACGCCCGATCGCGTGAAGTCGTCCAGTGAGCCGCGGCGCAGGTCGTCCACCCGCGCGCGCCCCTCAATGGCGAGCGCGCGCTCCATCACCCGCTCGTGCGACATTTCGCTCGTGAAGAAGACCGCCGGGATACCCTGTTGCGCCATGCGCAGCGCCATGGCCAGCGCCAGCGCGCTCTTGCCGCTCTGCACGTCCCCGCCGAGCACCACCAGGTCGCCGCGGCGCACACCGCCCCCGAGCCACTTGTCGATGCTCGGAAAGCCCGTCGCGTATGCGTCGCGGCCATGGTCGCCGTCGGCGGCCCTGTCCACCCGGCGCATGACGCGGGCAAGCGGGGAGATATCAGTAGGCCGGGACACGCCGGCGTCAGCCACGGATGCGGGTCATTGGCAAATCATACGGATGTAGGCCGCCGGCCCACAAGCACCTGGCTTAGGCACCGATCCACCGGGTCAGCCGGTCCAGTTCTGAACGTGCCTTCCGGTCGAGGTGCGGCGCCGTGACCTCGGTCACGTTGGCCAGCGCGGCAGCCAGCGCCGCCGCATCGTCGCGCGCCGTGGCATCGAGCAACTGACTGAGTGCCGTCCGCACCGGCGCGGCCAGGGTCAGGGCGCCCATCCAGTGGCGCGCCGCCCCCGCCCGCTCCGCCCGTAGGGGAACCGGCAAGGCCGCAGGGCCGCGGGACGCCGCCGCCAGCCGCGCGGCCACCAGCGTCGCCACCAGCGCCTCCCGCGCCCCGCCTAGGGGGGCCCGGGAGCTCGCAACGGCCAGCGCACGCAGGGGAAAGACGGGTTCGGCGAGGGCGTACGGGGGGGAGGCTTCCATCACGCTGACGAATCTGCCCCCTCGTTCACCCCCCCGCCAGCATCCCCGGCGTTGGCGACCCCAATTCTCGCGGACTAGCTTTCGCAGGATATGGCGCCGCATGTGAACTCCGTGCTCTGGGTGGACGACGAGGCCGAACTCCTCGAGTCGCACCGGCTGTTCCTGACCGAGAAGGGGTATCGCGTCCAGATGGCGCGCAATGCCTCGGACGCGCTGGAGCTCCTGCGGCAGCACGCCTTCGATGCCCTCCTGCTCGACGAGCAGATGCCCGGCATGCGCGGCATCGCCATGGTGCGCGAGGCGCGCGAGCTGGCGCCCACCATGCCCGTGGTGATGGTCACCAAGAGCGAGGAGGATAGCACCCTCCGCGAAGCGCTCGGCCAGGATGTCTCCGAGTACCTCGTGAAGCCGGTCACGCCGCGCCAGGTGCAGGCCGTCCTTACCCGCCTGCTCGAAGGGCCGCGCATTCGGAGTCAGGCCATCGCCCGTCGGTTCGTCGAGCGCTTCCGCGCCCTCGAAGCGGTGCGCCTCAAGGATCTCGACTGGCGCGGGTGGACCGAACACTACGCCGAGCTGGTGCAGTGGGATGTGGAGCTCACCGCAGCCGGCGAGGCGGGACTCAACGCATCACTCCGTGCCCTGTTCCCGGCGATGCACCGCGACTTCGCCGCCTTCATGGGCGACGGCTACCCGCGCTGGGTGCACGATCTCGACGGCGATCGCCCGCCGCTGTCGGTGGACGTCGTCGGCGAGTTCCTGATGCCGGCGCTCGCCGACCATCGCGCCGTCGTGTTCATCGTCGTGGACTGCCTGCGCCTCGACCAGTGGAAGGTGCTCGAGCCGATCGTCGCCCAGGCGTTCGAGATCGACACCGCCCATTACTTCGGGCTGCTCCCCACGGCCACGCCGTACGCGCGCAATGCGCTGTTCAGCGGGCTCTTTCCGGCGGAGATCGCCGAGCGGTTCCCGGCCTGGTGGGGCGAGGGCGACGACGAGTCGCTCAACCAGCACGAGCGCGACCTGCTCGTCGAACAGCTGCGCCTGCTGCGCGGCGAGACGCCGGTGCGGTACCACAAGATCACGTCGGCCCTCGACTCCGATGAACTCGAGCGTCACCTGACGACCTCCATCGCCGGCGAAGGGGTCAGCGCGTTCGTGTTCAACTTCGTCGACCTCCTGACGCACGGACGCTCCGAGTCGGCGATCCTGTATGAAGTGGCGCGTGACGAGGCGGCGCTGCGCCAACTGACGGAGCAGTGGTTCCGGCGGTCGGCGCTCTGGAGCGTGCTGCGCGAGGCGGCGCGGCGCGGCCTGCCGGTGCTCCTCACCAGCGACCACGGCTCCATCCACTGCAACACGCCGGCCACCGTCTTCGCCAAGAAGGACGCAACGGCCAACCTGCGCTACAAGATGGGCGAGGACCTGCGTCCCGAACGGACGGAGCAGGCGCTCGTCTTCAATGAGGCCGCCCAGCTGCGGCTGCCGCCGCAGGGTCATCGCGTCAACACCGTGCTCGCCACCGGCGACTGTTTCTTCGTCTATCCGACCAAGCTGCGCGAGTACCAGCAGCGGTACCGCGGCTCCTTCCTGCATGGCGGGGTCTCCCCGGAAGAGGTCATCCTTCCGCTCGTTCACCTCACGCCCCGCCGCTGATGGGTTCCTACCGCCGCCTCCAGCAGTTCCTGCGCCCCTACTACGGGCGCGTCGTCGGCACGCTGCTGCTCAGCGCGCTCGCCAACGCCCTCAGCGCGTTCTCGTACGCGCTCTTCGTGCCGTTCCTCAACACGCTGTTCAACGAGGAGCCGTTCGACGCGGGGGCCGGCTCCCGGATGACGAAGCTGCTCGAGACGATCGGCACTTGGGTGCTTGCGGATCGAGAGGGGATGGCCGCCCTGCGCCTCGTCATCCTGGTGATTCTCGCCACGATGCTGCTCAAGAACGTGTTTGCGTGGCTCGCCGGCCAGATGGGCGCCGGGCTCCAGGAGCGCGTCACGCGCGACCTGCGCAACGCGGTCTACACGCACCTCGAGCGGCTGCCGCTGCGCTTCTTCACGAGCCACAAGACGGGCCAGCTGCTGGCGCGCGTCTTCCAGGACACGCAGTCCACGCGCCAGCTCCTCGCCGAGGTGGTCACGCGGTCGCTCAACGCCTCCACGCAGATCGTCGTCACCGTCATCCTGCTCTTCTCGCTCTCCACCAAGCTCGCGCTGCTCTCGCTGGTGGTGGCGCCGCTCATCATCGTGGCGTTCCAGCCGCTCCTGCGCCGCCTGCGCAAGGGACACCGGAAGCTGGCGGCCGAATACGGCGAGATGACGAGCGTCGTGCAGGAGACGGTGAGCGGCATCCGGCTGGTGAAGTCGTTCCGCGCCGAGGACTACGAGGGCGCCCGCTTCTCCGACGCGTCCAACCGCTACGCGCGCGGCATGGTGCGCATGAGCCGCCTCACCCTCATGTCGCAGCCGCTCGCCGAGATCATCGGCACCGTGGTGGCCGTCGCCCTGCTCTGGTTCGGCGCCCGCGAGGTGTTCCAGCACCGGCTGAGCGGCGCCGGCCTCGTGACCTTTCTTGGTGCGCTGATGTCCCTGCTCCCGCCCCTCAAGCAGCTGTCGCAGATGCCCGCCGTGGCCACGCAGTCGCTCGCAGCGGCCGAGCGCCTGTTTGAGATCCTCGATCATCCGACGGAAGGGCAGGCGGAACGCGGCACGCGCACGGCCTCGGCGTTCAACTTCGACATCGTGTTCGAGGGCGTCGAGTTCAGCTATGGCGGCGACCCCGTGCTCCGCGACATCCAGTTCAGCGCGAAGCGCGGCGACGTCGTGGCGCTCGTCGGCGCCAGCGGGGCGGGGAAGAGCACGCTCGTGGACCTCATCCCGCGCTTCATCGAGCCCACGGCCGGCCGCATCCTCCTCGACGGCGTGGACACGCGGGAGTTCACGCTGGCATCGCTGCGCGCCCTCACCGGCATCGTGAGCCAGGACACCGTGCTCTTCAACGACACGGTGCGGGCCAACATCGCCTATGGCGCGCCCGACCGGTACACGATGGCGCAGGTGGAGGCCGCCGCGCGCGCCGCAAACGCGCACGGCTTCATCAGCGAGCTGCCGGAGGGGTACGACACCGTCCTCGGCGAGCGCGGGACGCGACTGTCGGGCGGGCAGCGGCAGCGCATCGCCATCGCCCGCGCCCTGCTCGTCGATCCGCCGGTGCTGATCCTCGACGAAGCCACGTCGGCACTCGACACTGAGAGCGAACGTTCCGTGCAGGAGGCCATCGACCGCCTGCTCGCCGGACGCACCGTCTTCGTGATCGCGCACCGGCTGTCCACGGTGCAGCACGCGACGCAGATCCTCGTACTCGACCGGGGGCGCATCGTGGAGCGCGGCACGCACGCCGAGCTGCTGGCGCTCGGCGGCGCCTACGCGCGGCTCCACGCGCTGCAGTTTAACGACGCTCCGGCCGGCGGCTAGCCGTGCGCGCCTGCTTCGTGGCGCACGGCGCAGCGTGGTCGGGCTCGACACGCGCCTTCGCCGACGCCGCGACGCTGCTCGCGGCCAGCGGCTACGAGACCTGCCTCGTCGCCCCCGTCGGCAGCGAGGCCGAGCGGTGCCTCCTCGCCGCGGGGCATGACGTGATCGGCCTCGCGACTGGCGGCGGCTGGATGCGCGCCGGCTGGCGACTGCGCCGCGTGATCTCGGCGCGCCTCACCGAGGTGCTGTTCGTCCACGATGACCGCGAGCACCTGGCAGCGGCCGCCGCCATACGGCTTGCTGGACGCGGCGCGGTGGTGCGCCGAACGGCGGCGGGCGAGCGGCTGGCGCTCGGCCGCGAGGGACGCCTGGCGATGCGCCTCGCCGCCACGGGCTTCGTCTTTGCACACGCCGATGACATGCGCGGCACGGAACCGCCGCCCGGCGCGCTCGCCGCACTCGTGGCGCCGCCGGGCGTGTTGGCTCCCACGGAAGCCACGTCGCGGCACGCGGCCACGGTGGGCGCCATCCAGTCCGACGTACAGCACCTCATCGTCTTCGCCGGCGCCGACCGGCGGCGTGAGATGCTGGTGGCGTTGCGCGCCCTCGCTTTGCTCGCGCCGCGCATGCCGTCGCTGCGCGTGATCGTGTTCTCGCCCGCCGCCGATGCCGATGCGGTCCGGATCGAGGCGGCCGCGCTCGGCGTCGCCGACCGCCTTGAGTGGCGTGCAGCGGGGGCGCCACGCAACGACTTGCTCGCCGGCGCCGCGCTTGCATGGGTAATCGCTTCCGCGGACGACGCCGTGTTTGCCATCCTCGACGCATTGCGACAGGGTGTGCCCGTGCTGAGCGAGCGCACACCGCTGACCCTGCGCTACGTCGAGGACGGCGTGACGGGCATGCTGCGTCATCGCGGCGAGGAGGCGCAGTGGGCGTCCGAGATTGCCGCTGCGCTCGCGCATCCCGGCCGGGCCGACGCCCTGCGCACCGCGGCGCGGCAGAGCGCCGCGCGCTGGCCGCTGAACGCCGGTGCGGACGGCTGGCTGCAGGTGGCCGAGGCGGCGCGTGACCGCACGCGGTGGGCCACCTGATGCGCCACCTCTTCATCACGCAGGATTACACGCCCGACCTCGGCGGCATGGCGCGGCGGCATGTGGAACTGTGCCGGCGCTTTCCGGCGGATACGCTGGTCTCGACGGTGCATGCGCCCGGCATGGTCGCGGCCGACGCGGCGGAGCCCGTGCCTGTGCATCGCCAGCCCTTCACGTTCGCGCAGGCCGGCCGGTTCGCGAACCAGGTCCGATGGGCGCGTTGGCTGCGACGGGAGGCCGCGACATTCGACGTCGTGCACTGCGGCAACATCCGTCCCTGCGGGTACGCGGCCTGGTGGGCCGCGCGGCGCGCCGGCGTGCCCTATCTCGTCTACGTGAATGGCGGCGACCTCCTGCGCGAGCGAAAGAAAGCCTCGCAGCCGCTGAAACGGATGACCGCGCGTCGCATCCTGGGCGATGCGGCCGGCGTCATCGCGAACTCGGCGTGGACGGGTGAACTGGCGCGCGATGTCATGCGTGAGATTGGAGTGGGCCCGCTGCCGCCGGTGGCGGACTTTCCGCTCGGTACCGACCCGCTGCAGTTCGCACCGGGTCAGGCCACGGGTGACGTGCGTGCGCGCCTCGGGCTCGGGGTGGCGCCTTACCTGCTCACGGTGGCGCGCCTCGTCCCGCACAAGGGACAGGACGTTGCCATCCGCGCTCTTGCCCGCCTCGCGTCGGAGCTGCCCACGTTGCGATACGTGATTGTCGGCGAGGGACCCGATGAACAGCGCCTCCGCGCCCTCGCGCGCACGGAGGGCGTGCAAGACCGCGTCGTTTTCGCCGGGGCATTGCGGGACGACGTCCTGCCGGGTGTCTACGCCGGCGCCGCGCTGTACGTGGGTCTCTCGCGGCTGCAGCCGCCCATCAACGTCGAGGGGTTCGGCATCTCCTTCGTGGAGGCGGCGGCGAGCGGCGTTCCCTCGGTGGCCGGCGATTCGGGCGGCGTGCGCTCGGCGGTGCTCGACGCGGAAACCGGCGTGCTCGTGCCGCCTGAGGAGCCCGAGCGGGTCGCCGAGGCCATCCGCACGCTCATGGTGGACGAACCGCTGCGGCGTCGTCTCGGCGCCGCCGCCCGCGAGGCGGCGTTACAGCGGTTTAATTGGGACCGCGTGGCGCGCGACACCGTGGAGTTCGCCGCGCTGTGCGTGGATCGTGCGAGGAGCAGATCATGAAGGCGACGTGGAAGCACTGGCTGGAGTACGCCGCGGTCCGCGTGGTGGTCGCCGCGCTCGGGCCGCTCGGCACGCGTCGCGCGAGCGCCATTGGCGCGCACATCGGGCGGCTGGGCTACTGGCCGCTGGGCATTCGGCGCGGCGTCGTGACGCGGCACATCGCCGCCTGCTTCCCGGATCTCTCGGACGCCGAGCGCATCGCGCTGGCCAAGGCGACGTACGAACACCTCGGGCGCGTCGGAGTGGAGTCCATCCTCATGTCCCGGCTGGGGCCGGAGTCGCTCGGCGACCTGTTCGAGGGCGTCGATGGCCTCGACGTCGTCGAACGCGCCCGCGCCCGCGGCAAGGGGCTCGTGCTCGTGGCCGGTCACCTCGGCAACTGGGAGCTGTCGGGCGCCTATCTTTCGGCGCTCGGCGTCCCGGTCGCCGCGGTGGCCAAGCGCCAGCTCAATCCGCTCTCGGATGCCTTCGTGAATCGCACGCGTCGTCGTCTCGGAATGACGGTGGTCTATGATGACGAGGCGGTGCGCAAGCTCCCGCGCCTGCTCAAGGACGGCTTCGCGCTCGGCTTGCTCGCCGACCAGGCGGGACTGGGCGCCGCCACGTTCGTCCCGTTCTTCGGGCGGCCCGCGCGCACGCCGCGCGGCCCCGCGGTGTTCGCACTGCGCTTCCACGCGCCGCTCATCTTCGTTTGCGCGGCGCGCCAGCCCAGCGGCCGCTTCATCCTCCACCTCGAGGAAGTCGAGGTAACGCAGACCGGCGACCTCGAGGCCGACGTGGATGCCACCACGGCCCGCTTCACGACGGTGCTCGAGCGGTGGGTCCGCCGGTACCCGGGGCAGTACCTGTGGGCGCATCGCCGCTGGAAGCGGCAGCCCCCCGACACTCCACCTGAACTGCGCGAGCCGTGAGCGCGCAACGAGCGATGCCGTGATGTACGACGTCGAGGCGCTGCGCGCCCGTGAATTCCCCTGGGCCTCGCGCGGCGAGCGCATCTTTCTTGACCACGCCGCCACCGGGCCGCTGCCGCAGCGCGCACGCGACGCGCAAGCCGAGGCGAATGAACTCCGCGCGGAGCTGTGGCGCGTGGGCTTCGAGTACTTCTGGGATGGTGTCGTGCGGGGGCGCGAGTGCGCCGCCGCCCTGATCAACGCGTCGCCCGCCGAGATCGCCATCACCACCAACACGTCGCAGGGCGTCAACCTCGCGGCGCGCGCCCTGCCATTCAAGGCGGGCGACGTCGTCGTATCCACCGCGGGCGAGTTTCCGGCGAACATTTATCCGTGGATGGGGCTCGAGAAGGCGAAGGGGGTCTTTCTCGAGCTCGTGCCGATGAAGCACCGCCTTCCCGACGAGGACGCGCTCATCGCCGCGCTCGACCGGCCCAACGTGCGCGCGCTCACCGTGAGCTGGGTGTCGTTTGCCACCGGTGCCAAGCTCGACCTCGCCCGGCTCGGCGCCGCGTGCAAGGCGCGCGGCATCTGGTTCGTGGTGGATGCCATCCAGGGACTTGGACCGGCCGCGCTCGACGTGAAAGCATGCCAAATCGACATCCTGGCCACCGGCGCGCAGAAGTGGCTGCTCTCGCCGTGGGGCACAGGCTTCGCCTATGTGCGCCGCGACCTCGTGCAGGAACTCGACCCACCGGTGGTGGGCTGGCTCTCGATGCCGGCGTCGTCGGACTTCACCCGCTTCCTCGATTACGACTATGCGTTCTATCCGGACGCACGGAAGTTTGAGGTCTTCACCGCGCCGATGCACGATCTCAAGGCGATGGCCGCGTCATTGAGTCTCTTTCTCGAACTCGGCCCCGCCGCGGTGGAGGCGCACGTAGCGTCGCTGGCCGACCACGTGGTGGCGTGGTGCGAGGGACGCACCGACGTACGGCTCGTCACGCCGGCCGCACGCGCGCGTCGCGCCGGGTTGATGTCCATCGCCGTGGATGACCTCGCGGCGGCGAGTGCCCGCCTGTCGGCGGCGGGGGTCTCGCATACGGTGCGCGAGGGCGGCGTACGGCTCTCGCCGCACCTCTACAACACCACGGACGAACTCGACGTCGCGCTGGCGGCGCTGGTGCCGCGGTGAGGCGGGCCTGGTGACGGGTCGGGCCCGTCAGGCGGCGGCGCGCACGCGCCCTGGGGCCGTGGCGAAGGGTCACGGCAAGCCGCTGAACGTCGCGCGCGAAGTGCGCGAGACGCGCGCCGCGCTGGCCGCGGCGGGATCCCCCGCACGCGCGGTGAACGAGAAGGCCTACCTCAAGAGTGACCTGGACTTCCTCGGCGCCGACATGCCGGCCATCCGAAAGGTCGCGAGGGCACTCATCGCGCGCGTGCGGACCGCGCATGAATCGTCGATGCGCCCTCTCGTCGTGGCGCTCTGGGGAACGGGCGTGCACGAGCTGCGCGCAGTGGCGATGTTCGTGCTCGAGGCGCACGCGGGACTGCTGGGCGCACGCGACCTGCCGCTGGTGACCCGCCTGCTGCGGGAGTCGAGGAGCTGGGCCTATCTCGACTGGATCTGCTTCAAGGTCGCCGCGCCCATGCTCGCGCGCGTGCCGCTGCTGCGGCGCACGCTGCCGCGCTGGGCGCGCGATGACGACTTCTGGATGCGGCGCGCGGCCCTGCTGACGCTGCTTCCCGGACTGAAGGACGGCACCATCCCGTTCAGCGCCTTCATCGCGCTCGCGGTCCCGATGCTCGGCGAGCGCGAGTTCTTCATCCGCAAGGCGCTTGGCTGGGCGCTGCGCGAGGTGAGCAAGTCGAACCCGGCGGCCGTTGCGGCGTTCCTGCGTGCACACCGGTCGGACGTGTCCGGACTGACGATGCGCGAGGGGGCCAAGTACCTGCCGGCGCGCGACCGACCGGTACTGCTCGCGCGCTAGGCGCCGCTCGTACGGCTATGGCACCAGCTCGAGGACGGCGATCTCGCGCGCGCCCTTGCGCAGCAGGAACCAGCGTCCGTGCGCTGCCCCCGCCGAGTCGATCGCCAGCGCGTCGGCGCCGAGCTTCTCTCCATTCACGCTGACGGCCCCCTGCTGCAGGAGCTTGCGGGCGGTGGTGCGCGACAGGCCGAACGCGCGCTCGAGCGCATCGAGCACCTGCACCGGCGCCTCGGCGGAAAAGCGGGCGCAGGGAATCTCGGTCATCAGCGTCTCGAACACGTCTGCGTGCAGTTCGCGCGCATCCACGCGACGGTCGAAGATTACCCGCGACACCCGCTCAGCGAGCGCGGCGGCGTCGGCGCCGTGCACCAGGGCGGTGACCTCGGTGGCCAGCCGGCGCTGCGCCGCGCGCTCGTGCGGCGCCGCAGCCAGCGTCGCGGCCAGTGCTTCCACCTCTTCGCGCCCAACGAGCGTGAACATCTTGAGGAAGCGCACCGCGTCGGCGTCGTCCGCGTTCACCCAGAACTGGTAGAACTTGTACGGCGACGTCCGCGCCGCGTCGAGCCAGACCGCGCCGGCTTCCGTCTTGCCGAACTTCTGCCCGCCCGACGTCGTCACGAGGGGGAGCGTGACCCCATGCGCCTCCCTCTGCACCGTGCGCCGGATCAGCTCGGTGCCGGCGGTGATGTTTCCCCACTGGTCGCTTCCACCTACCTGCGCCGTTACGCCGTAGCGCCGGTTGAGCTCGAGGAAGTCGTACGCCTGCAGCAGCATGTAGGAGAACTCGGTGTACGAGATGCCGCCCTCGAGGCGCGCTTTCACCGACTCCTTCTGCATCATCAGGTTGATGGTGAAGTGCTTCCCGACGTCGCGCATGAACGTGATCGCGTGCAGCGAGCGCAGCCACTCGCCGTTGTCAACGAGCTGGGCCCCGGCCGGACCGGAGAAGTCGAGGAAGCGCCCGAGCTGGGCGCGAATGCCTGCGACGTTCGCGTCAATCTCGTCCACGGTGAGCAGCTGGCGTTCGGACGCCTTGCCGCTTGGGTCCCCAATCATGCCCGTGCCGCCGCCGACCAGCGCCACGGGACAGTGTCCGGCGCGCTGAAGATGCACGAGCCCCATGATTGGCACGAGGTTGCCGACGTGCAGCGACGCGGCCGTGGGGTCGAATCCGCAATACGCGGTCACGGGGCCCGATGCGAAATGCGCGGCGGCGCCCTCAGTCTGCTGGTAGAGCAGGTCGCGCCACGCGAGTTCAGAGAGGAAGTCGGTCATTTCAGGGAATATAGGCGCGTGCCGCCTCGGCGAGGAACGCATAGAGGCGGTCCGTCACGCCCACCAGTTCGTGGTCGCGGCGCACGGCCTCCCACGCGCGGCGCGCCATCGCCGGCCCGTCGGTGCGCGCCGTCACGCAGTGCCGGAGCACCGCATCAACCGCAGCCGGAGCGGGGTCCTCGGCGAAGTGTGCGCAGTCGTGCCGGCGCAAAAAGCCATTCGACGCGGCGAGGGGCGGCCCACAGGCGAGGATCGGGCGTCCCGCGGCCATGTAGTCGGTCACCTTGGTCTGGATCGACGACCGCGACATGTGCGCTTGGGACGGCTCGAACGACGATGCCACCAGCAGCAGGTCGCAGCCACTCAGGGCGCCGCCGAGTTCCGCGTACGGAATGAGCCCCCCGTCCACGACGTCCCAGCGCCGCCAGTCGCCCTCGTACCGTCCCCAGAAGTACCGGTCCGTGAACAGCACGAACTCTACGTCAGTGCCCGAGGCGCGGAGGCGCTGCACGCTCTGCGCGACGGCGGCCACCGCGTCCCAGTGCATGGGCCAGACCGATCCGGCATAGCCAACGCGGAAGCGTCCCGTGCGCGGCGCCGAGAGCGCGGCCGGCGGCGTCGCGGAGAGCGAGACCGGATTGTGCACGACCATCGCCGGCCGATCCACGCCGGCGAACTCGCGCGTGGACGAGTGGAGATACGGTGAGATGGTCAACCAGGCCGCCGACTCGCGCAGCAGCGCCCGTCCACGGCGACGCGCGTCGAAGGCCAGCGCGACGCCTGTCTCGAAGGCCAGCCAGTCGTCCATCAGGTACGTCACCAGCGGCGCAATCGTGCGGCACTGCTCCGCGAGTGCGATGCCCATCGGATGCGTGGGAACGGCCAGCACCAGTTGCGGATCGAACCGCTCGATCTCGGCGCGGCCGGGGAGGGGGCGTGCGCCGATCCACGCCGCGTCCACATGGCCGATCAGCCCGCGCAGGGACTGTGTCACGCGTCCCGGCAGGGCGGGGGCGGCGGGCAGCACGCGCCGGTTGCCCTCCATCCGGAACGCCTGGTCTGCGTTGGTGCTGACGGCGAGAAGCCCGCCCTCGGGGTATCGCGAAAACAGGTTGACGAGGGTGCGTCCCGCCCCGCGGCTGCCGGGCGAGAGGTCGGCGTCCGTGACCAGCAGGAGCCGCGGCGGCACTCCGGTCACGCCAGGCGCCGCTGCCACGCCTCGACGATCTCGTCAAAGATCGTCGCCAACGGCACGGTGATGGACCACCCGGGGTAGTGCGCCATCATCTTCCGCAGATCGCTGTAATAGCAGATGTGGTCACCGATGCGGTTCGTCGCGTCGTATTCGGACACCATCGCCTTCCCGGTGCGCGCCTCGACGAGCGCGAACGCCTCGATGATCGAGCAGGCATTCCCCTTGCCGCCGCCGAGGTTGTACACCTCGCCGCTGCGCGGCGCGGCGATGAACGCCTCCGCGAACTTCGCGACGTCGCGTGCGTGGATGTTGTCCCGCACCTGCTTGCCCTTGTAGCCGAAGATCCGGTACGTGCGCCCCTCGACATTGCACTTCACGAGATAGCTGAGGAACCCGTGCAATTCGACGCCCGAGTGTGCCGGGCCCGTCAGGCAGCCGCCGCGCAGCGCGCAGGACTTCATGCCGAAGTAGCGCCCGTACTCCTGCACGAGCACGTCGGCCGCCACCTTCGACGCGCCGAAGATCGAGTGCGTCGACTGGTCGATGCGGAAGTCCTCCGCGATGCCGTGGGCGTAGGCCGCGTCGGCATAGTCCCAGCGCGTCTCGAGTTCCACGAGCCGCAGTTCGTTCGGGGCGTCGCCGTACACCTTGTTGGTGCTGAAGTGGACGAACGGCGCCTCGAGGCAGTGCGTGCGCGCCGCCTGCAGCAGGTTGAGCGTCCCCACGGCATTCGTGTCGAAGTCGTCGAACGGAATGCTCGCCGCGCGATCGTGGCTCGGCTGCGCCGCCGCGTGCACGATGGCATCCGGCTTCAGCTCGCGCAGCAGCGCGTCGATCCCCGTGCGATCGCGGACATCCAGCTCGTGGTGCCGGAAGTTCTTCCAGCTGCTCGTGAGCTGCTGCTGCATCCACCGCGTGTCGCCGCCGGGACCGAAGAAGACCGCGCGCTGGTTGCTGTCCACGCCGTGGACGTCCCAGCCCAGCGCGGCGAAGTGGGCGACCATTTCAGAGCCAATGAGACCGGACGAGCCGGTGACGAGGAGTCGTGACATGCTTGAAGCTACCGAGGTCGGCTCGGCGGCGGGAGAAGATCAGGTGGGGAAGGGTGCAGGGTGTGGAAAGGGGAGGGGGGCACGGTGTAGCAAGGGGGATGCGGCTCCTCCCGACCTCCTCCTCTTTCCGCACTCTGCACCCCTCCCCCTTTCCACACCCTGCACCCTTCCCCCTCACCCTTTGTTATAGATTTTCCGTCTCATGAAGAAGTTCGTCCGCTATTCGCTCATCGCCATCGCGTCCCTCGCCGGCCTTTCGGTGGCGGGCGTGGCGCTCAGCTGGTGGCTGGTCTGTCGCGGCGACCGCTGTCCGTCCATTGCCGGGCTCGACAGGTACCGGCCGCGGCAGACGTCCAAGCTCTTCGCCGCCGACGGGCGCTTCGTGGCCGAGCTGGGCCTCGAACGCCGGACGCTGGTCCCCATCGAGCAGATTCCCAAGGTGCTCACGGCCGCGTTCGTGATCACCGAGGACCGGCGATTCTACCAGCACAGCGGCATCGACCTCGTGCGCGTCTTTGGCGCGGGCGTGGCCAACGTGCTGCGCGGCGGCTACTCGCAGGGCTTCTCCACCATCACCATGCAGCTCGCGCGCAACGTGTTCCCGGAGAAGCTGAGCCGCGAGAAGACGCTCGTGCGCAAGCTGCGTGAAGCAAAGGTGGCGCGCGCCATCGAGTCGCGGTTCAGCAAGGACCACATCCTCGAGCTCTACCTCAATCAGATCAACCTCGGCAGCGGCGCGTACGGCGTCGAGACCGCCAGCCAGCGGTACTTCGGCAAGTCCGTGCGTGAACTCAACCTGGCCGAGGCGGCGACACTCGCCGCGCTCCCCAAGGCGCCCAGCCGCTACAACCCCCGCCGCTTCCCGGATCGCGCCATTCAGCGCCGGAACACGGTGCTGGAACTCATGCGCCGTGAGGGCGCCATCAGCGACGCCGACGCATCGCTCGCCAAGGCGTACCCGCTGCGACTGGCCCACGGCGGCGGACGGACGGCCGACGTGGCGCCCTACTACGTGGAGTGGGTGCGGCAGCTGCTGGAGGCGAAGTTCGGCGAGCGCATCTACACGGAGGGGATGCGCGTCTATACCACGCTCGACCTCGAGCTTCAGGGCGCCGCCGAGCGCGCGCTGGAACGTCAGCTCAAGGCCGTCGAGGGCGGCTCGGCCGGCCCGTTTCCGCATCGCACGTATGAGGCGCTGATGACCGCCACCTCGGTAGCGGAGGAGCCGCCGCCGGGCAGCGTGACGCCGTACCTGCAGGGCGCGTTCATCGTCATGGACCCGCGCAACGGCGCCGTCCGCGCGCTGGTGGGAGGACGCGACTACGAGGACTCCAAGTTCAATCGCGCCACGCAGGCCACGCGGCAGCCGGGGTCCACGTTCAAGCCCATCGTCTACGCGACCGCCATCCAGAGCGGCCGCCCCCCGTCGTACATCCTGGATGATTCACCTGTCGAGCTGCCGCAGGTGGCCGGCGACACGTGGCAGCCGCGCAACTACGACCTGAAGTTCGAAGGCCCGATGGGCATGCGGCGCGCGCTCTACCAGTCGCGCAACATGCCGGCCATTCGGCTCGGGATGGAGCTGGGCGAGCAGAGTGTCGTCGAGATGGCGAGCCGCTTCGGGATCACGACGCCCATTCCCGAGTATCCGTCCATTCACATCGGCTCGGCCGAGGTCGTCCCGCTGCAGATGGTGGCGGCGTACTCCACGTTCGCGAACCTCGGCTGGCGCGTGGCGCCGATCAGCATCCTGCGGGTCGAGGACGCGCGGGGCAAGGAACTTTGG
Organism: uncultured Gemmatimonas sp.; assembly: GCA_964416005.1. Taxonomy (GTDB): domain Bacteria; phylum Gemmatimonadota; class Gemmatimonadetes; order Gemmatimonadales; family Gemmatimonadaceae; genus PNKL01. Next base: position 23,164 of record CAYQCP010000034.1, read on the forward strand.
AAGCCCGAGATCACGCGTGAGCCGGTGCTCGCGCCCGAGGAAGCGTGGCTGATGGTGGACATGATGAAGGACGTCCTGCGCCGGGGCAGCGCTGCCGGCGCGATGGCGGCGTCGGGATTCCGCCTGCCGGCGGGCGGCAAGACCGGCACCACCAACGATTACACCGACGTCTGGTTCATCGGATACACCGCCGATCTCGTCGCCGGCGTCTGGATGGGCTTCGACAAGCCGCAGAAGATCATGCCGAACGCCCAGGGCGGCCGGCTCGCCGCGCCCGCCTGGGCGCAGTTCATGATCGAGGCCTATCAGCGCAAGCCGTCGCCGCCCGACTGGCCGCGTCCCTCGTCGCTCGTCGCGAAGCAGGTGGACGAGTTGACGGGTCTCCTTGCCAACCCGGGCTGCCCGGCGGAAGACGCGTATTTCGAGTGGTACATCCCCGGCACCGAGCCGCTGGCCGAATGCGCGCCGCGCGGCGCGGGCGGACGGCCGGAGCCCATCAAGGACACGCGTCCCGCCCGCAAGCCGCCCGCTGCGCCCCCGGCGGCGCCGACGCGAAGGCCGTAGGCGTGGCGCGCACGCGCTATCACGCGCGCTGGGTGCTTCCCATCGCCGCGCCGCCGATTGACGACGGCACGGTGGTCGTGGACGACGATCGCATCACCTGGGTGGGGCCTCGTGCGCAGGCACCCTCCGGCGGCACCGACGACGACCTCGGCCGCACCGTGCTCCTCCCCGGGCTCGTCAACGCGCACACGCACCTCGAGCTCACCGTCATGCGCGGCTTCCTCGAGGAGCTGCCCTTCTTCGAGTGGGTGCGAACTCTCGCCCGCGCCCGGCGTCACGCGCTCGATGAGGCGGCGCTGCTCGACAGCGCGCGGCTCGGCGTCATCGAGGGACTGCGCTCCGGGGTGACCACATTTGCCGACACCGGCGATTCGCCCGCCGCCTTCGAGGCCCTGCGCGAACTGGGCGCGCGCGGCATCGCCTATCGCGAAGTCTTCGGGCCCGATCCGCTGCAGGCGGACGCATCGATGGCCGGACTGCGCGCCAGCGTGGACGCCATGCGCCCGCACGAGACCTCGCTCGTGCGCGTCGGCGTTTCGCCGCATGCGCCGTACAGCGTGAGCGACGCGCTGTTCGCGGCCGCGGCCGCCTACGCTGCCGCCGAGCGGCTGCCGATGGCCGTGCACATCGCGGAGGGCGAGGATGAGTCCGCGCTGGTGGAACGCGCGCAGGGGCCGTTCGCCGACTTCCTGCGGTCGCGCGGCATGGAAGTGGAGCCGCGCGCGCGGTCCCCCATTACGCTCCTCGAGCGCTGCGGCGTGCTCGCCCTGCGCCCGCTGCTCATCCACGCCGTGCGCGCCGATGCGCCCGACATCGCCGCCATGGCGCGGCATCGTTGCTCGGTGGCGCACTGCCCGGCGAGCAACGCCAAGCTGGCGCACGGCATTGCGCCGCTGCTGGAACTGCTCGACGCCGGCCTCGATGTCGGCCTCGGGTCCGATTCGATGGCGAGCAACAACCGTATGGACATCGTGGGCGAGGGACGGCTGGCGGCGTTCCAGCAGCGCGTGCGCTCGCGGCGCCCCGATGCGCTCCCCGCGGCGCAGGTGCTCGCACTCGCCACGCGCGGCGGTGCGCGCGCCCTCGGGCTTGGCGACACGGTCGGCGTCCTCGCCGAGGGCCTTCAGGCCGACCTCGCCGCCTTCGACCTGAACGGCCCCGTGCACGACGTCGCCGCTGCCGTGGTGCATGCGGGGGGAACCCCGGCCAGACGCACGGTGGTTGCCGGACGCGTGCTCGTGCGAGACGGTGTCGCGTTGCATGATGATGCGGCGCTTCCCGCGCGCGTGCAGCAGCATGCCGAGGCGCTGGACCGCTGGCGCCGTGCAGACACCCTTGTGTAGAATTCGGAGGCGCCCCGTCTTCGACTGCCGTCCCCGGTCGGATTCTGTCTGTCTCTGTCGCTTTCCTCCGGAGCAGCCCCACCGTGTCCCATAATCCCACTGCGAGCGGCGCGACCCAGAAGATCTGGCGTGATGGCGCGCTCGTGGATTTTCAGGATGCCACGATCCACGTGATGAGTCACGTGGTGCACTACGGCTCGTCGGTGTTCGAGGGCATCCGCTGCTACGAAACCCCCGCCGGCGGCGCCGTCTTCCGCCTCCGCGAGCACATGCGCCGCCTCGCCGACTCGGCGAAGATCTACCGCATGGAGATGAAGTACTCGGTGGACGAGCTGTGTCAGGCCGTCGTCGACACGATCGCCGCCAACGGGCTCAAGGAGTGCTACATCCGTCCGCTCGTGCTGCGCAGCGGGCAGAACATGGGCGTGCATCCCGGCAACGCGCCGATCGAGACGTTCATCATCTGCTGGATCTGGGGGCGCTATCTCGGTGAGGAGGCGCTGGAGCGCGGCGTGGACGTGCGCATCTCCAGCTGGCGCCGCGCCGCGGGCAGCACGGTGCCCACGATGGCGAAGGCCGGCGGCAACTACCTCAGCTCCCAGCTCACCAAGATGGAAGCCAAGGTGGACGACTACATCGAGGGCATCATGCTCGATGTGAACGGCCACGTGGCCGAGGGCAGCGGCGAGAACCTCTTCCTCGTGCGCGACGGCATTCTCTACACGTCCACCATCGGTTCCGGCATCCTGCAGGGCATCACCCGCAATTCGGTGCTGCAGATCGCGCGCGACCTGGGTGTCGAGGTCCGCGAGTCGCCCATCCCGCGCGAGATGCTGTATGTCGCCGACGAGGTCTTCTTCTGCGGCACCGCCGCAGAGCTGACCCCCGTCCGCTCGATCGACCGCATCACGGTCGGCGAGGGGCACCGCGGCCCGGTGACGAAGGCCATTCAGGAGAAGTACCTCGGGATAGCGAGCGGCCGGATCCCCGATCCCTACGGCTGGCTGACGCCCGTCCCCAGTCCCGCGGTCGCGAGTAGATGACCATGCGGCCGCCGCGCATCGTCCGTACCTCGCTGGAGGATTAGGTGCTCGTCGGCTGCCTCGCCCTCAACTCGTCGTTCGAGCCGCTGACGCTCGTGCCGCTGCGCCGTGCGCTGCGGCTCGTCATCGACGGCAAGGCAGAGATCGTCGAGGCCGACGGCGCCCGGTCGGTGCGGTCCGCCAACCGGCACTTCCCGCACCCGGTCGTCATCCGGCTGACCAAGTACGTGCACGTGCCGCGGCGCTTCCGGCGCCACGTCACCAACACCTTCCTCTTCGCCCGCGACCACTACCGCTGCCAGTACTGCGGGCGCGTGTCCGCCGTGCTGAAGCCGCGCGAGTCGCTCACCCGCGACCACGTCGTCCCGCTCTCGCGCGGCGGCGACAATGCGTGGACGAACGTCGTCACCGCCTGCAGCTCGTGCAACACGCGCAAGGCCAACCATCTCCCGTCGGAAATTGGCATGCGCCTCCTGCACGACCCAGTGGAACCGCACTTCGTGCACCTCTCGTGGGCGGTGCGCAAGCTGACCCCGGCGCAGGCCAAGTACATCCGGATGTTCTACGGCGCCGCGATGCTGCATGAGGTCGAGAGGACGGTGGATTTCAGGAGATAGTCGGTGGGTGGTACGAAGCAGATGGTAGATGGGAGAGGGTAGATGGTAGGGTGTGATTACTCGAAGGGCGGACTCGTGAAGAGCCCGCCCTTTCCACATCAACCATCTACCATCGACCCTCTACCTTCTGCCTCTCACCGACTCCCATCGGTCCTGAACACGCCTGTCCGTGCCACGTACTCGCGCCGCTCGCCGCCGAGCAGGCGCGACGCGAGCGTCTTCAGGCCGCGTCCCAGCACCGTCCCCGGGTTGCGCTCGCCGCGCACGGCCGGCCGCAGCTCGCCGCGCAGCCATCGCTCCACTTCGTCGAGGTCCGAGAGCGACAGCGTCTCGACGGTCAGCGTCGCCTGGTAGTACATCCGCCGGGCGGCGGCCGACGCGACGATTTGCGCCCGCGTCGGGCGGGCCACCGCCGATGCAGCATCGGACAGGAGCGCGAACCGGCCGAGTGAGAACGGCCGCGCGCCGATGATCTGGATGACCTCGTAGACACGCTCCACCGCAAGCCAGCGCACGACGACGTCCCATTCCGTGAGGCGCTCGAGGTCATTCACCCAGCCGCCGACGCTCCACAGTTCCACCGTGAAGTGCAGCCGCGCGGGGAAGCCGCTGGCGAGCAGTTCCTGCAGCTTGCGTCCCGACAGCATGTGCGACGCCACCACCACCGGCCCCGTCTGCATCACCTGGTCCGCCGCGGGTGCCGTAATCGTCAGCGATGGACGCGACTGCGCCGACGCCGCCGCCGCCGTCGCGCCCAAGAGCACGACGGCGGCGAGCAGGCAGCAGCGCAGGCGGTGCGACATCAGAAGGGGTGCTTGACCCGCACGACGACGTTGATGGGCTCGCGCGCCGTCGTGGTCGCCTTGGCGACGTACACGCCCACCGAGCCGAAGTCGATCCCGACGCCGATGTCGGCCCGGAAGCTCGAGAGCGGCGGCATGTCGTCCTTGGCATACGTCGTCGCGAGGTCGGGCGCGCCGACGCTCCAGCCGCGGCCGGCGTCCGCGAAAAGCACCCACGACGCGTGCCGGTTGAAGCCCGGACGCCACCAGTCGTCGCGGTCGTCATTGCGCACCCAGCGAACGCCGAAGTCGCTGCGGTACTCGGCCTGGAAGAGCATCACGCGATCGCAGAGCGCCGGCGCTCCCGGCAGCACGGTGCCGCCGCAGGTCAGCACGTCAGGATGCACCCGCCACGCACGCCGGAAGTCGTACCCCGGCAGCGTGCCCGGCCCGCCCACCGACAGCCGCCGCTGCATCGGCAGCCGGTCGCCCGACATCCACCCGCCGGCGACGAAACGCAGGTTGAGCGCGGCGTACGGCGAGAGGCGCGTGTAGCGACGCGCGTCCACGAAGCCCCGCGTGTACGCCACGTCCTCCGGTACGGGGATCACGGTCAGCAGCCCGGGGTCGCGGGCCAGCGTTCCCGTGCCGCGCTCGATCTCCGCGTCGAGATACCACCCGCCCCACAGCGCGCTCTCACGGCGGCGCGTGTCCACGCGCAGGCGCGACGTCGCGAGGTGCATCGTCCCCTCGTCCATCGCCGGGTTCAGGCGCCACGGGTCGCTGCCGCGAAAGAGCGAGAACGGGTCGCGATCACGCGCACTCTCCCAACGTTCGTCGCCAAGGGAGAACGTAAAGTCGGCATCCGCCCCCGCACGTAGCTTCACGAAGCCGAGGCCGCCATGCCGGCGATAGTAGTCGCGGAAGTCACGGTGCAGCACCACGGCGGCCAGCCCCACCTCGCGGTCATTGAGCTGCCAGTCTTCCACGGCGTCCACGATGTCGAACGTCCGGCCGCCGACGCCAAGCCCGAGCTTCTTGCCGAGCTGCAGTTCGCTCGTCACGTCGTGCCCCAACGTGCCGCGGTCCCACCGCACCGGACCCGCCGTGCGCACCACGCCGAAGGCCTCGAGCGTGAAGCGCCCCCAGTCGGTCACCTGGTGGATGCGCGGACCGACGTGAATGGGCAGCCCCTCCACCCGGTTGTACGTATGCGCGCTCGTGACGGTGAAATCGTGCCAGGAGCGATCATCCGGGGGCGGTGGCCGGCGGCGCGTCTTGCGCCGCCACCAGGCCTCGTCGTACGCCGGCTCTTCCTCGGGCACAAGGCGCTGGTCGTCGACCACGTGGTAGCGCAGCAGCTCGGGTCGCCGCAGCACCTCGCCGCGCACCGTGGCGGCGTCGCGTCCGCTGATCGTTCCGCCAACCACGATGAGCCCGCCCACGGAGGCCCCCGGGGCCATCTGCACGTCGGCGTTGATGGCCGCGAGCGTGCCGGTGATCCGCCCCGCTACGCGCACGGGCCCGTTGAGCACCGCCACGTCGCCTTCAATGGTCCGCTCCGCCGCGACCTCCAGCACGCCGGTCACGCGCAGGGTGCGCTCGGCGTTGTAGGTCGCCACGGCCGCGGCGGCAATGTCTCGGGTGGGGGTCTCGCGCTGCTGCGCGCCGGCCGCTGTGGTGCACAGCGCGAGCGCAGCGAGCGCCGCCAGATGGTGTCTGCGAATCATCGTACGTCCTCGGGTGCCAGAGATGCCCGATAGAGTGCAGGGGCCGTGCCGCGGCGGACCCGGCGGCGTAATCGCCGCGCGGGCATGCGTTTGCCCCTCGACGCATGCGTCGCGGTGGGGCCGGAGTCGCAAGGAGTGGTCATACGCGTGTCGTTTCGTCACTCGCCGTTGTCGGGCTGCAGCCCGAGGCGCCGCATGCGTCGGTACAGGTTGGGGCGGTCGGTGCGCAGCCGCCGCGCCGCCTCCGCCACCACGCCGTTGGCCGCCGACAGCGCCCGGGTGATGAGCAGCTTCTCGTACTCGTCGAGCGCATCGCTCAGCGTGAGCTCCGGCTGCACCAGGTCGGGCAGCGACGGCGCCGACAGCGGCGCCAACGGCAGCACGCCACGCACCTCCTCCTCGCCGATCGGGTGCCCCGCGTACAGGATGCTCAGCCGCTCCACGATGTTGGCCAGCTCGCGCACATTGCCCGGCCAGCGGTAGCGCGAGAGCGCGTTGACCGCCTCGGGAGTCCACACCGGCATCGCCTGCGCCGAGCGCCGACGCTGGATCGCCGCGAAATGGCGCACGAGCGCCGGCACGTCGTCCGGCCGCTCGCGCAGCGGCGGCACGGGGAGCGGAATCACGTTCAGCCGGAAGAACAGGTCCTCGCGGAACTGCCCTTCCCGCACCGCGCGCTCGAGGTCGCGGTTGGTCGCGGCGAGGATGCGCACGTCCACCTTGATGGACCGTCCGCCGCCCACGCGCTCGATTTCGCGCGCCTCGATCGCGCGCAGCAGCTTGCTCTGCGCCTCGGGTCCGAGGTCGCCCACCTCATCAAGGAACAGCGTGCCCGTGTGCGCCAGCTCGAAGCGGCCGAGCCGCCGTTCTGTGGCCCCGGTGAACGAGCCCCGCTCGTGGCCGAACATCTCGCTCTCCACGAGGTCGCGCGGAATCGCCGCGCAGTTCACCCGCACGAACGGCTTCTCGCGCCGCGCGCTCTCCGCGTGGATCGCCGCGGCCACCAGCTCCTTGCCCGTCCCGGACTCGCCCGTGATCAGCACCCGTGCATCGGTCGGGGCCACGCGCGCGATCATCTCGCGCACGCTGCGCAGCGCCATGCTGTCGCCCACGAGCTCGCCGTGCAGGCCGAGATCCACGCGCAGCGCCGTGCGCTCGCGCCGCGCCATGCGCAGCTCCAGCGCCCCGGCGAGCGCCAGCAGCACGCCCTCCGGCGTCAGCGGCTTCTCGAGGAAGTTCACCGCGCCCAGCCGCGTCGCCTTCACCGCGTCGGCCAGTCCGGCGCGGCCGCTCATCATCACCACGGGCAATTCGGGGAACCGCTCGCGCAGCTGCTCGAGCGTGGCCATGCCATCCAGCGTGCCGGGCATCATGAGATCGAGCAGCACGAGATCCGGCTCCCACTCGAGCGCCCGCGCCAGCCCCGCCTGGCCATCGGATGCGTCGCGCACCTCGAAGCCCTCGGCCTCCAGCAGCGCTCCCACCATCCGCCGGATGTTGGGTTCGTCGTCGATGATCAGGACGGACGGCATCTACGCCCTCACGGTCGGGCCGGGGGAAGCTGCGACGACGACTTCTCGGCGAGGAGCTTCGTGACGAAGCGCTGGCCCTCGGACACGCGCTCCACCTCGAGCGCGATGGCCTCGACCCCGCGCTCGATGCGGTCGAGCCGGTCCTCCACGCCCTGCAGCGGCAGCGTCGTGGTGCCGCGGTTCTCGAGACGCCTGGCCCACGCACGCACGAGCGGGAAGAACACGCCGGCGAGCGTGCCCATGATGATCGCGATGATGGCCACTTCCTCCCCAGCCGCCGCGAGAATCACGACGGGCGGTTCGGCAACCATCGATGGCGCCAGGCCGGGCATCGCGGTGAGTGCGGACATCACGGCTGCTCCCGGGTCTGTGACAGCGCCGACACCTGCGCGCCCCGCTCCGACAGCAGCTTCGTCGTGAAGCGCTGCGCCTCGGAAATGCGCTCCACCTCGATGGCAATGGACTCCACCGCCGCTTCGATGCGTGCCAGCCGCTCGGCGGCATGCGGATCGGCGTTCGGCAGGCTGCCGCGCTCTTCGCGGCGGATCTTGGCGCGTACGAGCGGCACGCCGAGCACGATGCCCACGACCATGGCGAAGAACGCAATGGGAACCAGCACTTCCGGACCGTTCATGGTGTTGCCCCCGCTCGATGTTCACTCATGGCCGGAAAGACCAGGCGGACTTCCGTCCCTTCGCCCGGCGTGCTGTCGGCTTCGACGCGCCCGCCGTGCGCCATCACTGTCTGCTTCACGATCGCCAGCCCCAGTCCCGTGCCCGCCGTCTTGTCGGTCACGTACGGGTCCCAGATGCGGGGCAGCCTGTCCGCCGCGATGCCGCACCCCTGGTCGCGCACGGCGACCACCACGTCGTGACCACGCCGCGCCACGCGCACCTCGAGCCACGCATGCGCACCGCCCGCCTCCACCGCGTTGATCAGCACGTTGGCGAACGCGCGGTGCAACGCATCGTGCTGACCCTGTACGAGCGGAAGGTCGGCCTCAGTTTCGATTCTCACCGTCGCGGAGTCGGGCACGCTCGTGCGCGTCGCCTCACTTGCTATGTCCCCGAGGTCGAGCGCCGCCATCGGCCCCTCAGGCAGGCGGCCGAACTGGCTGAAGCTGCGCGCCATCGCCTCGAGTCGCTCGCTCTCGGTCGAGAGCACATCCAGCGTCTCGTGCAGTTCGGGCGCGGCATCCCGTCGCAGGCGCGCGATGGCGAACCGGATGGGTGTCAGCGGGTTCTTGAGCTCGTGCGCCACCTGTCGCGCCGACTCGCGGAACGCCTCGAGACGCTCGGCGGCAATCGCCGACTCACGCCCGCGTTCGAGGTCGGCCGCCATCGCCCGCATCCGGTCGCGCAGGACGCCGAATTCCGGCGCGCCGCGCTGCGTGGCGCGCTCCGGGAGCGGCGCACCCTTGGAGATCGCCTCGGTCCAGCCCACGAGTTCATCCAGCGGCCGGCTCAGTTGGCGACTGAGGTGGCCGGCGATCCGCGACGCCAGATACGTGAGGAAGGCGAGCAGGATGAGACCGACCGCGAGGAGCGCCGGCCCCGTCTGCCGCGCCAGGTACTCGAACCGGCGCGCCTGCGTGACGGAACTCGCCAGCTCTTGCTCGTGGCGCGTCAGCGCCGCCTTCGCTTCCGCCGAGGCCGGCGCCTCCAGGGCGAGGCGCACCGCCCGCGAGCCCGAGGCCGCCACGCTGTCCCACGCCGCCGCCCCGCTCATGCGCGGGAGCACACGGCTCGTCGCGCCGCCCCACGCCACCGTCAGGACCAGCGACGGCACGAGCGCGAAGAGAGCGAGGATGACAAAGAGCCGGGCGCGGAATCCGAGTGGCACGCTATCTGGGACGGGGAGGGGTGCAGGGGAGTTTCATTAAGACACGACCCACCGAAACTTGCTACCGGTGCGGGGTTGCGGCCACCGCCGCCTCCAGCGAAGGGTGCCGCCAAGCCCCTTCAAGGGTTACATTACTCGACCAGAGGTCCCGGACGTTGCCGATGATCGGAAGATCATCGGCTTCGCCCGTGACTTCGGGGCCACACAGCGTCCGCGCCACCCGCGTCTCCCGGCACCGCCGGAAGCCAGTTGAGCGTGCTCGCGGCCCCTTCCGCACCCGCAGGTTCTTGCCGATCAGCTGCCCCCATTGGCGCTCCGGTCGAGAACCCGTGGAGCACATCAACCACGGGCAGCTGCCGCATACGGTCATCAGGACCGTGCTGGCATGCTCGCCCCCGGGCCGTTTGCGCCCGGCCAATCGCGAGAAGGCATGAACATTCGTCACCAGCGGAGCTCGTCGCTCCGCGCCCCCGTCGCTCCGCTGCACCGCGGGCCGCAAGCCGCCGCGCACGCCGCCGCCGGGATCGCCACGCCGCACGCCGCGCCCAATGCGGCCCTGCTCATCGACTTCGACAACGTCACGATGGGCATTCGCTCCGACCTGCAGACGGAGCTGCGCAACCTGCTGTCGTCCGACATCATCAGCGGCAAGGTCGCCGTCCAGCGCGCCTACGCCGACTGGCGGCGCTATCCGCAGTACATCGTCCCGCTGTCGGAATCGTCCATCGACCTGATCTTCGCCCCGGCGTACGGGTCGTCCAAGAAGAACGCCACCGACATCCGCCTCGCCGTGGACGCGGTCGAGCTGGTCTTCACCCGCCCGGAAATCGGCACGTACATCCTGCTCTCCGGCGATTCGGACTTCTCGTCGCTGGTGCTCAAGCTCAAGGAGTACGGCAAGTACGTCATCGGCGTCGGCATCCGCGAGTCGTCG
>CAYQCP010000035.1:0-32237 GCA_964416005.1 uncultured Gemmatimonas sp.
CCTCAGCCAACTCCTCGCGCACCTTGTCCGACGGTCCCTGCGCATCGGGCCAGTCGAACCCGACCCCGGCCGCCCGCTCCTGCAGCCGATGGGCCCGGTGCAGGCTCGGCAGCCCCTGCGGCAGCCCCTCCGCCAGCGTCTTCCGCCCGCGGGATTTCATCTGCTCCCACGGCTCCCGCTTGGAGTCGTCGGCGACCCCGCCCTCTGGAGTACTGTTGTCTCTCTGTTGTCTCTCTGTTGTCTCTCTGTTGTCTTTCTGTGCATACAGCCATGGATGACGCTTGGTCATTTTCTCGACTAGCGATCCCGCGACGTCGCGAATCTCGAACGCACCTCGCTCTTCCGCGATGATCGAATGGAAGAGCACCTGGAGCAGGACATCGCCGAGTTCGCTGCACATCGCCGCGTCGTCGCCGGCCAGGAGCGCGTCGTCGAGCTCGTGCATCTCCTCGTTGAGGTAGGGGCGCAGGGACGCGTGCGTCTGCGCCCGATCCCAGGCGTCGCGCGTGCGCAGGTCGCGCATGATGGCCAGCGCCTCATCCAGCGTCTTCTTTTCTTGCATCGCCCCCCTCACGGCCGCTAGCTTAATAGGTTGTAATGACCACGGAATCTACTGCGACGGAAACGACGCGCGCCTGGGTTGATGTGGACCTCGGCGCGCTGGTGCGCAATGGGGCCGCGCTGCAACGCTACGCCGGCGTGCCGCTCGTTCCCATGATCAAGGCGGACGCCTACGGGCTCGGCGCCGTGGCGTGCGCGCGCGCCCTCGAGCGGCTCGACCTGCACGGCTTTGGCGTCGCCACCGTGCGCGAGGCGGAAGAGCTGCGCGCGGCGGGCATTGACCGGCGCATTTACGTCTTCTCTCCGCTCCTGCCGGACGATTTCGCTGCCGCCCGCGCGACACGCGCCATTCCCACGCTCGGCGATCCCGCCGCCATCGCCGCCTGGGTGCAGAGCGGTGGCGGCCTCTGGCACCTTGCCATCGAGACCGGCATGCATCGCGCCGGCCTCCGCTGGGATGCCATGGCGGATGTCGCCGATCTCGTGCGCGCGCATCCTCCCGAAGGGGCGTTCACGCACTTCCACTCGTCGGAGCGCAACGACGGCTCGTGGCAGGCGCAGGAAGCGCGGTTTCGCGAGGCCCTCGCCGCGCTGCCGGTCAGGCCAACGCTGCTCCACGCACAGAACAGCGGCGGCATCGTGCGGCAGACGCCGTCGCCGTGGAGCTTTGTGCGCCCAGGGGTCTTCCTGTATGGCGTCGGCTCCGGCGACGGCGCGGCCCTCACGCCCGAACCGGTGGTGCACGTACGCGCCCGCGTGCTCGAGCTGCACGACCTGCAGGATGGCGACACCGTCAGCTACATGGCGACGTGGCGCTCGGTGGGCCCGCGGCGCGTGGCGACGCTCGGCATCGGCTACGCCGACGGCTATCGCCGTGCCCTCGGCAACCGGGGACCGGCCCTGTTGCACGGCGCGCGCACGACGGTGGCCGGCGTCGTCACCATGGACATGACCATGATTGACGTCACGGAGCTGCCCTGCCGCACCAACGACGTCGTCACCCTGATCGGCCGTGACGGCGCGGAGCTCATCACCGTGGAGGATGTGGCGACGATCGCCGATTTCATGTCGCCCTACGAGGTGCTGACCGGCCTTCGGCAGCGCCTGCCGCGCCTCCACCGGGAGTCGGTCGAGTGAGCCGGCGCGCCTGCATCCTCGTGCTCGACGGCGTCGGCGTCGGCGAGGCCGCCGATGCCGATGAGTACGGCGACGAGGGGTCGCACACGCTCGCCAATACGGCGCGCGCCGTGGGCGGGTACGACCTCCCCAATCTCCAGCGGGCCGGCCTGGGCAACCTGGCGCCCATTGCCGGCCTTTCTACGGAACCGAATCCCACGGCCGCCCATGGCGTGCTGTGCCCCAAGTCAAAGGGCAAGGACAGCACCACCGGCCACTGGGAGCTGGCCGGCGTGCACCTCGCCGCGCCGTTCCCGACGTACCCGGGCGGCTTTCCACGCGAGGTGATCGACGAGTTCACGCGCCGCACCGGCCGCGCCTGCATCGGCAATGTGGTGGGGAGCGGCACGGCCATCCTCGACCAGTATGGGGCGGAGCACGTGCGCACGGGGGCGTGGATCGTCTATACGTCCGCCGATTCGGTCTTCCAGGTGGCGGCACACGAGGGCGTGGTCCCGCTCGAGGAACTGCACGAGGCCTGTGCCCGTGCCCGTGACCTGTTGGTCCCTCCGCACAACGTGTCGCGGGTGATCGCGCGTCCGTTCGTGGGCGTGGAGGGGGCCTGGGAGCGCACCAAGAACCGGCGCGACTTCTCGGTTGAGTCGCCCGACGAGACCCTCCTCGACGCCCTCGCCGCCGCCGGCGTGCCGCGCACCGGAGTGGGGAAGGTGGACGACCTCTTCGCCCGCCGGGGCCTGGAAGGGGGGCATACCGGGTCCAATGCCGAAGGAATTCGCCGAATTGCCGACTGGATTGCCCGGGGCGATGGGTTCTGCTTCGCCAACCTTGTAGATTTCGACCAGGCCTTCGGGCACCGAAACGACGCTGCGGGGTTCTATGGGGCGCTGCGGGAGTTCGACGCGGCGCTGCCGGACCTGTTGCACCACCTACGCGAGGATGACCTGCTGTTTGTGACCGCTGACCACGGCAACGATCCGACCACCCCCTCGACCGACCACGCCCGGGAGAACGTCCCCGTGCTCGTGTTCGGTCCGCGGGTGCGCCCGGTGGCGCTCGGCCTGCGGCCCACCTTTTCCGATCTCGGCGCGACGGTCGCCGAGTGGATGGGGCTCGCGTTTCGCGGGCGGGGCACCTCGTTTCTTCCGCTGATTCTCTCCTGATGGCCGACGCCTCGACGCTTGCCGCGCTGCGCGCGGCCGCCTTTGCTGCGATGGACAACGCCTACGCGCCCTACTCGAAGTTCCAGGTGGGGGCGGCGCTGTTGACCGCCGATGGCCAGATCGTCGCCGGCTGCAACGTCGAAAACTCTTCGTACCCCGCCGGCACCTGTGCCGAGCGGGTGGCGGTCGGCGCGGCGGTGGCGCGCGGCCTGCGGTCGTATACCCACGTCGTCGTGGCGACAGCCGCCGAGACGCCCACACCTCCCTGCGGCATGTGCCGCCAGGTGCTGCAGGAGTTTGCACCCGGCTGCCGCGTCATCAGTGTGACCCGCGGCGGCGCCGAGGCCCAGTGGGACCTCAGCGAGCTGCTGCCGAGCCCCTTCATGCCTTCGTCACTGCCACGCGAATGATCATATCCCCCCTTCATCGCGCGTGGCGCGTGGTCCTCGTGGCAGTTGCCACGGCGTTCCTCGGCGCGTGCAATGAGCAGCTCGACGCCGGCAGCGCCTGCCCGTCGCTCTGCCCCGGACTATCGGTGCCGATCAAGGACACGGTGCTCTCGCCGGTCCTCGAGTTCGACACGACGCTCGTCGGCTACCCGTCCATTGGCACGGAAGAGGGCATTCCGCTGGCGTCGCGCGGCGACACGCTCGATGTGCGCGGCGTCATCCGGTTCGACTCGCTCGTGGTGCTCTTCGCGCCGCCCGGCGACACGCTGCGCCCGGTGTCGCAGGTGGACAGCGCGTTCGTGCGCATGCGCCTCAACCTCACGCAGAGCCGGCTCCCGTCGTCGCTCACCTTCGAGCTCTACGACGTGGACACGATCGCAGATGACGGAAACACGGCCGCGGTGCTCGCGCTCTTCCGGCCGGGGCGGTTGATCACGTCGCGGACCCTGACGCGCGCCGAGATCACCGACTCGCTGCGCTTCCCGCTCTCCAGCGCGTGGCTGCTCCAGAAGATCCAGGCGCACGCCAACGTGCGTTTCGGCCTGCGGCTCGTCGGCGCCGGCCCCGCCTCGCTGCGCGTGCACTCGGTGGAGACGGGGCTCAACGCCGAGATGCGCTACCACGTCTCGCCCGACACGGCGGTGCACCAGGTCATCGTGTCGCCGTACTCGAAGACGCCCATCGAGCCGCCGTCCCTCGCGAGCGACTTCCGCGACTATGCGGTGGTGGCGCGCAATGCGCTGCCGGGCGCCGGCGCCTTCGCGTTCTCCACCGGCGGCGTGCCGGCGCGCCGGGCGTACCTGCGCTTCAACGTGCCGCAGTGGCTGATCGATTCGACCACGATCGTGCGGGCCACGCTGATGCTGACGCAGGCGCCGCAGCGCGGCTTCGACCAGTACGACTCCGTGACCGTCATCGGACAGGCCGTGGCCGCCACCAACCGGATTCGCGACCTGTACCGGTCGTCGCAGATCCTGATCCCGGCCGGCCTCTTCATCGCCGACTCGATTCGCGTGGCGCCGGCGGACAGCGGCCTGCGCTCGCTCGAGATGAACTCGCTGCTGCGGGTCTGGAATTCCTCCACGCCCGCCGCCGAGGCGCCGCAGCGCGCCATTGTGCTGCTGCAGAAGGAGGAGGGGCTGCACGGTGCCGAGGTGCGGTTCTTCAACGCACAGTCGCCGGCGTCGGTGCGGCCGAGATTGCGGCTCAGCTACATCCCCCGTGTCAACTTCGGAGTGCCCTGATGCGTCGCCTTCTCGCCACGGCCCTATTGGCCGCCGCGTCCGCCGCGCCGCTGGCGGGGCAGGGTGCGCTCAGTCTGCAGGGTTTCGGATACCCGGTGGGCCAGAACAGCACGCGGTCCTCGGGGGCCGGCGGCTCCCTCGGAGAGACCGATCTGGGCTCGCCCATCAACCCCGGCGCGCTGCCGGGCGCCGGCCGTTCGCTCTTCAGCGTGCAGATCGATCCGGAGTACCGGCAGTTGACCGTGGAGGGGCGCGGCGTGAACACCACGACCGCGCGCTTCCCGGTGATCAGCGTGGGCACCCGTGCGGGCGAGCGCGGATTCCTCGGGGTCTCCTTCGCCTCGCTGCTCGACCGGACGTGGGACGCCGCCTATTCCGACAGCGTGACCGTTGGCGGCGATCGCGTGGCGTCGAGGGTCTCGACCTCGGTGCGCGGCGCCATCAATGACGCGCGCATCGCCTACGCATGGCAGTTCCACGAGCGGCTGCAGGCCGGTGTCGCCTTCCATGCCATCACCGGCGCCAATCGGATGCGACTGGCGCGGACCTTCACGGACAGCACGAAGTTCGGCTCGCTCTCGCAGGAAACGACACTGTCGTACGCCGGGTCGGCGGTGTCGGCGGGCCTGGTCTCGCGTCCCGTGCAGCACCTCTACCTCGCGGCGTCGGCACGCCTCGGTGGGGTGATGCGGACGCGCACCGGTGACTCGCTTGCCACCCGCGCGCATGCGCCCAATCGCTACGGCGCCTCGCTGACCTACGACGGCATTCCGGGCTCGACCCTGATGCTGCGGCTCAACCGCGAGCAGTGGACGCGCATGCGCTCGCTCGGCCAGTCCACGCTCGATGTGCGCGACGCGACCGAGGTCTCCGCCGGGGCCGAGATCGCGGGTCCCAAGGTGCAGGGGACGCCGTCGCAGTTTCGCCTGGGCGCGCGGACACGCGGGCTGCCGTTTGGCTGGAACGGCCACGCGGTCAAGGAGCAGGTGCTGGCCGTCGGTGGCGGCGCGACGGTCGGCCGCGGATGGGCCTCGTTCGACGTCAGCCTGCAGCGCGCGGTGCGCAAGGCCGGCGGCCTGACGGAGAAGGGAACGATACTCAGCGTTGGGCTCACCGTCCGGCCGTAGCCCCATGCCGCCGTCCGGTGCGGAGCTCCCCCCGCTGGTCCTCGTCGCCGACGACGTCGATGCCAACGCGGAACTGCTTGCCGACCAGCTGACGGCGCTGGGCGTGCGCACCGTCCGTGCGCACGACGGTCCGAGCGCGCTGGCCGCCTGCTTCGACGAACACCCCGACCTGTGCATCCTCGACGTCTCGATGCCGGCCGGCGACCTTTGCGTGGATGACCGCGACACCGGGTTCGAAGTGTGCCGCCGGCTCAAGCGCGATCCCCGCACCCAGCGCATCCCGGTCATCTTCGTCACCGCGCTGAACGATACCGCCGACCGCGTAAAGGCCATCGAGGCGGGCGGCGACGACTTCCTGCTGAAGCCGCACAATCGCCTCGTGCTGGGTGCGCGCGTGCGCTCGCTGCTCAAGCTGAAGAGCGCCACGGACGCGCTGGAGCAGAGCTACCGCACGCTGCGCGAACTCACCAAGGTGCGCGACGACCTGATGAAGATGATCGTGCACGACCTCAAGACGCCGCTCACCAGCGTGCTGGCCACGCTCGAGATGCTGCGCGAGGGCGACTACGGCCCGATGGCGGAGAAGCAGTACAAGGCCGTCTCCGAGGCGGAGGGGAAGGCGGAGGACCTGCTGGGCCTCATCCAGGACCTGCTGGAAGTGGCACGGGTGGAGGAGACGCGCATCGCGATCTCGCCCGAACCCATCGCCCCCGCCGCGTTTCTCTCCGAACTCGTCATCGACTGGACCCCGCGCTTCAGCGCCGAGGGCGCGACGATGGCCTACGAGGCGTCCGACGAGGCGCCGGTCTTCAGCGCCGACAAGGCGCTCCTGCGCCGCGTCTTCGCCAACCTGGTCCAGAATGCCCTGTCGCACTCGGCCACCACCGTGCACGTCGACCTGGCGGCGCGGCGCGACCCGCAGGGCATCCTGTTCACCGTCACCGACAACGGCCCCGGCATTCCCGCCGAGTTCCAGGAAGTGATCTTCCGCAAGTTCGAGCAGGTGCGCTCGCCCAACGCGCCGCGCACGCGCAGCTCCGGGCTTGGCCTCGCCTTCTGCCGGCTCGCCGTCGAGGCGCACGGCGGGCGCATCTGGGTGCGCAGCAAGGAGGCGGAGGGCAGCACGTTTTATATTCAGTTGCCGATCGAGCCGAAGACAACTGATTGAGGAGCTGGACCGAGGATTCCGATTGGGGATTGCGATTGCGGATTACGATCGCGATTCACCCGCTATGCAGCCCGCTGCCCGTCATCGCCAATCGCAATCCTTAATTGCAATCCTCGATCGTAATCCTAGGTCCAACTCCCCAATCGTCGTGTAATGCCTACTGTCTTCATCGAAACCTACGGCTGCCAGATGAATGTCAGCGATTCCGAGCTCATGCTCGGCAAGCTGGCGGCCGAGGGCTATGCGGCGGTGGACAGCCCGGAGGGGGCGGACGTCGTGCTGCTCAACACGTGCGCCATCCGGGAGCATGCCGAGACGCGCGTTATCGGGCGGCTGGGTGAACTGCGGCGCTTTCTCAAGAAGGACGCCGTACTCGGCGTGACGGGCTGCATGGCGCAGCGGCTGGGGCCGCGCCTGCTCGAGACCGACTCGCGCGTCTCGCTGGTGATCGGCCCCGACGGCTATCGGGCGCTCCCCGCACTCATCGAGGGCGCCCGCAAGGGTGAGCGGATGATCGCCACCGACTTCGACCTCGAGGAGCACTACGAGGACGTCGCCGCGAGCCGCTTCGACGGCGTGAAGGCCTGGATTCCGGTGCAGCGCGGCTGTGACTACCGCTGCACCTACTGCATCGTCCCGTACACGCGCGGCAACGAGCGGAGCCGCCAGCTCGAAGATGTCGTCCGCGAGACCGAGTCGGTGGTGGCGCAGGGCCTGACCGAGGTGGTGCTGCTCGGCCAGACCGTCAACTCGTACCACGATGGCGCGCGCGACTTCGCCGACCTGCTGCGCGCCGTGGGCACAGTGCCGGGACTGCGGCGACTCCGCTTCACGAGCCCGCACCCCAATGATTTCAGCGACGGTGTGATCGCGGCGATGGCCGAGGTCGCCACGGTGTGCGAGCACGTGCACCTCCCCATGCAGAGCGGGTCGAGCCGCACCCTCAAGCGCATGCTGCGCCGGTATTCGCGCGAGGAGTACATGGACTGCGTGGCGCGCCTGCGCGCGGCGATTCCGGGGCTTGGGCTCACCACCGATATCATCGTCGGCTTCCCCGGCGAGACGGACGAGGACTTCGCCGAGACGATGAGCGCGGTGCGCGAGGTCGGCTTTGACGACGCCTTCATGTTCAAGTTCTCGGCGCGCGAGGGGACGCCGGCCACGCGCCTGCCCGCCGAGATGACGGTGCCGGACGCCGTGGTGGACGTACGCTTCAATGAGCTGATGGCCACGGTCCGCGGCATCAGTCGCGAGCGGAACTTCCGCCGCGTCGGCGAGCGGTGCGAGGTGCTGGTGGAGAAGGAGGCGCGCAAGGGCGAGCTGCTGCAGGCGCGGTCGCGCGACTTCAAGACGGTGCTCATTCCCGGCGACCCAGCGCTCATCGGCCAGTACTTCCATGTGGAGCTGACGGGAACGACGGGTTCGACCTTCACGGGGCAGGTGGTGCGCGAACGGGCACCGCTGCCGATTTCGGGGTAGCGCAGCCCGTCGCCGAAGCGCAATGAAGTGACGCGGGGTGCGCTTCCGCGGTGACGCGAGGCGAGGCGGCGTGTGGCATGCTGTTCGCCACCAGCACGAGCGTCCCCCGTTCCCCTCATCGCCTGGGCCGCCGCAGCGTACGCCGCGGGGCTGATCGCCGGACTCTCCGCCGACACTGTCGTCGCGGCCGCCTTGCTCGGCGGCTGTGTCGCATTCGCCTCGCTCCTCGTGCTGGGCCTGCGGCATGCGGCGTGGGCGGCCGTCTTGCTGATCGCCTCCGTGGGCGTTGGCGTCGGCGGCAACGCCGCGCGCCTCGATCGCGAGTGCATGGCGCGGGAACGCCTGCCGTTCCGTTGCCGCACGCGGTACGAGCCGCCCGCAGCGCTCGCGCCGTGGCGCGATCGTGCGGGGGCGGCCATCGATCGCCACTTCGGGGACGACGCTGGTCTCGTGCGTGCCCTGCTCATCGCCGACACCAAGGACCTCGATCCGCAGGTGCGCGACCGATACGCCGATGCCGGCATCGTGCACATGCTGTCCATCTCCGGCCTGCATGTCGCCATCGTCTCAGGGGCCATGCTCCTGCTCCTGCAGGCGGCGCGCCTGCCGGCGGCCGCGGCGCGATGGGCGGGGCTCTCACTGGTTCTGCTATACGTACTGATGATCGGGGCGCCGCCGCCCGCGGTGCGCAGCGCCGTGATGATCGGCGCGCAGACGGTGTCGTTTGCCCTCCAGCGCAACACCTCGCCCTGGGCGGCCCTCGCGTGGGGCGGCGGCATTCCGCTCCTCTACCAGCCGCGCACCGCGGTGGACCTTGGCTGGCAACTGAGCGTGAGCGGCTTCGCAGCCCTCATCGCCGGGCGGGCCGTCGCGGAACGCCTGCTCCCGGTCACACTCGACGGATGGCGTCGCAAGATCGCGGGCGAACTGGTGGTCAGCGTCGTCGCGTCCTTCGCCACGGCGCCGCTCGTCGCCTGGCACTTCGGGCGGGTGAGCCTGGTGGCGCCGCTCTCGAATCTCGCGGCCGGGCCGGTCATCGCCCTGCTGCAGCCGACGCTCTTTCTCGGTCTCGCCCTCACGTGGTGGCCGAACGCGGCGTCACTGGTGGCGGCTGCCTCGGTGCCGATGGTGCGCGCGTTCGACCTCGTGGCGCACCTCGGCGCGTCGCTGCCGTGGGCCACGCTCCACGCATCGCCGTCCCTGCTGACGGCGGTGGCGCTGGGCGTCGCCTGCGTCGCGGTGCTCGCCGCCTGTGTGCGCCACTACTGGGCGCCGCCGGCGGTGCTGGCGCTCGCGAGCGTGGCCACCGCCGCATTCGCGCCGGTGCCAGCGAGCGGCGTGCTCGAGGTGCACATGATCGACGTGGGGCAGGGGGATGCCGTCGCGGTGCGCACGCCGCGCGGGCGCTGGCTGCTGTTCGATGCCGGGCGCGGCGATGCCAAACGCGACGCCGGACGCATGACCATCGTTCCCTACCTGCGCGCCCGGGGCGGGCCGCTCGTGCTGTTCGTACTGTCGCATCCCCATGCCGACCACGCGGGCGGAGCGGCGTCCGTCCTGAAGGCCATGCGTCCCGTTGCATATCTCGACGCCGCTTTCGCCGGCGGGAGCTCACCATACCGTTCCTCCCTCGACGCCGCCCAGGGGCTGCAGGTGACCTGGCGCCGTGCGCGTGCCGGCGAGGTCGTCGAGATCGATGGTGTGCGCCTTCGGGTTCTGGCGCCGGACTCTGCCTGGACGGCCGGCCTGACCGACCCGAACCTTGCGAGCGTGGTCGTGCGGCTCGAATACGGCGCGGCGACCATGCTCTTTACGGGTGACGCCGAGGCCCCCGAAGAGCACTGGCTGCTCGACCGGTCGCCGGCGCTCCTGCGCGCCGACCTGCTCAAGGTGGCGCACCACGGAAGCGGCACGAGCACCACGGACGCCTGGCTCGACGCCGTGCAACCGCGTGCCGCCCTCGTGTCCGTTGCCGCGCGGAACTTCTACGGCCACCCCGACCCGATCGTGATGCGTCGCCTGTCCGACCACGGTGCCACCGTGCTGCGCACCGACCAGCTCGGCACCGTAGTCGCCCGCACCGACGGTACCCACTGGATTCTCCAGGCCGCCGGCATCCGCTGGCGCCTGCGATGAGCACGGGCGAGTTTACAGCCATTCGCAGGCGCCGCCTGCAGTCCTCCGCCGCATGCTGCCGGATTCTGCCGCTCTCCGGGTCAAAATGATCAACCACACCGACACCTCCGTCGTCACGATCGACCGGTTCATCATCGAGCAGGAGGCCTTGTTCCCCGAGGCTACCGGCGAGCTCTCGAGCATCCTGTACGAACTCGCGGTCGCTGCCAAGATGATCAGCAGCAAGGTCCGTCGTGCCGGGCTGATCGACATCCTCGGCGCCGCCGGGTCGGAGAACATCCAGGGCGAGCATCAGCAGAAGCTGGATGTGATCGCCAACGCGATCATCACGAAGGCGATGGACCACGGCGGCAAGCTATGCGCCATGGCGTCCGAGGAGGAGGAGGGGATCATCGAGATCCCGCCGCAGTTCAAGTGCGGCAAGTATGTGCTCCTCTTCGATCCGCTCGATGGCTCGTCCAACATCGATGTGAATGTCCCCGTGGGGACCATCTTCTCCGTCCTGCGTCGCGTGACGCCGGGCACGGGCCGTGGCTCCATCGAGGACATGCTGCAGCCTGGGCTGAAGCAGGTGGCGGCCGGGTACGTGATCTACGGATCCAGCACGATGATGGTCTACACCACGGGACACGGCGCGCATGGCTTCACGCTCGATCCCTCGATTGGCGAGTTCCTGCTGTCGCACCCGCACATCCGGATCCCCGAGGTCGGCAAGTACCTGTCGGTGAACGACTCGTACGAACAGCACTGGAGCGAGCCGGTGCGCGCGCTGATGCGGCGCTACCGCGGCCTCGACCTGCAGCGCGAGGCAATGAATGTCCGCTACGTCGGGTCGCTCGTCGCCGACTTCCATCGCAACCTGCTGGGCGGGGGCATCTTCGTGTATCCCGCCAACCGGAAGAGCCCCAGCGGCAAGCTCCGCCTGCTCTACGAGTGCAACCCGCTCGCCTTCATCTGCGAACAGGCGGGAGGTGCCGCCACCAATGGCACGGAACGCCTGATGGAGGTCGTGCCCAACGAGTTGCATCAGCGCTCGCCATTGTACATCGGCAGCAGGCAGGACGTGGCCATCGCGGTCCAGATGCTCGAGGGCGAGCGCTAGATGGCCGGAGACGTCGTCTCGCCCTCGGGCATTCCCATCGCCGCCGTCTACGGACCGGCGGATGGCGTGACGGACCCGGAGTCCGCACTGGGCCAACCGGGACAGTTCCCGTTCACGCGCGGCGTGCAGCCGACGATGTACCGGGGTCGGTATTGGACCATGCGGCAGTATGCGGGCTTCGGCACGGCCGCCGAGACGAACCGCCGGTTCAAGCTGCTCCTCGACGCGGGGCAGACGGGGCTGTCCGTGGCGTTTGACCTGCCGACGCAGATGGGCATCGACAGCGACAGCCCGCGCGCCCTCGGCGAGGTGGGGCGCGTCGGCGTCGCCATCGACACCGTGGAGGACATGCACACGCTGCTGGCCGACCTGCCGCTCGAGAAGGTCAGCACCTCCATGACCATCAACGCCACGGCGTCCACGCTGCTGGCGATGTACATCGTCGTCGCCGAGGAGCGCGACATCGCGCGGAAGACGCTGGCCGGCACCATCCAGAACGACATCCTCAAGGAGTACGTGGCCAGCGGCACCTACGTCTATCCGCCCGCGCCGTCGCTGGCGCTCATCACCGAGACGTTCCGGTTCTGCGCCGCCGAAGTGCCGCAGTTCAACCCGATTTCCATCTCGGGCTACCACATGCGCGAGGCCGGCGCGACCGCCGTGCAGGAGGTCGCGTTCACGTTCGCCAACGCCCTTGCGTATGTGCAGGCGGCGCGCGATGCCGGCCTGGCGGTGGACGATTTCGCGCCGCGCCTGTCGTTTTTCTTCGCCTGCCACAACGACCTGTTCGAGGAAGTCGCCAAGTTCCGCGCGGCGCGGCGGCTCTGGGCGCGGCTGATGCGCGACCGATTCAATGCCAGCGATGCCTCGTGCCGCATGCGCTTCCACACGCAGACCGGCGGGGTGACGCTGACGGCGCAGCAGCCCCTCAACAACGTGGTGCGCGTCGCGGTGCAGACGCTCGCCGCCACGCTCGGCGGCACGCAGTCGCTGCACACCAACGGCTACGATGAGGCGCTCGCGCTTCCCACCGCCGAGGCGGCCACGCTGGCGCTGCGCACGCAGCAGATCGTTGGGTACGAGAGTGGGGTGGCACAGACCGTGGACCCGCTGGCCGGCTCGTACTACGTAGAAGCGCTCACCGACGAGATCGAACGGCGGGCCGTTGAACTGATGGCGCACGTGGAGTCGTTGGGCGGCGCCGCCAGCGCCATCGAGGCCGGCTTCATGCAGGAGGAGATCGCCAAGAGCGCCTATGCCTGTCAGCTGGCGGTCGAATCCGGCCAGTCGGTGGTGGTGGGCGTCAACAAGTTCGGCGACGGCGCGCCGCCTCCCGTGATTCCGACGCCCGACTACACGCAGCTCGAAGCGGAGCAGAAGGGGCGCGTCGCCGCGGTGAAGGCGAAGCGCGACCACGCCGCGGCGACGGCGGCGCTCCGCGCGCTGGAGCAGGCGACACGGGCAGGAACGCTGGCGCTGATGCCGCTGATCGTCGACGCGGTGCGCGCCCGCTGCAGCGTGGGGGAGATCAGCGACGCGCTGGAGGCGGTGTGGGGGAGGTACAGGTAACGGCGATTGAGGATTTGGAATCCGGAACTGGAGGGCGGACCTCGATTCCGGAATTTGATTCGCGATCATCGTAAGTCGTGGTCCGCGGTCGCGATCCTCAATCCAGTTCCGGATTCCCAATCCTCAATCGCGGTGTACTCGAGTTGCCTCTTCTGCCACGCTGACCTCGGGAAGAACGAGGCCGTCGAGCATTTCCCCGTCGGACGCCGGCTCGCCTTCGACACCGCAAACGGCCGCTTCTGGGTGATCTGCCAGTCGTGCAGGCGCTGGAACCTGTCGCCGCTTGAGGAGCGCTGGGACGCGATGGACGAGTGCGAGCGGCTCTACGAGCGCACTCGGCTCCGCATGAGCACCGACAACATCGGCCTCGCCCGCATCGCCGAGGGGACGGAGCTCGTGCGCGTGGGTCCGGCGCTGCGTCCGGAGATGGCGGCGTGGCGGTTCGGGGAGCAGCTCGCCGCGCGCCGGCGATCGTATCGTTGGCTTGTGGCGGGCGGCGTCGTCGCCAGCGCCGGGCTCTTCATCGGCGTCAAGACGGCTGGGATTGGATTCGTCGCGGGCAATTGGGCCTGGGATCTCGTGAAGGGCGCGTACGAGCGCGCGACGCGCATCGTCCTGCCCCCGCCGGCCGAGCGCACGCAGGCGTCGCATTCGATCGTGCGTCCCAAGGTGCAGGTTGGGTTGGCCGAGGCGATCGCGGGCAAGGCGCCGACCGTCGAGACCAAGCACGCGCAGGGCGCGATCATGATGCCCGGCGCTTCTGACGGGGCCTTCGGGCTCGAGGTGCCGATCGTCGGTCGCGCCAAGATTCGCTACGGGCCCGCAGCGGTCTCGCGCGTGCTCCCCAAGCTGCTCGCCAAGGTCAACCGTTCGGGCGGCAAGAAGGACGACGAGCGGCTGGCGGTGGAAATGCTCGAGCGCGTCGCCGGCGACCGGGTGCCCGACCTCTACACGGGTCTGGTGCAGGAGTGGGGGCACACGAGTTTGATTGCGAAACCACTCAAGGACTACGGATGGCGCACGCTTGCGCTCGAGATGGCTCTCCAGGAGCAGCGCGAGCGTGAACTCCTCGCGGGGGAGTTGCTCGAACTCGAGTTCGCGTGGAAGGAGGCGGAGGAACTGGCGCGGATCGCCGATACGCTGACGACGACTCGCATCGATCAGGCGCTGGCCCGGCTCAAGGCCCAGCTGGACCGCTAGGCCGGATCGAGTTGCGGCATCGACCGATACCTGGCTCGCATTGCGGCGCCGAACGACCGGCGCCGCCGGCGGTGCATCGCCAATCGCCATCCGAATTCGCGGTCCTCCGTCGCGATCCGGATTCCAAATCCTCAATCGTCGTGCTAAATTGCTCTCCCACCGCATCTTAGCCCCCTTTCCATGCCCACGTACGAGTACCGCTGCGCCAACGGCCACGATTTTGAAGAGTTCTTCCTCAAGATGAGCGCCGCCAAGTCGGAACTGCCCTGTCCCACCTGCGGACTGCCCGGCGAACGCCGGATGTCTGCCGGCGGCGGCCTGCTGTTCAAGGGGTCCGGCTTCTACATCACGGACTACGGCAAGGACGGCAAGAAGGCGGCGCCGACGGCGAAGGGTGGCAAGTCCGACGGCGCCGCCGGTGAGGGCGCGAAGGGCGAGGGGGCCAAGGCGGGGGCGACGACGTCCGAGTCCGGCAAGCCGGAGACCGCGAAGTCCGACACAAAGCCGGCTACCGCGCCTGCCGCGCCCCAGGCGAAGGGCGGCGAATGACCCCCGATGAACTGCTGCGCGCGGAGCTGACACGCGTCGCCATCGCCATCGGCGCTCCCGATGGCGTGGCGCCCGTGCTCGAGCGTCCGCGCGACCCGGCCCACGGTGACTGGGCCACCAATCTCGCCATGACCCTCGCCAAGCCGCTCGGCAAGAAGCCGCGCGAGATCGCCGAGGCGCTGGTGGCGAAGCTCGACCTGGCGGCCGCCGGCGTCGCCGCCACGGAGATCGCGGGCCCGGGCTTCATCAACTTCCGGCTCGACAGCGGTGCCAACGCGCGCGGCCTCGCCGACATCCTGGCGCTTGCCTCCACCTTCGGGCGCACCGACGTCGGCAAGGGTGCGCCGGTCAATGTCGAGTTCGTCTCCGCCAATCCCACGGGACCGCTGCACGTGGGACACGGCCGTCAGGCCGCGCTCGGCGACGCCATCAGTGCGCTGCTGGAGGGTGCTGGGTACAGGGTTACTCGGGAGTTCTACTACAACGACGCCGGCGTGCAGATCGAGAACCTCGCCAAGTCGCTGTGGGTGCGCGTCGCGCAGGCGGCAGGCATCGACGTGCAGATTCCCGAAGGCGGCTACAACGGCGAGTATATCCGCGAATTAGCAGAACGGTTCTTGTCCGAAAGCGGGGCGCCTCCATCCTCCGCACTCCTCGCCGGCGCCGAGTCCATCGCGGCCGGCAGCGCGCCGGCCGACGCCGCGCTCTTCGACACGATGCGCCGCTTCGCGGTCGCCGCGTTGCGCGCCGAGCAGGATCTCGACCTCCGCGCGTTTGGGGTCGCGTTCAACGTCTACTACCTCGAGTCGTCGCTCTACACCGACGGCCGCGTGGACGAGACGGTGGACATGCTGCGGAAGGGCGGCCACACGTTCGAGGAGGACGGCGCGCTCTGGCTGCGCACCACCGACTTTGGCGACGACAAGGATCGCGTGATGCGCAAGCGCGACGGCACGTTCACCTACTTCGTGCCGGACGTGGCGTACCATGTCACCAAGTGGCAGCGCGGCTTCACGCGCGCCATCAACGTGCAGGGCGCCGACCATCACGGCACCACCGCACGCGTGCGCGCCGGCCTGCAGGCGCTCGAGGTGGGCGTCCCGAAGGGATATCCCGAGTACGTGCTGCACCAGATGGTGACCGTGGTGCGCGGCGGCGAGGAAGTGAAGATCTCCAAGCGCGCCGGCAGCTATGTCACCGTGCGCGATCTCATCGACGAAGTGGGGCGCGACGCCGTGCGCTACTTCTTCCTGATGCGAAAGGGCGACAGCCAGCTCGTCTTCGACGTGGACCTCGCCCGCTCGCAATCGGAAGAGAACCCGGTCTACTACATCCAGATGGCGCACGCGCGCCTGAGCGGCATCTTCCGGGTGGGCGAGATTGACCCGGCGACGATCATTGCCGATGGCGTGCAGTGGGACGCACTCTCGGAGGACGCCGAGCGCGAGCTGGTCAAGTCGTTGCTCGACTATCCGCGCCTCGTGGCCGGTGCCGCCGAGGCGCTCGAACCGCATCGCGTGGCGGCGTACCTGCTCGAGACCGCTCGGCAGGTGCACCTGTGGTACCACAAGCATCACGTGCTCGGCGAGCCCGAGCACGTCCTGCGCGCCCGGCTGGTCCTGGCGAAAGCCGCGCGCCAGGTGCTGGCGAATGGCCTGGCCCTGCTGGGCATCAACGCTCCCGAGCGCATGTAGCCCCCCTCGTCCCTCGTCCCCACTCCCGTCCCCCGTCCCTTCTCCTCTACCCCCTCCCCGTTGCGATGTCTCTTCTAGTGGTCGGCAGTGTCGCCCTAGACTCCGTCGAAACCCCCTTCGGCAAGGCCGATGAAGTCCTGGGTGGTTCGGCCACCTACTTCTCCGCGTCGGCGAGCCATCAGGCGCCGGTGCAGCTCGTCGGCGTCGTCGGCAGTGACTACCCGGTGGAGCGCCTCGAGGCGCTGCGCGAGCGGAATGTCGACCTCGCCGGTCTCGAGTATGCGGACGGGGAGTCGTTCCGCTGGCGCGGACGCTACCGGCACGATCTCAACTCAGCGGAAACGCTCGAGACGCGGCTCGGGGTCTTCTCGCATTTCCGTCCCAAGCTGCCCGAGCAGTTCCGGTCGGCGCAGTATGTCTTCCTTGCCAACATCGACCCGCGCCTTCAGTTGCAGGTGCTCGAGCAGGTGGAGAAGCCGCGTTTCGTGGCCTGCGACACGATGAACTTCTGGATCGAGTCGCGGCGCGGCGACCTGCTCGACCTGCTCGGCCGCGTGGACCTCATCACGCTCAATGACGGCGAGGCGCGCCAGCTCACGGAGCAGTCCAACCTGGTGCAGGCGGCGCGCTGGATTCTCGCCCGCGGCCCCAAGACGGTGCTCATCAAGAAGGGCGAGCACGGCGCCTTCATGTTCACCCGCGATTCCATCTTCTACGCGCCGGCCTATCCGCTCGAGGCGGTCTTCGACCCCACGGGCGCGGGCGACTCGTTCGCGGGTGGTTTCATGGGCTACCTCGCGCGCACCCATGACCTGAGCGACGCCAACCTGCGCCGCGCCGTCGTCATCGGCTCGGCCATGGGATCGTTCGTCGTGGAGTCGTTCTCGATCACGCGGCTGCTCTCGGTGACCCGCGATGACATTGACCGTCGCGTCGCCGACTTCCACCGCCTCGTTTCCTTTGACCAGGACATGCCGACGTGAGTGACGCAGGCCTGACCTACGCGGGCGCCGGCGTCGACATCGACGCCGCCGAATCGTCGAAGCACCGCATCAAGGCGCTCGTCGAGAGCACGTTCACCGCGGGCGCGCGCGGCGCCTTCGGCGGCTTCGGCGGGATGTTCCGCGTCCCGGCCGGCGCGCGCGCACCGCTGCTCGTGTCGAGCGCCGACGGCGTGGGCACCAAGATCAAGGTGGCCATCGAGGCGGGCCGGCACGACACCATCGGCCACTGCCTCGTAAACCACTGCGTCAACGACATTCTCGTGCAGGGGGCGGAGCCGCTCTTCTTCCTCGACTACGTGGCCTTCGGGAAGCTGCTCCCCCACGTCGTGGAGCAGGTCGTGGCCGGCGTCGCCGCCGGATGCCGCGAGAACGGCTGCTCGCTCGTGGGCGGGGAGACGGCGGAAATGCCGGGACTGTACACGCCGCCCGACTACGACCTCGCCGGCTTCATCGTCGGCTGGGTGGAGGAGGACGAGGTCATCACGCGCGACCGCGTGCGCGCCGGCGACGTGCTGGTGGGGCTCGCGTCGAGTGGGCTGCACACCAATGGCTACTCGCTGGCGCGACGCATCGTGGACGAGCGGCTGAAGCTCGCGCCAGGTGACACCTTCCCGGGGGACACCCGGACGACGGCCGACGTCCTGCTGGCGGTGCACCGGTCGTACCTCAAGGCCCTCGCGCCGGTCCGTGGTGTTATTCATGCGATGGCGCACATCACGGGAGGCGGCCTGCCGGGCAACCTCGACCGTTCGCTGCCCCCGACGCTTGATGCCGTGGTGGATACGTCCACGTGGCAGGTGCCCAATGTCTTCCGCGTGCTCGGCGAGGCGGGGGGCGTGGCCCGGGACGAGATGTTCAGGGCGTTCAACATGGGCGTCGGCATGGTGGTCATCACCGACGCAGCGGGCGCCGCACAGGTCCGCGCGAGCGCCACCGCGGCCGGCGTCGAGAGCTGGATGCTCGGCGAGGTCGTTGCGGGGACTGGACGAGTCAACCTCAGTGGAGGCAGATGAACATGCGGATACCGAATGCGATGGTGATTGCCGGGGCGTCGATGCTGGCGCTCAGCTCGAACGCCCAGGCGCAGTGCGCGACGTCGGGAACGACCGCGGATGCCTGCCGCAAGACGACGGATCTCTTCAACTTCCTCACCCCGCAGATTTCCACGGCGCTCGTGGGCGGCAGCACGACGCTGGGACAGGGCGGCGTTCTCGGCGGCTTCCCGCACTTCACGATCGCGATGCGCGCCACCGCGGTGAAGGGGACCTTTCCGCAGTTGGAGAATGTCGGCTTCAATACCACCTCGGCGCAGGCGACGGCCTATCCGGGCGAGGACCAGTACATCCCGATGGCGTCGATTGACGGCGCGATCGGCATCTACCGCGGATTCCCGCTGGGCGTCACGCGGATCGGCGGCGTGGACGCGCTGCTGACGGCCACGTACGTCCCCAGCGCGCCCGAGGGCGGCGACGTCACCGTGTCGCTCCCCGGCGGTTCCACCAAGTTCGGCTACGGACTGCGCGTGGGCTTGCTGGAGGAGTCGATCCTGGTGCCTGGCGTCTCGTTCAGCTGGGTGCAGCGCGCGCTCCCCACGATCTCGGTTTCCGGCCAGAGCACCGTCAGCGGCGGCGGCACCTCCGCGCCCGGCGAGTTTGCGATGAATGACCTGGACATCAAGACGAGCGGCTGGCGCCTGAGTGCGTCCAAGACCTTCATGGTGTTCGGCCTGCAGGCGGGCGTTGGGCAGGACAAGTACGACAACTCGGCGAACCTTCGGGTCACCGTCCGTCCGCAGGCGCCGTTCCCGGCCCAGACCACCAACGTCGACGTCAGCAACGGCATGACGCGCACGAACATCTACGCCGGGTTCAGCCTCAACTTCATCATCGGCAAGCTGGTCGCCGAGGTGGGGCAGGTAAGCGGCGGGTCGCTGCCGGCCGCGATCAACACGTTCGGATCCGATGCGGCGGCCAGTCGCGGCTACTTCTCGGTGGGACTCCGCACGGGCTTCTGATGCCAGACTCCAGCGGCGCGTGGGGTGTCCGCGAGCGTGCGTGGATGCGGCGCGCGCTCGCTCTGGCCGCGCGCGGCTGGGGGCAGACGGCGCCGAACCCAATGGTCGGCGCCGTCATCGTCCGTGATGGCGTCATCGTCGGCGCCGGACACCACGCGCGGTTCGGCGAGTTGCACGCCGAGGCGGTGGCACTCGCGCAGGCCGGGGACAGTGCGCGCGGAGCCGACGTCTACTGCACCCTCGAGCCGTGCAATGCGCACGGCAAGCAGCCGCCGTGCTCGCAGGCGCTCATCGCCGCCGGCGTGCGGCGTGTGGTGGCGGCCATTCCAGACCCCAATCCGGTGAAGGCGCGCGGCGCCGACGCGCTGCGCGCCGTCGGCATTGCCGTCGAATTTGGGCTCGAGGAGGAGGCGGCGCGCGAGTTGAACGCGCCGTTCCTGCACTGGGCAAGCGGCGCGAAGCGCCCATGGATCACGCTCAAGCTCGCGGTCTCCGTGGACGGCGCCATCGCCGCCGCCGATCGCGAGCGGGGATGGCTGACGGGTGAGGCGGCGCGGAAGCAGGTGCATCGCCTGCGGGCCGGGGCCGACGCGGTGGCGGTGGGCATCGGGACGGCCATCGCCGACGACCCGGCGCTGACCGTTCGTGGGGTCAAGAAGCCGCGGGTCGCGCCGCTGCGGGTGGTCTTCGACCACGCGGCGCGGCTGCCGCTCGGCAGTCAGCTGGCGCGGAGCGCCAAGAAGGCCCCCGTGGTCATCCTGACCTCCGCTCCCGCGGGGGAGCGCGCCCTGGCGCTGGCTCGAAAGGGGGTTGAGCCGGTCGAAGCGCCCGATCTCCCCTCGGCGCTTCGGGCGCTGCATGCGCGGGGCGTGCACCATCTGCTGGTCGAGGGAGGCGCTACCCTGGCGGGTGCCCTGTTAGGGGGCAATCTGGTGGACCGTCTGGTTATCTTTCAGGCCCCGGTGTTGCTCGGTGAAGGAGCCCTTGGCGCCTTCTCCGCCGTTCCCCCCGCACCAACCAGCGCCCTGTCGCGCTGGCGCGTCGTCGAGCGGCGGGAATTCGACGATGACCTGATGACGGTACTTGCCCCGCCCGCTCGCTGATGCCGCAGTAGTCTGTTGTCTCTCTGTTGTTTCTCAGTTGTTTTTCTGTTGTTTCTCTGAGTCCTCATGTTCACAGGTATTGTTACCGACGTCGCGACCATCGTTACGGCTTCGCCGACCCCGGCGGGCCGCGAGTTTGTCGTACGTTCGGCATATACCGGCATCACGTCCGGCGAGAGCATTGCCTGCGACGGCGTCTGCCTGACCGTGCGTGAGTCGGGGGCGGGCACCTTTACGGTGGCGGCCGTGACCACGACGCTGGAGCGCACCACGCTCGGCGACTGGACGGCGGGTCGCCGCATCAACACGGAACGGTCGATGGCGTTGGGCGACCGGCTCGGCGGTCACCTCGTGGCGGGCCACGTGGACACCGTGGGCGACGTCACGCGTGTCGCGCCGTACGGCGACGCGCTGCTGGTGGACCTCGCCCTGGTCGCCGAGTGGATGCCCCTGATGGTGCCGCACGGCTCCATCGCCGTGAACGGCGTGAGCCTCACGGTGAACGAACTCCTCGATGGCGGCGTCCAGATCTCGCTGATCGAGTACACCCTGCGCCACACGATGCTTGGCGACCTGCGCGCCGGCGACCGTGTCAACGTTGAAGCCGACCTGGTGGGCAAGTACGTGCAGCAACTTGCCGCGCCGCATCTCCCGTCTTCCGTCTCCCGTCTCCCGTCCGTCTGATGCCTTTCTCGACCATTGATCAGGCCCTCCACGACCTGCGTACCGGCAAGTTCATCGTCGTGGCTGACGATGAAGACCGCGAGAATGAGGGCGACCTCATCCTGGCGGCGGAGTTCGTCACGCCCGAAAAGGTCAACTTCCTCATGCACGCCAAGGGCATGATCTGCGTCGCGCTGAGTCCGGCGCGGGTGGCGCAGCTCGACCTGCCCATGATGGGGAGTGAGAACACCGACGCGCTCCGCACCGCGTACACCGTGACCATCGACGCGGTGCGCCGCTATGGCGTGACCACCGGTATCAGCGCTGCCGACCAGGCGGCCACGATTCGTCGCTGCGCCGACCCGCTAGCCGTTCCCTCCGACTTCCGGCGTCCCGGCCACGTGCACCCGCTCTGCGCACGCGAGGGCGGCGTGCTGGAGCGGGTGGGGCACACCGAAGCTGCCGTGGACCTGATGCGGCTGGCCGGACTCCAGCCCGCCGGCGTCATCTGCGAGATCCTGACCGAGGACGGCTCCACCGCCAAGCGGCCGCAGCTCGAGCAGTTCTGCGAGAAGCACGGCCTCACCTTCATCACGGTGGCGCAGCTCGTGGCGCACCGGCTGCGGAACGAGCGCCTGGTGCACCGTGTCGCGGAGGCGCGCCTCCCCACGGAGTTCGGCGAGTTCACCGTCATCGGCTATCGCAACGACGTGGACGACCGCGAGCACGTGGCGCTGGTGATGGGCAGCGTGGAAGGTGGCGAGGACGTGCTCGTGCGCATGCACTCCAAGTGCCTCACGGGCGACACGTTTCATTCACTGCGCTGCGACTGCCGCTGGCAGCTGCATGAGGCGATGCGGCTCGTGGCCGAGGCGGCGCGCGGCGTGATCGTCTATCTCGACCAGGAAGGACGCGGCATCGGCCTGCTCAACAAGCTGAAGGCCTACGAGCTGCAGGACCTCGGCGCCGACACGGTGGAGGCCAACGAGAAGCTCGGCTTTGCCCCCGACCTCCGGAACTACGGCATCGGCGCGCAGATCCTCCTCGACCTCGGCCTCAGGTCCATCCGCCCGATCACCAACAATCCCAAGAAGCTGGTCGGCCTCGAGGGCTATGGACTGCGCCTCGGAGAACGCGTGCCGATCATCTCGCCCGCGACGGTCGAGAACGCCAATTACCTCGAAACCAAGGTGCGCAAGCTCGGGCACCTGCGAGCGCTCTGATGGCCGAGTTCGAGGGAACGCCCACCGGGGCCGGACGGCGCTTCGTCGTCGTCGCGAGCCGTTTCAACGAGGCGGTGACGCAGTCACTCGTGAACGGCGCGCTCGACTGCCTGGTGCGCCACGGCGCGCGGGCCGACGACGTGGACGTGGTGTGGGTGCCGGGGGCGTGGGAGCTGCCGGCCGCCGTGGCCCGCGTCCTGATGAGCGAGCGCTACGACGCCGTGGTGGCTTGCGGCGCGGTCATCCGCGGGGAGACGCCCCATTTTGATTTCGTCGCCGGCGAGGCGTCGCGCGGTCTGTCGATGCTCCAGGGTGAGTACGGCGTGCCCATCGGCTTCGCGCTGCTGACGACCGACACGCTCGAGCAGGCGCTGCAGCGCGCCGGCGGCGCGCATGGCAACAAGGGATGGGACGCGGCGCTCGCTGCGATGCAGATGGCCGACCTCTTCGGACTGTTGGACGCGGGCAACGACGCCGAGGATGCCTGATGGCTCGACTTGAGACGCGGGGACGGGCGCGGGCGCTCCAGGCGCTGTACGCGTGGGACCTCCGCGACGGCCAGCCGCTCGACCGCGTCGCGCTTCTCCTGTGGGACGACCTCGAGGTCGCGCCCGAAGAGCGCGCCTTTGCCGATGCGCTGCTTCGCATCGTGCAGGCGCAGGGCCCGGAACTCGACGCCGAGCTCGGCGAAGTCACCACCAACTGGCGCATCGAGCGCCTGGGTGCCATCGAACGCTGCGTGCTGCGCCTCGCCGCTGCCGAGTTCGCGCAGGGCAGCACACCGCCGCGCGTCGTTCTCCAGGAGGCGGTGCGCCTCGCCGAGCGCTTCGGTAGCGAGCAGAGCGCCCGTTTCGTGAACGGGGTGCTCGACGCCCTCGCGCGACGCATGGGGCGCCTCTAGTGCGCCTGCTGGTGGTCAACTGGCAGGACCGCGAGAATCCGCTGGCCGGTGGCGCCGAAATCCACCTGCACGAGATCTTCGAGCGGCTTGCCGCGCGCGGACACGAGATCACGATGCTGTGCGGCGGCTGGCCCGGATGCCCGCCCCGCGCCAAACTCGGCGGCATCGAGGTGCATCGCACCGGCATCCGCCAGACGTTCGCGCTCCTGGCGTGGCCGTACTTCCGGCGTCATCTCGCCGGCCGGCCGTTTGACGTCCTCGTCGAGGATATCAACAAGATGCCGCTCTACACGCCGCTGTGGGGGGCCCGCCGCGTGGTGGCGTGCGTGCCGCACCTGTTCGGCGGCACGGCGTTCCAGGAACTGGCGGCGCCGCTGGCTGCCGCCGTCTGGCTGTCCGAACGTCCGATCCCGCTCGTCTACCGCCGCACGCCGTTCGAGGCCATCAGCGAGAGCACGGCCGATGACCTGGTCGGGCGCGGCATCCGGCGCGAGCAGGTGCGCGTCATCTATCCAGGTGCGTCGTGCGACTACTACACGCCAGACGCCGCCCAGCGCTCCCCCACGCCCGTCTTCGCGTACCTCGGCCGGCTCAAGAAATACAAGGGCGTGGACCTCGTCATCCGGGCCTTCGCCCGCGTCGCCGATCCCCGGGCGGTGCTCGAGATCGCGGGGGAGGGCGACTACCGCCCGGCGCTCGAAAGCCTGGCCGCGTCGCTTGACCTGACCGCCCGCGTGCGGTTTCTTGGCTTTGTGGGCGAAGACGAGAAGCTGGGGCTGCTGCGCCGCGCGTGGGCCACGGCATTTGCGTCACCCAAGGAAGGGTGGGGGCTCACCAATATCGAGGCTTCGGGTTGCGGTACGCCGGTGGTGGCCTCCAACTCTCCGGGCATCAGGGAATCGGTGCGGCACGGCGAAACGGGCTTCCTCGTTCCCCACTGGGACATCGACGCCATGGCGGCCGCCATGCAGCGGCTCTGCGAGGCGCCGGACCTGGTCGCACGGCTCGGCGGGAATGCGCGCCGATTTGCCGAATCGTTCACGTGGGACCGTGCGGCGGACGATACGGTGGCACATCTTCAGCAAGTGATTCAGACCGGAGGCTAGCGTGGAGTTGGTCTTTTCGCATCGTGGCATCGCACTGACGCAGTCCATGCTCAAGAAGGCCGAGGCGGCCGTCATCAAGGCGGCAGAGCGGATTCCGCGCGCCACCGGCGCCCCCGTCCGGTTCGACGAGGATGGTCCTGAGCTTCGCGTCGAGATCGTGTTCAACGGTCCGCGCGGCACACGGCTCGTCGCGGCGGCCGCCGGCCGCTACTGGGGGCCGGCCCTGAACGCGGCGCTCACGAAGCTGGTGCGGCAGGCCTCCAAGGAGCGCCGCACGCCGGCGCGCCGCGCCGCCGGGCGGAGCTGAGCCGCCATGGCGCTGACCGTCCGCGGGTTGGTGGAGCGCATGGGGGAGGCCCTCGCCCTCACCGTGCTCGGCAGTCCCGAGGGGCTCGCGCGCGAGATCCCCACCTCCGACGCGTCGGGCCCCGGCCTGGTGCTGGCGGGATACACCGGCCGCTTCGTGCACCAGCGCGTGCAGGTGCTGGGGGAGACCGAGATCACCTACCTGCGCACGCTCGATGACGACACGCGGCGCCGGATTCTCCGCACGTACTTCATCTATCCGATCCCCTGCGTGATGGTCACCATGGGGCAGGCGCTTCCCGAGGGCATGGAGGAGGCGGCGCCGCGAGCCGGCGTCGCGATTCCCGTCTCGGGACTCAAGACGCAGGGGTTCTACCGCCTCATCACGCCGTTCCTCGAGAACGAATTCTCGCCCGCCATCTCGCTGCACGGTTCCCTCGCCGACGTCTTCGGCGTGGGCCTGCTCTTCACCGGCGAAAGCGGCATCGGAAAATCGGAGTGCGTGCTCGACCTCGTCGAGCGCGGCCACCGCCTCGTTGCCGACGACCTCGTGCTCGCGCGCCGCAAGGGCGCCGACGTGGTGATCGGCCGCGGGCACGAGCTGCAGCGGCACTTCATGGAGATTCGGGGCGTCGGACTCATCGACGTCAGCGCGATCTTCGGCATCCACTCCGTGCGCCAGCAGAAGCGCATCGAGGTGGTGGTGGACCTCGTCGTGTGGGACAAGACGCTGCAGGTGGACCGCACCGGACTCGACGGCCAGACCGTCAACATCCTCGGCGTGGACCTTCCCAAGATCACCGTCCCCCTGAATCCGGGAAAGAACATCACGGTGATCTCCGAGGTGATCGCGATGAACCACCTGCTCCGGTACACCGGCGTGGACGCCGCGCACTCGTTCAACGAACGGCTCAAGGCGAACATGGTCCGCCGCACGGCCGACCTCGGCAAGTACCTGCTCGACGACGATGAGTGAGGGCCCCCGCGCCATCGTGGCGGCGCACGGAGACCTCGCCGAGGGGCTCGTCAGCGCCGTCTCACGCGTCGCCGGCGCCGCGGCGGCGTCGCGCCTGATGCCATTCAGCAACGCCACGCTCGGCGGCGCCGAGTTGGTGGACGCGCTGCGGCAGGCCGTGGCATCCACCGGCGCCCAGGTCGTCTTTACCGACCTGCCGGCCGGCAGCTGCACCATTGCGGCGCGGCGCATTGCGCGCGAGACGGCCGGCCTCGCCGTCGTCTGCGGCGCCAACCTGCCGATGCTGCTTTCGTTTGTCATGGCGTCGAGTGGTGGACCGGAGGCCTGGCACACAGCCGTGCAGAAGGGGCAGGCCGCGATGTGCGTCGCCGAGGAGGGCGTGCGTGCCGATTGAGGCTTACCGGATCGACGATCGACTGGTGCACGGACAGGTCGTCGTGGGGTGGGGCCAGCCGCTGGCCCTCGGGTTCATCGTGCTCGTGGACGACCAGGTGGCCGAGAGCGCGTGGGAGCAGGACCTCTATCGGATGGGCGTGCCGCCCGAGATGCAGGTGCACTTCGAGTCCGTCGCCGGCGCGCTCTCGCGGCTTCCTGCCTATCGGCTCTTGCCGTCGCCGGGTCTGCTCCTCGCCGGCAGCACCGCCACGATGCGGGCGCTTGTCGAGGGGGATCCGGCAATCACGCACGTCAATGTGGGCGGCCTGCATCATCGCGCTGGACGATCGCCGCGGCTTCGCTACGTCTTCCTTGACGCGTCGGAGGAAGCCGACCTGCGCGCCATCGGCGCGCGCGGCGTAAAGGTCTCGGCGCAGGATGTCCCGGGCGCAGACCCTGTGCCCCTCGACGACCTGCTCACGCGGAGCGGCGGATGATCGAGCCCGGCACGTTCATCGTGCTGACCGGACTTGGCGCGGCCGTCGGCCTCGACTTCGTGTCGTTCCCGCAGGCCATGCTGTCGCGGCCGCTCGTCGCCGCCACGCTCGCCGGCGCCGTCTGTGGGAATGTGAACGCTGGCCTGCTCGCCGGCGTGCTGCTCGAGTGCTTCGCCCTTGAGACGATGCCGTTCGGCGCGTCGCGCTATCCCGAGTGGGGCCCAGCCTCCGTGGCGGCGGGCGCCGTGGCTGCCGTGCCAGGCGCCGATGCGGAACTCA
Organism: uncultured Gemmatimonas sp.; assembly: GCA_964416005.1. Lineage (GTDB taxonomy): Bacteria > Gemmatimonadota > Gemmatimonadetes > Gemmatimonadales > Gemmatimonadaceae > PNKL01. The sequence goes on from CAYQCP010000035.1 coordinate 27,023, forward strand.
CGGCGCGCGTCCTGCCATTCGCGGTGCTCATGGGGTTGCTCGGTGCGATGATCGGTGGTCAGACACTCGTCTGGCTGCGCCAGTTCAACCTGTCGGTGGCTGCCCGGTATCGCGATGAGCTCGCGGCAGGTGATGCGTCTGCGGTGACGTCCGTGCAGTGGACTGGCCTCGTCATCGACTTTGGCCGCGCCGGTGCCGTGACGGCGATCTTTCTAATTGCCCTCATTCCGTTGCGGGACGCCCTGCGGGACGGACTCAACACCATTGGCGGCGCCGCGTCGCTGACGCTGGTCGGCGTGCTTGCCGTGGGCGTCGGCGGCGGGGCCATCTGGAAGGTGGTGCACTCCGCCAAGGGGTATGAGTGGTACCTGGCGGCGGGCGTGGCCGTCGGATCGGCCGCGGCGGTGCTTCTATGAAAGCGGCGCCGTCGCTGCCGCTCGGCACCTGGCTGCACGTCTTCGTGCGGCTCTTCGCCGTGCAAGGGAGCTACAACTACGAGACGATGATCGGCAATGGCATCGCGTTCGCTGCGGAGCCGGCCTTCCGCCTGCTTCCGGGTGGGCGTGACGGCGAGGCCTATCACGCGGCCGTGGCGCGGCATAGCCGGTACTTCAATGCACATCCGTACCTGGCCGCGCTTGCGGTCGGGGCCCTTGTGCGTGCCGAGCTTGACGGCGAAGCCGGCGAGCGCGTGGAGCGCTTCCGGACGGCCTGCTGCGGGCCGCTCGGCGCCGCCGGGGATCGCCTCGTGTGGGCGGGCTGGCTGCCCTTCTGTTCGGCGCTCGCCCTGCTCGCGTACGGGCTTGGGGCCTCTGCGGCTGGCGTGCTCCTGACCTTTGTGGGAACTTACAATGTCGCCCATGTGGCCCTGCGCGCGTGGGGGTTGAGGGCGGGGTATCGGGAGGGGCTCAAGATCGCTGCGGCGCTCGGGAGCCCCGTGTTGCGCACGGGTCCGCTGCATGTGGCGCGGGCGCTGGCGGTTGTCGCCGGCGTGGCGCTGCCGCTGGTGCTGCTGCGGGTCCGTGCCGGAACTCCGACGCCCATCGGTTTCGAGTTGGGCCTCGCCGCACTGCTCGCCGTGGCGCTCGCCCGCTGGCAGGCTCGCACCGATGGGTGGCGCGTCGGCGTCATCCTGCTGTTGCTCTTCTTCATCTACTCGGTGGTGCGCTGATGGTCGAACGTTCGGTCCAGGTGCAGAACGCCCACGGCATCCACGCGCGCCCCGCGGCGGAAATCGTGAAGGTCGCCGCACGGTTCCGGTCGGCCATCACCCTGGTGCGCGACGACCTGGAGGTGAACGGCAAGAGCATCATGGGCGTGATGATGATGGCCGCCGAGTGCGGCGCGACCATCGTGATCCGCGCGGTGGGTGACGACGAGGCCGCGGCCGCCGACGCGCTCGTGGCGCTCGTCCAGACCAAGTTCGGCGAGGCGTGAGATGAGCGTCGTCATCACCGGCGTCTCCGCCTCGCCCGGCATCATCATCGGGCCCGTGCACCTCCTGCGATGGGAGGTGCCCGAAGTGGCGCCGCGCATGGTCGAGCCCGAGGAGGTGGAGGGCGAGATCGCCCGCCTGCACGCGGCGTGCAACCATGCCATCGAGCGCCTGCGCAAGGTGCGCGATCGCGTGGAGGAGCATGCCGGCCCCGAAGAGGCCGCCATCTTTGACGTCCAGATCTCCATCTGCGCCGACGCCGACCTCCACACCAGCGTCGAGACGCTGATCCGGCAGGGGTTCGCCGCCGAAAAGGCCTTCGACCTCGTGCTCCTCGAGTGGCGCGAGCACTTTGCGCGCTCCACCAACGCGCTGATGCGCGAACGCGTGAGCGACCTGCTCGACGTGCAGATCCGCGTCCTGTCGGTCCTGCTCGACCTGCCCGACCGCGATCCCGTCGACCTGCCCAAGGGAAGCAACGCGATCCTCGTCACGCATGACCTGACGCCGTCGCTGACGGTCCAGTTCGACCGTGAGACCATCGCCGCGATCGCGACCGATGCGGGCACCGGCACGTCGCACGTGGCCATTCTCGCGCGCTCCCTTGGCCTGCCGGCCGTCGTCGGCCTGCGCGACGCGACGGCGCGGATAGAGTCGGGCACCACCGCCATTCTCGATGGCACGCACGGCCTGCTGATCCTCAGCCCGTCGCCGGCACGCATCGCGGATTACCGCGGCCGTGCCCGCGTCGAGCAGGAAGAGGCGCGCGAGCTGCAGCGCTACGCGCGCGAGGAGGCGGTGACCGCCGACGGCGTGCGCATCACGCTGCGCGCCAACGTGGACATGCCCGACGAGGCGGCGGCCGCCGCGACCAGCGGCGCCGAGGGCGTGGGGCTCATGCGCACCGAGTTCCTCGTCGTCGGTCGCGCCGCGATGCCCGACGAGGACGAACAGTACGAGGCGTACAGCGGCGTCCTCCGCGCCTTCGCCCCGCATCCGGTGGTCATCCGCACGTACGACATCGGCGGCGACAAGCTCCCGGTGGGCGGCTTCCCGCACGAGGCGAATCCGTTCCTCGGCTGGCGCGCCATTCGCATGTGCCTGGACGAGCCCGAGCTCTTCAAGGTGCAGCTGCGCGCGCTGCTGCGGTCCGCGGTTCACGGCGACCTGCGGATCATGCTCCCTCTCATCGTCTCGGTGGACGAGGTGCGCCAGACGCGCGTGCTCCTCGACGAGGCGGCGCGCGAGCTCGCGGCGCTGGGCGTGCCGCATCGCACCGACATCCCCCTCGGGGTCATGATCGAGACGCCGGCCGCGGTCATCACGGCCGATGCCCTCGCGCGCGAGACGGCCTTCTTCTCCGTCGGCACCAACGACCTCGTGCAGTATTCGCTGGCCGTGGATCGCGGCAACATCCAGCTCGTCTCCCGCTTCACCGCGCTGCACCCCGCCATCCTGCGCCTCATCGCGCGGACGCAGGCGGAGGGCCACGCCGCCGGCATCGAGGTGTCAGTCTGCGGGGAGATGGCGTCGCAGCCGGTGATGGCTTTTGCGCTGCTTGGCCTCGGCATCCGCGAGCTGAGCGTGGCGCCGCGTTCGGTCGCCGCCGTCAAGCATCTCATCCGGAGCATCCGCGTCGCGGAGGCCGCGTCCGCCGCGGCCGAGGCGGTGGATGTCGGCACGGCGGCGGCCGCGGAGCCGCTGCTGCGCGAGCGCCTGCTTGCCGAGCTGCGATTGAGCGGCGATGCCGTGGATGGGTTGATCGCCCTCGTCGACACCCATATTGTTCCTGATATCGCGGACTCGCACTAGAGCGGCCGGCACATCGCCGGCCGTTTCCGCCTCTACCCGACTCGATCCCCATGCTGCACCGCCACCTCTTTACGTCCGAATCCGTCACGGAAGGCCACCCCGACAAGGTCGCCGACCAGATTTCCGATGCCGTGCTCGACGCGCTGCTCGCCCAGGACCCGCAGTCCCGCGTGGCCTGCGAGACGATGGTGACCACCGGGCTCGCGACGATCTTTGGCGAGGTGACCACCGCCGCCTGGGTCGACCTCCGCGGCCTCGTGCGCGAGACCATCAAGAACATTGGGTACACCGAGGCGGGGATCGGCTTCGACGCCGACTCGTGCGCCGTGCTCAATGCGCTCGGCCAGCAGTCGCGCGACATCGGGCAGGGCGTGGACACCGGCGGCGCCGGCGACCAGGGCATGATGTTCGGCTTCGCCTGCGATGAGACCGAGGAGCTGATGCCGCTCCCAATCATGCTGGCGCACAAGCTCACCCACGCGCTCGCCGACCGCCGCAAGGACGGCACGCTCGCCTGGCTGCGCCCCGACGGCAAGTCACAGGTGTCGGTGGTGTATGAGGACGGGCGCCCCGTCGAAGTGGACACCGTGGTCATCTCGACGCAGCACGCCGACTCGATGAAGAACAAGGCGATCCACGAGGCGGTGCGGCACGACATCATCGAGGCGGTCATCCCGCCGGAACTGCGCGGGCGCCGCATGAAGGTGCACATCAACCCGACGGGCCGGTTCGTCGTCGGCGGACCGCAGGGCGATGCCGGTCTCACCGGCCGCAAGATCATCGTGGACACGTACGGCGGCACGGGGCGGCACGGCGGCGGCGCCTTCTCGGGCAAGGACCCGTCCAAGGTGGATCGCTCGGCGGCCTACGCGGCGCGCTGGGTCGCCAAAAACATCGTGGCCGCGAAGCTCGCGTCGAAGTGCGAGGTGCAGCTCGCCTACGCCATCGGCGTCGCCAAGCCGGTGTCGGTGATGGTGGACACGTTTGGCACCGCGACGGTGCCCGAGACGGCCATCATGCGCGCCGTCACATCCATCTTCGACCTGACACCGCGCGGCATCATCACCGCACTCGACCTGCGCAAGCCGATCTACGGCCCGACTGCGGCCTACGGGCACTTCGGACGCACGCCGGCCAAGGTGGAGCGCTTCGGCAAGAAGGTGTCGCTCTTCAATTGGGAGCGCACCGACAAGGTGGCGGAGCTCAGGCGCGCGGTGCGCGCGCCGTAGAGCGCCACGCCGGGGAGGACTCGTGATTCCGGTCAGGGTGGCCAAGCTCGGGCTCGACAGTGCGTCCAACACGTACGTCGTGGTCCTGCAGGAGCGCGACGGCGACCGCGTCCTCCCCATCTGGATCGGCCGGCCGGAGGCCGAGTCCATTGCCGTGCACATCAACGGCGTGAAGCACGCGCGCCCGATGACGCACGACCTCTGCCACGCGCTCATTACCGGGCTCGGCGCCACGCTGCGGCGCATCCAGGTGACGCGCGTGCAGGACTCCACGTTCTACGCAGAGCTGCACCTGGCGCGCGGCGGTGCTCCCGTCATCGTGGACGCGCGTCCCAGCGATGCCATCGCCATCGCGCTGCGGCTCGACGCGCCGATGTTCGTGCACGAGTCGCTGCTGGGCGGCGACCTCGACGAGGGCGTACCCGAGCACGCCGGCCGCGACGACGATTCGCTGTCTGCCGAGCAGCTGCAGCGCCACCTCGAGCACATGCGTCCCGAGGACTTCGGCAAGTTCTCCTTCTGAGATGACAGCGCCTCGGTTGGGCCGCACCCGTTCGTGTCTCTCGGCCCTGCGGCGCCGCGCGCGCCGGTCTGCGGTCGCTGCCGGGGTGGTGCTCGTCGCGCTGCCGTGTGTGGCGCCTGCACAGACGACCACGCCGCGCACGCCGCCCATCGGGAGCGCGCACGCCACGCCGCCGAGCGAGGCGATGTGTAACGCCGATGGCGTCCAGTCGCTGAT
>CAYQCP010000036.1:0-32218 GCA_964416005.1 uncultured Gemmatimonas sp.
CATCTTCACGATGGGCGCGCGGCCGATCGCGTTGCTCAACTCGCTGCGCTTCGGTTCGCTCGACACGCCGCGCGTGCGGTATCTCGTGGGCGGCGTCGTGAAGGGCATCGGCGACTACGGCAACTGCGTGGGCATCCCCACCGTCGCCGGCGACGTGATGTTCGATGCCGCGTACGAGGGCAACCCGCTCGTCAACGCGATGTGCGTCGGGCTGCTTCGCGAGGAAGACCTGATCCGCGCGAAGGCCGAGGGCGTCGGCAACCCGATCATCGCCGTCGGCGCGCGCACGGGGCGCGACGGCATCCACGGCGCGTCCTTCGCGTCGGAGGACCTCAGCGAGGAGAACGAGGCCAAGCGTCCCCGCGTGCAGGTGGGCGACCCGTTCACGGAGAAGCTGCTGCTCGAGGCGTCGCTCGAACTCATCACGAGCGGCCACATCGTGGCCATCCAGGACATGGGCGCCGCGGGCCTGACGTCTTCGTCGGCCGAGATGGCCGAGCGCGGCGAGGTCGGCGTGACCATCGACACCCGCAAGGTGCCGCAGCGCGAGCAAGGCATGACGCCCTATGAGATCCTGCTCAGCGAGTCGCAGGAACGCATGCTCGTCGTCGCCACGCGGGGGCGCGAGGAGGAGGTCAAGAAGATCCTCACCAAGTGGGACCTCACCGCCGAGGTGATTGGCGAGGTGATCGCGGAGCCGGTCTACCGCGTGACCGAGGGTGACCACGTCGTGGCGGAGTTCCCCGGCGTGCGGCTGGTCACGGACTGCCCGCAGTACCACCCCGAGGCCCGCGAGGCCGATGAGGCGGTGGCGCGCCGCGCGCGCGACGTCCACGCCGTGCCCGAGAAGCCCGAGGAGGCCGATCCGGCGTGGACGCTGGAGCGCCTGCTCGAGTCGCCGACGATCGCCAGCAAGCGCTGGATCACCACGCAGTACGACTCGACGGTGCGCACGAGCACGGTCATGGGTCCCGGCGACGGCGACGCAGCCGTGATCCGCATCCGCGGCACGCGCAAGGCGATCGCACTGAAGACCGATTGCAATGGCCGCTATGTCTACCTCGACCCGCGGGTCGGCGGACGCATCGCGGTCGCCGAGGCCGCGCGGAACGTGGCGTGCGTGGGTGCGCGCCCGATGGCCATCACGAACTGCCTCAACTTCGGCAACCCGAAGAAGCCGGACGTGTTTTTCCAGTTCCGCGAGGCGGTCTTCGGAATGGGCGACGCGTGCCGCGCGCTGGGGACGCCGGTGACGGGCGGCAACGTGTCGCTGTACAACGAGAATCCGCTGGGCGCCGTCTACCCCACCCCGGTCATCGGGATGGTGGGCCTCATCGACGATGTCCGCCATGTGACACGCGCACCGTTCGCCGCCGAGGGGCATGCCATCGTCCTGCTCGGCGACAACACCGCGGAACTGGGCGGCAGCGAATACCTCTCGTGGATCCACGGGGTGGTGGCGGGAGCGCCACCCGCCTGCGACCTCGACGGGGAGAAGCGGCTCATCGACGCCCTGCTCGCCGCCATCGGCGGCGGACACGTGGCCTCCGCGCATGACTGTTCCGAGGGCGGGTTGGCGGTTGCGCTCGCCGAATGCTGCATTGCCCGCGAGGCGCGGCCGCTTGGCGCGCAGGTGGACCTGTCCGCCTGGTCGGCGCTGCCGTTGCGCGCGCTGCTCTTCGGTGAGGCGCAGGGACGCGTGGTCGTCTCCACCGCCAAGGCCGACGTCGTGCTGGAGATCGCCAGGCGCCACGGCGTGCCGGCGGCGGTCATTGGCACGGTGCGCAGCGCCAGCGCCGGACTCGTCATCACGGTCGGTGCGCGCGCCATTCGCGCCGAGAGCTCCCGGTTGTCCGGCGCCTTCCACGGCGCGCTGCCGCGCGCCATGCGACGCGCCGCGGCAGAGGTCGTAGACCGCGACCCCGCCCTCGCCGGAGGGACGCGCTGATGTGCGGCATTTTCGGCATTCGAGGGGCTGAGGAAGCGGCCCGCGTCACGCATCTCGGGCTCTATTCGCTCCAGCATCGCGGGCAGGAATCCGCCGGCATCGTGGCCGTCGAGGACGACGGCAGCGCGCAGACGGTGCGGAAGATGGGACTCGTGTCGGATGGCTTCGAAGAGGACCGCATTGCGCTGCTGCGCGGCTCCACAGCCATCGGTCACACGCGCTATTCCACGGCGGGCACCAGCACCATCGACAACGCGCAGCCGGTTTTTGTGCGGTTCCGCGGCGGGCACATTGCGCTCGCGCACAACGGCAACCTGACGAACGCCGTCGAACTGCGCGGCGCGCTCGAGGCGGAGGGATCCATCTTCGCCTCCACCATGGACAGCGAGGTCATCGTCCACCGCATCGCCAAGTCGCGCGCCGCAAAGCCCGAGGAACAGCTGGCGGAGGCGCTCAACGGGGTGGAAGGGGCTTTCTCGGTCGTGGTGATCATCGGGACCACGCTGCTCGCCGCGCGCGACCCGCACGGCTGGCGTCCGCTGGCCATCGGCCGGCTCGGGGACGCGTGGGTGTTTGCGTCCGAGACCTGCGCGCTCGACATCGTCGGCGCCACCTACGTGCGCGACGTGGCGGCGGGAGAGATCGTGGCGGTGGATGAACACGGCATGCGCTCGTTGGCCGGTCCGCGTTCGCCGGTCCTCCATCGTTGTGTCTTCGAGTACATCTACTTCGCCCGCCCCGACAGCCGGGTGTTCGGCGGTTCGGTGGACCGGGCTCGCCGCGCGCTCGGCCGCCAGCTGGCCAAGGAACAGCCCGCCCCCGGGGCCGACATCGTCTTCGCCGTCCCCGACTCGTCCAACGCGGCGGCACTCGGGTACGCGGAGGCCTCCGGTCTCCAGCTCGAGCACGCGCTCATCCGCAACCACTATGTCGGCCGCACCTTCATCCAGCCCACGCAGGCGGGGCGTGATGCCAAGGTGAAGGTGAAGTACAACGCGGTGCGTGAAGTGCTCGAGGGCAAGAGCGTGGTGATGGTGGACGATTCGATCGTACGCGGCACCACCACGCGCGGGCTCGTGGCGCTGCTCCGCGGCGCCGGCGCGCGCGAAGTGCACATGCGGGTCTCGTCACCGCCCATCACCGGGCCGTGCTACTACGGCATCGACACGCCGGAGCGTGAGCAGTTGATCGCGGCCAACATGCCCATCGCGGACGTCGGCCGCGCCATCGGCGTGGATTCGCTCGGCTACCTCTCGCTCGACGGCATGCTGGCGGCTGTTCCCGACGGACCTGGCGGATTCTGTCACGCCTGTTTCTCTGGACAGTACCCCACGCAGCCCCCCGTGGATATCAAGCGGTATCGGGCCGGCGCATAGTGCGCCGGCCCTCCTTTAGGGAGGGGCAGTACTGTGTCACAACAGGTCTTCTTCTTCGGCGACGGCCGCGCGGAAGGGACGCGCGAGTGGAAGGACGTGCTCGGCGGCAAGGGAGCCAACCTCGCTGAAATGACGAATATCGGGATTCCCGTCCCGCCGGGTTTCACGATCTCGTGTCCGATGTGCGATGCGTACCTCAAGGACGGGAAGGTGCCGGAGGGGCTCCGCGAGGAAGTGGAGCACGCCATCGCGCGGCTGGAGACGGCCAGCGGACGGCGGTTCGGCGATCCGGCGAATCCCCTGCTCGTCTCCGTGCGCAGCGGTGCGCGCGTGTCGATGCCCGGCATGATGGAGACGATTCTCAACCTCGGGCTCAACGACGACACCGTGGCGGGGCTCGCCGCACTCAGCGGCAACCCGCGCTTCGCGTGGGACTCGTACCGCCGTTTCCTGCAGATGTACGGCGACGTCGTGCTCAACGCGCCGAGCCACCACTTCGAGGCGCTCCTCGCCGCCAAGCGCATGGTGGCCGGCGTCGAGACCGACGCCGAGGTGCCGGTGGAGTTGCTCCAGGCGCTGATCGTCGAGTACAAGGCGCTGGTGCGGTCGCACGTCGGGCGGACCTTCCCGCTCGATCCGCGCGAGCAGCTGTGGGGGGCCATCGAGGCTGTCTGGCGCTCCTGGATGATCAAGCGCGCCGTGGACTACCGGCGGCAGTACAGCATCCCCGAGACGCCGGGCACGGCCGTCAACATCGTGGCCATGGTCTTCGGCAATCTCGGCGACGACTCCGGCACCGGCGTGGCCTTCACGCGCGACCCGTCCACGGGCGCGAGGCGCTTCTACGGCGAGTTCCTGATCAACGCGCAGGGCGAGGACGTCGTCGCCGGCATTCGCACGCCGCTTCCCATCGACCAGATGGCGGCGCTGCTGCCCGGCCCGCACGCCGAGCTGATGCGGGTGCAGGAGACGCTCGAGCAGCACTTCCACGACATGCAGGACCTCGAGTTCACGGTGGAGCGCGGCAAGCTGTACCTGCTGCAGACCCGCACGGGCAAGCGCACCGTGGGCGCCGCCGTGCGCATCGCGCGCGACATGGTCGCCGAGGGGCTCATCACGCAGCGCGAGGCGGTGCGGCGCGTGCAACCGATGCAGCTGGACCAGCTGCTGCACCCCGTGATCGACAGCGGCGGTCATTCGCCGCTCGCCACCGGACTGCCCGCCAGTCCCGGCGCCGCCAGCGGCATGGCGGTCTTCGATGCGGACGTCGCCGAGGCGCGCGGCCGGAAGGGCGAGAAGGTGATCCTCGTGCGGGATGAGACGACGCCGGACGACTTCCACGGCATCCTCGCGGCGCGCGCCGTGCTCACCGCGCGCGGCGGCATGACCAGCCACGCGGCCGTGGTGGCCCGTGGAATGGGCAAGTGCGCCGTGGTCGGCTGCACCGCCGTCAAGGTGGACGCCAATCACCGCACCTTCACGGTGGGCGAGTCGACCGTGAAGGAAGGCGACTGGGTGACGCTCGACGGGGCGACGGGCCATGTGTACGTGGGCGACATTCCCACGCAGCCCAGCGAAGTGATGCGCGTCATGCTGGGCGAGCAGCCACCCGACGACGCCCCGGTCTACCAGGCCTACAACGAGATCCTCAGCTGGGCCGACGCGGCGCGCCGCCTGAAGGTGCGCGCCAACGCCGACACGCCGCACGACGCGCGACAGGCGCGCCGCTTCGGCGCCGAAGGCATCGGGCTCTGCCGCACCGAGCACATGTTCTTCGAGGGCGATCGCATCACCTCGATGCGCGAGATGATCTGCGCCCACGACGAGGCGGGCCGGCGACGGGCCCTCGCCAAGCTGCTGCCCATGCAGCGCGCCGACTTCGAGGGGATCTTCGAGGCGATGGACGGCCTGCCGGTCACCATCCGCCTGCTCGACCCGCCGCTGCACGAGTTCCTGCCGCACGGCGGGGAGGAAGCCAAGCTGCTCGCGCGCACGCTGGGCGTCACGCGGCAGGAGCTGACGCACGTCATCGAGTCACTCCGCGAGACCAACCCGATGCTTGGGCACCGCGGCTGCCGGCTGGGCATCACGTATCCCGAGATTACCGAGATGCAGGCGCGCGCGATCTTCGAGGCCGCCGCACATGTGATCAAGCGCGGAGTCAAGGTGCTGCCGGAAGTGATGGTGCCGCTGGTGGCCACGCATCGCGAGTTCACCAACCAGCGCGCGATCATTGACCGCGTCGCCGGCGAGGTGGCGCGTGAGACGGGCGTCGAGGTGCCGTTCCTCGCCGGGACGATGATCGAGCTGCCGCGCGCCGCCCTCACCGCCGGTGAGATTGCCGGCGCCGGCGCGCAGTTCTTCTCATTCGGCACGAATGACCTGACGCAGACCACGCTGGGACTCAGCCGCGACGACGCCGGGCGGTTCGTGCCATTCTACGTCGAGCGCGGCGTCTTCCCGGATGATCCGTTCCAGGTGCTCGACGTAACCGGCGTCGGCAAGCTGATCACCATGGCCGTGCACGACGGTCGCGCCGCCCGCCAGGGACTCAAGGTTGGCATCTGCGGCGAACACGGCGGCGAGCCGCGATCGATCGCGTTCTGCCACGAACAGGGCCTCGACTACGTGAGCTGTTCGCCGTTCCGGGTGCCCATTGCCCGCCTGGCGGCGGCACACGCCGCGCTCGGGTAGGCACCGCGCCGCACGCTTCCCTACACCGCAGGGCGAGGCGCGCCGGTCCACATCGGACCGGCGCGCCGTTTGTGCCCGAGCCTCAGCTCGCCAACGACCGGCTCAGCGCGCGCGCCAGCGCGTCGGCCATCGGCGCCACCGCTGCCTCGTCGAAGTCCCCCATGAGCGCGGTCTGCATCCACTGGCGCGCCCGCAGGTACCCGCTTTCCCAGCTGATCGCATATCCGGCATTCAGCACGCGTGCGGCCAGGTCGGCGGTGTCGCGCGCCGACCCCGCCTGCCACGTTGCCACCGCGGGCGAGGCATCGGCGCCAGACACGAGAGGTTCATGTCCGCTGGCGGCGAGACGCTCGCGCAGTGTGCGATTGGCGCGCGCAATGGCCGCATATCGCGCGGGCCAGTCGGTGGAACTCATCGCCGCGGCGAGCGCCGCCACGAGCAGCGACGACTGCGTGTACGGCACACCGTCGCCGTCGAGATAGCGCGCCAGGTCCAGGTATCGCGGCAGCGAGCCGTCGCCGGGAAACGGCACTTCGGCGCAGCAGACGATGGCGAGTCCGGCGACGGCGCCCAGCGCCTTGCCGCTGACCGTCGTCGCGAGGTCCACCCCGTCGAGCGACATCGGCACCGTGCCGGCGCTCGACGCGGCGTCGAGTGCGAGCCGCGCGCCCGTCGCGCCGCTCACGTCCCGCAGCGCCCCCAGGTCGTTGAGCATGCCGGTGCTCGTCTCGTGGTGCACCACCCAGATCCACCCGGCGCGCACGCGTCGCGCGGCGCGCACCACGCGCTCCAGCGGGAGTGGCGACCCCCACGGCGCGCGCAGCGCCTCATGATCGATGCCATGCCGGCGGGCGTGGTCAATGAGCCGCTCACCGAACTCACCGTTCGAGCAGACGACCGCCGGCGCCCCGTCACGCGCGATCTGGGCGGCCACGGCGTCGTTGGCGAGGGTGCCCGACCCGGCGAAGACGGCCACGTGCCGCGCACCGATGAGGTCGGCGAGCGACCGGCGGATCAGCGCGAGATCCACCGCAAACTCCGGTGACCGGTGCGAACGCAGGGGCTCCTCGATGCGGCGTCGCACCGCGGCCGACAGCGGCACCGGACCGGTCAGGAAGGTCGCCGGCGCGGCGCTGCGATCGCTCGTCAGGCCGAGGAACGACCCCGCGTGGCTGACGGCGGATTCCCGCGTCAGGTACATCGGCTGAAAGGCCGCTTCCTCCGTGCCGACGAGCGGACCGAACGGCACGAAGCCCATGTGCGTGTACAGCTTCAGCTGTCGCGTGGTGGCGGAGATCACGGCAGTGTCGAGGCCGCGCGCCTCGCACTCCTCCACGACCCGCATGAGCAGCGCGCGCAGGACGACGCCGTGGCGGTACCCGGGTTCGACGGCCAGCAGGCGGATCTCGCACAGCCGTCGCCCCGGCGGGAGGTAGCGGTCCACGTCGGGCAGCTTGGCGTCGATCGAGAACGGGCGCTGGTCGCGGAGCGCGAGCATCCCCGCCAGCTTCTCGCGGTCGCGCGCGATGATGAACGTCGACTCGTCCTCGAACCGGTCGATGAGGCGGCCGTCCGCGCGTGGCGCGTGCTGCGGGATCTCAGCCGCAAAGGTCTGGTGATTCAGGCGCCGGATATCATCGAAGTCATCGGCCGTCGCCAGCCGGACGGTCAGGGCGGCACTCGAGTCGCGCATGCGTCCCCCGCGTGATCGGGCGTTGGAGGCACGACGCGGTGCACGGCGGCCTCCCCGGAATACGTTCGAAAGCGTCGTTCGACGTGCGTACAGCGGGGGGCACACTCCCGTGCGCCACGTTGCCGCCGTGGCGGCGCGCTGTCAAGCCGCCGCGGGGGCGGCTGGGGTCGCCTTGCGGGAACGCACCGCCCCTTGGGCCGCGTTATCTTAGGATCACGCTCTTCACATTACGTAAGGGAGACTTGTTCATATGGATCGGAAGGCAGAGGCGCAGTGGTTCGGTGATCTCAAGTCCGGCCACGGCACGATGTCGGTTGGCAGCAAGGCCTTCAGCGGCCCGTACTCGTTCATCAGCCGCTTCGAGGGGAGCAAGGACACCAATCCCGAGGAGCTGCTGGGCGCCGCGCACGCGGCCTGCTTCTCGATGGCCCTCTCCAACACCCTCGCGCAGCGGGGCAAGCCCGTCACGAACGTCACGACGACCGCGGTGGTGACCGCGGACAAGACCGATGCCGGCTTCGCCATCACCAAGATCGCGCTCACGACCCGCGGCGTCGTTCCCGGCCTGTCCGCCGAGGAGTTCAAGAAGGTCGCGGAAGCAACGAAGACCGGCTGCATCGTCTCGCGCGCGCTCGCCGCGGTGCCGATGACGCTCGACGCGGAGCTCGTCGGGTAGCCTGCCGTTCGCTCGAGCCGCCGGCCCAGCGTACCTTTGGGCCGGCGGTCGCATGATCAGACGCCGATCGCCACCTCAGAACGGGAGCCCGCGTGCAGCTCGAGATCATCGCCCTCAACCTGCTGTATGCCGTCGCTGGCGTTGTCCTCATGTTCCTGAGCTACCGGCTGATCGACCGGCTCACACCGGAGGTCAACTTCCCCGCCGAGCTCAGCAAGGGCAACGTTGCTGTCGCGATCTTCGTCGCGGCCATCTTCATCTCGATTGCGCTGATCATCGGCAACGCGCTGAACTAGGGCCGTGCGACACCTCCGCGCCTCCTGCGTCGCCTGGATCGCCGCCGGGTGCCTCGCGTTGCCGGCGCTGCGGCCCGCGCTGCTCGCGCAGGACACCACCCGCGCCGCGGCCAAGCGGCTCGCGCTGCGCAATGCCAGTCGCTACGACGAGACCTTCCGCCGCTACACCAAGCGGTACTTCGGCCCCGGCTTCGACTGGCGCCTGTTCAAGGCGCAGGGCATGGCCGAAAGCGGCCTCGACCCCGAGGCGACGAGCTACGTGGGCGCCCGCGGGATCATGCAGCTGATGCCCGCCACCTACAAGGCGATCAGCACCAAGCGGCCCGACTTCGGGGCGATCAACGACCCCGAGTGGAACATCGCCGCCGGCATCATGCACGACCGGTACCTCTGGAAGCTCTGGTCCAAGGCGATCAGCGAGCAGGAGCGCCCGGCCTTCATGTTCGGGAGCTACAACGCGGGCGAGGGCACGATCAAGCGGGCGCGCGCCACGGCCAAGGGCGTGGTGGGGCGCGACGAACAGTGGGTGCACATCGAGCAGGTGGCGCCCACCGTGCCGCGGTGGCGGTACCGAGAAACGCTCGGCTACGTGCGCAAGATCGATCGCTACTACGCGGACATCAAGAAGCCGCGCTGATCACGCGAGCGTCAGCTGCTCCCACTGCACATCGTAGTGCGTCAGGATCGACGCGCGTTCCTCGGCTTCCTGCGGTGCGATGCTGACGTACGGGTGCTGAAAGACCACCCGCCGCACTCCGCGCCGCACCAGCGCCCGCGTGCACGCCAGGCACGGTTCGTGCGTGACGTACGCGACAGTGACATGTCCGTCGCAGAAGCCAAGCGCGTTCTCCTCGGCGTGGCTCGTACGCAGGCACCGCTGCCCCGGCCGGCACGTTTCAGGCGTGCAATGCGGCATCCCCGGCAGGGCCCCGTTGAAGCCGGCGCTCGCCACGCCGCCATCCGCGCGCAGCAGCACGGCACCAACCTGCAGGCGACAGCAGGTGCCGAGCCGGCTGAGCTCGGTGGCCATGCGCATGAACACTTCGTCCTTCAGCGCCCGCCGATTCATCAACGCACTCTCCGTGGGGACGGCGCGAAATCTGCGGCGCCTCACTCGCCGGGGCAATGCACCTGCCGTGACCACTGAATCCGCGATGAGCACACCGCACAACGAAAAGCAGCGACGTCGCGTGGACGCCGCTGCTTCTCGTGACACTCACTTCATGGAGGCGGAGGGAGTCGAAGCCGCCTCCTGGGTTTCGCAAGTGATGGTGGGATCGCGGTTTTCAGAGTGCAGCGCGCCGTGGGGTTGAGGGCCATAGACACCGGTTGAGGGTCGAAGAACCTGCCGTATGGTCGCGCTGATGGTCGCGGTGCCTGGGGAGGCGCCGTTGTGTATCTTGGCTCCTGCGGCAACGCAGGATGGACGGAGGACTCATGCAGTCAGCATCAACGCACAGGCGCAGAGGCGCTTATGAGTGAGGTCTGTTGGATCGTCTCGACGCCCGGCAAGGTCCGCGGCGTTGATCCCATTTCACTGCGCGTCGTGGTAGTCTCGGCGTGGATGCCGCTGGCTCTCGTGTGGGCCGCCGACCGTGGCGCGGCCCTCGACGTGGCCCGCGCGAAGTACGGCCATCGCATCCGCGTGGAGTCGCGCAGCGACACGGAGATTCCGTACCAAGTCCTGCACGCGGGGGCTCCACGATGAGCGCACCCGACCTGCAGGGGGACATCTTCGCCGTGCAATCCGAGGACCAAGCGAGCGCGCCGACCGTGCTGCGCCGCGCCGGCGAGCGGTCTGCCGCCGAGGGGCGGCGCGAGGTGATCGAGAAGGTGCGGAACGAACTGATCGGGCTCTACCGGCGGCGCCAAGGCCTCGTGCGCCACGGAGTCGAGGAGTTCGCGTACGTGACCGCGGACGACATCCCGGCGATCCATGCGCGCGTCGGCCATCCGGAGGCCGAAGGGAAGAGCTGGTACGGCACGGTGTTTCACGTCGCCGGGTGGGTCTGGACGGGCCGGATGGTCAAGTCCACACGCGACTCCAATCATCACAGCGACCTGCGCTGCTGGCGCTACGAGGGGGCATAGATGGCTCGTATTCGTTCGATCAAGCCGGAACTGGCTTCGAAGAAGAAGCTGGCTCAGGTGAGCCGAGACGCCCGGTACACCCTCTGCCTGCTGATCTCGCAGGCCGATGATGAGGGGTTCATTCCCGGTGAGCACCGCCAGTTGCTCGGCTCGCTGTATCCACATGACACGGATGTGACGGACGCGATGCTCGAAGTTTGGCTGACCGAGCTTGCAAGCACCAAGACCATCGTATTTCGGCAGACTGAGGATGGTGCGCGCGTCGTGCAACTCGTGAATTGGCACAAACATCAGCGTGTCAAGAACCCGTCTCCCTCCAAGATTTCCCCGACTCTCCTTCCACTCTCCGTACATCCTCCGGAAAACCTCCCCCCTTCCTCCCCACTGGAAGTAGGAAGTAGGAAGGGGGAAGGGGGAAGTAGGAAGGAGGAAGAAGGAAGGGGGAAGGAGGAGGGCGCTGGCGCGCCCGACCCCGCCAGCGGCCCCTTGGCCATCTTGCGGCACTTCCCTGAGCCGTACCACGACGCTGTGCGTGGCGCCATCCGAGCCGCCCGGAACCCCGGCGCGCTCGTCGCCGAACTGCACGCGATCGAGGCTGGCATGCACGGCCCGCCGAGGCCGTGGGCTGTGATCGGCCAGGCGTTGCACGAAATGGCCGTCAAGGGCTCCGAGGTCAGCGCGGTCGTGCTGCGCGGGTTCTGCCGACGCATCGCCGAGGACAAACCCCCGGCGCCGCCGAACGGCACCGCTGCCTCGCAGCCGATGGCGCCGTGGGTCAAGCGGCTGGAGGACAAGCTGGCGGCGGAGGGCTTGGCCCCATGATCGGCACCCCCCTGACCCCCGCTGCGGTCGCGCAGGAGTTGGCGCAGCTCTCGGCGGCGCTCGACCGTAATCCCGAGTGGGACGGCGAGAAGCTGGAGTGGTACTTCGCCGCGCTCCGCACGTTCCCGCTCGAAGCTGTGCAGTTCGCGAAGCTGGAGTTGATGCGCACGTGGCGCGAGAAGCGGTTCCCCCCGCCCGCCGAGCTCGTCGTTGGCGCGGCGGAGTGGGTGAAGCGCCACGTGCCGTCGGACACCATGCCTCGCCAGGCGTCGGACCTCTGCCCCTTCTGCGCGGCGCGAGCCGGACAGTGGCCCAACGGGCGCGTCGCCGTCCTGCACGAGCGGACGTGTGCGCAGTACAACCCCGACGTGACCCTGCTGGCGTCCGGCCCCGCCCCGGACTGGCGCAGCCTCTTCGCGCGGGAGGAGGCGTGACGCGCTCCCTGCTCGAGATCGCCACGGCACCGGTGCGCGTCCGCGAGAAGGTCGTCGAGGCGCAGTGTGACGACGTGGCCGCGCGGATGGGGTGCAGCGTGGTGCGATTCAGTCAGGCGCGCGCAACCCGGCAGTCGCTCGGGATCTCGGATCGCCGCTACCGCCTGCGCGGCGTGGCGTTTTGGTTCGAGGTCAAGCCGCCGGATGGGCAACTTACGCGAGAGCAGCACGTCTTCCTCGAATCCGAGGCCGAGTGCGGCGAGGTGGTCGGCTGCGGGGGCACCGAGGAGTTGGTCGCGCTGGTCACGGCGATCGCCAATGCGATCCCGAGGATTGCGCTGGTCCCGTTCGGCCTCGGCCAGGTGCACCGATGGGCGGCGAAGGGCTACCGCGGCGAGCGGAAAAGGCGCGGCGTCGCGAGCCAGAGGAAGCAGAGGCCCCACGCGCCGGCCAGCACGCCCGCCCACCACGGCGCGTCGCCCCCGGCGAGGTAGCGCAGGGCGAGTGCCGGGGACCCTGCGCCCACGACGAGCACGGTCCCAACGGCGAGGGCGCGAAGCGTAGGCATACTTGACGTTCTCGACGTTCCCTGTGAAACACAAGGGCCACCCTCCTGAGCGAGCGAGGGTGGCCTTTGTTGGGGGGTGGCGGCGGCGGGCGGTCCTACGACGGTACGGACGGTTCCCGCTGGTGCCCTACTCCGCGCTCGGGTGCACGCGGAACCGCCGCCACTGCTGCTGCGGTTGGGGCCCTCCGATGTTCGGCGATCCACGCCCACAGCCATTCGCGCAGTGCCCGGAGCGTGTCGCAGACGGCCCGCGCGAACCCATGCGCCCACCAGCCCATGCAGAGGCCGGACAGGAACAGGGCCAGCGCGGTCGCCACGGCGAGGTCATCGCTACGCATCGCCGCGGCCTCCGCAGGTCTCGCACGCCAGGCGCAGCCCCATCGCCTCCGCGTCCGCGTGGTCCTGTGCCGTGACGCGCTCGATGCGCTGGCCGGAGAGGTCGCGCCCGGTGTAGCGGGCGCTCGCGCCCAAGTGCGCCGCGCAGAGCACGCACCCGTTGTCGGTGAAGAAGAGCCCCGACGTGATCAGGGGCCCGTCGTCGTCCGCTTCCTCGGCGTCGTGTTCGGGCACGCACGGCTCGTGGCACAGCGGGCAGTGGCCGTGCAGGTGGTCGTCGTAGTCCATCTCCGCGTTGCAGCACGGCGAGAAGTAGCGCGTGACCCGCTTGGTGGTGGGCATTAGTCACGCTCCTGACGATGTTCAGCGTCGAAGTGCACGGTGGCACGCCCGAGGCAGAGGGCGATATCGATGCCCTTCAGGCGCGCGAAGTGGTGCGCGTCCGTGAGGAGGTCGGTCAGCGCGTCGGTGACGCCCACCGACCCGCCCTCGTAGGCGTAGGCGGGCTCGGATTTCAGGAGGCGCGTGATGCGGTCGGCGCGCGCGCGGTTCTGAATCCAGCGGGGAACGGGGCGCTTGCTCATGAGGCGCACCAGTGGTGGCCCTGCGCGGCGTTCAGGAGCGCGGAGGCGAGCGCGATGGCCGTCTCTGGCGACAGCGCGAACACTGTAAGCCCGCCCGGATGTGTCCGGTTGAGGGTGACGAACACCGCCCCGTCGCCCGTGCGGTCCACGCTGACGATCGACTCTTCCGTGATCGTCTCCGGGACCTGCTTCGTCATGAGTTCGCAGTAGGTGGCCATCAGTACGTCCCTCCGTACATCGCCATGCACTCCGCGTCGGTCACACAGCCGCGATCCGACGCCGAGGCATGGGGCACCGTGGCGAGCAACAGCACGAGGCTGACCAGTAGGAGCGCCAGCGCCCACAAGGCTCCGCGACGCGAGATCATGAGCAGACCTCCCGCGTTTCCACGCGCGTGCACAGCCGCATCGCCCGCGCCAGCAGGCGCGTCGCCGGATTTGACCGCACTGGCGCACGCAACCCCGGCGTCATCCCCCACCGCTCGGAGTCCCACGCGAGCAGGAACAGGTACTCGGGCATCCCAAGGCGAATGAGCAGCATCAGAACCCCCGCGAGCGACGCGCCATCCGCCCGATCCGGCGGCAATCCTCACACCGGCGATGAGAGTCCGTGTACGCCATCGCGGACCCGCACTCCGCGCACCGCGGCGCATCCCCCATGCGAATCTCGTGGCACGCCCCGCACACCGCACCGGACGCCCGTTCGTCCGGGGTGAGCGTTTCCCCGCAGTCGTAGCACACCTCGATGGGTGCCGCGAAGCGGTGGGGGGCGCAGCCCCCTGCCCTCTGCATTGTCTGCATCCTGCCTCCGTCCGTCTAGGGTTCTCGCGACAGTCCCCACTGCCGCACCCCTAATATCTGCGTAAACGCTGGAAATGTCAAGTTCCTCTATATTATGCCCCCTTGCCGGTTGTCCACATCGGTTCCACATTCCGCCTATCCGCCGACCGGGACGCACTTTGGCCGACGCACAACCCGACCGCCACCCCGCCTACTCCGACCCCGCCGCCAAAGCGGCACTCCTCGAGTCCCTGTTCGAGGCAATGGCGATGGGCACATCGGTCAACACGTTCTCCGAATGCTGCGGCGTCCCACACGGCACCCTCCGGATGTGGGCCCAGGAGGATGAGGCCACCGCCGCTCGGTACATGCGCGCGCGCGAGCTGCAGGCCGACTACTTCGTGGAGCGGGCGGAGGAGGTTGCGGAGGCGGCGAAGGGGGCGAAGTCCAGCGAGGAGGCGTCGGCGTACCGGCTGCTCGTGGACACGCTGAAGTGGAAGGCGGCGAAGTTCCATCGGAACCGCTACGGCGAGGGCGCCGTGTTCCGGGCGAGCGCGAAGGAGGGGGGCGAGGGCGGGAGCGGGCGCACCCTGACCATCGAAGTGGTGCAGGAAGGATGACGACCGCGACGCTCCCCGTGATGAACCGCGTGCAGGTGCCGAAGCCCCTGCCCCATCAGATGCCGTCCTACGAGGACCCCCGACCGCGCAAGGTGCTGCGGTGGGGGCGTCGGCGCGGGAAGACGCGGCAAATCTTCACGAGCGCAGTGGTCGGACACGGCCCGCTGGTGGAGCGGGATGGCGTGATGACGCGCCTGCTGCCAGGCATCGCCTCGGGCCTCGATGTCGTGTGGATCGCGCCGTCGCGCCCGCAGTCGAATGCCATCTGGAACGAGGAGATCGTCCCCCGGTTCCGGGACCGGGAGGGCGTGACGCTCAACGAGACCTACCGCTACGTGCAACTGGAAGGCGCCGGGCGGCTCTTCGTGGCGTCCGCCGAGGCGATGGACTCGGTGCGTGGTGCGGGAGCGAAGCTGTGCGGCGCCATCGTGGACGAGGCGGCGCATCAGGACCTCCGCACGCTGCTCGAGCGCGTGCTGATGCCGATGCTGGTGGACAACGACGCTTGGCTGATCCTCTCGTCCACCACGAACAGCGACAGCGACGGCAATCCCGACGCGCGCGTGCCCTCGCACTTCAACGTCATCTGCGCCGAGGTCATGGACGGGAAGCGCGACCAGGCGCGGTGGGGACACTGGCACGGGTGGGCGAACGACAACCCGCGCCTCTCGCAGACCGCGCTGCAGGAACTCATCGACGAGTACGAGCCGGGCTCCCGCGCCTTGCAGGAAGAGGTCTACGCCGAACTGCTGGAGCCGCAGGCCGGCACCAACCCCATCGGGGCGGATGCGATCAATGCGCGCATCTACGTCATCCCGACGCCGGTCCCGCCCGTGGCGTGTTGGGGGCTCGACATCGCGCGCAAGGTGGACTGGACGTACCTCATCGGCCTCGACGTGCACCGCCGCGTGGTGCGCGAGGAACGGTTCCGCCTGCCGTGGGGTGAGGCCAAGGCCCGCATCAAGGCCACGATTGGCCGCGTGCCGACCCTCGCCGATGCCACCGGCGTCGGGGATGCCATCGTCGCCGACCTGCAACTCGACGGCTGCAACGTCTCGGGCTTCGTCTTCACCCCGGCGTCCAAGCTCCAGATCGTGCAGCGCGTCATCGCGCTGATCCACAACGGGCAGATTCAGTACCCCGACGGCCAACTCGTCCGGGAACTGCGCGGCCTGCGCGCCGAGGCGACCCGCACCGCGGGCTATGTCCGCTATGAAGCGGCGCCCGGGCAGACTGACGACGGCGTGATGGGCCTCGCCCTGGCGTGCCGCGCGTACGACAACCTCGGGATCGCGCCCGTCGTGCCGGAAGTCATCCGCCCGACGCACGTCATGCGCGACCCCGACATCCACATGCCGCTGGACCAGCTCGTCCAGCGCAACCCGCGTACCGGCTTCCCGGTCGTGGTCACCGAAGTAGCGGAGGGCTGGTAACGATGCCTGACTCGACCACACGCTCTCGCACGCAGGCGTTCACCGTGCCCGCAGGCGCTGGCGCCTACGCCCCCGAGATTCTGTACCTCGGGCTGAATGGGGGAGCCGTGCAGGGCGCGATTCCCGTCCTCGACCCGGTGGCGGAGTTCCGCGTGAACGTGACGACTCTCGTTGCCTCATCCACCATCGAGGCCGACCAGTTGAAGCCAGGCGGTGATCCCGCCGTCGCGGGCGACTGGCGCCTCGCGGTGGCCTCGCAGACCCTCGCCGGGCTGTCCGAACTGCTCGCGGGCTGCGGCGGGCGCTTCCGCATCCGCGCGAAATCCGGCGGCGTCGGCGGCAACGGCTCCGTGGACGTGAACTGGCAGAGGGCTTGACCATGTTGCGCATGGAAGAGCTGTCTCGCTACCGCGCCAATGTGCTCGCGTTCGGCACGGCGCTGCTGTCTGCCTCGGGGTACATCGCCCTCGGCGCATCCCCTCCCGCCTCCGGTGCGATTCGGGTGGATGCGGCTACGTATAGCGGCGTTGGGTATCAGATCAAGAACGCGACTCAATATCTGACGATCGAGCTAACGTCAAACTACGGTTCCGTCGGAGTCGTCGGGGGAAACGGTTCTCTTTACTTGTTTGGTGTCGCTCAGAACAAGTGGGGCATTCTTGGGGCGGCAGGCGTTTCCGTCCTTTCGTCCTCACAGGCCACGGCCCGCTTCATCAGCGGTTCGACCAACGGACGAGCAGATCGTAACAGCGCGGACACCCGCGACAATTTCGTCGTAGCGGATAGTGGCTCTTACGCTTATCTGAACGACGGTACGTATAGCTCGTATTGGCGCGCACGCGCTTCTAGCGGCGAAGTGGGCGCCGGTGCATGGCTAACAGGTGGTGAAGGGGTGTGGCTGGTCCCTGAGACCTCGACTGCAGGAAAACGCGCCGGTATCGGGTACTGGGATTCCTCGGCATACACGAACTACCGCTCTGCTGTTGAGGTTGCGAGCGCGGCGGGTCTTGGAACCCTCGCGCTCATGCGCGCCGGTGGACGCGTGCAGATGTTCAGCGATTCCGGATCGCAAAGGACGTTCTTCGATACTGGCTATTCGTACATGCAAGCGGCGGCGGCTTCTGCCTACCGCGTCATTCGCCGTTCAGAGGGGACAATCGGCGTAGCAACAGCTACCGGTGCCGGGGCGTCCTTCGGTGGATACACGTTTGAAGGCTTCACGGGCGCGGCGTGGGGTGTGGGCGCGATGATGGAAGGGGTTTCGAATGGCGCTTGGTCTGGAGCCAATCGCGGTACGGAGTTGCGCTTCCATGTCACCGAAAACGGAGCCGTGGCGCTTACCGAAGCGCTTCGGCTCAACAAGACGGCAACCGCAGGGCAAACGGCGCTACTCTTGTGGGACAATGACAACGCGGCGCTTGAGCGCGTGACCGTCGGTGCCGCTGACTCTGGCGGCGTCGGCTACAAGGTGCTGCGGATTCCGAACTAACCCTCATTGGACTCTCCCATGTCTCAGCCCATCCTCCCCGGCAAGTACCTGCGCGAGTACGCGCAGATGACGTCTGACGCGCCGGTGCGCGTCGAGGTGATTGAAGTCACGCCGTCCGGCGCCCAGGCCGCGCTGCCGGTCGCGCCCATCGCGGACACGGCGATTGGCGACGGGTCCGGCGCGTGGACGAGCGCGGACCTCCTCGCCGCGGTGCGCACTGCCGTGAACGATCAGGCGGTGGACTTCTGGCCGCAGCCCGTTGTCGAGGCGCCGGCTGAGGTGGTGCCGGAAGGGACAGGCGTCACCGAGGGGATCATCCCGTGAGCGACCAGATGACGAAGATGACGGGCGAGGACGTGTTGTCCGCCGATGTCGGGCTTCAGCGCATCAACGACTTCGCGTTCAAGCCCGAGCACTTCAAGCTCGCCGACCGACTGGCGCGGGCGCAGCGTAAGAACGGCAAGGTGGCGCGACGCATCGAGAAGCGGCGTCAGGCCATCGTGCGCCAGTACGCCGAGAAGGACGCGACCGGCGCGCTGGTGCACATCCTCGACAAGGAGGGCCAGCCCATCGACGTGAAGATTCGCCCGGCGGACTACGAGGCCTTCCAGGCGGACATCGACGCGCTGATGGACGCGGAGTACGAGATCGAGGCCGCGCCGTTCACGGTGGCCGAGATCGAGGGGATCAAGGCGACCATCAAGCCGTCCACCCTCGCGCTGCTCGGGCCGTTGTACGAGGGGAATCATCGGTAGCATGAACGCCTTCGGACTCGCTGCCGTCGTCGTGGTGTGCCTCACGGTGCTCGCCGTGGGGCACGCTGCGCGCGGCATCGTGGACCGCACGCTGAAGGTGTTCGAGCGGAAGTACGCGCCGACGCCGGCGGTCCCGATCCCGCCCGACTTGCAGACGCGCGTCACGGCCTTTGGCGACGAGTGGGCGCAGCTCAACGAGGCGCAGCGGCTGCGCGAACTCTACGGCGACCTCGGGTCATGGGAGGCCGTGCGGGTGGCGATTCGCGAAGAGCGCCCCCGCGTCATCGGTCGGGAGCTGGTGACATGACCGCCCGCCAGATGAACCGCGCGGTCTCGAAGCGCGCCCGCGAACAGCAGGCGCAACGCCTGAAGCGCACGATTCGCCGGGAAGCGAACATCCATCGGCACACGAGCATCACCGCGAAGGCCGCGGTGTATGCGACCCACCTGCTCCTTGGCTTCGGCCTCGCGCAGTTGCGCCTGGGCACGTGGCTCGTGGGGGGGCTCACCCTGTTCTATCTCGCGACCGTCGTGGTCGCGCTCCTGCGTGCGCGCCGGTGGCACGCCACGTCGCCTGATTCGGTGTCCACGCCGTGACGATGCCACTGCCGTACCCCGCCGCGACCGACGACCTCGACGTGCTCGGCGAGGCGCCCGACGACACGTCCATCGGCGCTGCCGCCGAGGAGCGCCGGGCCATCGCGCGCGCACTCTACGGGGCGACCTGCCCCGTCGCGACGGAACTGGACCTCGAGAAGATTCCCGACGGCGCGTGGGCCTCGTGGGCGCGCGAGCTGTGGGCGTCCCGGCGGGCCGCGATGGCGCCGATCCTTTTCATCGTCGCGCGGAACCGCGCCTACTTCGGCGGGCGCCAGTGGCTCACCTCGCGCGGGCCGGGGCGACCGTTCGAGGAGCCGCCCAAGAGCCGCGACACGCTGCGCCTGACCTGCAACGTCATCCGCCCCGCGCTCAATCTGCGCGCGGAGATCGTCTCGGAGCAGCGTCCGGGCTTCCGCTTCACGCCCACGTCGCGCGACCGCGACAAGATGAAGAAGGCGCAAGCCGCCCAGGCGTTTACCGAGCACGAGTACACGTCGCAGAAGATGCAGCAGATCCAGAAGGCCCTCGCCCATTGGGCCTTCACGGACGGCGTGGCCTTCGTGGAGCAGTATTGGGAGCCGGATGCCGGGCCGTGGTACGACCTCCTCCCCACGCCGGACAACACGCAGCGGAAGACTCGCCTTGGCGACCTCCGGTCGCGGGTGGTGCGCATTGAGGAGGTCCGGGTCTCGCCGAACGCCACCGCGACCGAATCGCCGCAGTGGATGGTGATCCGGCGCATCCTGCCGATCGGCGACGCCGTGGCGCTCTACGGCGAGAATGTGGCGAAGACGGCGGGCACGGCGCTGGATGGACAGGCCGCGGTGCACGAGGATGTCGCGATCCTGACCCCGCCGAACCGCACCGACGACCGGCTCCTCGAGACCGAGAGCGTCGAGTGCTTCACGGTCTACTGCGAGCCCGATGAGCACCTGTTCCCCGAGGGGCTGCACCTGAACATCGTCGGCAACGTCGCCGCGTACATCGGGCCGCTCCTGTTCGGGCTCATTCCGGTCTCCCGCTTCACGGACGGCTCCACCGACCCCGCGTACTTCCCCGAACCCGTCATGAACGACTGGGTGGAGGACCAGACCATCATCAACATGGTGGCCTCGAAGCTCGTGGAGTCGGTGCGGAAGCAGGCGGGCGGCACCCTGATGACGCGCCCGAATGCGATCCAGACGGAGACGCAGTTCCTCGGATCGCTCTCGCTGGTCGAGGTCAGCGGCGCCGGGGCGCTGTCCGAGACCGTCGCGCCGCTGCCGACGCCAGGCGTGGGTGCCGATGCCATGAACCTCCTGACCTTCTACCTCAAGCAGTTCGAGGGGAAGTCGGGCTGGAATGACACGACGCGCGGCTCGTTCTCGTCCGACCAGTCCGGCAAGGCCATCCTCGCGATCCGCGAGCAGGTGGAGCGCATCTTCGCGCCCTGCGTCGGCGCGTTCGCCGAAGGGATGCGCCAGTGGGCTGCCCACGCGCTGGCCGGCGGGCGGGCCTTCTGGACCGTGCCGCGTCAGATCGCCCTGCATGGGGCGCAGCGGCTTGATCTCGTGTCGGCCATCAGCCAGGCCGACCTCGATGGCGTCTCCGAGTGCGAAATCGACGCCGAGACGATGATGCCGATGCCGCGCTCGCTCCGGCTCTTCCTGATGGACAAGGATTTGGAGCGCGGCTTGCTCGACCCGCAGCAGTATCGCCGCATGGCGCCGTATGCCTTCGTGCGCGACCTCGACCAGCCGGACGAGGACGACGCCGCCCGCGCGTACCGCGTCGCGGAACTGATCCGACAGGGCATCCCGTGGCCGCAGTTGCCGCCCGCCCTGCCCGTGGACAACGCCGCGATCCACATGGACATCCTGCGGCGCGAAATCCTCCTCGATGACACGCTGCCGGAGCCCGTCCGGGCGACGGCGTTCTATCGCTACGAGCAGTACCGCATGATGCTGATGCCCCCGATGATGCCCGCCCCGATGGCGGGTGGCGCCGGCGGCAGAGGCAAGCCGGGCCGCGGGATGGACCCCCGTGAGGCCCCACTGGCGCTGATGGCTCCGTCCATCGCTGCCGCCCCGCAACTCGCCCCGCCTGGCGCGGCGAATCCTGCGGCGCGTGGCTGAGACCCGACCCACCACCCGAGGACCTGACTGATGCCGACCGACACGAGTACTGAACGCCCGGGCGAGAGCGCTGCCACCACCGGCATGCGCCGCCTGATGTCCGACGAACGCCTCGACGAGATCATCGGCGAGGTGGCCAAGGAGACCGATGGAGACGGCGGCGATGAGGCCGGCGCCGAAGACGGCACGCAGGGTGCGGACGCGAAGGGCGGCACCGCGAAGCAGGACGCGGGCGATGCCGGGTCGGCGGAGGGCGAGGACGCGGGCGACGACGCGGGCGAGGATGGCGAGGGAGAGGGCGACGCGAAGAGCAAGGACGGCAAGGCGGACGACAAGGGCGATGGCAAGGACACCAAGCGTGCCTTCGTCGTCCGCGACGCCGAGGGCGACGAGGTGCTGCCGCCCGAGGGCCTGACGTTCGAGTTCCGGCGCGGAAAGAAGACCGTGAAGGTGACGCCCGACGAACTGGTGCGGCTCGCCCAGTCCACGGGCTATAACGAGGAGAGCGAACAGAAGCTCGCCGAGTTCGAGCAGGAAGTGCCGACGCTGCGCAGCCGCCTGGAGGAACTGGAAGGCATCCTCACGGAGCAGAACGCGGCGATCGAAAAGCTGCTGGACGACGACGAGGTGCTGGAGAAGGCGCGCGAGCGGTGGCGCAAGGCCAACTCGCCGGAAGAGAAGATGAAGCGGCTGGAGGAGGAGAACCGCCGCTTGAGGGAGGGCGGATCGTCGGAGACGCTGCGCCGCGAGGCCACCGAGTTCGCTCGGGACACCCTCGCGCCCAAGCTCGCCACGATCCTGAAGCAGTTCCCGACCATCACCGATGACGAGTTGCAGGGGCGGTTCGCCCGCATCGCCGCGCGCTTTGGCGTGCCGGTGCCGAAGGCCGCGTTTGCCAAGCTCGCCGAGGCGGTGGACGGGGAGTTGATGGACTGGGCGAAGGCGAAGCACGCCGACGCCGAGGACCGAAAGGAGAAGGACTCGCGCAAGGCCACCGAGAAGGTGCTGGCGCTCCAGAAGCGCGTCACGCGCGCCGCTCGCCCCGTGGGTCGTCCGGGCGCTGCGCAGGACGCGGGGAAGAAGCGCCCCATCACCGGCGACGCCATGAAGCGCGTGGATGCCATCATCGACAACGTGTTCGACGACGACTAACCCCTCGGGGGACGACCCCCCGAGTCGTTGGAGTAGCAGATGATCACCCTGAGCCAGACCGAAGTCAACGGGATGCTCAAGCGGGTCTACAACGACCTCGACAACGAGATCTTCCCGGTGCTGACGGTGCTCTTCGCCCAGATCGAGAAGGCGACGAGCAAGATGCACAACATCAACTGGGGCGGCGACGGCGCCTACTTCCCCATCACCGCGGGCCAGCCGACTGGTGCGGTGGCGTCGGATTCGGGCTACCTGCCCGAGGACGCGAAGGCGCTGGAAGTCCAGGGCAAGGAAGTGGCGCGGCGCATCTACGTGCGGCGCGACATCGACAACTTCGTGGTCACGGCCACCAAGGACCCGCGCGCGGCCTTCAAGCCGATCCTGCGCAAGGTCGCCCGCGAAGTCGTGTCGGCGCTCCGCCTGCTGATGCAGGAAGTCCTGCACGCCGACGGCAACGCCATCAAGGCGCTCGTGACCACGGGCCATGCGTCCACGCCGGTCGTGCAGCACCCGATGGGCATCACCGGCGCCGGACGCGGTGGGCTCGCCCTCGCGCCGGGCATGTACGTGCAGTTCCAGCCCTCGGGCGGTGGTGCGGCGCGCGTCGTGATGGGTGGCCCCGGCAACAACACCGTGAAGATCGCCACCATCACCCACGCGGGTGACGCGGCGACGCTCACGTTCGCCGACGGCGCAACCGTGGCCGGCATGCTCGCGACCGACGAGGTGATCGCCGCGACGCTGTACGACAACTCGCGCGGCTTCAACCCGAACGGGATGACCAAGATTCTGAACCGTGGCGGCTCCTATGCGACGCTCCACAACCAGACGCCGGCGACCGCCGGTCTGGAACGGTGGAACAGCACGCGCATGGCGGCGGGCACGGACACGGCCACCCTGTCCCCGATCGAAAGCGACATTTGGGAGCTGATCGCGCGCGTGTACGGGCGCAGCGGCTTCAACGCCTTCGAGACGCCGGACGAGTTCATCCTGGTGGGCACGCCGGGTATGGAGAAGGCGCTGGCCGAGTCGCTGATCGGCCAGCGCACCTTCCCGACGACGGATCGCCTGAAGGGCGGCTTCAAGGCGCTCGAAATCTGCGGGCTTCCGTTCATCAAGGACTCGTGGTGCCCGGCGGGCACGATCTACCTCATCCACCTGCCTTCGCTCTTCCGCATCGACGCGGCGGAGTTCGGGCTTATCACGATCGGCTCGGACGCCGGGACTCGGTTCGTGGCCAACCGCGACGCGCAGCAGCTCCCGTACCGCTGGTACGGGAACTTCGGCACGAACAACCGGGCGGCGCACGGCATGATCACCGGCTACACCGACACCAACCGGTACGACCACACCATCGCCTGATGGTGAGGCGTCCTCCGGCGCGTCGCTCGCGGATGGGTGCGCGCCGGAGTTCACGGGGGACTTCCTTTCATGCTCGAACACTTCCAACCGTTCCCGGGCGACTACGGGTCCGAGTTCATTCTCGTGCAGACGCCGCCCATCGGCGGCGCGGCAGGTCCCGTTGTCGGCGGGGCGTCGCCCCTCACGGCGAACACCACGACCATCATCCCGGCGGTCATTCCGGGCGGGCCACGGGGCCGGACGCTCGTGCTCGTTGGGCTCTGCGCTCGCGTCACGCAGGTTCCCGCCGATGCCGACGGCACGCTGAAGGTTACCGCCCGCAAGTACCGGGCGTCCGACAACACGGTGGTCACCGTGTCGGCGGAACTCGACCTCGAGGCGCTCGTCACCCGTGAGACCGGGTGGGTGGGGCTGGCCAGCGGCATCTCGGACGCCAACCGCACGTTCAACGTGCCGGCGGCAGGCGCGGGCGACGGACTGGAGTTCCACGTCGTCAGCGATTCCGCGGCGATCGACACGCAGCCGACGCTGCTGGTCCTCGGCGCTCTCTTCAAGGTGCTGAAGTAGCACATGGCCCGGCCACTGTTGCTCGGGGTCGCCGGCGAGCCCGTCCCGCGCCCGTCCATCCTGCGGATGTGCCGTGAGGTGCATCCCCGGTTGGGCGTCGTGTGGGTGCGGGCGATTGCCAAGTTCGCGCTCACGTGGGCGTGGCTGCCGGACGACCCCCGGCATCAGTACCGGCACGATGGCAAGCTGCTGAACGACTGCACGTACGACATCCTGACGTTCCTGCCGGTGGACTGTGACGTGGATGCCGCGGCGGATTATGCCCGGCGCGCGCTGCAGGCCGGTGGGACGCAGGCGGATGTCCGCGCGGCGGCGGCGAAGGTCGAAGCGTTCAACGCCCGCCGGCAGCGGGAGATCGAGGACGCCGCGTTCGCCGACGTGGACAACCGGATTGAAGTCTCTCACCTGTCCCTGCGGGGCCACTTCGGCGAGGATCGCGCGCCGATGGGGCAACTGCGCACCGGGACGCGCTCGTTCGCGAGGACCTGATGGCCTGGGCGAAGTCGCGCTACATCGAGTTGATCCAGTCCGAGGCCACGGCGGTCGCGGGGCGCAACTGGTCGCCCACGGAACTGGCGATGAAGGCGGACATGGCCTTTCAGCATTGTTGGGAGGCCATCCTCGGCGCCGACCCCATCTTTCGGTGGGCGAAGCGCACGGTCACGCTCGACAGCAACCGGCGCGCACTCGTCGCCGTCCTCGACAATCCGAACCCGCCAAGCGGCACGACACAGGAGCGGTGGCATCGCATCCTCGATTACCGGATGGTCCGGGACTCCGGCATCCTGCTCGAGAGCGAGCGCTACTACACGGTGCGCCGGATCGGCCAGTACATCCAGGCGGACGACGCCCCGACGAGCGGCACGATCAGCGTGTGGGTGAATCACCTGCCCGCCCCGCTCTCCGCGCTGGCCGATACGGCGGATGTCACGTTCCCGGATGGGCACGAGTACGTCGTGGTCTACCACGGCGCGGTGCTGCTGCTCACGCAAGGCGGCATCGAGATGGGCGCCGCGGCGGACCTCGACAAGGTGGCCGAGTCGCTGCTTGCCTCGCTGCTCAACAAGCTGAAGCGTGCGACGACGGCGCCGGCCCAGTTGCAGCCCGCGGACAACATCGACGACTGGACGCCCGGAGGCAACTACTGATGCTCGGCATCCAGCGCCGACACCTCTCGCGTGGTCGTCCGATGATCTCGGACGAGCAATCGGCGTTCGCCGGGGGCGTCAACGTGGACGCCGAGCCGCAGCACCTTGCGGCGACGGAGTTCCGGCGCGCGCTCAATGCGCGCCTCCTGCTCATGGGCGCGGTGCAGAAGCGCGGGGGCACGCAACGCATTCACGGCACGGTCCTGCCGGGCGCGGTGCGCGGGGGCTCGCTGTTCGCGCTCAACGCGGGCTCCGCGCTGACGCTACTCGTCGCGAACGGCACGCTCTACCGCCTGACGTATGGCGCGCTGCCGATCACGCCGACGGCCTACGCCGGCGCCCTCTCGGCGACGGTACCGCCCTCCTTCGCGAAACTGCGCGATGGCGTGGGCGAGAAGATGTACATCGCCGACGGCGGGCTGCTCAACAAGTGCGACGCGGCGGTGCTGACCGTCGATATTGCGGGCTCGTCCCAGTGCCGGAAGATCGTCGCCTTCAATCGGCGCCTCCTCGGCATCAGCGGCACCGACAACATCCTGCACGCCTCGGCGCTCGACAACGGCGATTCGCTCGGCAACTCCGGCGCGGGTGGCGGACAGTTCGCCATCAGCACGTTCGGCTCGATGGAGATGAAAACGCTGCTCGTCCTCGGGCCGACGCTGTGCATGATCCATCGCGCCGGGGTCTCGCTGTTCACCGGGTGGGACCAGGACGATTTCCGCATTGGATCGGGTGCGTACGGCCTCTCGACCGAGACGGGCACGATCGCCGACCGCTCGGCGCTCTCGACGGAGACGTTCGGGGCGTTCCTCTCGGAGAATGGATTCTACGGCGTGGACGGCAACGGGCTCCGCCCCATCGGGCCGCGCGTCGAGACGCTGCTGCGCGGCCTCGATCAGTCCACGTGGGATCAGGTGGTGGCGGTACACCAGAAGGCGTACTACGAGTTCTGGTGGTCGCTCCCCGGCCTCGGCACGCTGGTCTACAACTACCGGCTCGACCGATGGGCCGGCCCATTCGAGGGCCTGTTCCTGACGCAGTTCCCCACCGCGCTGATTGCGACGGTGGATGAGGCGAACCGCCCCATCGTCCTGTTCGGTGGACCCGACGGGTGGGTGCGCCGCACGGATGCGCCCGGCATCAAGCTGGATGACGTGCGCGCCGACGGCACGCTCGGGGACCGGTTCCCGCTGGCCGTGCAGCTCCGTCGCCTGTACGGGAAGTCGCCGATCTCCATCAAGCGGTGGTACGACGCCTTCCTGCACGCGGATTTCGGCGGCTCGGATCGCGTGTCCGTGCTCTGCGAGACCGATTCGGGCTCCGAGATCATTCCCGTGACGAACACGAGCGCCGGCGGTCGGTGGGATCAGGACGCCGCGGAGTGGGACGCGCTCTCGCTCGGTGGCGACCCGCCGTTTTACTGGGGCAACCTCGACACGGCGCGGTTCCGCGTGCCGCTCGCCGGGATCGGCCCCTACACCGACCTGACGATCATCGACGACGGCGAGACGCAGGGCACCATCGCGCGCGTAGACGTACGGGCGCATCACCTGGGGGTCCGCGCATGAGTGCTTCGACAGGCCAGCATCAGGTCGCCACCGCGATCACGCCGGTGGCCGGTGGCGCGCTCAACGCCGCGACGGTGCGCGCCATCGTGAACGCGGTCAAGGACGTGCTCAACGCGCACGACGCCGACCGCAGCATTCACGTGGAGTCCGGCACGCTTGCCAATCGCCCGGTGGCAAGCGCGGGCGTGGCGCTCTACCTCACGACCGATACGCCGAAGGTGCTCTACATCAGCGATGGCGCCACCTGGACCGCGCTCGACTTCGTGCTCACGGGCACCGCCGTCACCGCGCAGGACCAGCAACTCTTTCAGTTCTCGACGAGGAAATAGCTCATGGCCACGACGCCAACCTACGCCGCGACGCCTGACATTCAGGCGGGCACCCTCACGGTGGCCAACGCGAACCGCGACGGCACCGGCACGCTCGTCACGATTGCCACGGCACCGGTGGACAATTACCTGCGTGTCGAGCGCGTGCGCGTGAAGGCGCGCGTGACGACGACGGCGGGTTGCGTCCGCCTCTTCCTCTTCAACGCCGCCGGCGTGCTCGTCTCGATTGAGGACGAGATGGCCATCACCGCCGTGGTGGCCTCGGCGTCGGTGCCGTCGTTCGCATCGGACTTCACGTACGGCAGCACCAAGCACCTCGTGATCCCGGCGGGCTGGTCGCTCCGCGCGTGCACCGAGAAGGCGGAGGCGATGGACCTCACGGTTCACTCGACGAAGCCATGAACCACGGGATAAAGGGCTTTCCGCCGGACACGCCCCTCGGCCTTGCGTTCGCGCCGAACATCCGCGCGTACCAGGTCGCGGGCACGTACTCGTACACGGTGCCCGCCCACGTCAAGCGCATCATCGTGGAACTGTGGGGCGGTGGCGCGGGAGCTGCCGACGGGGGCGTCGGCCTCTTCGATATCGGTCACAGCGGTGGCTACGCACTGGCGTCGCTCGATGTGACCCCCGGAGAAGTCCTCACAATCACGGTCGGCGCAGGCGGAACGAATGCGCCAACGAATGGGAGCGACTCCCATGTCAAACGAAGCGGGATAACCCTCGCACTCGCCGCTGGCGGCGGGTCGGCGACGGCGCAGGTAGGGACCGTCAAGATCGACGGCATTCCGGGCATGACCCATAACAGCGTCTCGATGCCGTACCTTGGCGCGCCACGCGGGACGTATCGCAATGCGCAGACGCAGGGCAACGGCCTCGAACCCGGCGGCGGCGGTAATCCCGGCAATGGAGCGGGGAACCGGGCCGGCGCGCAGGGATGGGTGCTGATCTACGAACCCGAACCCACGGTCATCGTCTGATGTCGATCGACGCCCGCGATGAAGCCGCCTTCCGCACGATGCGTCTGCGCACGCTCACCCGTGCCGGGAACGTCGTGCAGGCGGCGGTGGCGCTCGCGGCGGTCGCGCATGCCGTGACGCTCGACATG
This sequence comes from uncultured Gemmatimonas sp., assembly GCA_964416005.1. Taxonomy (GTDB): domain Bacteria; phylum Gemmatimonadota; class Gemmatimonadetes; order Gemmatimonadales; family Gemmatimonadaceae; genus PNKL01. The sequence goes on from CAYQCP010000036.1 coordinate 28,543, forward strand.
AGCGAACCCGACACGAGCTACGGCGTGCAGGTGACGCCCTCGTGGGACACGCGGGTGTGGGTCACGGGACGGACGACGACCGGCTACACGATCAACTTCTCGACCGCCGCGCCCGCTGGCGCGACGGTAGACGCCTTCACCTTCCGGGCAGGATAACTATGGACCCGATCACGCTCTCTCTCATCCTCGGCGGCACGGGCATGGCGCTGGATGCCGTCGGCAGCGGCATCAGCGGGGCGCGTCAGTCCAAACTCGACGGGATTCGGCTCGGCCTCGAGAAGGCGGCGCTGAACCAGCGCGCGCAGGAGCACAAGGACAACTACGGTCTCGACCGGGCCAGCATGGCGCTGAAACTCCGCAACCTGATCCTTGGCCAGCCCCTCATGGAGCAGGGCATGGGCGGACTAATGGCGCGCGCCTCGATGGGGCCGGCGCGATTCGGTCAGTCGGGCGCGCAGAACACGGCGATGCAGGGCGCGATGCGCAGCATCACGCCAGGGTCGAATCAGACCGTGAATCAGGTAGACGCACTCACGCGCTCGATCCTCGGTGGCCTCGGCTTTTCGGTCGGCAACAACGGGGTGCCCGCGTCGGCTCCGGCCAGCGATCCGACCTTTGATGCGCTGATCTCGCAGTTCCGTCGCAACCCGACGAGCGGTCCTCTCAACTAAGGCGCCGGAGTCTCGATGCTTGAACAGATGCGCGGCACCGCCCTGTGGGACAACGCGGAATCGTGGCAGGATGGACAGAACGGCGCGCCACGTCGTCCGGTCGCGACGCGGAGTCCCTACCTGACGCGCGCCATGCCGAACGGCGCGGCGCCCTACGAGACTGCCTCCGCCTTCAATGGCGTGCAGCCGGCAATGACGCCCGCCACCACCGGCGCTCCCGGCGCCCTGAGCCGCTACAAGACCATCGGCGACATCTACGGCAAGATCACCACGCAGAGCACGCCGCAGGGCACCGGGTATCAGGGCTCGCAGTGGCTCGACAACGACGCGCTCGCGGAGCTGCGCGGGATGTCGAAGCCCGACCGCGCCGCGTGGCTGAACAGCGTGCTGGCGACCATCGGCAAGGACTCGATGGAGTCCGGCACGCCCGAGAACGCCTACCGGCAGATGCTGGCGAGCAACCTGTACCAGTCCCTTGGCGCAGACTCGCCGTTCTACGCGCTCGAAGCGGACGCCCCGGCGGGCGGTGCCACCGCCACGCCAGGCAAGGTGCAGGGGACGACGACGGACGGAAGCGCGGCGACGCCGCCCGGCGGCTATCCCAATCCGTTCGCGGGTAGCACGGGCGCTCCCGGCACGGTGGGTGCCGGTGGGCAACTCGAAAGTGCGATCACGCAGGCCCTCATGGGCGGGTTTGCCGGCAACCCGTACCTCTCCAACGCCATTCAGTCCATGTTCGGACGGATGAGCGGGCAGATCGACGACGCCTACGACGAGCGCGACCGGCAGTTGCAGACCGAGTTGGCGCGTACCGGCATTCTCGATTCGACGTTCGGGAAGTCGAAGCAACGCGGGTTGAACGTGGATCGCCGGACGGCGAAGATCGACCTCGGCGACCGGCTCCTCGAGAACATGGGCACGTCGATGTCCTCGGAACGGCGCGGCAACATCAGCGATGCCCTGAGCTTCCTCGGCCTGCAGGACAACCGGTTCCGCGACGCGCGCGACTTCGACTTCAACAAGTCGCTGGCGATCGACGACCGCGAGTTCCGGAACAGCCAGGCGTGGCAGCAGTTCTTGGCCCAACTCCTCGGATACGGGACGGCCTGACATGGGATTCGACTGGGGAAGCGCAACCCTCGGCGCCTCGCGCGGACTCACGCGCGCGATCGACACGTATCAGGGCATCAAGGCCCTGACGGAATCCCTGCGCGAGAAGGAAGAGCAGCGGCGGTTGCGCAAGGAGGCCGACGCGCGCGCCAAGCGTGCCGCCGAGCGCGAGGAAGACGAGCATCAGGTCACGATGGAGCGCGGCGGGTATGCGCCGACGGTCGATGTGCAGGCGCTCGGGGCGAACCTGAGCGAGTCGCCGTACGGTCTCTTCGGGATGATCGGCGACGCCACGCAGGCCGCGCTCAGCGCCGCCGGCGGACAGGGCAGGCGCTACGTGAAGGTGCGCCCGTCATTCGAGGAGAAGAAGGCCGACGAGTTGAACCAGCGGTACCTCGACATCGCGAAGGACCGCACGGCGTCTGCGGAAGCGATTGCCGCCATGCGGGATCAGACCGCACGCGACATCGCGGATGAGCGGGCGCGGTCGGCGGAAGCCATCGCCCGTGAACGCGCCGAGAACGCGCGGACGCTCGCGCAGATTCGCGCGGGCGCCTCGGGGGCCAAGACTGCCGAGGAGCGCGCCATCGAGCGAGCCACGCGCCGGCAGGAGTTCGCGGCCAAGCGGTTCGACAGCACAGTGAAGGGCGAGCCGAAGCCGACCGACGACGACATCATCGGCACCACGGCGGACGGGTCTCCGATCTACTCGCCGACATTCAACGCCAAGGTGATGGGCTACAAGACCAAGCGGGCCGCGGACTCGACCGCCGCGGTGCGCGCTGACCAGTCACTCGGCGTCCTGTTGGGCGAGGACGAGGACAAGGCGCTCCCGGCCAGCGCGGGCGGCGCCGAGACGATGGGTGCGACGGACTACGCCGCCATGAATGACGCCCTGCAACAGGTCGCGGTGCGCGTGCAACGCATCCTGATCCATCCGCGCGCCACGCCGGAACAGAAGGCTGCGGCCCGCGCGGAACTGGCTCGTCAGCAGAAGGAGATTGTCAGCCGCTTCACGCAGGGGCGGTAGGTGGGCTCCTCCGTTCGCCCTGAGCGCGGCGGTCGGACGCCTTCGCGGCGTTCGACGCTGGACGCGCTCGAGTCTCAACTCGGCATCTTCGACGATCCCCTGGGCGACATCGAGCGGGAACTGGATGCGCCGGTCGCGACCGTGACGGCAGGCGCCCCGGTGGGCGTCGGCGTAGCGAAGGACGACATCCTCGACCTCGTGCGCCGGCGTCCCATCGAGGGCGCCATTCGGCTCGCGCAGGTGCCGGAGACGGCGGAAGCGCTCCAGCCGGACATCGCTGCCGCGTCCACAGATCCCGGCAGCGGATTCCTCAACGAGGCGAAGAAGGGCGCGACCGCGGCGCTGACGCGCGGCGGGATCGGCGCCATCGGGCAGTTGCTCCAGTCCCTCGGGCACACACCGCCTCCGACGATTCATCCGGAAGTGGACCCACTGAGTCCCGCGACGCGCGCGAAGGTGAGCGCGGGCATGAACGCCGTTGGCGATCTGATGGTGTACGCGGGCGATCGTGGGGCAGAAGGGACCGCTCCGCGCGTCGGCTCGATTCGCGACGTGCGCACGCTGACGGACTTCCGCGACTGGCTCGGGTGGGCGCTCGGACAGTCGGCGGGCTCGACGGTTCCGGCGATTGCGGGCGGCGTAGTTGGCGGCGTTGCCGCTGGCCCCGCAGGCGCCGTCGCGGGTGCTGCCCTGCCCTCCTACGTGCAGAACTTCGGTGACGTGCGCCAGTCGCTCACCGACGCGGGCGTGACCGGGCCGGAGCGCGAGCCCGCAGCGCAACCCGGGCCGCCCCCGATTGCGGCACTGGCCGTGCCCACGCCCCTGCACGTGGCCGCCCGCCCCACCGCCCAGGGCCCCCGCCCCG
>CAYQCP010000037.1:0-29369 GCA_964416005.1 uncultured Gemmatimonas sp.
TGTAGAGCACCAGCGCCCAGCGAATGCCGTAGAACGCGAAGCGCTCCCAGAACTCCGACATGAACAGCATCCACAGCGGCTGTGGATGCCCCATCATCTGCTTGAACTCGGGAAGCGTCGTGCCGTCCCGGTTCGTGTCAGCTGCACCACTCATGCGACTTCTCCATGAAAGGGGAAGGGCGTTTAGTGTGACAAGATTCTGCCGCCGACCCGGAATTCCGGGTCTGCACGGATGGTTTTATGTAGCCGTTGGGCGGCCGTTCGTCAAACGGGCGCAGCCCCCGCGACGCGGTGTTGCGCGCGGGATGCGCTGCGGCCGACGTCTCGCCCTACTGCTGTCCCATGCGGCGCTTGAGTTCCTCGAGCCGCGCCGCGGCGTCGGCGTCCTTCGCCTCGCGCGCGCGCTGGCGATGCAGCGAATCGAGCTCGGCATTCAAGGCGCCGTCGTCCGGAAGCCCGAGTTCGGCATCCGACGGCGTGCGTGCCGTGCCCGCCGGAGCGCCCCCCGCCCCGACCGTCCCCGCCCCGGACGCGGCGGCCTTGAGCTGGGTGAGCATCTCGTCGTAGTCGCGCCGCGCAAGCGCCGCCTCCGCTTCCTGCGCCTCGAGCTTGCGCTCGAGCACCGCGATGCGCTCGAGGTGCTGCCCTTCGTACTTCTCCGCGATCGCCACCGTCTCCGCATCGTTGATGCCGGCGGCGAGGCCCTTGCGTCGAATCACCGTTTCCAGTCCCTGTCGCTCCGCCTCGAGCTTGCGGCGCGTCACGTCAACGCCGCGCTCCAGATCCTCGACGCCGAGCTTCGCCGAGACGAGCGCCTGCTTCATGTCATTGATCACGGCGCGCCGGTCGTTGGGGTGCACCCGCCCCCCGAGGAGGTCGGCGATGGTGGTCTTCAGCGATTCAAACACGGGCAGGCGGGCTGCGGTTCGTGGATTCGGCGCGCGCCGGGCATTCCGCCGCGCACCCTATGGACAATACGATACTGCAACGCGGCGGTTCCGCCCAACTCGCCGGGGTTGTGCGGCCCCCCGCCCCCATTCCCTGCACCACACCCTGCTCCCTGCACCCTGCACCACACCATGCACTCTTTCTGTAGTTTCAGAGCATGCCGCACCCACTCGTCGCCCTCTCCGCCTCGTCCAAGGCCGCCACGAGCCCCGGCAAGTACTCGCGCGTGCGGGTCAACGAGGCCTACGTGCGCGCGCTGCAGTCAGTCGGACTGGTCCCTCTCGTCATTCCGCCGTCCCTTTCGCCCGACGAGGCCCGCGCCGTCGTCTCCCGTGTCTCCGGTGTCGTGCTGTCGGGCGGCGAGGATGTTGATCCTGCCAACTACGGCGCCGCCCGGCACCCCGCGACGCAGAAGCCGAAGGCGGCGCGCGATGCCACGGAACTCGCCCTTGTCGAGGCGGCGCGCGCGGCGCGACGCCCGCTGCTCGGCATCTGCCGCGGCCTGCAGCTGCTCAACGTCGCCCTTGGCGGCACCCTCGTGCAGGATCTGGGCATGCTCCGGCCGAGTGAGACCGGCCACTCCCTCGAGTCGTCCCGCGCGCACCGCGTGCACGGCGTGACGATCCTCAGCGGCTCCCGGCTTGCCGCCGCCACCGGCGACCTCGTCATTGAGGTCAACTCGTTTCACCATCAGGGCGTGGATCAACTGGCGTCGTCGCTGCGCGCCACCGCCTACGCCCCCGACGGCGTCGTCGAAGCCGCAGAGACGACCGACGACTGGTGGACCCTCGCCGTGCAGTGGCACCCGGAGGAACTGCTGCAGGACGCGAAGCCCTGGGACCGCGCGATCTTCCAGGCGTTTGCACAGGCGTGTGAGCGAGCCAGCTGAGGTGTGAAAGCCTCCTCCCCCCTCCCCCTCGCTCCACTCCTCCCTCTTTCCAGACCCCTGCACGCCTCCTCCTCCCCATATTTAGGCGTGCGCATCCTCCATCTGGACAGCGGGCGACATTGGCGCGGCGGCCAGCGGCAGGTGTTCCTGCTCGCCGCTGCGCAGCGTGAGCGCGGGTCCGAACCGCTCGTCGTTGCCGCGCCCAATTCACCGCTCGCCGGCATGCTCAAGACCCAGGGCATCGCCAGCGCCGCGGTGGCGATGCGCGCCGACTTCGACCTTCTCGCGATGCGTCGCGTGCGGCGCATCGTGTCGCGCTGGCGCCCCGACCTCGTGCACGCGCACGATGCGCGCGCCCATGCGATCGCGCTCGGCGCGCTCCTCGGCAGTCACATTCCGCTGCTCGTCACGCGTCGCGTTCCCTTCGTCCCGAAGGGGCGCCTCAAGTACGGCGCTCGCGTCGCGCATTTCATCGCCATCAGCCAGGCCGTCGGTGAGGCCCTCCAGCGCGGTGGCGTCGGCGCCGAGCGGGTCACCGTCGTCTACTCAGGTGTGCCCGCGCCGGTGGTCGGCGTGCCGCGGGACTGGCGGCGCGAGGCCGGCTGGCCCGCCGACACCCTGCTCTGCGGCGTCGTGGGCGCCATGACCGCCGAGAAGGGTGTTGCCAGGCTCGAGGAGATCGCCGAGCATATCGCGCCCGCCCTCCGCGCGCACCTGCGCCTCGTTCTGCTCGGCGGCACGGCCATCGGCGCCGATTCGTTCGGGGGCATCGCGGCCTATCGCGCCGGGTTCGTGGACGCCGTCCACGACGCGATGGCCGGTCTCGACATGCTCTGGCATCCCTCAGGCGCCGAGGGCCTTGGCACGGCGGTGATCGATGCCATGGCACTCGGCGTGCCGCCGGTTGCGTTTGCCACCGGCGGGCTTGCCGAGCTGGTCGAACCCGGGCGATCCGGCCTCCTGGCGGCACCGGGCGACGTGGGCGCCTTCGCGCAGGAGGTCGAGCGCCTCGCCTCGGACCGCGCGCTGCGAGAGGCGCTCGCCGGCGGCGGCCGGGCCCGCGCGGCCCAGTTTTCGGTGGACCGAATGGCCAGCGGCGCAGCCGCGGTGTACGACACGGTGCTGGCGCGCGCGACCGCGGTGGCGCGCAACCCGTAGACGCGTACCCCGCCGCGCCGGTAGTTTTATAGGTTCCACCCTTCCATCGGCCCCTCCAGACCCCCGTGCTCTTCATCTGCATCCCGTCGCACAACGAGGCGCCGACCGTCGGCGTCCTCTTGTGGCGTATCCGGAAGGTCTTCCGGGACTTCTCGCGCGAGTACGAGATCCTCGTCTACGACGACGCGAGCACCGACGAGACCGCGGAGGTCCTGGAGCCGTATCACAAGGTGCTCCCGCTCACGGTCATCCGCGGCACGCAGCGGGTGGGCTACGCCCGCGCGGTGGACGCCCTGCTGCGCGACGCCGCGCAGCGCACGCGCTATCCGCGCCGCGACGCCGTGGTGCTGCTGCAGGCCGACTTCACCGACCAGCCCGAACAGCTCCCTGAGCTGATCAAGCGATTCGAGGGCGGCGCCGACGTCGTCGTCGCGGAGCCCGCCGCCGTGCCGTCGGCGCCCAAGTCCGTGCGTTCGCTCGCCACGTGGACGCGTCGCGCGTCCCGGTTCTGGCCCGTGCGCGCACCGCTCAGCGTCCCCGGCATCAGCGATCCGTTCGCCACCTATCGCGTCTTCCGCATCACCGTGGTGCGCGACCTCGTGCGCGACGCCGGCGACGCGCCGGTGACCGACGGTCCCGTGCGCGTCGCCAACCTCGAACTCCTGCGCCGCGCGGCGGCGCTGGCGCGCCGCGTCGAGTCGGTCACGGTGGAGCCGCGATTCGACATTCGCCCGCGCGCCACGCGCGTGCAGGTCTGGCCGGACCTCAAGGCGATCCTCAGCGCGGGCTGGGCGGCCCGGAAGCGGCGCGCCGTCGCCACGGTGTGAAGACCGCCGCGCACGCTCCCGCCGGCTCCCTGAGCCGGGTGGCGCGAACGCTTGCCGGCGCGCTGGCCCTGCTCGTTGCCGTCATGCGGCCCGTGTCGTCGCCGGCGCAGAGCGCGCCCCTGCCGGCCGACGCCGCAACGGTGCCGTGGAGCATTGGCGAGAAGCTGGGCTACGACGTCCGCTTCGGCTTCATCAAGGCGGGGACGGGCGAGATGCGGGTCATGGGCCTCGAGACCATCCGCGGCCGCCTCGCCTGGCACGGACGCTTCACCGTGCATGGCGGCTATCTCGCCCTGCGCGTGGATGACGTGCTCGAAACGTGGATGGACGTCACGACGCTGTCGTCGCTCCGCTTCGCGCAGGACTTCAAGGAGATCGGCCGCGAACGGCAGAAGACGTTCGACATCTTCCCCGAGCGGAAGGCGTACCTCCAGCGCGGCAAGACGGAGAAGCCCTCGGTCGACAATCCGCTCGACGACGGGTCCTTCCTCTACTTCATCCGCACGGTGCCGCTGGTCGTCGGGGAGACGTACCGCTTTGACCGGTACTTCATCCCCGACCGCAATCCGGTGACGATTCGCGTGCTGCGCCGCGAGACGATCAGCGTGCCGGCCGGCACGTTTGCCTGCATCGTGCTGCAGCCCATGATCAAGACGAAGGGCATCTTCTCCGAAAACGGGCAGGCCGAGATCTGGCTGACGGATGACGCCAAGCGCATCATGGTGCAAATGAAGTCGAAGCTCGCCTTCGGATCGCTCAACCTCTACCTGCGCTCCGTCTCCTTCACCGACGCGCCCGAGGCCGCCAAGTGAGCACGCCCCGCGAAGCCGACCTTTCGAAGGTGCGCACGATTCCCGTGGCCGGGCGGCCGAACAAGGTGAACGCCGGCGAGTTCGCCACGCCGCCGCAGGCCGATCGCTCGTTCGCCGCCTTCGTCCGCTCACTTCCGGACGTGCTCAAGGCCGCCGATTTCCGCCGCGTCGTGGACGCGGTCGTGCAGGCGCACCGCGCCAAGCGCGCGGTCATCGTGATGCTCGGAGGGCACGTCGTGAAGACGGGCATCGGCCCGCTCCTCGTGGACCTCATGCGCCGCGGCATCGTCACCGATCTCGCGATGAACGGGTCGGCGGCGATCCACGACTACGAGATTGCCCGCTTCGGCGCGACGAGTGAGGATGTGGCCGCCGGCCTGCGCGACGGCACCTTCGGCATGGCCGAGGAAACGGGCCGCGGCCTCAACGAGGCGTTCGTGAAGGGCATGGCGGAAGGCTGGGGCATGGGCGAAAGCGTGGCGCGCGCGCTGGAAGGCGAGGCGTCACTCGCGCACCCGGAGCTCAGCGTGATCCTGCAGGCGCGAACCCTCGGCGTGGGCGCGACGGTGCACGCCGCGCTCGGCGCCGAGATCATCCACCAGCACCCGGCGGCCAGCGGCGCCGCCATCGGCGACACCAGCCATCGCGACTTCCGCCGTTTCGCGGCGAGCATTGAGCGGTTGCACGATGGCGGCGTCGTCCTCAACTGTGGCAGCGCCGTGATCATGCCGGAGGTCTTTCTCAAAGCGCTGACCATCGCGCGCAACCTCAACGCCGGCCGGCCGACGGGCTTCGTCACCTGCGACATCGACATGCAGCGGCACTACCGGCCACACGTGAACGTCGTGCAGCGCCCCACCCTCGCCGGCGGCGCCGGCTACGAACTCACCGGGCATCATGAGTTGATGCTGCCGATGCTGGCGTGGGCGATTGTGGATGCGATTGGCTGAGTAAGGGCAGACGGTAGATGGTCGATGGTAGAGGGTAGGCGACGGGGCGCGATCCGCATGGAATCGCGCCCCGTCTCTACCGTCTACCGTCCACCGTCTACCGTCACTCGCACCGCGAGCACCAGCCAGCCCTACGAATTGAACTTCTCCTCGATCTTCCGGGCCGTGTCCGGCATGAACAGCCGCAGGATCAGGTAGATGATGCCGCCCACGATGGCGATGCGCACCGCCCATCCGAGCAGGACGAAGAAGATCCCGAAGAGGACGCCGAAGAGGCCGAAGAAGACCTTGAGGGCGAAGAGGCCGATCAGGGCCAGGGCGCCAATTCCAAAGATGGTGCGGAGCATGGGAAACCTCGGTGCGGGTGCTGTCTCCCATACGCGCCAGCCCCTCCGGAGGTTTCGGCCCCCGCGAGAGCCGCACCGTACTGACCAGCAGATCCAGTCGGCGAGGGATCGCTCGTTCGGCTCCGACGGCGCCGAGACGCCGCGCGCCTGCACCTCCAGCACGCCGCCAGATGCCGCCGGCCGCGGCCGCGCAATCCCCCGACCGTGCTCCAACGAGCGTGCTCAGTCGCAGGGAATCACCAAATAATAGTAACCGTTATTAATAGTTATAACGGTTACTATTGCTGGATTCCGCTTGGTCCGCGCGGTAGTTTCTTCATCCCGCCCCCGAATGCCGGGTGGCGGACTCTCTCGCCCCATCTCACGCATGAGCGAGCATCTCTACCAGATCCTGGGACGGCACCGGGCCGAACCCCTGCCCGAGCGCAAGCCGTCCTGGTTGAAGGTCAAGGCGCCCGGCGGAGGCAACTACCTCCACCTCAAGAACCTCATGCGCGACCTGAAGCTCAATACGGTCTGCGAAGAGGCGCACTGCCCCAACGTCGGTGAGTGCTGGCAGCACGGGACCGCCACCTTCATGATCCTCGGCGACGTCTGCACCCGGAACTGCGCCTACTGCGCCGTTGCCCACGGCCGGCCGCCGAAGTTTGACGCCGCCGAGCCCGCCCGCGTGGCCGAGGCGGCCCGTGCGATGAACCTGCGGCATGTCGTCCTCACGTCGGTGGATCGCGATGACCTGCCCGACTTCGGCGCGTGGGCCTTTGCCGAGACCGTGCGCCTCATCAAGGCCGACAACCCGGCGACGTCGGTGGAAGTGCTGGTCCCCGACTTCCAGGGGAATGAAGACTCCATTCGCACGGTGCTCGAGGCCGAGCCGGACATCTACAACCACAACACCGAGACCGTCCCGCGCCTCTACAAGAAGGCGCGCCCCGGCGGCCGCTACGAGCGCGTGATGGAGATCTTCCGCGTCTCCAAGCGCATCGCCCCGCACATCCCCACCAAGACCGGCGTGATCGTCGGCATGGGGGAGACGAATGAGGAGATCGTGCAGGTCATGCGGGACCTGCGCGCCGTCGATGTCGACATCCTCACCATCGGCCAGTATCTGCGTCCGTCGAATGACCACATCGGCCTCGACCGGTACGTGACCCCCGACGAGTTCCGCTGGTTCTACGCGCAGGGCATGGCGCTCGGGTTCCGGCACGTCGAGTCGGCTCCGCTGGTCCGCTCCAGCTATCACGCCTGGGAGCAGGTCCAGGCGGCCGGCGTCTGATTCCCATACGTCCCATGGCAACCAAGAAGAAGACCGCCGCCAAGGGCGCGCCGGGCACCGTGCGCACCGCCGGCGATCCGGCGCTCGACCGGGAAATGCTGCATTCGATGCTCCTCCAGCGCCGCTTCGAGGAGAAGACGGGCGAGGCGTACGCGCTCGGCAAGATCGGCGGGTTCTGCCACCTCTACATCGGGCAGGAAGCGGTCTCCACGGGCATCATCGGGCAGCTGCGCGCCGATGACTACGTGATCGGCACGTACCGCGACCACGGACAGGCGCTGGCGCGCGGCATCACCCCGCGGGCGGTGATGGCCGAGCTCTTCGGCCGCATCGACGGCTGCTCGCGCGGCAAGGGCGGGTCGATGCACCTCTTCGACCGCAACACGAACTTCCTCGGTGGACACGGCATCGTCGGCTCGCACGTGCCCCTCGCGGCCGGCGTCGGCTTCGCCATCAAGTACCGCGGCGGCGACCAGGTCTGCATCTGCTTCATGGGCGATTCGGTGGTCAACATCGGCGCCTTCCATGAGGCGCTCAACATGGCCGCGCTGTGGAAGCTCCCCGTGCTGTTCGTCATCGAGAACAACCGCTACGGCATGGGTACCGCCGTCGAGCGAGCCGCGGCCGTGGACGACCTGTCCAAGCGCGCTGACGGCTATACGGGCATGGACGGCATCGTCGTGGACGGCATGGACGTGCACGCCGTTCGTGACGCCGCCGGCAAGGCGATCGAGCGCGCCCGCACCGAGTCGCGGCCGTCGCTGCTCGAGGTGCGCACGTACCGGTTCCGCGGCCACTCGATGTCCGACGCGGTGAGCGGCACGTACCGCAGCAAGGACGAGCTCGACGAGTACCAGTCGTACGACCCGGTCTTCTCGCTGCGCGACGCGATGGTCGTGGCCGGAACGCTGACGGTGGAGGAGTTGGACGCGATGGAGAAGGACGTGGCGGCCATCGTCCAGGACGCGTGGGATTTCGCGGACGCGAGCCCGGAGCCGCCGGCAGCGGCGTTGTATGAGGACGTATTGGTGGACACTACGAGCTGATGGTAGATGGTAGATGGTAGGTGGTAGGTGGTAGATAACCGTCCGCCGCCTGCCAAACGCTATCTACCATCGACCCTCTACCACCTACCATCTATTTCATGCCCCTAATCACCTACCGCGAAGCCCTCAACCAAGCCCTGCGCGAAGAGATGTCGCGCGACGACCGTGTCTACCTCATGGGCGAGGAAGTCGGCGTCTACAACGGGGCGTACAAGGTCTCGAAGGGCCTGCTCGAGGAGTTCGGCGAGAACCGCGTCGTGGACAGTCCCATCGCCGAGCTGGGCTTCGCCGGCATCGGCGTGGGCTCGGCGATGGCGGGCCTGCGTCCGGTCATCGAGTTCATGACGTGGAACTTCGCCCTGCTCGCCATCGACCAGGTGGTGAACTCCGCGGCGAAGATGCTCTACATGTCGGGCGGCCAGTACAACGTGCCGATCGTCTTCCGCGGCCCCAACGGCGCCGCGCTGCAGCTCGGCGCGCAGCACTCGCAGGCCTTTGAGAGCTGGCTGGCGCACATCCCGGGCATCAAGGTCTGCTCGCCGGGCACGCCGTACGACGCCAAGGGACTGCTCAAGAGCGCCATCCGCGACGACAACCCGGTGGTGTTCCTCGAGGGCGAGATGCTCTACAACACCAAGGGCGAGGTCCCCGAGGGCGAGTATCTCATTCCGCTGGGCAAGGCCGACCTCAAGCGCGAAGGGAGCGACTGCACGATCGTCACGAGCGGCAAGATGGTGCTGGTGGCGATGCAGGTGGCCGACCAGCTGGCGAAGGAGGGCATCCACCTCGACGTGCTGGACCTCCTGACCATTCGCCCGATGGACGTCGAGGCCATCTACACGTCGGTGCGGAAGACGCAGCGCGCGGTGGTGCTCGAGGAAGGATGGGAGATCTGCGGCATCGGCGCGCAGGTCGTGGACTTCATCCAGCGCGAGTGCTTTGACCACCTCGACGCGCCCGTGCTCCGCGTGCACCAGGCCGATGTGCCGATGCCGTATGCCAAGGGACTCGAGAAGATCGCCAAACCAGACGCGGCGAAGACGATCGCCGCGGTGAAGCAGGTGATGTACCGAGCGTAGGCGGTCTACCGTCTACCGTCCACCGTCCACCGTCCACCGTCACTCACGGACCACACGAGTCTTATGGCAACGAAGATCTTCATGGAGGCCCTCTCTCCCACGATGGAAGAAGGCCGCCTCGTCAAGTGGAACGTTCCGGAGGGCGCCGCCGTGAAGTCGGGCGACGTGCTCGCGGAAGTGGAGACCGACAAGGCCGTGATGGAGCTGGTCGCCCGCGGCGACGGCGTGCTGCGCAAGCAGCTCGTGACGGAAGGAACGACGGCGCCGGTGGGCTCGCTCGTTGGCGTGATCGCTGCGGCCGACGAGGACATCGGCGCGCTCGTCAGCGGTGCGGCCGCTTCGGCGCCCACGAGTGCTCCCGCTGCGCCGGCCGCCCCAGCGGCCGCGGCTGCGGCGACTGTCGCGGCTCCGATCGTGGCGCCTGCGGTGGCGCCTGCGCCTGCCGCCCCGCCGAGCACGGGACCCACGAGAAGTTCGCCACTCGCGCGCCGGCTCGCCCGTGAGAGTGGAGTGGACGTCGGCGCCATCGCCGGCTCCGGCCCTGGTGGCCGCGTCATCAAGCGCGACATCGAGGCGGTGATGGCCGGCGGCGGAGCTTCCGTCTCCCGTCTCCCGGCCCCCGTCAGCCTCTCCGGCGCCGACTACACCGACCAGCCGCTCACGCAGATCCGAAAGACCATCGCCAAGCGCCTCGCGGAGAGCATCGGACCCATCCCGACCTTCTATCTCACCGCCGAGTTCGACATGACGCGCGCCGTCGAGATGCGCGCGCAGGCAGCCGGGCTCGGCGACGAATTCAAGGTGTCGGTCAACGACATCGTGCTGAAGGCCGTTGCCACCGCGCTTGCCGCGCACCCCGAAGTCAACGCGCACTGGCTCGGCGACAAGATCCGCTACTTCAATCGCGTCCACCTCGGCATGGCCGTCGCCACCGACGACGGACTGATCGTGCCGGTGATCTTCGACGCCGACCAGAAGGGAATCCGCGAGATCTCGAGCGAGTCGCGCGCGCTGGCGGCGAAGGCGCGCGAGCGCAAGCTCACGCCCGAGCAGTACACCGGCTCCACCTTCTCGGTGTCGAACCTCGGCATGATGCAGATCGACCAGTTCACGGCGATCATCAATCCGCCCGAATGCGGTATCCTCGCCATCGGCGCGATCGAGGACACGCCCGTCGTGGTGGATGGCGCGATGGCCGTCCGCAAGCGCATGCGCGTGACGATGAGCTGCGATCACCGCGTCATCGACGGCGCGGGGGGTGCGCGATTCCTGCTTGACCTGCGGCGAATGCTGGAGAATCCACTGATGCTGGTGTTCTAGAGACGGAAGACGGGAGACGGAAGACGGGAGCTGCCGTCTGCCTTCGTCTTCCGTCTTCCGTCTTCCGTCTTCCGTCTTCCGTCTCCCGTCTCCCGTCTCCCGAAATTTCCTTTCGCACCGATCTCCAATGGCAAACTACGATGTGATTTTCCTCGGCGGCGGCCCCGCGGGCTACGTCGGTGCCATTCGCGCCTCGCAGCTCGGCCTGACCGTCGGCGTCATCGAGCGTGAAGGACTCGGCGGCACCTGCGTGCTCTGGGGGTGCATCCCCGCCAAGGCGCTGCTCGAGTCCTCGCACCTGGCCAACCGCCTCAAGCATGCCGCCGACTTCGGCGTAAAGGTGGGCGACATCACGCTGGACTACGGCGTCGCCATGAAGCGCTCGCGTGACGTGTCGGTCAAGAACTCCAAGGGCGTCGAGTTCCTCTTCAAGAAGAACAAGGTCACCTGGATCAAGGGGACGGGCGTCCTCGGCGCCGGCAAGACCGTCAAGGTCACCACCGCCGACGGCAAGGTCGAGACGCACACCGCGACCAAGGCGCTCGTCATCGGCACCGGGTCGCGCGTCAAGGGACTGCCGCAGGCCGGCCTCGAGCTGAACAGGACGACGATCATCTCGTCGGACGACGCGCTGGTGCTCGAGAAGGCGCCCAAGACGCTCGCCGTCGTCGGCGCCGGCGCCGTGGGCTGCGAGTTCGCCGACGTCTTCAGCGCCTTTGGCACCAAGGTGACCGTCATCGAGGTGATGCCCCGCATCCTGCCGCTCGAGGATGAGGACAGCTCGGCCGAGGTGGCGCGGTCATTCAAGAAGCGCGGCATCGACGTCCTTGCCGGCGCCAAGCTCTCCGGCGCCAAGGTCGGCAAGGACAGCGTGACGCTCACCGTGGAAGCGGGCGGCCAGAAGCAGGAGCTCGTCGTCGAGAAGGTGCTCGTGGCCGCCGGCCGCGCCGCCAACATCGAGAACATCGGGCTCAAGGAAGTCGGTGTGCAGCTCACCGACCGCGGCTTCATCAAGGTGAACGACCGCCTCGAGACGACGGCCAAGGGGATCTACGCCATCGGCGACGTCGCCGGCCCGCCGATGCTGGCGCACAAGGGCGAGCGCGAGGGGATCATCGTGGCCGAGATCATCGCCGGCCACCATCACCACCCGATCAACTACGGCAACATCCCCAACTGCACCTACTGCCACCCCGAGGTGGCGTCCATCGGCCTGACCGAGGCGCAGTGCAAGGAGAAGAAGCTCGAGTACAAGGTGGGCAAGTTCCCCTTCAGCGCGAACGGCCGCGCCCGCACGGCGGGTGAGACGGAGGGCTTCGTGAAGATCATCCGCGACGCCAAGTACGGCGAGATCCTCGGCGCGCACCTCGTGGGCCCGCACGTGACGGAGATGATCCACGAGCTGCTCGTCGCGCGCGAGAATGAATTCACCGTGGAGGAGATCGACCTCGCCATCCACGCGCACCCCACGCTGAGCGAGGCGGTGGCGGAGGCGGTGCTCGATTCGATGGGCAAAATGATACACGCCTGAGGGCGTGAGCGAGACAACAGAGAGACAACAGAGAGACAACAGACAAACAACAGAGGGGTGCCGGCATCGTGCCGCGCACCCCTCTCGCGTTGCGTGGTCCCCGCCTCGCTCTGTCGCACTCTGTCTCATTCTGTCGTATTCTCTCCGTGCCCGACTATTCGCTTCGGAGTTCTCATGTTCCCGCGCACATCGCTCGCTGCCGTCCTGCTCGCTTCGGCGGCTCTCGCCTGCTCGTCGGCGTCACGCACCTCCACCCGGCCTGCCCCCGTCGCCGACTGCTGCCTTGAGCTCGGCCGGCGCATTGCCACCGATCACCGCGTGGGCGCCATCGAGTCGCGACGCTTCACGCACGCGCAATACTGGTCGGCGCTCGAGCCGGCCCTCAAGGCGAAGGCGCTGCGCGTCACACCGGTCGGTGCGTCCACGCATGGCCGGCCGCTGCGCGCCATCACCTTTGGCACGGGCCCAACCACGGTCTTCCTCTGGTCGCAGATGCACGGCGACGAGTCCACCGCCACGATGTCCCTGGCGGACCTGCTCGCGTGGTTCGCGCTCTCCGATAGCCAGCGTGACGTCGTCCGGGACCGCATCGCCTCGCAACTCACTGTCGTGATGCTCCCGATGCTCAACCCCGACGGGGCCGAGCTCTTTCAGCGGGAGAACGCCTTCGGCGTAGACGTCAACCGTGACGTCCGGCGGCTCTCCACGGCGGAGGCGCGCGTGCTCAAGGCCGTGCGCGACTCCATCAAGCCGCAATTCGGCTTCAACTTGCACGACCAGAACGCGCGCACGCTTGGCCGGCCAGGCAGCCAGCGTGTCGGCATCGCGCTGCTCGCTCCGGCCGCTGAGGTCACCAACGACTTCGGCCCCACCCGTGCGGCGGCCCGGCTCGTCGCCGCGCGCATCCGCTCTGTGCTCGAGCGCGAGATTCCCGGGCGCATCGCCCGCTATGATGACACCTTCAACCCCCGCGCCTTCGGCGACCTGATGCAGGCGTGGGGAACAAGCACCGTGCTCATCGAGAGCGGCGCGCTCCCCGACGACCCCGACAAGCAGCGCCTGCGTCGCGTGAACGTCATCGCGATCCTCTCGGCGCTCGACGCCATCGCCACCGGCGATTTCCGCAGCGAGCAGGTCGAGACGTACATGTCCATGCCGGTCAACAGCGGCGCTGCGGTTGACGTGGTCGTGAAGGGAGCGTCCGTCGTCCTCCCCGGCCAGCCGCCGGCGCGCGTGGATATCTCGTTCAACTACGACGATGCGCTGCGACAGGGGCGCGCCCGCGTGCGCGAGATCGGCGATCTCGACGAGGTCGTGGCCTTCGACACCGTGTCGGCCGGCGGGCTCTTCATTCACCCAGCCCCCGCGATGCTGACCGAGCAGGGCGGCAAGCAATGGCTGCGGGTCGGCGCGCCGGTGCAGATGACCCTGAGGCGCGGGCCGGAGACGACGAGCGAAGCCGTGAAGGAGTTCGGCGCGAGACCCTGAGTGGTGCAGCGTGCTGGGATCAGGGTGTGGTGCGGGGGGTGGGTGAAGGGTGCGTCGCACGTACGGAAGGCACAGAAGGGCGGCGCAATCTCGCGCCGCCCTCTGTTGTTTCTCTGTTGTTTCTCTGTTTTCTCTCTGTTGTTTCTCTTCATCGCTTTCCCGCGTGCGGATCAAACATCTTCGGATCCACCGGAATATCGCAGCGCCAATCGTGGTATTCTTCCAGCTGCCTTCGCTGCCCGCCCTGGAACATCACGACCTTCGTCGCCAGCCATCCCTTGCCGCACGGCACGAGGTCGCCCAGGTGGATGTCGAGCGGCGGACGCCCCGCGCCGCTCGGCAGCACGATGCGCACCACCATCAGGTGCTGGTCCTCCACCCAGAACTGCGCCGAGGTGGTGTCGGACGGATCGGTGGAGCCCACGATCCACACCGCATGCCCGTTCCACGCCGCGCTGCGCAGCTTCGTGAGGTCAAAGCCGAGCGGGGCCAGCTGCCTGACCGTCTCTCCAACCGGCTGCATATACGCCCCTTCGATCAGCGCCAGGAACGGATTCCCGCTGGCGCGCACCGCGGCCAGCGTGTCGGCGCGAATCACCCACGTGGAGTCCCACGTGGAGATGGACGCGTTGCCATTCTCGAGCGGCGCGACGTCGATGCGCAGCTGCGTGCCGCGCTCGGGCGTGTAGCGCAGCGTCTCGAACCAGGTCTGCACCGTGTCGCGCCCATCGCGCTGGCGAATCGTCGTGGTCTGCCGGAACGTGAGCGTCTTGTACCACTCGCCGGCGTGCCGCGACCGCATGCGGGCGATCACGTCCATGCCTGACGTGGGCGGGGCGCCCTGCGCGGCAAGCGACGGGGCGACGGCGACGGTGGCGAAGACGGCGAAGCGGCGAATCGTTCGGAGCATGGAAGGCTCGGTTAGAGTCTCACAGAACGATACGCGATCGGAACGGGGAGGGGGTAGAGGCTTCGCGAGGAGGGACGCGGGGCGGAACGGGGCACGAGAGCGGATGGGCGATCCCTTCACTCCTCCCCCCCTCGTCCCCTGTCCCTTCGCCTCGATCCCCTCCCCGTTCCGTTTGCGACTAGAGGTACAGTCTCCACGCCCACGCACTCGTCTCCCTCCTGACCTCCGGTGCCGACAGTGGCCGCTTGCGGACGTAGAAGTAACGCTCCGCGGGTTGCACCCCACGCGAGAAGCGAACTCGCACCCGGAATTCCGCGATGGTGCTGAACGGTGGGTCGAGCAGCGAGTGATGGATGTCAATCGAGGCGATGACCGCTGAATCAAGAGCCTGCCGTTCGGCGAGCCACCGCTCGGCGGTCGCCGAGTCGGGGATCGCACCGGTGGCGCCGTACGCCGCCGTCTGTGCGCGGGACATCGCAAACGACAGGTACGTGCGCACGGCCGCCTCTGTCTCAGTGCGCGTCAGACGCTGGCCGGACACCGCCCACGCGACCAGGTAGGCCACGAGGAGCAGGGCCACCCCACGCGGACTCGTGGCGGTGAGCCGGAGGCCGCGTCGGCCACGATCGAAGCGCAGGGATGGCATGGCGAGGAGCCCGGTGAAAGGGACGCGGCCTCCAACGTACGTCACCGCGATCGCCCAAGCCACTAGATTTCCAGCGTGACCGCGCGCCTCCTCCATGTGGTTGACCTCGGCGTCATGCCCTATGCCGACGCGCTCGCGCTGCAGCGCAACGCGGCGAAGGCACGGCTGTCGGGCGCACTGGCCGACGACGTGCTCCTTCTCGTCGAGCACCCGCCCGTCATCACGCTCGGCCGGTCCACGAAGGCCGGCAACCTGCTTGCCTCCTCGGAGCAATTAGCCGCGCGCGGCGTGGAGCTGTTTGACGTCGAGCGCGGCGGCGATGTCACCTTCCACGGACCGGGCCAATTGGTCGGCTATCCGATCGTCAATCTCGAGCGGCACACAATGGACCTGCACTGGTACCTGCGCCAGCTCGAGGAGGTGATGATCCGCGCGCTCGCCGCCTGCGGCGTCGAGGCGGCACGCAATCCGGGGAAGACCGGTGTCTGGGTGCGCGACCGCAAGATCGCCTCCATCGGCGTGCACGCACGCCAGTGGGTGACCTGGCACGGCTTCGCACTGAACGTCACCACCGACCTGTCGCATTTCGACCTTATGGTCCCCTGCGGCATCCAGGATGTCGTCATGACGAGCGTCGAGCGTGAACTCCTCGATGCGGCGGATGGTCCCTGCCTGGCGCCGTCGCCCGCCCTCCTCGACGACATGCGGGCGCGCACCGTGGCCGCGTTTGCCTCGCTCTTCACCCTCACACCGCAGGCGACGGACGCCGCCGCGTTCGCCGCCTCTGTCTCGCCCTGATGCGTCGCACCTACGTCTTCCTCCTCGCCCTGGCCGCGTGCAGCCGCAACACGCCACCGGCCGAGCCGCCGGCGCCAATTCCACCGCCGGCCGCGCTGCCGCGTTCGGCTGAGCCGCGCTCGTATGCGGCGCTCGACACCGGCCCCGCGCGCGTCACCATCCTGCTCGCCACCACGCGGCGCGCCGTCGCGAGCGATCGCCCTGGGCTGCGTTACGGACCTGACGACGCCGACTCGCTCCAATTCGCGGCCGTCAGCGTCAACGTGCCCTCGTACCGCGTGCGCGGCACCGGTGAGCTGCCGCGACCGGGCGCGCTGCGCGACAATGCGCTCACATACCGCCCCGATCCGCTGCGCGACTTCCACGTCACCTCGACGATCCCGGTGGACAGCGCGCGCTTCGTGCAGCGCGTTTCGGCCGACCTCGCCGCGTCACGGTCGCGCGACCTGCTGGTCTTCGTGCACGGCTACAACGTGTCGTTTGAGGACGCCGCCGTGCGCGCGGCGCAGGTCGCCGCCGACATCAACTTCGACGGTTCGGTGCTGCTCTTCTCGTGGCCATCGGCCGCGTCGGTCACGGCCTACGTGCGCGACCAGCAGACGGCGCGCAATGCGGGCTTCCAACTCCTGCGCCTGCTCCGCAACCACGCGGTGGCCGCGCAGCCCGACCGCGTGCACCTGCTGGGGCACTCCATGGGCTCGGAAGTCATCGGCAAGGCGCTCACCCTCACCGCCCCCAGCGACACGACACCGCGCCTCAGCGAGGTCGTGCTCGCCGCGCCTGACGTGGACTCGCGCGTCTTCCGGCGCGAGATCATGCCGCGGCTCATCCCCCACGCCGCGCGCATCACGATGTACGCATCGAGCGACGACGATGCCCTGCGCGCCTCCCGCGTTCTCAACGGCGTTGGCCGGCTCGGACTCGGCGGCGACTCGCTGTTCGTGATCGACGGCATGGACACCGTGGACGCCACCCGCGTATCGGCGGATGTCCTGGGCCACACGCTGTTCGGGAACCAGGGCTTCCTCGCCGACCTCGCCGTGCTCCTCGCCGAGGGCAAGTCGCCCGCGGAACGACGCCTGCTGCCATCCACCAAGGGCGGGCTCACGTTCTATCGGTTCCGGGGCGACCGGCGGTAGGGATCCCCGGGCCGCGCGGGGCGGGCGGGGCCCACGCGGCGTCAGCTGGCGCGGCCGCGGACGCCGATCCCTCGCGACGGCCAGACCGACCTTCCATCCGCAGTGGGGCTTCGGTGTATATTTGGGACCGTGTCTGACGATCCCCGCCTCTACGCCGCGCGCGAGCGCGAGGTCAAACCGCGCGACGGCACGGAGAGTGCCGCCGACGGCCTGAACGACGCGCAGCGCCGCGCCGCGACCCACGGCGAGGGCCCGCTGCTCATCGTCGCCGGGGCCGGGACGGGCAAGACGCGTACCCTTGTGCACCGCGTTGGCGTCCTGCTCGAGCGCGGCGTGCGCCCGGAACGCATCCTCCTGCTGACCTTCACGCGGCGTTCGGCCCAGGAGATGCTGGCGCGCGCCGAGCGCCTCGTGGGGAGCGCGAGCCGTCACGTGCACGGGGGCACCTTCCATGCCACCGCGCACCGGCTGCTGCGCCGCTTCGGCGAGCAGGCCGGCCTGCGTCCCGACTTCACCATCATGGACCAGTCGGACGCGGAGGACCTGATGCAGTTCTCGCGCGCGCGCCTCGGGTTTGGCGACCGGAAGAAGCGATTCCCGAAGAAGGAAACCCTGCATCACGTCTACTCGCGCCACGTCAACACCGACATCCCCGTCGGCGCGCTGCTGCGCGAGGAGTACCCGCAGTTCGTCGAGCACGAGGACGAGATCGCCAAGGTCTTTGCCGACTACACGCAGCGCAAGCAGGAGCGCAACCTTGTCGACTACGACGACCTCCTGCTGTTCTGGGCCACGCTACTGGAACAGGTGCCGGCGCTCGCCGACCGCATTGCCGGCCTCTACGACCACCTGCTGGTGGACGAGTACCAGGACACCAACCTGCTGCAGGCGCGCATCCTGCGCGGAATGTGCCGCACGCACCGCAACCTGACGGTGGTGGGCGACGACGCGCAGAGCATCTACTCGTTCCGCGGCGCCACCATCCGCAACATCCTCGACTTCCCGCGCGAATACCCGGGCACCACGGTCGTGGCGCTCGAGGAGAACTACCGCTCGACGCAGCCCATTCTCGACACGTCCAACATCCTGATCGCGCGCGCCGGCGAGCGCTACACCAAGAACCTCTACACGCGGCGCACCGGCGGCGAGCGTCCGTGGCTCGTCACGGCGCAGGACGAGCCGACGCAGACGCGGTTCGTGGTGGACCGCATCCTCGAGCTCCACGAGGAGGGCACGCCGCTGCGCGAGATCGCGGTGCTCTTCCGCGCGGGCTACCACAGCGCCGACCTCGAGATCGAGCTCACCGCGCGCAACATTCCCTTCGACAAGTGGGGCGGGCTCAAGTTCCTCGAGGCCGCGCACGTCAAGGACGTGCTCGCCTTCCTCCGTGTTCTCGAGAACCCGCGCGACGAGGTGAGCTGGTACCGCCTGCTCCTGCTGATGCCGGGCATCGGCGAAGTGACGGCGCGCAACGCGATGGAGGTGATGGCCGAGCATGCGTGGAGCCACGCGTCGTTCGGCCAGTTCCAGGCGCCGCCGCGCGCCCGCGCCGCGCACCAGGCCCTGGTCACGCTGCTCGACACGCTGCGGAACGGCACGCCAGACGACGAAGGCGCCGTGGCGCGCGAGATCGCCCGCGTGCGCGTGCTGTACGACGACGTCCTGCGCGAGAAGTACGACCGCCCCGACCCGCGCCTCGCCGATCTCGACCAGCTGCAGGTGATCGCCGGCGGCTATCCGAGCCGCGCCGCCTTCCTCAGCGCGCTCGCCCTCGAGCCGCCGCAGGGCACGCAGGACCTCGGCTTTGGCTCCGACAGCGAGGACGACACGCTCGTGCTCTCCACCGCACACAGCGCCAAGGGGCGCGAGTGGGACGCGGTCTTCGTCATCTGGGCGGTGGATGGCTACTTCCCGCTCTCACGGGCCCTCGGCAGCGAGGAGCAGGTGGACGAGGAACGGCGGCTGATGTACGTGGCGCTCACGCGCGCCCGCAACCATCTCGCGGTGTCGTATCCGCTGAACGTCTACGACACGCGTCGCGGCGCCGACTACACGTTTGACCAGGTGTCGCGCTTCCTCGACCGCGGCGTGCGCAACACGATGCAGCGCGTCGTGGCCGAGCCGCCCGCAGCGGAACTGCCGTCTCCCGATGCCGCGACCGCGCCGATCGCCGACCTGCGCGCGATGATGAAGGGGCGGTTCGGAGTCTGAGTCCCCCCTCGCTCCGCACCACACTCCGCACCCTCTCCCCCGCACCACACCCTGTTCCCTGCACCCCGCACCTCAACGAGCGGCGCGATGTTCCTCGATTAACCGAACCAGAGTGCTCCGCAGGTCTCGTCCATTCGCCTCCCACGCCGCGTCGAAGCGCGCGAGATCGGTCATGTAGACGCGCCGGGCAAGCAGCGCCGCATTGTCGAGACGCACGCGAGCCGCATACGCCGCGGGGTAGGTCGTGAGTTGCGGCCCCACGCTGTCCACCAGCTGCCGGCGGGCCCACGCGTACACGCGCTCGCGCGCCGCGAGCCGCTCGCTCTTGCCTTCGGCGCCCGGGTGCTTTGCGTATCCGGCTTCCAGTGAGTCCGCGACCAGTTTCCAGAACACGCCCAGCCGCTTCTCGTCCTCCCACCGCCGTTCGCACACCTGGGCGTTGGTGGAATCGCCCCGCGCGCGGAAGAACGCCGCCGCCCCGCGCGCACCGACGAAGTTCGCGAAGCTCTCGTTGAATACCGCATCGCCCTTGGCGTAGTATCGATTGTGCGTCAGCTCATGCACGACGGTGTTGGCCACGTCCGCCGAATCGGCGCGCAGTGTCGTGGAGAGCACGGGGTCGTTGAACCACCCCAGCGTGCTGAAGGCCGGCGCCGGACGCAGGTAGGCGTCGAAGCCGCGGTCGCGCAGCCGCGCTTCCTCGCGCTGGGCCTGCCTCACGTCGAAGAACCCCTTGTACGGCACGCGCCCGACGATGGGGAACCACCAGGTCACCGGTGCCAGCGCGTCGCGCGCCGCGCCGCTCAGCACGAGCACCAGCGTGTCCGAGCGGAGCTTCGTGTACTTGGTGAACGCGTCCTTCGCCGGCAGCCCGAGCGAGTCCACCGCGAACGCCCGCGCCTCGAGCACCAGTTGCAGCTTGCCGCGCGTCACCGCGTCGGTCGTGGAATCACGCACGAGGTCCGCGATGGAACGCCGACCGCGGAGGATCTTCCCTTCCTCCCACGCCGCGCGCACGAGGTATCTCCCCGTGCGCGTCGCCGCCGTGAGCAGGGTCAGGCCGCCGCATGCGATGAGCAGCGTCGCGCCCACACTTCCCCATCGGAAGCGCATGCCGGCGCCGCTCAGCGGGAGGGATTTCGTGGGTCGCGCGAGCGCCACGTGACTCCCATGCGATGCACCGCGCCGAAGGCACCGAAGCCCTGGTACGCGTAGTCCAGCGACCAGTGGCCGCGCGCCGCGCTCCCGCCGGCCGTCCACGGCGCGCGCGCCGTCTCGTCGGAGTACGACAGCCCCGCCCCGCGCACCTGCAGCGCCCAGCCGGCTGACGTGGTCAACAAGCCTTCGGCGCCGATGACCGTGGTGGACCCGGCGTGATTCGCGCGCCGCCACTCGGCGATGCCCCGCCAGCGAGTGCGCGCCAACGTCCAGGCCGGCGTGGCAATGCTCCCCCGCCAGGTGGACGGAATCGCGAGCGTGCGACGCGCCGGGTTCCGCGATGACGTCGCGGCGTGCTCCACTGACAGGTCGGCATCCCACCCTCGCACCGTGATACCGTTGGCGGCGCTGAACGTCCACGCCGAGGCGCTCAGGTCAGCCACCTGCTGCCGCATGTACGTCAGGGAGATGCCACCGCGCGACCGGATGGACTGCTGCTTCAGCCCGACCGTGAGCGCCAGCTCGTTTCCGCCGACGATGTTCCCCGTCGCCGTCCCGCGGCGGCCCCCAGTCAGCGGGTCAGGGACGATCTCGTCCGCACTGCCGTAGTCGAGTGACTGCACGCCGAAGGCCAGCACCGACTGCGCCCGCCGCTGCCCGCGCAGTGGCATGGCCAGCGCGAGCGTCGCCAGTTGCGCATCCCCAATCCACGTCCCCGCGCTTACGGTGCCCGTGCGCTCCTGCGGGAGCCGCTGCGCACCGTAGAAGAGGGCGCTCGCATCAGTTGCGAGCGGCGAAACGTCCCCGCCCCCCGCCGCGCGCGCGCTCGCCGGCAGCGTCAGCACGACCATCGACGACTGCGCCGGCAGAGCGCCCGCACAGAGCGCGCCCCCCAGCAATACGCGAATCAGGTGTCGTCGTATCATCACGCTCAATGTGTCCTCGCGACCCTAACGCAGACAACCAGCAGACCAATCCTTCCCCTCCCCTTCACCACACCCTGCACCCTTCCCCTGCACCACACCCTGTTCCCTGCACCCCGCACCACTCACTTCACCCGCAATATCCCCAGCTGCGCCCCCTCAGTCGCCCCAAACGCACTCCCATCCTTCCTCGCAAATCCCAGCACCAATGCCCCCTGGCCGGGCTGGAACGGCCCCAGTACGCCGTAGACCATCGTCCCCGGCATCAGCGGCCCTTCGCCGTATCCGCCCACCGGAATGCGAAGCGGCTTCACCGGGAATGGATCATCCCATCCGGCGATGAGTGCCTGCCGCGCCATGAGTTGCCGCAGGTTGCGGCTCTGGAAGCGATAGCGGGCCGGCACCTGCGTGCGGGGCACGCCCGGTATGCTGTCCGCCCAGATGGCGACGCTGAAGTCCCCGAACAGCGGCGCGAACTTCTCCCCCGTGCGCGCCTCCACGTTGGCGATGCCCGTCATCGAGGTCTGCACGAGCCGGCGGTAGATCCCGTCGCCCTTCTGGTCGCCGAGCCAGCGCAGGAACAGCCACGCCGCGCCGCGCTCCTCCAGCGAACCCGAGCCCGCGAACGTCGTCACGGAGTGGCTCGCCGAGGTGTAGAGGTAGACGAACGCATTCAGCAATTGCTGCGAGATGAACGGCTGCGCCGAGTCGGGGAAGATCTGTTCCGCCGTGGTGCGCCCGAACGGGGGCGGATACCGCGCCTCAAAGACGCGGGACGCCATCTCCTCCGCGATGTGGCTCAGTCCTTCGTTCAGCCACGGCTCCTCCGACGCGCCGCCGCGCGCCACCACGTGGTGGAAGTACGAGATCATGTGCTGCATCTCGTGGATGAACGTCCCCGACACCAGCCGCTGGGTGTCGTTGAAGGCATGGCTGCAGCTGTAGTTCGCGTACGGATCGGGGACGAGCGCGTAGAAGATCTCGCCGGCATTCGAGTGCGGGAGTGACGGCAGGAGGTCGCGCCCGTAGAAGAACCCCGTGACAAAGCCCCGCTGCCCGCAGTCGTTGGCCGCCACCAGCGCATTCACGCGCGGCGTCAGGAAGACGAGCACCTTGCCGTTGCGGTCGATGTCCGACTCGGGTCCGAACGACGCGACGACGGTCGGGTACAGGTCGTTGTCGAACAGGCTGCCGAGCCGCGCGAGCTCTGCATCGGTGTACGACGGGAAGGCGCTGGTGTCCACGAAAATGCCGATGTGCTCCCCGATGAAGCGCAGCTTCCCTGTGGCCTTCGTGAACTCGGTGGCCTCCAGCGTCGTGATGACGTCGAACGTGCGCAGGCTGCCCAGCGTGAGCGCGAGCATCGGCGGCTGATACGGCTCGCTCCCGCGCGCCGTGGGGGCAAGCCGTCGCTCCGCATCGCGCAGCCGCTCATCCAGCTCCTGCTGCGCGCGGGGACGCATCGCCCGTCCCAGTGGCAACTCCGCTGCCTGGCCGAACAGCGCCGTCGCCGCGCTGCCGGGGCCGACAATCCCCACCGTGACGCGTGCCAGCGTGGAGACGGGCGTGTCCGTGCGCGAGGCGAGCTGGGGGATCACCACATACTCCTCTCCGATCCCGACGGCGAGCGTCGCGCACGTGGAAAGCTCGCCGGCGCCGATCACCGCGGCCTCGTACGGACGAAGCGCTATCGGCCGGCGGCGCGGGGAGTAGGCGAGGGTTCGCGCGGCCGTCCAGGCGGTGCCGCTCCGCACACGCACCGAGACGTTGCCCGGCGGCAGGCAGCCAGGAACGACCACACGCAGTTCGCCGTCCGTGCCGCTCACGGGGTTCACGTGCGTGCCGGCAAAGTCCACCGTGGACGCCACTCCACCGAGCATCTTCCCCGCGATCGCCAGTGTATCGCCCGGGCCGACGCTGCCCGGCAGGAAGCCGCTGATCTCCGCGCCCGCGGTCGTCGTCGCGGTGAATGTCACCGAGCGGTCCATCGCACCCACGGGGTACGCGCGCACCTCGACGGCCCCGGCCAGACTGCCCAGGCGCAACTCGGCCTCGGCGCGCCCCGACGCATCGCTAATCGCGATGCTGTCGATCATCGCGGCGCCGGCGGCGGCGCCTGCCGTCACGCGAAACATCACCGCACTCGCCTTCACCGGCGCACCTGCCGCGTCGCGAACTTCCACCGTCAGCGGGCGCGCCAGCACGCTACCGGCGGGCGCCACCTGCCCATCGCCGTCGGTCGCCCGGAGCGTATATGCACGCCCCGCAGCGAGCACGCGGTCGCCCGAACAGCCGGCCGCCAGAAACAGCGCCGAAACTCCGGCGATGCCGCGGATGCTGTACGAGACTAACCCATTGATGGACAAGCGATTACGTCCGTATTGCAGGTCTGAGGTTTGCTTTGACGCCGCGCTGCGCCCGCGCTATCCTTATGAATTCTATGTCGTTCGTCCATCTGCACTGCCATTCCGAGTTCTCGCTCCTCGATGGAGCCAACCGGATCGATGATCTGATTGAGCGCGCGCTCGAGTTCGAGCAGCCGGCGCTCGCGATCACCGATCACGGTAACCTGCATGCCGCGTGGGAGTTCCAGGAGAAGGCCCGAAAGGCCGCCCTCCGCCCCATCATCGGCATGGAGGCGTACGTCGCAACCGCCGATCGCCGCGCCCGCACGCGCAACAGCCCCGGCGAGCGCAACTACTACCACCTCATCCTCCTCGCCCAGAATCTCGCCGGCTACCGCAACCTGGTGAAGCTCTCGTCGCTGGCGTACACCGAGGGGTTCTACGGCAAGCCGCGCGTCGACCGTGAGCTCCTCGCCAAGTATAACGAGGGGATCATCGTCTCCTCCGCCTGCATGGCGGGCGAAGTGGCGACGCACCTGCTCGGCGACCGGCCGGACGAGGCGCGCCGCGCCGCCGAATGGTACGCCGACGTCTTCAAGGACCGGTACTACCTCGAGGTGCAGGCCCACAACTCGGGCGAGCAGAAGCTCCTCAATGAGCGCGTGCTCGCCCTCGCCGGCACGCTGAACCTCCCCGTCATTGCCACCAACGACGCACACTTCCTGCGCGCCGAGGATCACGACGCGCACGACGTCCTGCTCTGCATCGGCCTCAAGAAGGACCGCACCGACGCCGACCGGATGCGCTACGACCGCGGGCTCTTCTTCAAGAGCGCGCCCGAGGTGCGCGAGTGGTTTCCCACGCGCCCCGACGTCCTCGAGAACACGCTGAAGATCGCCGACCAGGTGGACGTGCAGTTCGGCAAGAAGTACCATGTGCCGTCCTTCCCGCTCCCCAAGGGCGTGAAGACCGAGAACGAGCTGCTCGTGAAGCTCGCCAAGGACGGCACCAAGCAGCGCTACGGTACGCCGCTCCCCGCCAACGTCAAGGAACGGCTCGAGTACGAGCTCGACGTCATCACCACGACGGGCTACGCCGGCTACTTCCTCATCGTCGCCGACTTCATCAAGGCGGCGCGCGACCGCGGCATCCCGGTGGGCCCGGGGCGCGGCTCCGCGGCCGGCTCGATCGTCGCCTACGCCCTCCGCATCACCGACGTCTGCCCGCTCAAGTACGATCTCCTCTTCGAGCGCTTCCTCAACCCCGAACGCGTCTCGATGCCCGACATCGACGTCGACTTCTGCGAGGAGCGGCGCGGCGAGGTCATCGAGTACGTGCGCGACAAGTACGGGCGCGACTCAGTGGGCCAGATCATCACCTTCGGGACGCTCAAGTCGCGCGCTGCCATCAAGGACGTGGGGCGCGTGCTCGGCTTCACGCCGGGCGAGACCGACGCGATCGCCAAGCTCATTCCCAATGCGCCCAACTACTCGCTGACGGTCCGCGAGGCGATCTCCAAGGTCCCCGAGGTCCGCAAGCTCTACGAGCAGGACGAGCGCCACCAGCAGCTCTTCGACTTCGCCATCGCGCTCGAAGGGCTCTCGCGCCACGCCGGCATCCACGCCGCCGGCGTCGTCATCGCGCCGGGCCCGCTCGACGAGTACGTGCCGATCTGCACGCAGGAATCGAAGGGATCGGGATCCGGCAGCGACGAACGCGTGGTCGTGACGCAGTACGACATGAACATGCTCGAGCACGCCGGCATGCTGAAGATGGATTTCCTTGGGCTCACCACGCTCACGGTCATCCACGACGCGCTCGTCGCCATCAAGGCGCGCCGCGGGACGGACATCGACCTCGATGCCATTCCGTACGACGATGACGCCACCTACCGCATGCTTCGCGCCGGCCGCACCGCCGGCGTCTTCCAGTTCGAGTCGCCGCTCGCCACCGACATGGTGCGCTCCATGCGCGCCGACAGCTTCGACGACCTCGTCGCCTCCAACGCCCTCATGCGCCCCGGCCCGCTCGACGCCGGGATGCACAAGACGTACTGCCGGCGCAAGAAGGGCGAGGAGCCGGTCTCCTATGCCCTCCCAGAGCTCGAGGAGATCCTCAAGCCCACCTACGGCGTCATCACCTACCAGGAACAGGTGATGCGCATCGCGCAGCGGCTCGCCGGCATCTCGCTGGCCGAAGCCGACGTGCTGCGCAAGGCGATGGGCAAGAAGGACGATGAGCTGATCCGCAGGGAACTCGGCAAGTTCACCGAGAAGGCCATCGCACACGGCCACGACCCGCGCATCATCACCGAGCTCGCCGGACAGATCGAGACCTTCGGCCGCTACGGCTTCAACAAGTCGCACTCCGTCGCCTACTCCGTCCTCTCCTACCAGACGGCATACCTCAAGGCGCACTATCCGGCCGAGTTCATGGCCTCGCTGCTCTCGTCGTGCATCGGCGACACCGATTCGGTGGTGAAATACATCAACGAGGCGCGCGACCTCGGCCTGCAGATCCTCCCACCCGACGTCAACGAGTCGGGCTACAAGTTCACGGTCGTCGCCGACGCGCGCATTCGCTTCGGCCTCGGTGCGGTGCGCAACGTCGGCCGCTCGGCCATCGACTCCATCATCGCCGCCCGCGCCACGGCGCCCATCACCACGCTGTACGAACTCTGCGAGCGCGTGGACCTGCGCACGTGCAACAAGCGGGTCTTCGAGGCGCTGATCTTCGCGGGCGCGCTCGACGGCCTCGGCCACCGCGCGCAGCTCGCCGCGGCACTCGACGGCGCCATGCAGTCGGCGTCGCTGGTCCAGCACGAGAAGGCGTCCGGCCAGGGCTCGCTGTTCGGCGACTTCGGCGCGGCCACCGAAGACAAGCAGCACATCGCGCCCACCCTGCCAGCCATCAAGCCGTTGTCCGAGAGCGAGCGGCTGCAGCGCGAGAAGGAGATCCTCGGCTTCTACATCTCCGGCCACCCACTCGAGCCCTTCCGCGCCGAGTGTGAGCTGCTCGCGTCGCACACCGTGGCGGGACTGGGCCACTGGACCGAGCAGACCGTGTCCATCGGCTGCGTCGTCACCGCCGTGCGGCGGCAGGTCAGCAAGAAGTCGGGCGCCGAGTTCGCCCGCCTCGTGGTCGAGGACTTCTCCGGTGCCGGCGAGGTGCTCGTTTTCCCCGAGGCGTGGGCCGCCATCGGCGACAAGGTGCAGACCGACGTCCCGGTGCTCCTCAAGGGGAGCTACTCACGGCGCGACCAGGGGGTCGACAATCCGACCTTCATCGTCGAGAGCATCACCCGCCTCGCCGAACTGCGCACGACGGGCCAGATTGCGGTAGCCTTGGAGCTCGCGGTGGAAAGCGGGCTGGCCGGGAGCGTCATGAAGGACGTGCGGGCCGTCGCCGAGTCGCATCCGGGGTCGGCGCCGCTGGAAGTGCATTGGAAGGGGCCGGACGGGGCCACCACCCGCTTCCGGTCGTCGTCGCTGAACGTTTCCACCGCGGGTGCGTCACTGCTGGAACTACGGGCGCTCCTCGGTGAGGAGCGCGTGCGCCTGGTGCGCGGGAGCTGACATGGGCACAGCCGCCCTGGAATTCGAAAAGCCGATCATCGAGCTCGAGCGGCAGATCGAGGAGATGCGCCGCAGCTCCGCCGAGCAGAGCATCAATATCACGGCCGAACTCGCCCCGCTCGAGCACCGGCTCGCCGAGTTGCGCCGCGAGGTCTACAAGAACCTCACGCCCGTGCAGAAGGTGCAGGTGGCGCGCAACGCGCGGCGCCCGTTCACCCTCGATTACGTGAAGCTGTGCTTCACGGACTTCATCGAGCTGCACGGCGACCGCGCGTTCCGCGACGACGCCGCCATCGTCGGCGGCTGGGCGCGCCTCGAGGGGGAGACCGTGATGATCATCGGCCACCAGCGCGGACGCGACACCAAGGAGAACATCCATAGCAACTTCGGCATGCCCCACCCCGAAGGCTACCGCAAGGCGCTGCGCCTGATGAAGCTCGCCGAAAAGTTCCACGTGCCGGTGCTGACCTTCATCGACACGCCGGGCGCGTGGGCCGGGCTCGGCGCCGAGGAGCGCGGCCAGAGCGAGGCCATTGCGCGCAACCTGTTCGCGATGTCCGAGCTGCAGGTGCCCATCGTCGCGACGGTCATCGGCGAGGGCGGCTCCGGCGGCGCGCTCGCCCTCGGCGTGGCTGACCGCATCCTGATGTTCGAGCACTCGGTCTACTCGGTGATCACCGTCGAGGGGTGCGCCGCCATCCTCTGGAAGGACGGCAAGAGCCCCGAGATGCGCGAGAAGGCCGCCAGTGCGCTGCGGATCACGGCGCCCGACCTGCTGGAGCTGGGGATCATCGACGAGATCCTTCCCGAACCGGATGGCGGCGCGCACGCCGATCACGCGGCGGCCGCCGCGACGCTGGCCAAGCACGTCGGGGAGCAGCTCGATGAGCTGCGCAAGCTGAAGCCGGAGAAGCTCGTCCGTCGGCGGCGTGAGAAGTTCATGAAGATGGGCCAGTTCGAGGAGTAGGGTGGAGCATCTTAT
This sequence comes from uncultured Gemmatimonas sp., assembly GCA_964416005.1. GTDB lineage: Bacteria > Gemmatimonadota > Gemmatimonadetes > Gemmatimonadales > Gemmatimonadaceae > PNKL01. Next base: position 28,359 of record CAYQCP010000037.1, read on the forward strand.
CGAAGTCGCCTTCAAGGGAAACCGCCGCGAGTTCTTCCGCTGGTCGTTCGAGGCGCCGCCCCCGCTGAAAGCCGCGATCATCGTGGACGTCGAGCGCGGCGAGGATTTCGGCCGCGTGCACGCCACCGGCGACCTCGCCGAGCGGCGCCGCGCCGGCACCACGCACGGCAAGGAGCAGCGGGAGCCGCTGCGCGCCGCGCTGCGCCTGGCCTCGCAGGAGGACATCGCGCGCGCCGAGGTGCTGCGCGCCGACGACGAGACGGCGCGGCGCTTCGCCGTGCAGAAGGCGCGCGCGCTCAACCTGCAGATGAAGATCTCCGACGCCGAATGGCAGTGGGATCGGCGCCGGCTGACCTTCTACTTCACGGCGGAGGAGCGCGTCGACTTCCGCGCGCTCGTGCGCCAGCTCGAGACGCACTTCGGCGTGCGCGTGCAGATGTGGCACATCGGGCCGCGCGACGAGGCCAAGCGCCTCGACGGCGTCGGCCACTGCGGGCGCCAGCTCTGCTCGGCGGCCTGGCTGCCCGAACTGCTGCCGGTCAAGACGTCGCTCGCCAAGGAGCAGCGCCTCTCGACCATCACGCCGACGCAGATCTCCGGCGCCTGCGGCCGCCTCATGTGCTGCCTGCGCTACGAGCACGAGTTCTACGTCGCCGCGCGCAAGCGCTTTCCCAAGCAGGGCAAGATCGTGCAGACCCTGCAGGGCGAGGAGAAGGTGGATGCCACCGACATCTTCCGCGACCTGGTGACGCTCCGGAATCCCTCGGGCGAGGTGCGTGTAATTCCACTGGCGCAGTTCCGGCGCGAGCTTGCCGGCGATGCGACGCCCGTCGAGGAAGAGGTTCTCGACGCGTCCGACGATACGGCCGAGGAGGGCGAGGAGCGCGTGGTGACCACGCAGCTCCAGCGCGCCGGGTCGGCGCCTCCGCGCGAGCAGCGTCGGCCGGAGGCGCGGCGGGAGCCGCGCAGCGAACCACAGGGCGACGCCGCCGACCAGCGCGCCGGCTCGCG
>CAYQCP010000038.1:0-28192 GCA_964416005.1 uncultured Gemmatimonas sp.
GGCGTTCCTGGAGGGAGGGCGGGACGGGGAGGTGCGCCGCGGCCGCGGGCGCGCTCACCGGCGCGCTCACCGGCGCGCTCACCGGCGCGCTCAGTGGTGCGCTCAGTGGTGCGGTCGCGGCGGGGCGTGCGGCGGGGACTACCGGCGCGGCAGGAGTTGCGGCGGGCGATGGAGCGGGCGCCGCGGGAGCGATGGACGCACCTTTCTCCGTTTCGATGCGCGCGACGACCGTCTGCACCGCGACCGTCGTTCCCTCGCCCACGAGAATCTCGGCGATCACGCCGGCGGCGGGCGATGGGATTTCGGCGTCGACCTTGTCGGTGGAGATCTCGAAGATCGGCTCGTCCCGCCGGACTTCATCGCCAACCTTCTTGAGCCACCGCGAGAGCGTGCCCTCGGCGATCGACTCTCCCATCTGGGGCATTGCCACGTCCAATCGGGCCAAGGGGGGCCTCCTCTACTGTTCCGGGCGCTTCGGGGACCGAAGCGCCCACATGACGAGAGCCGGCAGGGAGAGCATGCCGATCACCCCGCCAACCAACGTGAATTCGAGCCAGTTGCACGCCGGCACCCCGTCGCAGGCCGCCGCGTGCGTCACATATGCCACCACCTTCGACAGGAAGGCAGCGATCATGCCGCCCGAGAAGAACCCGAGCGGCACCATGAAGCAACCCACGGCGACGGTGCGCGACCATGGCGCACCCTGACCGGCTGGCGCCCCGGGGGCTTCCTGCATTCTAGCGACCTCCCCGGCACGCCGGCGCCTGCTCGTGCGTCCCCATGTCTCAGAACGCCGACGTCATCTCGTGCCGCGCGTCCACCTTCCGATGGAGTTGCACAAAGAACTTCTTGACGTTGCGGTCGATGCGGCTCTCGCCCATCTGGTTGGTCTGGCCTTCGACGAACGTATAGTGCCCGCCTTCCATCTTCACCGACAGCGTGAGGGTGGCCGGCACTTCGGGCGTGCCGACGACGCCCTGGTAGGTGCGCGAGCGATTGGTCGTGTGCGTGAGCTTCAGCCCAATCGTCGGAAAGAAGGCATCGGCCTCGGAGAGGACGGTGTCGGGATGGACGGTGGTGCGATGAAAGTGCTTCATGAGGGTCTCAGGGCTTCTTGGATTCAGCCGGCGGGGCCGGTGCGGCGGGTGTGGCGCTCGGCCCGAACTCTTCACCCACGTACACGGTCTGGCGCCAGTCTTCGACGGTCTTCTGCAGCAACTGCGTGGAATCCCGCCGGAACTGGATCCCGAGCGCCCACTCTCCGGCGGCCGGGAACATCAGCGTGGCGTGATACGTGCCGACCTCCGGGCCGTACCTGAACCCGTCCCACTTGGTGATGCCGTCGGCATTAGTAACGTAGATACGTCCCTGCCCATCCGCGATGGGTTCCTTCGTTTTCTTGTCGCGGACCACGATGGTGTAGTGGATGGGCTCGAGCGAGACCGGGGGCGTGACGTCGCTCCAGGCCCGGATCTCGAAGTCCTGCGTCCACAGGCGGATGTCGGTGTTCGGCCGGTCGGGCGGCGAGCAGGCCGCCGCACCGGCCGCCAGCACCACGAGCGCCAGGCGTCGAAGAGGGATCACGGGTGGTACTCCAGGCCCAGGTGGGTGATCTGCTCCTCCCCCATGAGGTGGCGGAGCGTGTTCTTCAGCTTCGTCTGCTGAATGAAAAGATCATGCTCCGGAAGCAGTCCCGCAGGAGCCATCGGCGACTTGTAATAGAAGCTTAACCATTCCTGAATCCCCTTCCGCCCGGCCCGGCCCGCCAGGTCGCTGAGCAGGGCGAGGTCGAGGACGATGGGCGCCGCGAGGATGGAGTCGCGGCACAGGAAGTTCACCTTGATCTGCATTGGGTAGCCCATCCACCCGACGATGTCGATGTTGTCCCACCCTTCCTTGTTGTCGCCGCGCGGCGGGTAGTAGTTGATGCGGACGACGTGCGAGAAGCCGTCGTACAGGTCGGGGTACATCTCCGGCTGCAGGATCGTGTGGAGGACGCTGAGCTTGGACGCCTCCTTGGTCTTGAACGACGCGGGGTCATCGAGCACCTCGCCGTCGCGGTTGCCGAGGATGTTGGTGGAATACCAGCCGGCCAGCCCCAGCATGCGCGCCTTGAGCGCGGGGGCGATGACCGTCTTCATCCACGTCTGGCCCGTCTTGAAGTCCTTGCCCGACACCGGGACGCCCTCGCGTTCGGCGAGCGCCAGCAGGGCCGGCGTGTCCACCGCGAGGTTGGGCGCGCCGTTGTTGTACGGCACGTGCTCCATGATGCACGCCCACGCGTAGAGCATGGACGGCGCGATGTCGGGGTGGTTCTCGTCCATGCCGCGCTCGAACGACGCGATGGTCGCGTGCACGGCCGACGGCGCGATGTAGATCTCCGTGGACCCGCACCAGACCGCCACCAGCCGGTCGCAGCCGTTGGCGGCCTTGAAGTCGCGGATATCCTGGCGCAGCTGCTCGGCGAGGTCGCGCTTGGTCTTCCCCTGCTTCACATGCGTGCCGTGGATGCGCGTGACGTAGTGCTGGTCGAACACCGCCTTCATGGGCCGGATGGACTGCAGGAACTCTCGCATCGGCTCGAGGTGCTTGTCCTCGAGCACGCCGGCCTTCTTCGCCGACGTGTACGCGTCATCGGGGATGGGATCCCACGCGCCGAAGACGATGTCGTCGAGCCCGGCCAGCGGCACGAAGTCCCGGATGAGCGGCGAGCGCTTCTCGGCCCGCTGACCGAGGCGGATGGTCGCCATCTGCGTGAGCGATCCGATGGGCTTGCTGAGTCCGCGCCGAACGCTCTCGACGCCGGCAATGAACGTGGTGGCGACGGCTCCGAGCCCGGGGGTCAGCACCCCGAGCTTCCCCGCGGCGGGGCGAATGGCGACTGGAGACTTGGTCACAGGATGGTTCGGAAGAAGGGTCGGTTCAGGGGAGCGTGGCGTCCGCCGCCCGTTCCTCTGCGGCGGGCGCTGGCGCCGCGGGCTGCGTCGCCCAGCGAACGTGCGCGATGCGCTGCACGGCGGTGACGATCGCGCTGGCCGCGAGCAGCGAGAAGACGAGCCGCAGGAGCGCTCCGTCGAGCGCAAGCCCGAAGAGCGCCTGCGGCGCCGCCAGCAGGGCGATGCGCTCGCCGCGCTCCATCATGCCGACGCCCTTCATCTCGATGCCGAGCGTCTCGGCGCGCGAGCGCGCGTACGAAATGACGAAGGTGGCCGTCATGCCGAGCAGCCCAACGGCGACCATGGGCAGCGACCGATGCCACGCGTCGGCGGCGAAGAAGAAGGTGAGGCCGCCGAACAGGAAGCCGTCCGCGACGCGATCGAGCGTCGAGTCGTAGAAGGCGCCGAACGTGGTGCTGCGGTGCGTGCGGCGCGCCACTTCGCCATCGGCGAAGTCGAAGACGGCGGTAACGGCGAGAATCCAGCCGCCCGTCCGGATGTGCCCCGACGCGAAGGCCACGCCCGCCGCGCAGGTGCACAGCGTGCCGATCGTCGTGAGCGAGTTCGGGCTGACACGCCGCCGGACGAGGAACCCGATGAACGGTTCAACGACGCGCGTGTATCCGGCGATGATCGAGTTCCAGAGCGATCGCATCGGAGGTCAGTGAACGGACAGTGCCGGTGCACGAAACACCGAGGCCTGCGCCGCATCGCGGCGCACGGTGGCATGCTACAGAGTGTAAGCCGCCGTCACCGCGGGATCAACACGGCGCCGCGTGGGACGTTCCCCGATGTGCGTGTCAGCGGTCAGCGATACAGCTGCACGGCGCGAGCGCGCTTCTGGAACGCGACGAGCGCCGCCATGCTCGCGTCAACGAGCGAATCGGGATCGGCGCCGCGCGAAACCAGGGCGAGCGCCTGACCGAGCCCGGGCGCACCGGCGGCACCGGCGAGCTTGAGCGAATCGCCGTGCACCTTCCAGACGGCCCACGCCAGGTCCAGGGTCAGCCGGCCTGTCTGCACCAGCTCGCGGTCGAGGACCTCGATGCGGATGCCCGGGATGCTCACGCCATCGTACTTGCCATCGGCGGGCCCGCGCGGGGTGAAGCGCTGGGCCTCGAAGCGGACTCCGGGCAGCGGGCGGTCGGCCAGTTCGTCGAGCACCCGCTTGGCGTCGAGCCACGGCGCACCGATGAGGGTGAACGGATAGGCCGTGCCGCGGCCGAGGGAGAGCGCGGTCCCTTCGAGCGGGAGCAGCGACGCGGCGAGCAGGAGGTCTTCCACCGTGCGCACTTCGTCCACCGGCGACGCCCAGGGCAGCTTGCTCTCATTGCCCCAGAACCTGTCGCGCCGCACGCCCCGCGCCGGGACCACGTGCAGGTCGGCACCGGCCGGCAGCGTCGACGCGAAGAGCTTCAGCGCCTCACCCACCGACAGGCCGTACCGCACTGGAATCGCGATGTCGCTGCCGGCCACCGGCGTCCACATCGGACCGTCGTGTGCGTCGCCGCCGAGGGACGGCGGGTGGTCGAGGATGACGACGGTGGCCTTCTGGGCGGCCGCCTTCGCGACGATGCGATGCAGCTTGCCCAGGGACGACCGCGCGGCGAAGCCGCCGTCGTTGAGGTCGATGACCGCGCCGTTCACGCCGCGCCAGGCGGCGTCGCTGAGCGCGGAGTCCGGACTGATGACGGCGAGGAGGTGCACGTTCATGCGCCGCACGCGGCCGTCCTCGCGCAGTTCGACAGGGCTCGGGAGTCCGCCGCGGGCGCCGGGATGCTCGGTAATCCAGAGCACGCCGCGGCCGGCCAGCAGCCGGAGGCTGTCTTCCACCAGCACCGTCATGCTCGCGCGCACTTTCTCCGGGCGGCCCCGACCCGCATCTTCCCTAGGCGGCCCAGAGGACGCACAGGCCGCCAGCACCACCACTCCGACTCCCCACGCCCAAGTCCGATGCACGCTCGTCGTCTCGCCTCGCTGATGGCCCTTGCCGCGCTCGCCGCGGCCTCGTGCGGCCGCATCCGTCCCGCGGCCACCGTCTCCCCTGATGTAACCCGCACGGCGACGCCGAGGTTCACGCCGTCGCTGACCGCGCCGCTGAACGATGAGGCCCGGGCGTGGATCGAGCAAACCCTGGCCGGCCTCACCCTGCGCCAGAAGGTGGGTCAGATGACCTCGGCCTGGGTGCTGGGCGACTATACCAGCACGTCCGATCCCAGCTTCATGGAGATTCGCGAGTGGGTGACCAAGGACGAGGTCGGCAGCTTCACCATGTCGCTGGGCACGCCCATCGAGGTGGCCGCCAAGATCAACGACCTCCAGAAGATGGCCCGGATCCCGATGCTGGTGCACTCGGACCTCGAGCCCAACCTTGGCCGCCTCGAAGGCGGGATCTTCGCGCCCTACGCCTACGGCGCCGGCTCCGCCACGGTCATCCCTGCCAACATGGCGATCGGCGCCACGGGTGACACCGCGCTCGCGCGGCGCGCCGGCGAGATCGTGGGCCGCGAGGCGATGGCGGTGGGCATCAACGTCGTCTTTGCCCCCACGGTGGACGTGAACAACAACCCCGCGAACCCGGTCATCAACACGCGCTCGTTCGGCGAGGATCCGCAGCAGGTGGCGCAGCTCTCCGCGGCATTCGTGCGCGGCGTGCAGTCGGCGGGGGCGATCGCCACCATCAAGCACTTCCCGGGCCACGGCGACACCGACACCGATTCGCATCTCGCCCTGCCCGTGGTGAAGAGCAGCCGCGCGCGACTCGACCAGGTGGAACTCGTGCCGTTCCGCGCCGCGATCAAGGCGGGGGCGATGGCGGTGATGTCGGCGCATATCGCCCTCCCGGCCATCGGCCAGGACAACGCGCCGGCGACGCTCCGCAAGGACGTCATCACCGGGCTGCTGCGCGACACGCTCGGATTCACGGGGGTGGCCTACACCGACGCGCTGTCCATGGAAGGCATCGGCGGCGGCTACTCGGTGGAGAAGAGCGCGGTGGCCGCGGTGCTCGCGGGCGCCGACGTCCTGCTCAAGCCCACGCACATCCGCCGCGCCATCGACGCGGTGGTGGCAGCGGTGGAGCGCGGCGAGATCCCGATGGCGCGCATCGACGCCTCCGTGCGCCGGCTGCTGGAGCACAAGCTGCGCGTCGGCGTCATCCAGCGTCCGTTCGTCTCGCTCGAGGCGCTGCGTGACACGGTGGGCGCCGCCGAGCACCGCCGGCTGGCCGCCGAGATCGCCCAGAAGGCGGTCACGCTCGTGCGCGACCGCGCCAACCTCGTGCCGCTCGCGCGCGGCATGCCGACGCTCGTGCTGACGGACGCCCCGGAGCAGGACATCAGCGCCGGGCGCACCTTCGCCACCGCGCTGCGCGGCGCGCTCGGCGGCGGCACCCGCGCCCAGCGCATCGGCGCCCGCACGCCCCGCAGCGAGCTCGACTCGCTGGGCCAGGGCGCCCAGCGCGTGATCTTCAGCACGCACGGCCGCACCATCGAAGGCGAGGGCAAGCTCGCCATCGCCCCGCAGGTGGCGCAGTGGCTCGACTCGGTGGCGGCCATCCGCCCCGTGGTGATGGTCTCGCACGGCAACCCGTACGTCATCCGCCAGTTCCGCAACGTCGGCACGTACGCCATGGCCTTCGGCACCGGGGCCACGATGGAGAGCGCGTCTGCCCTCGCCATGGCCGGCCTGCGCCCGATCACCGGGCGTTCACCCATCTCCCTCCCCGGCTTCTACGCGCGCGGCGACGGCATCCCGCGCGCCCTCCCGTTCCCGCGCGAAGCGCTCCCGACCGTCATGAAGGATTCGCTGCAGCACCTGCTCGATCGCGCCGTGCGCGACTCGGCGTTTCCGGGCGCCATCGCCGTCGTCGGCCGCAAGGACCGCATCCTCGCCACGGTGAGCGCGGGGCGGCTCGACTGGAAGGAGCCCACCGTCCCCGATGCACGCACGCTCTGGGACATGGCGTCGCTCACCAAGGTGACCGCGACCACGTCCTCGATCATGCGACTGGTGGACGCGGGCAAGGTGGACATCAACGCGCCGGTGCAGAAGTACCTCCCCGACTGGCAGGGCAGGCACAAGGAGAAGGTGCTGGTTCGCCATCTCCTCACGCACTCTTCTGGGCTGATCTCCTGGCGCCCCATCTACAAGGAAGCCACCAGCCCCGAGCAGGGGATGCAGCTGGTGCTCCAGACGCAGCTGGACACGCTGCCGGGCGCCCGGATGCTGTACAGCGACATCAACTTCATCCTCCTCGGGCTCATCGTGCAGCGCGTGAGCGGCCAGCCGCTCGACGTCTTCGTGCGGGAGCAGGTGTTCGGCCCGCTCAAGATGACGGATACGCAGTTCAATCCGGACAAGGCGCTCCTGCCGCGCATCGCCCCCACCGAAGTGGATCCGTGGCGCGGACGCCACATCCGCGGCGAGGTGCATGACGAGAACGCCTTCTCGCTCGGGGGCGTCTCCGGGCACGCGGGGCTGTTCTCCACGGCGCACGATGTGGGCCGCCTGTGCCAAGCCTACCTGAACGGCGGCTCGCTCGACGGTGTGCGCGTCTGGAGTCCCGAGACCATCAAGCTGTTCACGACGGCGTACGACTCCACCTTCTCCAACCGCGCCTTGGGGTGGGAGACGCCCAACGGCATGAACTCGGCCGGACGCATCATGCGACGGCCGGCGTTCGGCCACACCGGCTTCACTGGCACGAGCATCTGGATCGATCCGGCGAACGACCTGTTCGTGGTGCTGCTCACCAACCGCGTGAATCCCACGCGGCAGAACAGCAAGATCGGCGGGGTGAGGCAGGCGGTCGCAGACATGGCGGAGGAGTTGGTTGCGGCCAGCAAGCGCTAGGGGAGGAAGCGCGGCAGTTGATCTCCCCGGGTTGACCGGGGTCCGCTTCATCGCGGCCTTCTGGGTGCTGTGCTACCACGCCCTGCCGCGGACGGATCTCCCCGCCCCCGTCGCGGCCGTCGTTGCGGGCGGCTACTCCGGTGTCAGCCTCTTCTTTGTTCTGTCGGGGTTCATTCTCGCCCACGTGTATGGCGACGCCGCAGCGCCGGGAAACCGCTTTCCCACGCGATCGTTCCTCGTAGCACGCTTTGCCCGCGTCTATCCAGCGTATCTCGCGGCGCTCGTGTTCGCCCTGCCGGCACTCGGGCGCGAGGTGCTGGTGAATCCGGACGCGCCTACCGGCCTGCGGCTGGGCGGTGTGTGCCTGTCGACCGTCTCCATGCTGCAGGCGTGGGTGCCCGGATGGGGCTGCTGGTGGAACTGCCCGGGATGGTCACTGTCCGCCGAGGCGTTCTTCTACGTCGTCTTTCCATTCGTCGCGCCACGGCTGCTTCGCCTGAGCGCGGGCGCGCTCGCCGGTGTTGGCATCGCGGCGTGGATTGCCGCCGTGGCGGTGGCACCCTTCACGACGGTGGACGTCGCCGGACAGGGCGCCTGGCTGGGCAATCTACTCCAGCTTCCGGGTGTCACCGCTTGGACCCCGCTTGTGCGGCTTCCCGAGTTCATCATGGGCATTTGCGCGTCGCGCGCGCTGCGCACGACCGTGCGAGCGCCCCGCCTCGAATGGATAGCTGGCAGCGTCGCGGTACTGGCGGTGGTCGGCGGGGCGGCGCTGCCACCGTCGAACACGCGCAACTTGCTGTTGTGGCCCGGCCTCTCGCTGGCCTACACACTGCTGATCGCGGCGCTCTCCAGCCCGCTGCACCGTTCCCTGCTCTCGACGCGTCTGTTCCAGCGGCTCGGCAACGCCTCGTATTCCCTGTATCTCATCCATGCGGTGGCCCACGGCTACGTGCTCGCCCTCATCAACCGAACGTGGGCTCGGGAATATGCCGATGGGTGGGTGGTGTTCCTGACTTACGTGTCCATCGTGCTGGCCATGTCGATCGTGCTTCACGACGTCGTGGAGGTCCCGGCCAGGCGGCGGCTCCGGTCGATGCTCGCCTAGACGCCGGACGGCGTCGGGTGGTGGGCGGCGCCGGCCGCGCCGGGCCATCTATAGTAGCCCCCAGCCGTTGAACCGCCCTGCCGGTCGCAGTACATTTCTACAGTTATGAGATGGCGGCTTGCCGCCCCCCAAACCCGGAGTCTCGCATGAGCACGACAAACACTCCCGAAATCGCCCTGACGATCTCCGCCAACGCCACGACCGAGGTCAAGAAGTTCATGGCCGCGGAAGGCGTCTCGCCCGATGTGGGCGGCCTGCGCGTGAGCGTGCAGCCCGGCGGCTGCTCGGGGTTCAAGTACAGCCTCCTGATCGAGGATCAGGCGGCCGAGGACGACACGATCCTCGCGCAGGACGGATACCGCGTCTTCGTCGATCCGTTCTCGATGCAGTACCTCAACGGCGTCGCGATCGACTACGTGACGTCGATGCAGGGGTCGGGCTTCACCTTCAAGAATCCGAATGCGTCCGGCGGTTGCGGATGCGGCAGTTCATTCTCAGCATAAACACGAGTCCCGTGCGATGACGTCTGGCCCTCGCCACGACGCCGCAGACGTTTCGAAGGCCCGCGAATCCGCCCCGGCGGCGCAGCGCGGGCCTTCGCACGTCTCCGGCGCCCTTACCGCGCTCGAGCGCATTCCCACGGTCGTCCTCGACGACCACCAGGCGGTCGCGGTCCTGGTGGCGCAGCGCATCGCCGACATCATCCGCGCCCGCAACGCCGAGGGCCGCACCGCCGTCCTCGGCCTCGCCACCGGGTCGACGCCCATCGGCGTGTATCGCGAACTCATCCGGATGCACCGCGAGGAGGGGCTGAGCTTCAAGCGGGTCGTCTCGTTCAACCTGGACGAGTACTACCCGATGGCGCCGGACAACATCCACTCGTACCACCGGTTCATGTGGGAGAACCTGTTCTCGCAGGTGGATGTGGATCCGGCGAACGTGCACATCCCCGACGGCACGGTGCGGCGCGACAAGCTCGAGGGCTGGTGCGCCGCGTACGAGCAGGCGATCCGCGATCAGGGCGGCATCGACATCCAGATCCTCGGCATCGGCAAGACCGGGCACATCGGCTTCAACGAACCCGGCTCCGGCGAGAAGAGCCGCACGCGCCTCGTGCACCTCGACACCGTCACGCGCCGCGACGCCGCCGCCGACTTCTTTGGCGAGGAGTTCGTCCCGCGCGAGGCGATCACGATGGGCGTCGCGACCATTCTCGACGCCCGCGAGATCGTGATCCTCGCCACCGGCGAGCACAAGGCGCGCATCGTGCGCCGCGCCGTCGAGGGGCAGATCGACCTCGAAGTGGCCGCCACCTTCCTGCAGCGCCATCCGGCGACGACGTTCTTCGTGGACGCCGCCGCCGCCGTGGAGCTGACGCGCATCGCGACGCCGTGGCTGCTCGACGAGGTCGAGTGGACCGAGCGGCGCACGCTCGAGGCGGTGACGTGGCTCTCGCGCAAGGTCGGGCGGGCCATCCTCAAGCTGACGCAGGCCGACTACGCCGAGCACCAGCTGTCGTCGCTCGTGGCGCGCCACGGCACGCCGGGCGCCGTGAACGGGCTGGTGTTCAACCTCCTCGGCGCCAAGATCCGCGGCAAGAGCAAGCTCCCGCACGGGAAGAAGGTCGTCTGCTTCTCGCCGCATCCCGACGACGACGTGATCTCGATGGGCGGCATCCTCCGCAAGCTGACGGAGAACGGCAACGAGATCATCGTGGCGTACATGACGAGCGGCAACATTGCCGTCTTCGACCACGACGTGCGCCGCCACGTGGACTTCCTGCACCGCATGCACCGCGACCACGGGCTCGGCGATGCCGAAGTGCCCGCCTTCGTGGAGAAGGTGGACGCGTTCCTGCGCAGCAAGCGCCCGGGCGACGTGGACATCCCAGAGGTGGCGGACATCAAGCGCCTGATCCGCGAGGCCGAGGCCATCAGCGGGCTCGAGACGGTGGGGCTCTCCGGCGCCAATGGCCGCTTCCTCAACCTGCCGTTCTACCAGACGGGCAAGGTGAAGAAGGACCCGATCGGCCCGGCCGACGTGGCGATCGTGCGCGCGCTGCTCGCCGAGGCGACGCCGGACTACATCTTCGTCGCCGGCGACCTGTCGGATCCGCACGGCACGCACCGGATGTGCAAGGAAGCGATCGATGCCGCGATTGCGGAGCTGTGGCCGAACCGGCCGCGCGGGCCGCAGCCAGCCGGGGCGCGCCGCTCCGGCGAGGGCAAGGCGCCGAAGGCACCCGAGGTCTGGCTGTATCGCGGCGCCTGGCAGGAGTGGCCGATTACCGAGGCCACGTGGCTCGTGCCGATGTCGCAGGAAGAACTGCGCTACAAGATCCAGGCGATCTTCAAGCACCAGAGCCAGAAGGACTCCATGCCCTTCCCCGGACAGGATGAGCGCGAGTTCTGGCAGCGGGTCGAGCAGCGCAACAAGGAAACCGCAGGCATTCTCGATCAGCTCGGCCTCGCCGAGTACTTCGCCATGGAGGCGTATGTCGTGGACTAGCCGTTCCGCCCGGGCCACCTCATGACGGCGAGCCGATTCAACCTGCTCGACCTGCTGGTGCTGGTCACCTACCTGGTGGGCACGACGACGCTCGGTGTCTGGCTCGGCCGCAACCAGAAGAGCAGCACCGACTACTTCGTGGCCGACCGCAGCATTCCGTGGTGGGCGGTGATGTTCTCGGTGGTCGCCTCGGAGACGAGCGCGCTCACGTTCATCTCGATCCCCGGGCTGGCCTACCTCGGCGATCTCGGCTTCCTGCAGGTCGTCGCCGGCTACATCCTCGGTCGCGTCGTCGTGGCCACCGTGCTGCTGCCGCGCTACTTCGAGGGACAGCTCGTCACGGCCTACACGCTGCTGGAGACGCGCTTTGGCAAGGCGACGCGCCGGTTCACGAGCGTGGTGTTCATGGCGACGCGTGCGCTGGCGGACGCCGTGCGCGTCTTCGCCACGGCGATTCCGATCGCGCTGATCATCGGCCCCGTGATGCCCCGCGAGTACTTGATGCCGACGGCCATCCTGGTGCTCGGCCTGCTCACGGTGCTCTACACGTACAAGGGCGGCATGCGCGCCGTCGTCTGGACGGAGCTGCTGCAGGCCGGCATCTACGTGGCGGGCGGCATCTCCGCCGTCGTGCTGCTCGGCAAGTCCACGCCGGACGGCTGGAGCGGCATCCTGCAGCACGTCGGCGAGGCCGGCAAGCTGAAGCTGTTCGACTTCTCGACGGCCATCGACAAGCCGCACACGATCTTCGCCGGCCTCATCGGCGGCGGCTTCCTCTCGATGGCGTCGCACGGCGCCGACCAGCTGATCGTGCAGCGCCTGCTGTCGGCGCGCTCGCTCCGCGACGCGCAGAAGGCGATCATCGGCAGCGGCATCGTCGTCTTCGCGCAGTTCACGCTCTTCCTCACGGTCGGGCTCGGCCTGTGGTCGTACTATCAGGGCCGCACGTTCGACACGCCGGACGCCATCTTCCCGACGTTCATCGTCGAGCAGATGCCGAACGGCCTGCTCGGGCTGATCGTCGCGGCGGTGGTGGCCGCGACCATGAGCACGCACTCGGGCGCGATCAATGCGCTGGCCGCCACGACGACGCACGACATCTACATGCCGCTGAGCGGACGCAAGGCCGACGACCCGGAGACGTTCCGCGTGGGCCGGCTCTTCGCGCTCGCGTGGGGCGTGGTGCTCACCGGCGGCGCGCTGCTTTTCCCCGAGGGGCGCACGCCGGTGGTGGTGATCGCGCTGTCCATTGCGTCGTTCACCTACGGCGCGCTGCTCGGCGGCTTCTTCCTTGGCATCTTCGTGAAGCGCGCGGTGCAGCGGGATGCCATCGTCGGCATGTCGGTGGGCATCGCGGTCATGGCGTTCGTCGTCTTTGCCAAGCAGCTGGCGGCGGCATATCCGTCGATGGCGAGTACGCTCGGCCCGCTCGGCAACATCGCGTGGCCGTGGTACGTGCTGATCGGCACGACGATCACCGTGGGCACCGGCTTCATCAGCTCGTACGTACGCCAGGCACCGCGCTCCGCCTGACGCGGCGCGCACCTCCTGAACCGCCGCGTCCGCGCGGCTCCCTTATTCGGACCTCATGAGCTTTCTCATTGTTGGCGTGGACGGCGGCGGGACCAAGACCAAGGTGGTGGTGGCGGACGAGCAGGGGCACGAGCTGGCCACCGGCACGGGCGGCGGTAGCGCGGCGCGGCCGGGACAGACGACGCAGGCCGCCGAGATGATCGCGCAGACCGTGAAGGAGGCGCTGGCGGCCTGCGAACGACAGGACGACGTGCCGCGCGTGCTTTGTGCCGGACTTGCCGGCGCCGGACGCGAGCCCGAGCGCCAGGCCGTGCGCGAGGCGCTGGTGCGCCTCGAAGTGGCCGATCACGTGATCGTCGAGCCAGACGCCACGGTGGCGCTCGTGGACGCCTTCGGGGACGGCCCTGGCATCCTGCTCGTGAGCGGCACGGGATCGGCGTGCTTTGGGCGTTCGCACACGGGGACGTTCGGCCGCTGCGGCGGATGGGGACTGAACATCGGCGACGAAGGAAGCGGCGCCTGGATCGGCCGCAAGGCGCTGAGCATCGTGGCGGCCGCCGCGGATGGCCGTGAGCCCGAGACGGCGCTCCTCCCCGCCGTGCTCACGGCGCTTGAACTCGAGAGCAGCGACGGCCTCGTGGTCTGGGCGGCACATGCGGACCCGGCCGCGCTCGCCAAGCTCGCGAGCACGGTGATCACCGTGGCCGCCACCGGCGACCTGCGGGCCAACTCGCTGCTCGCGCTGGCCGCCGAGGAGCTGGTGACGCACGTGCGCGCCCTGGCGCGCCAGCTCTTTGCCGACGAACGCGCGTCCATTCCGGTGGCGCTGGCCGGCGGCCTGATGGAGCGTGGGTCGTTCCTGCGAAAGCTCGTCGAGGTCCGGCTCAAGAGCGCGGTCCCCGGCGCGGAGGTGCGATCGGAGCCGGTGGTCCCCGCGCGCGGCGCAGTACGCATGGCCCTGCAGGCGGCGAAGAAGCGCTCGTAGCGCGCACAAGCTGCGCCATCAACCCGGGGCCGCGCCAACGAGGCGGCTCCGGGTTTCGTACATTCTGTGACCCTGGTCCGTCGCCCACCGACCACCGCTCGCCCGAGAGGACGCATGTCGCGCTTCCGCTGTCTCCTGGTTGCCGTCTCCGCCGGCCTGATCGCGTCTCCATTGGCCGCCCAGCGCACCGACCTGCTGACGCACACGAAGTTCGAGCCCTATTTCAATGTCGCCTCGCCGCTTTCGCTCACCGCGGCCGCCAAGGCGGACCGGGTGGCCTGGAAGACGTACGAGAAGGGGATGCGCAACGTCTACACCGCGGCTGCGCCGTTATGGAAGCCGGTGAACCTCACGCGGTACACCGAAGACAACGGCCTCGAGATCGGGAACATCGCGCTGTCGGACGACGGTTCGATCGCGGTCTTCGTGCGCGGCGCAGCACCCAACGCGCGCGGCTGGGTGGCGAACCCATCACATGATCCCAACGGTCCGGAGCGGGCGATCTGGGCGGTGCGGACCACCGGGGGCCGTGCCCCGTGGAAGGTGGCCGTCGGAGGGGCTCCCGTGCTCTCGCCGGACGGGAAGGCGGTGCTCTACGTGCAGGACGGGCAGATCTACCGCGCGCCGGTGATTCCGGTGAAGCCGGGGACGGCCATGGACCGCGGCGAGAAGCCGTTCATCACGGCCTGGGGGCGGCAGAGCAACCCGCAGTGGTCGCCTGACGGCAAGAAGATCGCCTTCGTGAGCGACCGCGAGAACCACGCCTTCATCGGCGTGTACGACGTCAAGAGCCGCACGCTCGCGTACCTCGACCCCAGCGTGGACTGCGACGGCAACCCGGTCTGGTCCGACGACTCCAGGCACATCGTCTTCACGCGCCGGCCGGGCACGCCATTCGGCTTGCAGAACCAGGACGGCGCCGGCGTGGGGCAGTCGGCCGGCTCGCCGACGAGCATCACGATGGCACTCCAGCGCCTGCGCAACGGCGGCTTCGGGCCGCCGTGCGGCGGTGGCTTCGGGTTTGGCGGTGGTGGCGGAGGGCGTGGCGGACAGGCGCCGGTGAATCCGCAGGCGGCCGCGCGCCCCGGCTTTTTCCAGGCGCGCTTTGCCGGAGGATACACGCTGTCGCTGATGGTCGCCGACGTCTCGACGCGCATCGCGCGCGAAGTGTGGCACAACCAGCCCGGTGACCGCACGTTCGCGACGCTCAACGGCATGCGGTACGCCGCCGGCCACGTCGTCTTCCCCGCCACCGTGCCGAACGACGAGTGGGACCGCTGGTTCTCCATCAACCTCGCGAACCCGGCCAAGGACCCGGTGCTCCTCACCACCACCGACGGCCTGATCGAGGGCGCGGGATCGGCAGAGGTCTCGTCGGACGGCAAGACGCTCTACTACGCGACCAACGCCAAGGACATCGAGCGTCGGCACATCTGGTCGGTGCCGGTGAGCGGCGCCACGCCGCAGCAGGTCACCACCGGCGAGGGTATCGAGACCACGCCGGTGCACCTCGCGTCCGGCAAGGCGCTCGCGGTGCTCTACTTTGACTGGAACACGCCGGCGTCGGTGGGCATCGTCGCCGCCGGCGCGCAACGCGCCAAGACGATCTTCCCGGTGCTCGGCAAGGAGTTTCCGCGCGACGCGCACGTGAAGCCGCAGATCGTGTGGACCAAGGCCCCGGACGGACTGGCCATCAGCAACCAGCTCTTCCTGCCCAGGGACCTGAAGCCAGGCGAGAAGCGCCCAGCGCTGGTCTTCGTGCACGGCGGCCCGATGCGGCAGATGCTGCCGGGCTACCACTACATGGAGTTCTACCACTGGTCGTACGCGTACAACCAGTGGCTGGCGGCGCAGGGGTACGTGGTGCTGTCCATCAATTACCGGCGCGGCATCGGCTACGGACGCTCGTTTCAGCAGGCGCCGAACGCGCAGGCGCAGGGGAACAGCGAATACCAGGACGTCCTGACCGGCGGCAAGTACCTGCAGTCGCGCGACGACGTGGATCCCACGCGCATCGGGATCTGGGGGCTGTCGTACGGCGGACTGCTCACCGCGCAGGCGCTCGCGCGCAACAGCGACCTCTTCATCGCGGGCGTCGACTACGCGGGTGTCCACCTGTACGGCAGCTCGGTGGACACGGCGGCGCTGTCGTTCAAGTCGTCGGCGGTCGGCGCCATCGACACATGGAAGTCGCCGGTGCTCCTCGTGCACGGCGACGACGACCGCAACGTGGACTTCGCGCAGACCGTGGGACTCGTGCAGCTGCTGCGCGCACGCGGCATCTACCACGAGATGATCATCATCCCCGACGACCTGCACGAATCGATGCTGCACAGGAATTGGGTCGACACGTGGGAACGCACCGACCGGTTCCTGAAGCGCTTCGTCTGGAACAAGGAGACTCCACCCGTGATGGCGAGATGAGCCGGGGTCCATCCTCGCGCTGGCGCGCCGCCCTGCCGCTGATCGCGGCAGGGCTGTTCGTGTCCCCCGCGCTCGCCCAGCAGGTGGCGGACTCCGCCTTCTCGGTGCCGGTCATCGCGCCCGCGTATCCTGGCGGCGCGGGACCGGTGGTGCTGCTCGACGAGGCGCACGCGAACTTCCACACGATGGACGGCCGCTATTTCGTGTTCGGCAAGGTGCTGCGGCAGGACGGCTACGATGTGCGCCCGAGCCGCGTGCCGCTGTCGGCCGGCGCGCTTGCCGGCGCGCGCGTGCTGGTGATCGCGAACGCGCTGCACCCGAGCAACACCGGCAAATGGGAGCTGCCCACCCCGTCGGCCTTCACCGCCGAGGAGATCACCGCCGTGCGCGCGTGGGTGGAGGCGGGCGGCTCGCTCCTTCTCATTGCGGACCATATGCCGTTCCCCGGTGCGGCCGGCGCGCTCGCCGAGGCGTTCGGCGTGCACATGCGCAACGGCTTCGCCTACGACTCGGCGCGCACCAACAGCCGGTTTTCCTTCACCCGCGCGAGCGGGCGCCTGGCCACGCACCCCGTCACGGACGGACGCCACGCCGCCGAGCGCGTGGACAGTGTCGTGGCATTTACCGGGCAGGCCTTCCACGTGGACGCGCCGGGCCGCGCGCTCATGACGCTCGAGCGCGGCACGATCGTGCTCGAACCGCGCGTCGCCTGGCAGTTCGACGAGAAGACACCGACGGTGCCGGGCGCCGGCCTGCTGCAGGGCGCTCTTCTGACATACGGCAACGGCCGCGTCGCCGTGTTCGGCGAGGCCGCCATGTTCTCGGCGCAGCTCGGCGGCGCGCGGCGCCTGCCGATGGGAATGAACGATCCCGCGGCCCCGCAGAATCCGCAGTTCCTGCTAAACGTGATGCACTGGCTCAGCGGTCTGCTGCCGGCCGGCAGGTAGGCGGCGTCGAAACGCAGACGAGGCGACGGATCATCCGTCGCCTCGCTCATTCCAGCACATCGTTCCTTACGTGTGACGCGCTACCGGAGTTCGCCCGTCGTCGTGCAGTTTGCCACGACCCAATGCTCGGTGGTGGTGTTGCGGGCTCGCTCCGTGGACGGCTGGGCCGATTCCTGAATCGAGGTGGCTTCGGCGGCCGCAACCCAGTCGCACGCCCTGCCCCCCGGGCGAAGATCCGGCGCCTCAAGCGCCAGCACGCCGCTGTCGCGCGCCGAACTCGACGAGCCCCCACCGTACGACGCACCGGAGGTCGAGGTGCCCCCGCGCCCACCCGAGAATGAGCCCGCGCCGCGCAGGGCGGCCAGCTCACGATGGAAGGCGATCCCCGCGTCCCCCTGCGACACCGTGGACCCGGGCACCCGATCCGGCGCGCAGGCAGCCGCCAGCACGCCGCACAGAAGTGCGGCGGCGCCGCGGGCGCGTCTGCGAGAGGAAAGGGCGTACATGGCGCTCGGCGCTAAGAGGGCGGGAAGTAACGGTACTGTAACTAACGCCCCCAACCCGTGACGTCAATGAACGGACGACCGAGGCCTACCGCGCATCACGGAGGGCCGGCACCTCCGAACGGCGCACTTCGAAGCGCTCGGTGGCCAGCCGGTCGCCCCGCGCCCAGACGCTGACCTCCCAGACGCCCTCGTCCTTCGCGGCATCCAGGCCGGGGTGGTACCAGCTGACTTCCCAGTCGGCCGAGATGTGGAAGTCGTATTCGTACACGGCACGGCGCGGCGAGACGAGGCGAATGCGCACGGTGATGTCGTCGGGGAGGAAGCTCCACCGGTTCCAGATGTACACCGGCGCGTTCGGCGCCATGACGGGCGTCTCGACGAATCCTCCGCCCTCGCCGCGCGTGAAATGGCCGACGCGGAGTTCCGGCGGCTCGGGGCGCGCGTAGTTGGCGATGGTGACCACGCGCCGCTGAGTCGTGTCGTACCCGACGAGGCGGCCCGCGTAGTCGTAGTTGGCCCAGACGTACCAGTTGGCGGCGAGCTCACGGTACATGCGCACCCGTTCGAGGTTGCGGGCGGCGAGATTCTGCTGTTCCGTGGGATCACGCGAGATGTCGTACAGCTCCGGCTGGCGGCCGTCGAGCTGCGCGATGTACTTCCAGCGGCCGTCGCGGAGGCCGAACTGCGCGGGGCGCGCGTCCTTGTGGAAGTAGGCGATGCGCGCCTCGTAGCCCGACGCGGTGAGGTCCTGCCCCGGCACGTTCGCCGCGGGCAGGCCGAGCAGCGAGAGCAGGGTCGGCATGATGTCCCCGTGCTGTCCCAGCCGGTGCGACACCACCGCCCCGCCGCCGATGCCGGGCGCGGCGATGAACATGAAGTTCCGCACGTTCTCGTCGTAGAGCCGGTTGCGGTGCACCCAGTTGTCCTTGTGCAGGTCGGCAAACGCCTCGCCATGGTCGCCGGTGATCACCACCAGCGTCTGCTCGAGGACGCCTCGCTGACGCAGGTCCTCGAGCACGCGACCGATGGCGGCGTCCGTGTAGTGCAGCGAATTGGCGTAGCGCGAGATATCGTCCTCACCGCGCATCGGCCCGCGATGGCCGGCCCACGTGCCATACGGGTGATGCGTCGCGATCGTCTGGAACTCGAGGAAGAACGGCCGGCCGGCGCCGCCGGTGCGATCGAGCCACCGCATCATTGGCGCCCGCATCGCGTCCTCGTTGACACCCCACGAGTGTATCTCCTGCTCCGGCTCGAACGTCGGCGTCCCATCCTGGTAGTGCACCACCGTATCCCACGGCATCGTGAGGTAGAACTCCCGCACGTAGCCAAAGCGCAGGTCGGGCGCCGCGAACAGCCCGGTGCGGTACCCGGCATCGCGAAAGGCGCTCACGAGCGTCGGTTCGCGCAGCGGCAGCGTGAGCTCGTCGCCCACACTCCCCCACGTGATCGCGCGCCCGCCGGTCATGATCGGCACGTGCGCCCGCGTCGTCGCCGGATAGACGCCGTACAGGTCGGGGAAGATGAGCGCATCCTCCGCCAGCGCGGCGAGAGTGGGCGTGAGCACCGGGTCGGGGCGTCCGGTGGGCAGCAGCTGATGCGCGCCGACCGACTCGAGCACGATGAACAGCACGTTGCGCCGATGCGCGGCGCGGAGGAGCGCGGCGCGCGACATCATGGCCCGGTCCGCGGCGCTGTCGGCGCGCCATTCCGCGTCCCGCAACCGGAACAGCTCCGGCCCGCGGGGGAGCGGCACGCGCGGCACCGCGGTCGCGTCCGGCTGTGACCAGAGAATGCCGAGCAGCGGGAACCGGTCGAGTTCGTAGCGATCGCGCACGTTCCGCAGCACGGGCACGGCGAGTGCCGCGTACGCGCCAAGCGCCACCAGCAGCGTGGCCCGCCGCGGAGGGGCGCCCGCGGCGGTGTAGTCCCGCGCCACCAGCATGCGATGCAGCATCACGAGCAGGGCCATGAGCATCGCGAAGTTCACATACGTCATCCAGTCGGCGTCGCTCGCCGCCGAGCCCAGCAGGCGGGGAATGGCGACGCCGAGGTCCAGCACGCCGCCATCCGTCTGCGCGATCGAGAGGTGATCGCGGAAGCGCTTGAAGGTCAGCTGGTCGAACGTGACGAGGACGAGCACCAGCGTGATGAGGAACCAGGCGCCGAACGCCCACGGGCGACGGCGCGCGGCGACATGGACCACGGCGCCGATGACGATCGCGGCGACGAGCGTCTGCCACTGGAGAAACGGCAGCGCCGCAAGGAAGGCGCCCACGGATCGGTCGGCCGCGCTCACCGGCGCGACGTAGCGCACGAAGAGCTGCGCCTGCACCATGGTGGTGTACGCGAAGACGGTGAGCGCCACCTGCACGGCGAGGTGTGCCCGGGCCTCGCGTGACCGATGCTCCACGGGCAGCACGGGAGCGGCGGACGTCAGAAGAGCACCGTCGGCCATGCGCGGTCGGGACGCCACGCACGGGTGGGAAGCGCCCGCCACCAGGCGCCGGAGCCCGTCGCCTTGAACTCGGACGCCATGTTGTCGTCGGTGATGTTCCAGAGGTCGTTGGCGCGGCGCAGCGCCGGCGCGAGGTCACCGCTCACCTGGTCGAGGATCGCGTCCGCCGTCTGCGCGGCACGTGCGCCGCGAATGCGCGGTGCGCCGTCCGGCCCCACCACCGCGAGCACGGCCGCCCGACGCTCGTCGCGTCCGTGGTCGAACGGCGCGTCGCTCGCGGCGATGTAGTTCGACGCGCGTACGACATGGCGCCAGACCCCTGAGGCGGTGTAGAGGGCGTCGAGCGACCCCGTCCCGTTGAAGAAGGCCACGCCGCCCTCCGCCAGGTGGCCCTTCAGCAACTGGAGGAACTCGGCGGAAAGCACGTGCGTCGCACCGGCACGCCAGTGCCACTCGGTGTTCGCCACGATGACGTCGAACCGGCGGTCCGGGTGCTGCGCGAGCCACCGGCGCGGGTCGTCGAGATGCAGGCGCACGCGCGGATCGTCGAGTACGCCGGCGATCGCGGGCTGCCGCCAGAGCGCCTCGAGGTAGCCCGGATTTCCCTCGACGACAGTGAGCGAATCCACGGCTGGGACGTCAGCCATGATGCGCGTCCACGCGCCGCTGCCCAGCCCGATCTGCAGGATGCGACGGGGTGCACGATGCAGGGCGGGCACGAGGAACGCGCGCCCCACGAGCGTCGGGCTGGCGTCCGCGTCGAGCGAGTAAGCGCCGCGATACAGCCCATCGCCGTAGGCGCGCGCGTCCGGGGTCACGCCCACGATGCCGGCGCGTCCGTGCACCACGACGTCATAGCGCGTGTCGCGGGCCCCCGGACCGAAATGGACGCGCTCGAGAAAGCCCGCAAAGAGCCGGTCATGCGCTCCGAGCGCGCTGAGCGCGCCGAGGGCGAAGACGGTGACACCGGCGCGGCGACGGCGCTCCGGCGCGGCAAGCCAGAGCGCCTGGGCCAGCCCAAGCGCACCCAGCGCGAGGATGAGGATCGTGTGCTCGAGCGATTCGACGTCCAGCAGCACGAACCCGGTAACGAGCGCACCAGCCGCCGCTCCCATCAGGAGCGCGGCGGTTGCGCGGGCGATGGCGAGCGGCCGAGTGAGCCCGAGGGCCGCGGGCGCCTCGCACAACGCGGGAAGCACTGCGCCCAGCGCTGCAGCCGCGAGCGCCGCGCCGACAAGGAACGCGGCGCGTCCGGGCGCGGAAGCCTGCAGCATCACCGCGGCACCGAACGGCATGGAGACGTAGAAGACGGCGCCGGAGATCGCGACCAGCAGCGCGCCGAAACGCAGCGCCCCCATGCCGAGGCGTTCCTTCAACGGCAGTCCGGCGAGCAAGCCGGCCGCGAGTCCCGCGAGCACCATGCTCAGCGCGTGCGTGAACGTCTCCGGCCGGTTGCCGTTGGCGCTGCCGACCACCCGGCTCCACAGCATGGCCTGACCCGCCGCCAGGACGCCGGTTGAGAGCGCGACCACGTCGAGCGTGCGAAGCGACGTTGAGGTGCGCGTCGTCATGCCATCTTCGCGGCGGCCGCGGCCCCGCGCCGCGCAAACACCACGGCCGCGCCAAGCGCCGAGGCCAAGCAGAGAGCGGTCGCTCCGAACACCGTGCCGCGAATCCCGGTGAAGGCGAAGAGGAGGTCGACCGCCATCACGCCCGCCGCCGCGGCCCCCAACAGCGTCGCACTCCACCACCAACCCGCCGACCGGTCGCGCGCAGGCGCCAAAGCGGGGTGCGACGCCACCAGCGCCATCTGCGCGGCGCCCATCAGCATCATCGGCACGGCCAGCATGGCAACCACGGCAACGGCCGTCGTCGCGAACGCTGCGCCGGCGACGGCGCTGCCGACCGCGGCAATGAGGGCCATGCTCGCCGCGCCCCAGAGCGCCGCGACGACCTGCAGCGCAACGAAAACCCACCGGAGCCTGGCCGGCCACCAGCGCGCCACCCGCGCCCCCACCAGCACGCCGAGCCCAAGCCCCGCCAGTAATCCGGCAATGATCAGCGTCGAGAGGTCCGCCGACGCCCCGAACTGGCGCTCGAGCAGTCGCCGCCACGTCATCGCGAAGAGCATCATGGCGATGCCGGCCACGAAGAGCAGTCCCAGCGCCGCCACCTGGTCGCGGTCCGCGCCGGTCGGCATGCGCCGCGGCTTCGCGCGACGCAGCACCCAAAGCTGGGCGGCCACGAACAGCGCCCCCAGGAGCCAGAGCACCGGCGCCACGAGCTGCACGCCGATCGCCGTCGCCATCGTCAGCAGGAAGACGGCGTACGTCGCGGTGTCGTCCCGCATGTAGGCGTCGCGCACGGCGTGCGAGCCGCTCACCCATCCCACGATCCAGCGCAGGAACGCGCGGACCACCCACAACAGGGCAGCGCCGCCCTGCGCCGCCACCGTCGCCTGGATGAGCACCATCAGCCACGAGGTTCCTTCGGCGCCGGTGGCGGAGGCGAGGCGCGACAGCGCCACGCACGCGCCGCTCACGGCGCCGGTCACCACGAGCAGGCGATCGGCGTGCGAGGATTCGGAGGAGGAGTCGAGTGGCACGAAGGCGGAAGCTATGCGAGGGCGATCAGCGCCGACAGGCGCCGCGGCACGATGGTCGTGCCAGCGGCGCCTGTCTGTCCAGTTCGGCGGAACCCGGGCGCGTTCCGCATCGGCGGTGCGTCGCCGACTACTCGGCTTGCGACGTCACCGGCACCTTGCTGGCGTCCCACAGCCCCTCCGACTTGGCGACGAACGCGGTGGCGGAAATGTCGCCCGCCACGTTCACGGCCGTGCGCGTCATGTCGAGGATGCGATCCACGCCGAGCACGATGGCGATGCCTTCGCCCGGTACGCCCATCATCGCGAGGATGCCCACGAGCAGCGGGATGGAGCCACCGGGCACGCCGGCCGCCCCCACCGCCGTGATGACCGACATCACGATGACGATGATCATGCCGCCCAGCGTCAGGTCGATGCCGAAGACCTGGCACAGGAAGATAACCGTGATGCCCTCGAAGATGGACGTGCCGTTCATGCACATCGTCGAGCCGAGCGGGAGCACGAAGCCGGCGATGTTGGGCGGCACGCCAAGGCCGAATTCCGAGGCCTTGAGCGCCGCCGGCAGCGTGGCGTTGCTCGAACTGGTGGAGAAGGCCGTGATGAGCGCCGAGCGAATGCGACCGAAATAGACCAGCGGACTCAACCCGATGACGAAGCGCAGGATCAGCGAGAGGTTGATGGCGACGTGCAGGATGAGCGCTCCGAGCACGACGAGCACGTACCCCGCCAGCGGCTCGAGGAGCGCAAATCCGAATCGGGAGGTCACCCCGAAGATCAGCCCGGTCACGCCGTACGGCGCGAGCTTCATCGCCATGCCGACGATTGCTATGACCACTTCCTGCAGCGCCTCGAGCACGTCGATCATCGGCTTGGCGCGCTCCGGCTTGAGCATCGTCAGCGCCGCGCCGAAGACCAGCCCAAAGAAGATCATCCCGAGCATGTCGCCGTCAGCGGCCGACTTGACCGGGTTCCGCGTGACGATGTTCACGAAGGTCTCGATGCCAAACCCGCCCGTCTGCTGCGCGGTGATCTTGGCCGAGGCGTCCTGCGCGTACGTGGCCATCAGCTGCGTCTTCACGTCGGCCGGGATGCCTTCGCCGGGCTTGAAGACGTTGACGATGATGAGGCCGAACGACGCGGCCAGGAAGGTCGTCGCGAGGAAATAGCCGATCGCCTTGCCGCCAACGCGGCCCACCTTCTTCAGGTCGCCGAGCCCGGCGACGCCGAGCGCGATGGACGAGAAGACCAGCGGCATCACGACCATGAACAGCATGCGCAGGAAGACCTGGCCCACCGGTCCCGCGATGTACTTGTTGACCCACACCACCGAGGGCGCCGAGCCGCCGAGCTGCGTGTTCGCCAGAATGCCGGCGGTGGCGCCGACGACGAGGGCGAGGAGGATCTTGGTGTGCAGCTTCATCCCCTTCCCGCTATTGCCGATGGATTCGGTCATGCCATCCTCAGAGGCAGCGCCTGCTGCCGGGTCGAAATTCTAGTTACGAACGCCGCGCGCCGTGCCCGCCGCGCGGTCGACGCCCCACGTACTCGTTACGCAGACGGGGCGCCCACGGTTGGATGCGGCGGATTCGCAGGCCCATCCGGTGACGCCCACCTTACCCGACCTTCGGCGCACCGGCGCCGCGGTGCCACCAGAAGTAGACCGGCACCCCGAGCAGCACGATCAGCAGGCCAGTGAGCGACTGCACGCGGGTCTTTGCGGCGACCAGCAGCGTCACGGCGACGCCGGAGGCCGCGAGCACGTAGAGCGCCGGCAGCACCGGATAGCCGACGGCCCGGTACGGCCGCGGCTCGTCCGGCCGCTTGGCGCGCAGCACGAACAACCCGATCGTCGTCAGCGCGTAGAAGACGAGCGCCGCGAAGATCACGTAGTCGAGCAGCTGGTTATACGTGCCCGTCAGGCACAGCAGGCTGGTCCACACCGACTGCATGACGAGCGAGTACGACGGGACGCCATGCTCGCTCAGCACGCCGGCCCGCGCGAAGAACGACCCGTCGCGCGCCATCGCGTAGTAGACCCGCGCCCCCGACAGGATGAGGCCGTTGTTGCAGCCGAGCGTCGAGATGACGATGGCCCCGGCCATGATCAGCGCGCCGCTCGGGCCGAAGATGCTCTCCATGACCGCCGTGCCGACGCGGTCCTGCGTGGCAAAGCTGATGCCGCGCTCCATCAGCGAGGCCCCCTCGGCGGTGCCGTGCAGCGGCAGCACGACGAGGTACGAGACGTTGGCAAGCACGTACAGCACCGTCACCAGCATGGTGCCGTTGAGCAGCGCGCGCGGCAGGTTGCGCGCCGGGTTCTGCACCTCGGCGGCCGCAAAGGTCGGGGCGTGCCACGAGTCGGAGGAGAAGAGTGAGCCGACCAGCGCCGAGCCGAACGTAACGACGAACAGCGCGCCAAGGTCCGGCGTGCCGGCAAAGAAATTGCCGTGGCCGAAGTTCGCCGCGATCGCCTCCGCATTGCGGCCGACCGTCAGGCCCAGCAGGATGAGCGCGATCAGCGTCGCCGTCTTCACGGAGGTGAGGACGGTCTGGACCCACTTGCCTTCCTTCACGCCGCGGAGGTTCACCCAGGTCAGGACCCAGATGGAGACGAGGGCGACGACGCGCTGCCACGACAGGCCGAACTCCAGGGTGGTGCCGCCGGTCTTGATGTCCACGGCCATCAGCCAGCGGTCGGCGGTCACGGCGGGAAAGAGCACACCCAGGAACTTGCCGAACGCCACCGCCACCGCGGCGATGGTCCCCGTCTGGATGACGATGAAGAGTGTCCACCCGTACAGGAACCCCATCAGCGGTCCCATCGACTCGCGCAGGAAGACGTACATGCCACCGGCGCGCGGGTACATCGCCGCCAGCTCGCCGAAGGCGAGCGCGCCGAGCACGGTGATGATGCCCGTCAGGACCCAGGCGATGAGCAGCCAACCCGGCGATCCGAGCGTGCGGCTGATGTCGGCCGAGACGATGAAGATGCCGGATCCAATCATGGAGCCGACCACCAGCATCGTCGCATCGGTCAGCGTCAGCGCCTTGACGAACTCCGAGTGTTTCTGCGCATCCTGGGCTGCTGGGCGGTCACTCATGCCGGGCCTCGAATCAGAAGGGGCTGCTGAGAGTCCGGCTAAGGTAGCAGACAGACAACAGGGAGACAACAGAGAAACAACAGAGAGACAACAGGGGTTTTCTCGTGCGGTGGATGCACGAAGGGTGGCCGTAGTCGGCCACGCTCGGTTGTCTCTCTGTTGTTTCTCTGTTGTCTCTCTGGTGTTTCTCTCTTACGGGGCTTCCGCCGAGATCCACGTCGTATCTCGCACCGGCGTGCCATCGGCGCGCACGGCCGGACGGAACCGGAACTCGAGCAGCATCTCGCGGATCTTTCGGTTGTAGCTCGCGTCCTTGGACGGGTTGAACGAGATCAGCGTGGTATTCCCGCGCTCGTCCACGTCGAAGAAGGCGACGAGCTTGTACGGCCGCACTTTGGCCGGTACCGGAATGGGCAGGATCACCAGGTTGGTCGGGGTGGGCGGGTACACCTTGCCGCTGCCGCCGCCGGTGCCGGGCCCGATGCCCGAACCGCGCCCCGTCCCGATGCCGGAACCCACGCCGCCGCCTGACCCCGGCCCGGAGCCCGCGCTCCCGTCATTCCCCGTCCCGCCCCCGACCCCCGCCACAAGGCTCGCGTCCTTGTTCTCGGCCTGCGGTGTCGCGGGGGGCGTGGGCGTGGGTTCTGGCTTGGGCTGCGGCTGGGGCGGCGGCAGGACGGGTTTGACCACCGGCGGCTCAACCTTCACCGCGGGGGCCTGGGCGGGCGCGACGCGAATGAAGCGCACCCGCTCCTGCAGGACGCCTCCCGTGCCGCGGGTTCCGCCGCCGCCACCCCCGGCCGGGCCGGGGCCACCCGCCCCCTCGCGCGTCGCCACGAGCGTGTCGTGCACCCAGATCGGCCCGGCCACCAGGAAGATCAGGAGGGCGTGCAACAGGACGGACGTGACGACGCCGCGCAGCCGCCCTTCCTCACGGATGGGAAGGCCGACCGGTGGTCGAAGCGTCCGACGGGTGCGAGGGGCAGTCACGGCGATACGAGAGAGGAGAGAGCGTGGAACGAGGGCCGGGGGGCGGGGGTTCTCCCCACCCCTACAACCTATAACGGATTTCGGGCCGGTGCGGGTTTCTGCCCGGCCCCCAAAATGCAGTACGGCGGGCGACCCCGAGTGGGTTCGCCCGCCGCCTGATACCCGTCCAGCGTCTGGACGATCCTATTTCTCCTCGGCGTCCGGTGTGGCCTTCGGTGGCACGCCGATCACCTTCACCCCGGCGCCACGCGCCTGGTCCATCGCGAAGATGACGTCCTGATACAGAACCTGCGGATCGCCCTTGACGAAGATGATCTTCTCCGGGCGGGGATCGTACGTCTGCTTCAGGAAGGCGTAGAGCTCCGCCTTCGTCTTCGGCTGCTTGTTGACCGCGAACACGCCGCCCGGCAGGACCTCGAGCACGATCTGGTCCGGATTGGGCTTCGCATCCGTGTCCTGCGGCGTCGGATCGGGAAGCTGGACGTCCAGCGCCTTCCGGCTCATCGGAATGATGAGCATGAAGATCACCAGCAGCACCAGCAACACGTCGATCATCGGCGTCAGGTTGGGCTCGGCATTCAAGCCACCGCCCTTGCCGCCCACGGACATACTCATGGCTTGCCTCCCTGCGCCTTCATCGGCGACAGATTGTCCGTTTCGATCAAGGAGCGTGAGCCCGGGATCTGGTCGGTGATCATGCCCGTGACGCGCACCCCGTTCTTGGCGGCGATGTCGAGGGCGTCAATCACCTTCTCGTACTTGAGCTGGTTGTGCGCCTTCAGGAAGAGGATCTTGTCCTCCGTGCGGGCCTCGTAGATGGCCTTGAGCAGGGTCGGCAGATCTTCGTTCTTGATCGGCTTCTTGTTCAGGTAATACGCACCCGAAGCGTCGATACCGAGCACCTGGTCCGCGTCCTCCTCGGGATGCGGCTTCAGGTTCTGGCCCTGCGGCGGGACCGCGTTGAAGCCCGCGTTGATGGCCGGCACGACGAGCATGAAGATGATGAGGAGCACCAGCATCACGTCGATCATAGGCGTGACGTTCGGTTCCGCCTTGACTTCGCTATCCGAGCTGACTGCCATCGACATGGCCGTCCTCCATTAAAGGATGGATGGTCCAGGTCAGACCGGCGACTTGCCGGCGTTCTGCGCGGCCGTGTTGAACTCACGGGTGAAGCGCGAACGACCGAACTCGCCCGACACGCCCTTGATGAGATAGTCGATCATTTCCTTCGACG
>CAYQCP010000039.1:0-28096 GCA_964416005.1 uncultured Gemmatimonas sp.
CCTCGATGATCGTCTTGTAGGTCGTCGCGTAGCAGCGGTCGGGGATCATCGCCTTGGTGTCGTGCAGCTTGCCGTCGGGGCCCCACATCTTGCCCGCATCACGCACCACCACGGGCATGGATGCGTCGATGATGATGTCACTGGGGACGTGCAGGTTGGTGATGCCCTTGTCCGAGTCCACCATCGCCAGCGGCGGGCGCTTGGCGTACACGGCCTTGATGTCGGCCTCGATCTCGGCGCGCTTGTCGGCAGGAAGGTTCGCGATCTTGGCGTAGACGTCGCCGAGGCCGAAGCTCGGGTTGACGCCCAGCTGCGCGAAGGTGGCGGCGTGCTTGTCGAAGACGTCCTTGAAGTAGACGGAGACGGCGTGCCCGAACATCACCGGGTCGGACACCTTCATCATGGTGGCCTTGAGGTGCAGCGACAGGAGCAGGCCGCGGGCCTTGGCGTCGTCGACCTGTTCCTCGAAGAAGCGGCGCAGCGCCTTGACGTGCATCACCGACGTATCGAGGATCTCGCCGTCCTGCAGCGGCATCTTCGACTTGAGTACCGTCACCGACCCATCGGCACCGACGAACTCGTAGCGGACGGTGGTTGCCGCGGTGATGGTCGTGGAGGATTCGCTGCCGTAGAAGTCTCCGCTGGTCATGTGCGCGACGTGTGCCTGCGAGTCGGACGCCCAGGCGGACAGCCTGTGCGGGTGCTTCTTGGAGAACGCCTTCACCGAGAGCGGCGAACGCCGGTCGGAGTTGCCCTCACGCAGCACCGGATTGACCGCGCTGCCGAGGGCCTTGGCGAAGCGGGCCTGGAGCGCCTTCTCGGCGTCGTCCTTGGGCGCCTCGGGGTAGTCCGGGATCGCATAGCCGTGCGCCTGGAGCTCCTTGATCGCTTCCTTGAGCTGCGGGATCGACGCGGAGACGTTGGGCAGCTTGATGATGTTGGCTTCGGGGTGCTGGGTGAGCTCGCCGAGCTGCGCCAGGTGATCGGGAATCCGCTGCGCCTCGGTGAGGCGCTCCGGAAAGAGGGCGATGATGCGCCCCGCAAGCGAGATGTCGCGCTCTTCCACGAGGATGCCCGTCCCCTTGGTGAAGGCCTGGACGATGGGCAGGAGCGAGAAAGTCGCCAGCGCGGGCGCCTCGTCGATCTTCGTCCAGATGATGGTCGACGTGTCGGTCTTCATGAGCTTCTCCTCGGTTCTGGCTGGGCCGTCGGCCAGCCCGCGTTCTGAATGCGTGCGAGATTCAGCGCGGGGGGCCAGCGCGCTGGCAGGGAACGCCGTAATCTAGCAGGATGCGTCCACCCTATGATCGTGCCCGGCGCGCGGGGGCGGTCCAAGGCGCGCGACTTGCGGGTGATCGCCCGCGCCCGTTATTTACTGACGTTCGCGCGAGCGAAGTGCGCCTCGACCCAGTGTGGGTGGACCCGCGGCATGGCGGTTCACCCCTCGGGGACTGAGCGTCCGTTGGAGCGCGCCGTCCGCGCGCGGGTCGGCGGCCGAGTCAGGATCGAAGCCGCGGTGGAACAGGGAGTAGCTGGCAACCTGCTGATGCACGAGCGCGCGCGGCCATCGACGGCGCGTTGGCGGCGCCGGGAGGAGCAGAGATCCGTGAACGAACGCGTGATCGCGCCTGCCGGAGTCACTCTCCGGGACGACGCAGCGACCCTGGCACGTGCGAACGATGTCGGGAGCGCGCTGATCGCAAAGGCCGTCCAGGAGCCTGGCAGGTACTGGCCGATGCTGCACGAAGCCGCGACCCGGCGTTGGTAGGGCCATGGATACGCCGCTGCGCGTGCTCATCGTGGAGGACAGGGTC
The DNA here is from genome assembly GCA_964416005.1 of uncultured Gemmatimonas sp. GTDB lineage: Bacteria > Gemmatimonadota > Gemmatimonadetes > Gemmatimonadales > Gemmatimonadaceae > PNKL01. Next base: position 1,815 of record CAYQCP010000039.1, read on the forward strand.
AGCGATGTCGAGTTCCTCGTGGCGCGCCTTGAGCGCGCTGGCATCGAGGTCGAGTCGCAGTGCGTCGAGACGGAGGACGCGTACCGCGAGGCGCTGCGAACCGCGCCTGACATCGTAATCTCCGACTGGCTGCTGCCGCGGTTCTCCGGACTTCGCGCGCTGGCGATACACCAGGAAACGGGAGCCGCGTGCCCGTTCATCGTGCATTCCGGCAGTATCGGAGAAGAGGCAGCCGTCGAGGCGCTGCGGCTGGGGGCAACCGACTACGTGCTCAAGGAACGGCCGGAGCGCCTCGCGACGGCCGTGCGACGCGCCGTGAACGAGTACCAGCAGGCCAGCCGGCAGAGGGCGGCGGCAGAACGGATTGCGCTGCAGGCGGCGGCGCTCGCAGCGGCGGCCAACGGCATAGTCATCACGGGCGCGGACGGCATCATCCAGTGGGTCAATCCGGCCTTCACCGCGGCCACGGGCTACGCGGCGTCGGAAGCCATCGGGCGCGACCTGCGCGACCTTGTGCGATCGGGAGAGCATTCCCCGGAGTTCTTCGCCCGGTTCTGGGCCACCATCCTCCGGGGCGAGGTATGGCGTGGCGAAATCGTGAATCGAAGGAAGGACGGCTCCCGGTACACGGAAGCGCAGACGGTGACGCCGGTGCTCGACCAGACGGGGTGCGTCACTCACTTCGTGGCCGTGAAGGAAGATGTCAGTGAGCGCAAGCGACTCGAGGCGGAGTTGGCGCAGCATCGGGACCACCTCGTCGACCTCGTCGAAGAACGAACGCAGGAACTGGTGGAGGCGCGAGAGCAGGCCGAGGCGGCCAACAGCGCCAAGAGCGCGTTTCTGGCCACGATGAGCCACGAGATCCGGACGCCGCTGAACGGCGTGATCGCCATGGCTGAGTTGTTGGCGCTCCGCCCTCTTGCGCCGGACGATCTCGACGCCGCGAGGACAATCGAGCGGTCGGCAAACAATCTGATGGGCGTTCTCAATGATATCCTGGATTTCTCCAAGATCGACGCGGGCAAGCTCGAGCTGGAAGTGGCGGAGATGTCGCTGCGCGACACGGCGGACGATGTCCTCGCGGCACTCCGGCCCGTCGCGTCGGCGAGTGGGGTGGATCTCACGGTCGAGGTTGATCCCGGTGTGCCGCCGGTCGTGCGCGGGGATGCCACGCGTGTGCGGCAGGTGCTGATGAACCTCGCCGGCAATGCGATCAAGTTCAGTCGGGGCCGCGAGGACGTTCGGGGCGAGGTGACGGTGCGCATCGCGCCCGTGCACGAGCCGCCATTCGGCATCGCGCTCTGTGTCTCGGACAACGGGATCGGCATGGCGCCGGGCACGCTCGACCGGCTGTTCTCGTCGTTCACGCAGGCCGAGACCTCGACGACACGCCGGTACGGGGGCACCGGACTGGGGCTGGCCATCAGCCGGCGGCTGGTCGAGCTGATGGGCGGCACCATCGACGTATCGAGTGCGACGGGGCGGGGCTCCATCTTCACCGTGACGTTGCCCTTTGAGACTGCGGAGACGCAGCGAACATCCGAAGCGAACCGTGGTGTCCGCGCGACCATGGCGCCGGTGATCCCGCAGGCACCGCCGCCGTCGGTAGCCGAGGCCCGAGCGCGGGGCCGACTGATTCTCGTTGCCGAGGATGATCGCACGAATCAAAAGGTCATCCTGCGCCAGCTTGCGACGCTCGGATATACCGGCGTCCTCGCGCGCGATGGCGTGGAGGCGATGCAGCAGTGGCGTTCGGGCACGTTCTCGTTGTTGCTCAGCGACCTGCACATGCCGAACATGGACGGGTACGAACTGGCCGCGGCGATTCGTCGCGAAGAAGCCCCCGGCGTGCGGCTCCCCATCATTGCGCTCACCGCCAACGCGTTGAAGGGCGAGGCCGAGCGGGCATCTGCGATGGGAATGGACGCCTACGTCACGAAGCCCGTGCCGCTGGCGGTCTTGCGCGACGTGCTCAGCCGATGGTGCACCCCAGGGGCGCAAGCGTCGGACCCGCGCGCGCCTGGGACCTAGGGACGGCTCAGCGCGGACGGCGTGCGCGAGCCAACTGGTGCCGATCTCCCCGCGCGCGCCGCGCTCCCGGCTGGTACGTTGTTCGCTCCTCGGCTAGTTTTCCTCCAGCGTGTGGATGCGAAGAGCGCGTCTCGCGCCCGGATGGCGGAACTGGCAGACGCACGGGACTCAAAATCCCGCGAGGGCAACCTCATGTGGGTTCGATCCCCACTCTGGGCATTACACAAGTGAGAAGCGTTCCAGCGCGCCGGACTGACACCGTCAGCCGGCGCGGTTCTGCTTGGAACGCGGCTTTCTGCCGACCGCACCACCCGGCCTATCGCTTTGCGGGGTCAGGGCTACGTTCGTGCACACGCGGGATACCCCCGCGGCGGTCTTCTCACTTTCCGGAGCCCCCCATGATCAAGCAGAGCCTCCAGCGGCTGGCGTTCATTGCCGCCGCACTCGCCCCCGCCGTCCTCGGCGCGCAGGCCGCCGCGGCACCGGCATCCGCGCCGAGTGTGGTGACGGTGTATCGGGAAAGCGTCAAGGTGGGAAAGGGTGGTGCGCACGACGCACACGAGGAAGGCTGGGCTGGCGCGTTGATCGCGGCGAAGACTCCCGCGACGATGCTCGCGATCTCGGCGATGACTGGGCCGGCGGAGAGCTGGTACCTCAGCCTGTACCCCACCTGGGCGGCCTTCGAAAAGGCGCGCACGGCGAATGACGCGAACCCGGCGCTCAGCGCGATTGACAAGAAGTTCGCGGCCATGGAGGGGGAGTTCCTCAGCGACGGCCGCATGATGGTCCTCACCTCGCGCGAGGATCTCAGCTACGGTGGCCCGGCCGATCTCGCCGCGAGCCGCTACATGCAGGTCACACGTATCTCGGTGCGTCCGGGGCAAAACGCGATCTTCGAGGAGAACCGCAAGTTGATCAAGGCGGCGCACGAGAGCGCCAGGCTCCCGGATCGATATTCGATGTGGCAGGCCGCAAGCGGCGCGCCCGCTGGCACCTACTTTATGTTCGTCGCGCGCAAGTCGCTCGCCGAAGTGGACGAGAGCGGGCCGATGCACAACGGCGCCGCGTACCAGGCAGCGCTCGGCGGCGCGGACGGCATGAAGAAGCTGAACGCCAATGCATCCGCCGCCGTGATGAGCCAGCAGAGCGACCTGTTCGGCTTCCTGCCGCAGCAGAGCATTCCGCCGGCCGAGTGGGTGACGGCTGATCCGGGCTACTGGACGCGCAAGGCGGCGCCGAAGAAGCAGTAGGCGCACGCTTCGGAACGACGAGACGGCCGCCGCGAGGCGGCCGTCTTGCTACGGCATGAAGACGTAATCCTCAAGGCGCACGCGCCCCACCGTCCGCCGGAACTTCCCGACGCCGAATGGCCACAGCGCGGAGTTGCGCCCGGTGCGATCGAGGTACCAACTGCTGCACCCGCCCCGGTTCCAGACGGTGGTGGCGTGGCTCTCGTCCATCCAGCGCACGAATCGGGCTTGCGCCTCTGCGGTGGGTTCGACAACCCGGACGCCGCGCTGCGCCGTCAGCGATAGCAGACGCACGGCGTGACGGATCTGCGACTCGACCATCAACAGCACCGAGGAGTGGCCAAGGCCGGTGTTCGGTCCCATCAGGGTGAACAGGTTCGGAAAGCCGGCCACCGTCGTTCCGATGTACGCCTTCGGGCTCCCCTGCCAGGCGTCGGCGAGCGTGCGGCCACCGCGCCCACGGATCACGGGCGCGAGCAGCCAATCGGTGACGCGAAAGCCCGTGGCCAGGACGAGGACGTCCGCCCCGTGCGTGCGCCCGTCCGCCGTCACGACGCCGTGCGGCACGATGCGCGTGATCTCCCCGGTCACCAGCGACACGTTCGGCTGCGTCATGGCCGGGTAGTAGTCGTCGGAGAGCACCAACCGCTTGCAGCCGATGGCGTAGTGAGGCGTCAGCGCTGCACGCAGCGCCGGATCGCGCACCTGGCGGTTGAGATGGCGCCCGATCACCGCGTCGGCGATCCGGCGCGCCCACCTGTGCCGGAAGGGAAGGAAGAGCAACTCGTGACGTACGTATTCCGCGAGGCGCACCGCGCGCTGGACCAGCGGGGCTCGACGGAACAGCGCGCGCCGCCAAGCGGGAATCGCACGATCGTGGCGCCACATCACCCACGACGGCGTGCGCTGGAAGACCGTGAGCTGCGCAACCAGCGGCTGGATGGAGGGAATCACCTGGATCGCCGAGGCGCCCGTGCCGATGACGGCCACACGCATGCCTTTGAGCGAAACGCGATGATCCCACTGCGCCGTGTGGAACGCCGGTCCAGCGAAGTCGGAGAGCCCGGGCAGGTCCGGGATCCTCGGGTCGCTCAGCGCGCCGTTCGCCAGCACGAGGGCATCGGCCGTCCACGCGCCTGAGGACGCGGAGACGATCCAGCGCGCCGCGCGTTCGTCGAACACCGCGCCGGAGACGTTCTCGTTGAACCGGACCAGCCGGACGACCTCGTGCTCCCGCGCCACGCGGTCGAGATACGCCCTGATCTCCGGCTGCGGCGAGAAGGTCCGCGACCAGTCGGGGTTGGGAGCGAAGGCGAGCGAGTAGAGCACGCTCTCCACGTCGCAGGCGCAGCCGGGATACGCATTGTCGCGCCACGTGCCCCCGAGCGACGCCGCGCGCTCGAGGATGACGACGTCCTCGATGCCCGCGCGGCGCAAGTGAATCGCCATGGCGATCCCCGAGAATCCGCTGCCGATGATGAGCACGCGGGCGTGGCGTTGCGCGGCCGGTGCCGGCGGAATGATGGAGGCAGTGGGGGCGGACATCGGCGGGAAAGATGGCGGCGGTCCTTATCGGCCACCACCTTTTGTGCATGCCCCCCGCGTCACGCACCCACTACGCCACCTGCCCGCTCTGCGAGGCATCGTGTGGCATCGCGGTCACCACGGATGCCGGCGTCATCACCGGCGTGCGCGGCGACGACGCCGATCCGCTGAGCCGCGGGCACCTGTGCCCGAAGGCCGTCGCGCTCAAGGACCTGCACGAAGATCCGGACCGCCTCCGCCACCCGGTGAAGCGCGTCGGTGACGAGTGGGTGCGCATCAGCTGGGCCGAGGCGATCCGGCTGACGGTAGATGGCATCCGCGGGGTCCAGCGCCGGCACGGGCGCGACGCCATGGCGGTCTACCTTGGCAATCCGACGGTGCACTCGCTTGGCGCCATGCTCTTCGCGCCGTCGTTCAGCAAGGCGCTGGGCACGCGCAATCGATACTCCGCGACCTCGGTGGATCAGTTGCCGCACCACCTGGCGTCGCTCCACGCGTTCGGGCACCCGCTGCTCATCCCGGTGCCCGACCTCGACCGCACCGACTGCTGGATCATCCTGGGCGCAAATCCGGCGGTGTCGAATGGTTCGCTGATGACCGCGCCCGACGTGAAACGCCGGCTCAAGGCCATCGTCGAACGCGGCGGGGAGGTGATTGTCCTCGATCCGCGGCGTACCGAGACGGCGGACCTGGCGACGGCGCACCACTTCATCCGCCCCGGCACCGACGCGCTGGCGCTGATGGCGATGCTGCACGTGATCTTCGCGGAGGAGCTGGTGCGCATGGGGCGCCTCGCCGAGTTCACGGACGGCGTGGAGTCGCTGCGCGACGCGTGCGCACCGTTCGCCCCCGAGCGGGTCAGCCCCGTCACCGGCGTGCCCGCCGACGTGCTGCGCGAGCTGGCCCGCAAGCTCGCACGCACCGAGCGAGCGGTCATCTACGGCCGCATCGGCGTGAGCACGCAGGAGTTCGGCGCCCTGTGCTGCTGGCTGATCAACGCGCTGAACATCGTCACCGGGCACCTCGACGCCCCCGGGGGCACGATGTTCGCGCGTCCGGCGGTGGACATCATGCGCGGGGGCGGCGCCTACGGCGGCGCCGGGCGCGTGGGACGCTGGACGAGCCGCGTGCGCGGGTTGCCGGAGTTCGCGGGCGAGCTGCCAGTTGCCGCGCTCGCCGAGGAAATGGAAACGCCCGGCGCGGGGCAGGTCCGCGGATTGGTGACGCACGCGGGCAATCCCGTCCTGTCCACGCCCAACGGAACGCGCCTCGATCGCGCGCTGGGCGCGCTGGAGTTCTTTGCCGCGATCGACTTCCACATCAACGAGACGACTCGGCACGCGCACGTGATCCTGCCGCCGACGGCCGGCCTCGAGCGCGATCACTACGACCTCGTCTTCCACACGCTGGCCGTGCGCAACACGGCCAAGTGGTCGCCTGCGGTGGTTGCGCCCGCTGCCGGGACACGTCACGACTGGCAGATACTCGTCGAACTCACGTGGCGGGTGACCCGTGGCGGCGTCATTCGGCGCGTGAAGGCGTGGGGGGTCGCGATGACAGCGAAGGTGCTGGGTCTCCGCGGGATGATGCGGCACGCGCTGGCGCGGAGCTCCTATGGCAGTCGCGTCTCCATGAAGGCGTTGGAGCGCGCCCCGCACGGCGTGGACCTCGGCCCGCTCGAGCCGGCCCTGCCCGCACGGCTCCGCACGGAGAATCGGCGCATCCAGCTCGCTCCCGCGCCGATGCTCGCGGACGTGCCGCGGCTGGCAGCGCGACTCGAGCTGCCTCAGGCGGAGGCGGAGGAGTTGCTCCTCATCGGGCGCCGCGACCTGCGCTCCAACAACTCGTGGATGGCCAACAGCGAACGGCTCGTGCGCGGCGAGCGGCGGTGCCAGCTGCTGATGCACCCGGCCGACGCTGCGGCGCGAGGGCTGGTTGATGGCGGCGCCGCACGCGTGTCATCGCGCACGGGGGCCATCGAGGCCGTGGTGCAGGTCACCGACGCCGTGGTGCCCGGCGTCGTCTGCCTGCCGCACGGCTGGGGACACGAGCGGACCGGCGTTCGCCTGCGCGTGGCGCGCGCCCACGCCGGCGTCAGCCTCAACGACGTCACCGATGACCGTCGGATCGACTCGCTCAGCGGCAACGCGGCGTTCAACGGAACGCCGGTGCGCGCGCGCGCGGCGGACTAGCCGGTCCCGGTCGAATCCAGCAGCGCGCGCAGCTGCTCAGGCGTGCTGGGCTTCTTCAGCGCACCCGCCACTCGGAGATGGAGTCCGCGGGCCAGCACCGGCGCCAGCTGCAGGATGCCGTCATCCATGCCGCTGATGAAGATCACGGTCCCCGGATACTTCATCCGCGCCAACTGCTGGATGAACTCCATGCCGTCGGTATCCGGCATCGCCAGATCGAGCAGGATCACGTCCGCCGCGGTCACGTCCACGCCGAGCAGCGCCAGCGGCCGGTGGGCCGCCTCGAACGTCTGGACGTCCGTCAGTCCGAGCGTCTCGAGTTGACGCGCCACGAGTCGTAGCGCGAAGGGGTCGTCGTCGACGACGAAGATCTTCATCGCGACAAGTTCATGCGACGCCGCGCCCTCAGCAAGCGGAAGTTCCGGTCCGGCGGGTCGGGGGAGAGCGGACGCGTTGCGTCGAGCACGAGACGCTGTTAAGCTACCTTAACACTCTTGAGGCCACCGCACCCAAGGCGCTCACATGGAAATCTGGAAGCGATACAGCGAAAAGGAAGTCTCGCACTCCATGGCCCACTATCTCCAGACGGTGGCGCTGCTGAAGGCGGAGAAGGGGCACGCGCGCGTCGGCGACATCGCGGAACACCTGGGCGTCTCGAAGAGCGGCGTCACGTCAATGCTGCGGTCGCTCGAAAAGCGCGGGCTCGTGCGCCACGAGCGCTACGGATGCGTGGAGCTCACGCAGGAAGGGGCCGGCTTCGCCACGCGCACCGAGTCGAGCCGCATCGTCCTTTCGATGTTCCTCACCGAGATCCTCGGCATTCCCGCGGATGTCGCCACCGAGGACGCGTGCATGATCGAGCACCTCGTCAGCCCCGAGGTCTCCATCGAGCTGCTGCGCCTCACCACCTTCATGCGCTCGCGGCATCCGGCGGCGGCCAAGTTCCGTGAGGCGTACCGCGCCAGTCCGCGCTCGTGCAAGGACCACGAGCCGGGCGCCTGCGACTCCTGTGGTGCCACCTGCCTGCGCGATTCGCTCGAGTCGCCCGTCGGCCGCGCGCTGCCGACCCTATGAAGCGTCGCTCCCGTGGGCAGCAAGTAGGATGTACCCTCGACCAGCTCGCCGCCGGCGAGCGCGCCGTGATCGCCAGCGTGGACTGCCCGCCGACCATTGCGCGGCGCCTCATGGAGCTGGGCGTCCTCCCCGGCACCGAGGTGGAGGTCATTCGCCGCGCGCCGCTCGGCGATCCCATGGAGATCTCCCTGCGTGGCGTGCACCTGTCCCTGCGCAAGTCGGAAGCCCGGCACATCGATGTCACGCCTTCCTGAGTCCGCTCCGCGGCGTATCGCGATCCTGGGCAACCCCAACGCGGGGAAGTCCACGCTATTCAACGCGCTGACCGGACTGCGGCAGAAGGTCGCGAATTACCCCGGCGTGACCGTCGAGAAGAAGACGGGGTTCTGCGATCTCCCGAATGGTCGGCGCGCCGAAGTGATCGATCTCCCCGGCAGCTACAGCCTGCAGCCCGCGTCGCCCGACGAGATGGTGGTGCGCGACGTACTGCTCGGCCTGCAGGCCGACACGCCGCCGCCCGACCTGATCATCTTCGTGGTGGACGCCACCAATCTCGACCGGCACCTGTATCTCGCGCTGCAGGTGATCGAACTGGGACGGCCGCTCATCCTCGCGCTGAACATGATGGATGCGGCCGACGCGCAGGGACTGCACATCGACATTGCGGCGTTGGAGCGGCAACTGGGCGTGCCAGTCATCGGCATCTCGGCGGCCAAGGGGACCGGACTCGACGTCCTGCGCGACCTGATGACTCGCGACGTCGAACCCTCCCTGCGCCACTTCCGCGAATGGCCGTCGCACCTGCAGCGCGTCATCGACCGGCTCGAGCAGCGCGTGCCGCGCCTGCCCTCCGTGCCCGACCGCGCCCGCCGAGACGTGGCGGTGGCGATGCTGCTGGACCAGGGCGAGGACGATGCACTCGCGAAGCACGTGGCGGCCGAAGCGCTGGCCGACGCGCACCTGCTCGTCCGCCGGCTCGATGAGTTTTCGCCCGGCTGGCGGTCGGGGGATGTCGCCGGGCGATACGAGGCCATCACGGCGCTGGTCGCCGAGGCGGTCAACGCACCGGCCGGCGACCGCAAGGACGCGCGGCGCGAGGCCATCGATCGCGTCCTGACGCACCGCATCTTCGGGCCGGTCATCTTCGTCGTGCTGATGGGGGCGGTGTTTCAGTCGGTCTTCGCGTGGGCCCAGCCGTTGATGGACCTCATCGACTGGGGGATGCGCGCGGTCGGCAATGGCATCGGCAGTGCGATGCCGGAGGGGCCGCTGCGCTCGCTGGTGGTGGACGGCATCGTCGCCGGCGTCGGCACCACGCTCACCTTCGTGCCGCAGATTGCCATCCTCTTCCTGTTCCTGTCGGTGCTGGAGGACAGCGGCTACATGGCGCGTGCGGCGTTCATCATGGACCGCGTGATGTCGCGCGTGGGACTGTCCGGGCGTTCCTTCATTCCGCTCCTCTCGTCGTTCGCCTGCGCCATCCCGGGCATCATGGCGACGCGGAGCATCGACAGCCGCCGCGACCGGTTCACGACGATCATGATCGCGCCGTTCATGTCGTGCAGCGCGCGGCTGCCGGTCTACGCGCTGCTCATCGGCGCCTTCGTGCCCAACCGATGGGTAGGGTTCGTCACGCTGCCGGGGATCACGCTCTTCTCCATGTACTTCCTCGGCATCGTTGCCGCGGTCGTGGTGGCATGGGCGCTCAAGCGCACGGTGTTCGCCGGGGGCTTGCCGCTGTACGTGATGGAGCTGCCGCCGTATCGGATGCCGGCCTGGCGATCGGTGTTCATCACCGTGCGCGAACGCAGCCTGCTCTTCACACGCAATGCCGGCACGGTGATCCTGGCCATCACGGTGGTGCTCTGGTTCCTCGCCTCGTATCCGAAGGGCGGCGAGGCGGTGCGCGCGCTCGAAGCCGAGCGCACACAGGTGGTGGCGGCGGGCGACACGGTGCAGCTGCGGGCGCTGGACAACCAGATCGCGTCGGCGGCACTCGAGCATTCGTTTGCGGGGCGCACCGGCCGGCTCATCGAACCGGCCATCGAGCCGCTCGGCTTCGACTGGCGCATCGGCATCGGGCTCATCACCTCGCTGGCCGCGCGCGAAGTGATGGTCTCGACGATGGCGACGGTGTTCAATCTGGGCTCCGCCGAGAGCGACGTGCAGCCGCTGCGGAAGATCCTGCGCGAAGCCGTGGACACGCGGACCGGCAAGCTCGCGTATTCGCCGCTCACCGGCATCAGCCTGATGGTCTTCTACGTGCTGGCGTGCCAGTGCATGTCCACCCTGGCCGTGGTGCGCCGCGAGACGAACTCTTGGCGATGGCCCATCGCCATGCTGGTGATGATGAACGCGATGGCGTGGCTGGCGTCGTTCGCGGTGTACCAGGGCGGCCGCATCCTGGGGTACGGCTCATGACGAGGCTTGGCCTGCAGGACCTGATCGTGGCGGCGCTGGTGGTGGCGGCGATTGCGTACCTCGTGCGCCGTCGGCGGCGGCGGTCGCAGCCGAAGAAGTCGGAGATCGTCACGCTCGGGCGCGCGCCGAAGCGCGGGGGCGTTTCGTCGGGTCCGGTCGGGGGGCCTTGAGCGTCGATGGCTGAACTCCATGAGTTCCTTGCCGCGCACGGCATCACGTGCGAACGGGTCGAGCACCCGCCGGTCTTCACGATCGACGAGGTGGAGCGCCTGGTGCCGCCCCTCGCCGGTGCGCCGACCAAGAACCTCTTTCTGCGGGACAAGAAGGGCACGCGACAGGCGCTGGTGGTGGTGGCGGCCAGCAAGCCGGTGGACCTGCGCGCGCTCGCCGCGAGCACCGGCTTCGAGCGGCCGAGCTTCGGGTCAGCCGATCGCCTCAAGCGCTGCCTCGGCATCGAGCCCGGATCGGTCTCCCTCCTCGGCCTCGTGAACGATCCCGGTCACGCGGTGGAGGTGTTCATTGACCGCGATCTCTGGGCGGCCGATGCGATTCACTGTCATCCACTGGTGAATACGGCGACGCTCGCCGTGCGGCACGACGATGTGGAGCGGTTGCTGGCGGCGACGGGACACGCGCATCGGCTCGTGGAAGTGCCGGCGGTTGGACGCGACTGCGGGGCCTCGACCTCGCGGCATTCCACGCCGGGCGCGTCACCATGGCAGTATTCACCACGCAGGGAGCCGGGCCGGCGGCGGAAGTCGCGTTGAAGGCACGGCAGCAGACACAGCAGCGCGACGCCAAACACCAGACCGTGAAATGACACACGACGCCATTGCCGTGATCGATTTTGGCGGGCAGTACGCCCACCTCATTGCCACGAAGGTCCGCCGCCAGCACGTGCTCGCTGAGATCCGGCAGCCCGAGGACCCGACCGAACTGTTCCGCAGGTACAAGGGGATCATCCTGTCCGGCAGCCCGAGCCTGTCGTCGCACGGCGAGGACTCCGCGTACAACAAGGCGATCTACGACCTCGACATTCCCATCCTCGGCTTCTGCTTCGGCCACCAGGAGATCGCCAAGCACTACGGCGGCACGGTGGTGCACGGCGCGAGTGAATGGGGGCCCGCCGATTTACAGGTGGTCGGCGACTCGCCGCTGTTCAAGGGGCTCTCGAGCGTGGAACGCGTGTTCATGAGCCACTTCGACTCGGTGACGAGCGTCGGCCCCGGCTTCGAGGAGATCGGGTTCACCACGCTGGGCAGTGCGGGCGCCTCGCACCGGTTCGCCGCCATCGCCTCAGATTCGCTGCGCCGGTACGGCTTCCAGTTCCATCCCGAAGTGGACGACACGGTCCACGGCGACGAGATGATCGCCAACTTCGTGCTCGGCATCTGCGGTTGCACGCCGTCGTGGACGATGGACAGGTACGTCGAGGAGCGCGTGGCGCAGGTGCGCGCGCAGGTCGGCGATCAATCGGTCTTCCTGCTGGCATCGGGCGGCGTGGACTCCACCGTCGCCGCGCGCCTGCTCGGCATGGCCATCGGGCCGGAGCGCCTGCACCTGCTGCACGTGGACAACGGGCTGATGCGAAAGGACGAGAGCCGCGACGTGCTCGAGGCGTTCCGCGCCTTCGGGCTCGACCGCAACCTCCACTTCGTGGACGCGAGCGACGCCTTCCTGACCGCGCTCGCGGGGGCGGTGGAGCCGGAGCAGAAGCGCAAGATCATCGGCAACACCTTCATCGAGGTGTTCGAGCGCGAGGCGCGTACGCGCGGCATCGAGCGCCACCTGCTCGGCCAGGGCACCATCTACCCGGACACCATCGAGACGGGCGGCACCAAGCGCGCCGACACCATCAAGACGCACCACAACCGCGTGCCGATCATCGAGGAGATGCTCGGGCAGGGTCGCGTCGTGGAGCCGCTCGCCGACCTGTACAAGGTCGAGGTGCGCGAACTCGGCGAGAAGCTCGGCATCCCGCACGACCTCATCTGGCGGCATCCGTTCCCGGGTCCGGGCCTCGGCGTGCGACTGCTCTGCTCGACCGGCGAGGAACTGCGCGCCGGTTTCGAAACCATCGAACCCGCGGTCGCCGCGGTTGCGGCGCGCTACGGCGTGGCGGCGCTGGCGCTTCCCATCAAGTCCGTGGGCGTCAAAGCCGACCTTCGCTCATACGAGCACCCCGTGCTGATCTCGGGCGACGCACCGTGGGAGCGGCTGGTTGAGGCGGCAGGGCATCTGTTCAAGGGCGTCGCCGGGATCAACCGCTGCATCTGGAACCTCGGCCCGCGCGCGCCGCAGCAGGTGCGCCCGCTTGCGGCGACCGTGACGCGGGATCGACTCGCGCTGCTCCGCGAGGCGGATCATCTGGTGATGGAGGGGCTGCGTCGTCACGGGATTTACGGCGACATCTGGCAGTGTCCCACGGTGCTGGTGCCGCTCGAGGTGGACGGGGCGGGGCGTGAGTTCGTGATCATCCGCCCCATTCACTCGGAGCGCGCGATGACGGCGACGCCGGCGCAGTTGCCGCCGCGGCTGCGCGACGAACTGCGTGCGCAGATTCTCGCGCTTCCAGGGGTGGGCGGCCTCGCGCTCGACGTGACGACGAAGCCGCCTGGTACCATCGAGTGGGAGTAGCCGGTCATGGCGCGACGGTGATGGTAGACGGTGGACGGAGGACGGTAGACGGTCGATCTACTTGTACGTCGGGTCCTCGCTGCCGTAATCCCCGGGGCGGTGCGGCTGCGCGATGAGGTCCACGGCAAGAAAGAGGAGGCGCGTGACGGGGTAGAGCAGCACGGGCGTCAGCACCACCAATACCGCTGCCGCCCACTGCATCAGCACCCACGACGGGTCGGGCCAGGTCACCGTGAGCAGGACGACCCAGAGGATCGCGGCGACGGCTTCGGCGATGCCGAGGTTGACCACGTAGCCGCCGAGAAAGTGGTCCGGCTCGCCCCGGTCGGGGCGAAAGGCGCAGTGGGGGCAGCGTTCGGCGAGGCGCAGCCAGCTCGCGAGGATGCCGCGCCCGCCACATGCGGGGCAGCGTAGTCGCAGCGCGCGCGTGATGCGCGCGTGCGGCGAGGGCAGGCTGGCGTTGGGCATGGCAAGGAAGATAAGGTTACGCGACGCCACGAACGTGACCGTCGACGCTGCGCTCCCTTCACCTTCCGTGATGAACGACTCCCCGCCGGTCCAGGCCAGCGACTTTGATGCCCTGCTCGAACTGCTCGGCGAGCAGACGATGCGCGAGGTCGTCGCACTGTTCGTGGCGTCGGCGCCGACGCGGCTGGCCTCGGTGCGCGACGGGCTGGCGGCGGGCGACCCGGCGCGGGCCGCCACCGCCTTCCACACACTGCGCTCAGGCTGTGGGCAGCTGGGGGCGCGCCAACTCGAGGAGCTCTGCGCCGCGGGCGAGCAGATGGCGAAGCACGGGGACGTGGCCGCTGCGAGCGCGCACTTGAGCGTCGTGCTCGACGAGTACGAGCGCTGTGTGGCGTGGTTCCGCTCGCACGGCTGGCTGCGCGCGTAGGCGCGCGGACGCGTCAGCCATTTTCCCTCGTGCAGCAAAGCGCCGCGCAGATTCGCGCGTGCTCGCCTTGCTCCGTCTGCCAGCGGTTCCTAGTTTCCGTTCATTCCTTCCGCACCAATCGAGAATGCCAGTGTATCAGTGCTCACTCTTGCCCATCGGCGGTCATTGCGTGCAGGTGTCGGACCAGTACATGAAGGGGGCCTGAGATGGCCCTTGCCCTTACCCTGCGCGGCGGCGATCCGTCGCGCGTGGCCACGCCGCTGCTCGCGGTTGGCCTCCATTCCGGCGGCGTCTTTCCCCGCGTGCTCGCACCGCTGGACAAGGCGTACGGCGGCGCGCTGTCTCGTGCCGTTCGTCAGTCGGACTTCAAGGGAAACCGCGACGAATCGCTGCTGGTCGTCGGCACCGGGACAGGACCGGCACGCGTCCTTCTGGTCGGCCTCGGCGCGTCCGAGGACACGTACGGTGCGGTGACGCGCGCCGCGACGCTCGCCGGACGCAAGGGCAACGCGCTCGGCGTGCGGAAGATGGCGTTCTGGGCGCCGCAGCTCTCGGGCGACACGGTGGAAGCCGCCGCCTTCGGATTGTCGCGCGGCGCCTGGGAATTCTCCGACTACAAGACGCAGCCGCCGGCGAAGGACCGGCCGCGGCCGCTGGTCGAGGCGGTGGTCATTGCCGCTGACGCGCGTGGGTCGCAGGCGGCGCTCGCCGCGGGCGTCGCGCTCGGCGAGGGACAGCACCTCGCGCGGCGGCTGCAGCAGCTGCCCGGCAACGTCTGCACGCCGGAATACCTGGCGCGCACGGCGCGCGACATCGGCAAGCGGCACCGGCTGCGGGTCACCGTCTTCGGTCGGCGCGACCTCAAGCGCCTGAGGATGGAATCGTTCCTCGCCGTCGCGGCAGGGACGCCGCAGGATCCCAAGCTGATCGTCCTCGAGTATCGCGGCGGTCGCCGCGGCGCGGCGCCCATCGCGCTGGTCGGCAAGGGGCTGTGCTTCGATTCGGGCGGCATTTCCATCAAGCCGGCGCAGGGGATGGAGATGATGAAGTACGACATGTCCGGCGCGGCCGGCGTGCTCGGCGCGATCGAGGCGATTGCGCGCATGAAGCTGCGCGTCAACGTCGTCGGCCTGATCGGCAGCACGACCAACATGCCGTCGGGCACGTCCATGAATCCCGGCGACGTCGTCACGGCGTCCAACGGCAAGACGATCGAGATTCTCAACACCGACGCCGAAGGGCGGCTCGTGCTGGCCGATGTGCTGGCGTACAGCGCCCGCTTCAAGCCGGCGGCCATCATCGACGCCGCCACGCTCACCGGCGCGTGCGTCATTGCACTCGGCAATTCCGCCACCGGCGTGATGAGCAACGACGAGACGCTGCAGTCCGAGGTGCTGGCGGCCGCGAAGCGTGGCGGCGAGCCGGGATGGCCGCTCCCGATGTGGGACGACTACCGCGAGATGATCAAGGGCGACATCGCCGACATCAAGAACATCGGCGGCCGCGGGGCGGGGACGATCACCGCCGCGCTCTTCCTGCGCGAGTTTGTGCCGGCGGGCGTGCCGTGGGTGCATCTCGACATCGCCGGCACCGCCTATTCCGAGACCGACCTCGTGGTGATTCCCAAGGGGCCGACGGGCGTGCCAGTGCGAACGTTCGTCGAGTTCGCACGAGGGAGGGCCCGCTGAACGGTGGCCGGTTCGTGAGGGGCCGCCTGCTGGCGGCCCTCATGCTGTGGGGGGGCGCCGCGCTCGCCGCGCAGGTGCCGACGCCGCCGAGTGCGCCGGCGCCGAAGGACAGCGCGGGGCGCGCGGCCAAGGACACGACGGCCGCCGCCGGCCGCGCGGTGAGCGACACGGCGAAAGTGGACTCCGCCGCGATGCGTCGCGCGCGGCTGGCCGCCGACACGGTGAAAGCGCCGATCGCGCGAGCCGAGTTGCCGGTGGAGCAGGGGGGACGCTGGCATTGGAGCGGCGAGGCGCTGCGTGCGGCGGGGGCCGCGACGCTCGCCGACCTCGTGGCGCAGGTGCCGGGGGCCACGGGCTTCCGCGCCAACTGGATCGCCGCGCCGCAGTTCGTCTCGTACAACGGGGATGCGGGGCGCGTGCGTGTCTTCCAGGATGGCGTCGAACTCGACGCAATTGACCCGCGCAACGGCGCGGTGCTCGACCTCAGCGTGATTCCGCTCTGGCAGTGCGAGGAAGTGAGCATCGAGCGCGGCCCCGGCGAGTTGCGCGTGCACCTGCGCTCGTGGCGCGTCGACCGCACGATCCCGTTCACGCGCACCGACATCACCACCGGGAGCGAGAACACCAACCTGTATCGCGGCTACTTCGGCAAGCGCCTGCACAATGGCGGCGCCGTGCAGGTGGCGGCGCAGCAGTACAGCACGACGTCGCCGCGCACGGCGGGTGACGGATCCTCGCTCCAGGTGTTCGGGCGCGTCGGCTGGGCGTGGAAGCGGTGGAGCGTGGACGGCACCTGGCGCCGCGCCAGTCTCGATCGCGCCGCGGCCATCCGCTGGCCGCTCAATCCCGCGCTGACGTACGCCTCCGGCGTCCCCGCGTTCAAGGGCGCCATCGGCTCGGCGTTTGCGCGCGTCGCGTGGGGCGATCCCGACCTGAAAGGCGCCCCGTGGGTGCAGCTGATCGCCGCCACGCAGATGGTCGCGGAGAACAGCACGGTGTCCGAGACGACGACGTTGACGGATCCGACGGCCGTGCCCAGGGACACCGTGGACAGCGCGTCGTCGCGGTCGCAGTACGTGCTCTCGGCCGGCGCGTCGCGCTGGGGCATCAACGCCAGCGCCACCGCGCGGCTGCGGGCATCGCAGGGGCGGACCGACTTGTCGCCGTCGTTGCGGATCGGGTACGACCGGCGGTTCCTCTCGCTGGCGGCGTATGCCGAGACGCGCGGCGCCGACTCGACGCGTCGACTGGACCTCAGCGCTCGCGTTGCGCCCTGGCGGTGGCTCGTCATTTCCGGAGCGTTCGGCAACTACGCCCCGAAATCTGAGGCGGCGGGCGGGCCGTCGTTCTCCGCTTCGCGACTCGATGTGTCGACCACGCTATTCGGCTACTCGCTTACCGGTGGCATGCTCACCCGCGGGCTGACGACGCTCGCCCCCCCGGTGGCACTCGACAGCAGCCTCATCCGCGTCGGAAGCGGGGAGGTGAAGGGCGTGGTCTTTGAAGCCAGCGGCCCGGTCTACAAGGCAATCGGGTTCCAGGTGAGCGGCGTCCGCTGGGAAGGCTCGGGTGCCTACCGGCCGCAGATGGAAGTGCACGGACGGCTGGGCCTCAGCACCTCGTGGTTGAGTCGATTTCCCCGAGACAATTTCCACGTGCTGGCGGCTGGAACGTACGACCATCGGACGCCGATGTTCTTCCCGACGGCCACGGGTCAGGTAGGGCAAACCACTGGGCCCATTGATGTTATCGGCGCCCGTCTGGAGATCCGGATCGAGAGCGGAACGGTCTTTTTCCAGGCAGAGAACACGGTGGGCAAGGCCTACGAAACGGCCCCCGGCTACCTCATGCCGCGCCGCCTCCAGTACTACGGGCTCCGCTGGGACTTCTGGAACTAGGCAGTTTCGCTCCCTTCGCCTTGCCAAAGCCCCTGAGCTACAATAAGTTACACGGTTCTATATGATTCGCTCCATGACCGGGTTCGGTACGGCCGACGGTGTAGTGGGCTCTGCCCGCATCAGCGTCGAACTTCGTACCGTCAACCACCGCTTCTTCAGCCCCAGCCTCAAGCTCCCTTCGGCGCTCAGCCGCTGGGAGGGTGAGGTTCGCGAGGCGTTGCGCAAGCGCATCGCGCGGGGGCACGTCACGGTGTCGGCGCGGGTGGAGCGGGCGGCGGTGCTCGGGGCGGCCATCGACGAGGCGCGGTTCGCCGCGTATGCCACGCAGCTCAAGGCGCTGCGCGACGCCAATGCGCTCGGCGGCGACGTGGACGTCGCGACCGTACTGCGCCTGCCGGATGTCGTGCGCGTCGGAGCGGATGACGACATGCCGGAGGATGGCGCCGACGCGCTCGTTGCCATCGTGGACGAGGCGGCCACTGCGCTGACCACGATGCGCGAGCGCGAGGGCGCCCGCCTCGCGACGGTCGTGCTGGAGCGCCTGGCGATCGTGGACGCCGCGGTGGCGCGCATCGCCGCCCGCGCCCCCGAGCGAATCATCGCGCAGCGCGACCGGCTGCTGGAAAACGTCGCCAAGCTGGCGAATGGCGTCGCGCTCGACGAGGCGCGGATTGCGCAGGAGATCGCCATCCTCGCCGACCGGCTCGACGTGGGTGAGGAGATCGACCGGTTCCGCACGCACATCGCCGCGTTTGGCGAGACCTTGCGCGACGGCGCGGGCGAGGCGGTGGGCAAGCGGCTCGGCTTCCTGCTGCAGGAGATGCTGCGCGAGGCCAACACCACCGGGAGCAAGGCGAACGACGCCGAGATCCAGCGCGACGTCATCGCCATCAAGGAAGAACTCGAACGCATCCGCGAACAGGTGGAGAACATCGAATGATCACGTTCCCCATCGTGCTCTCGGCCCCCTCCGGCGCCGGCAAGACCACCATCTACCGGCGGCTGATGGCGGAGCGGAGCGACATCGGCTACTCCGTGTCGTGCACCACGCGCCCGCCGCGCCCGGGCGAGGTGGACGGGGTGGACTACCACTTCCTCACGCGGGACGCGTTCGAGCAGAAGCGCGCAGCCGGCGAGTTCGCGGAAAGCGCCACGGTGCACGACCATTCCTACGGCACGCTCCGCACCGAGGTGCAGAAGGTGCTGTCGGGCGGGAAGCACGTGATCATGGACATTGACGTGCAGGGGGCCGCGCAGTTCGCGCGGGCCTTCCCACAGTCGGTGCTCATCTTCATCATTCCGCCCTCCATCGACGTACTGGTGGAGCGCCTCACGCGGCGGGGCACGGAAAGCCGCGACGTGCTGCTGACCCGCCTGCGCAACGCACAGGGGGAGTTGCACGAGATCGGCCGGTACCACTATGTGGTGGAGAACGACGATCTCGACTCGGCGGTGGCGCGCGTGTCGGCGATCGTGGACGCGGAAATGACCCGGCGCGAGCGCGCGCCGAAGCTGGACGAGCAGGTGGCCGGGCTGATTGCCCGGCTCGAGCACGAAATCACGAATTACGTCTAACCCGGAAGGCGAACATGCGAGTTTTCACCCCGTCAGAAGTCACTGAGCACGCGACGAACAAGTACCTCTCGGTTCTTGTGGCCGCGAAGTATGCCCGCGTCCTCAACGAGTTTCCGCGCAGCGGCTCCAAGATGGGCGAGAAGAAGCTGACCACGCGCGCTCTCGAGGAGCTCACGGACGGGCGCATCGAGTATCGCGTGGTGCCGCGCCGCCGCACCGCCGAGTAGCGGCGCCGCCGGAGCGACTGATGCGCCCCTTTGACGGGCGGCGCGTCCTCCTTGGCGTCACTGGGGGCATCGCGGCCTACAAGTCGGCGACGCTGGCGCGGGAACTGACCCTCGCCGGCGCCGAAGTGGATGTCGTGCTCACGCGCTCGGCTCGCGAGTTCGTGGGCGCGGTCACGTTTGAGGCCCTCACCGGCCGTCCCGTGCACGACCAGCTCGTCGCCGCGGGGTACGCCCTCGACCATATCCGGCTGCCGCGCGCCGCGCACGTGATCGTCGTGGCGCCCGCCACCGCCGACTTCATTGCCCGCGCCGCCGCCGGCCGTGCCGACGACCTGCTGGCTGCCTCGCTGCTCGCGGCGGGCGACGTGCCGGTGCTCATCGCGCCGGCCATGAACGACCGCATGTGGGCGCACGTGCAGGTGCAGCGCAACGTCGCGCGACTGCGCGAGATCGGCTATCACGTGCTCGACCCCGAGACAGGACCGCTGGCCAGCCGGGAGGAGGGAAGCGGCCCCGGACGCATGCCCGAGCCCGCGGCAATCCGCGCGCACATCGCCCGGCTGCTCGAACCGGCGTCGCCGCTGTCCGGCAAGCACATCGTCGTTTCGGCCGGCCCGACGCGCGAGCCGCTCGACCCGGTGCGCTATCTGAGCAACCACTCCACCGGCAAGATGGGCGTCGCCCTCGCCGCCGCGGCGTGGCGTCGCGGGGCAAACGTCACGCTGGTGGCCGGGCCGCTCGCCGTCGAAGCGCCCACCGGGCCGCGCCTCGTTCCGGTGGAGACGACGGAAGAGATGGCCGGCGCGGTGCGCGACGCGCTCGCGACCGCGGACGCACTCATCATGGCCGCCGCCCCCGCCGACTTCCGCGCGCGCGCCGTGGCGGGACAGAAGATCAAGAAGGGGGCGTCCGCGCCCAGCCTGGTGTTCGAGTTCACGACCGACATCCTGACCTCCACCCGCGATGCGCGCCGTCCGGAGTGCGTGGTCGTGGGGTTCGCGCTCGAGACGGAACAGCTTGAGGCGGGGGCGAAGGCGAAGCTCGTATCGAAGGGCCTCGACCTCGTCGTCGCCAACCGCGTGGAGGAAGGAGCCGGTTTCGGGTCCGACACCAACCGCGTGACGCTGCTGGGGCGTGATGGCACCCGTGAGGAGTTGCCGCTGCAGGGCAAGGGCGAAGTGGCCGACGCCATCCTCGACCGCGTGGCCGGGCTGCTCAATGGACGCTAGGGAGCGCCTGC
Source organism: uncultured Gemmatimonas sp. (assembly GCA_964416005.1). Lineage (GTDB taxonomy): Bacteria > Gemmatimonadota > Gemmatimonadetes > Gemmatimonadales > Gemmatimonadaceae > PNKL01. Next base: position 22,488 of record CAYQCP010000039.1, read on the forward strand.
GGCAGTATCTCGAGCAGCGCCGCGAGATGGGAGAGTCGGAACTGGTGCTGGACTCGCTTCCCGTGGAGGACGTGCTGCGCCTCCTCGGCGACAGGCAGCCGACACGCGGCGCCGGTTCGCCGCCCCCGTCGGACAAGGCCGGTGCCGCGCCGTCAGCGCGCGATGCCGCGCCCACCACCGCCACGAACTGGCGCGACGCGCTGGCGTCCATCGGGGCAGAGGCGCCGCCGTCGGCGCGTAAGGCCCCCGCAGCGAAGTCCCCAGTCGCCGCCTCGTCGGACCCAGTCGTCCTGCCGCCCATTCCCGGCACGGGGATCGTCGTCGGGTCGGCCATGCGCGACCTGCTGCCCGGGCCGCTGGCGGCGCTCAACTCCCTCGACGAGATCGCGCGGCACGTCGCGGCCTGCCGCGGCTGCACGCTTCATCAGTCGGCCAAGAACCCGGTGCCGGGCGAGGGGAATCCGCAGGCCGGGTTTGTCTGCGTTGGTGAAGCCCCCGGGCAGACCGAAGATGAGCTCGGGCGCCCCTTCGTGGGCCGGGCCGGCGATCTGCTCACCAAGATCCTCGAGGCCATCCAGCTCACGCGCGAGGACGTATTCATCTGCAACGTCCTCAAGCACCGCCCGCCGGGGAACCGCAACCCGGCGCCGGACGAGATCAAGGCCTGCGGTCCGTACCTGATGCGGCAGCTCGAGCTGCTGCGGCCCAAAGTGATCCTGGCGCTCGGCACATTTGCGTCGCAAACACTACTGCAGACCACGCAGCCCATTGGTAAGTTACGGGGCCTTGTTCACCGGTTTCACGGTGTCCCCCTGATCGTCACGTACCATCCTGCCGCTCTCCTGCGGAATCCCGCGTGGAAGCGCCCGACTTGGGAAGATGTCCAGCTCGCCCGCCGAATTTTCGATACCGCAGCCCAAGGCTGACCCGTTCCGGGACCGGCGTCCTCCGTATTCGGAGGAGGCGGAGCAGGCCGTCCTCTCGGCCATGCTCCTCGATGCCGACGCCGTCTCGCGCGCCTCGGAGCTGGTGGACGAGACGATGTTCTATCGTGAGCCGCACCGGCGCATCTTCAAGGCGATGCTCCAGCTGCACCGCGACAATTCGGTGGTCGATCCGCTCACGCTGTCCAACGAACTCGACCGCACCGGCTCGCTGGACGTGGTGGGGGGCAAGGACTACCTGGCGACGCTCATCGACATCGTGCCGACGACGGCCAATGTCGAGCACCACTGCAAGATCGTGCGCGAGAAGGCGCTGCGGCGCCGCCTCATCGAGGTGGCCACCGGCATCGTCACGGAGGCCTACGAGGGGCAGCAGCTCGCCCACGAACTCGTGGACCTCGCCGAGCACAAGATCATGGAGGTCGGCAAGGAGCGCGGCGCGGAGGGCTTCGTCCGCATCAAGAATCTGCTCTGGCAGGCGATGGAGCGCATCGACGTGCTGCGCGCGGCCGGCGGCGATGTCACGGGCGTCCCCAGCGGCTTCCCGGACATCGACAAGATGACGCTCGGCTTCCAGCGCTCCGACCTCATCGTCGTGGCGGCGCGACCGTCCATGGGCAAGACGGCGCTGGTGCTGAACATCGCGCAAAACGCGGCCATCGACCGCAACGTTCCGGTGGCGGTCTTCTCCCTCGAAATGAGTAGAGAGCAGCTGTTGCTCCGTATGCTCGCTTCGGAGGGTCGCGTGGACGCGCAGCGCATTCGCAGTGGCAAGCTCACCCAGGACGACGACGCCCAGCTCGCACGCGCCGCCGGCTTCCTCGGCAACGCGCCCATCTGGGTGGACGACTCGCCCGGCCTCAGCATCTACGACATCCGGTCGCGCGCCCGGCGCCTCAAGGCGACCGCGGACATCGGCCTCGTGGTGGTGGACTACCTCCAGCTCATTGCGCCGCCGCCCGACAGCGAGAACCGAACGCAGGAAATCTCGCAGATCTCCCGCGCGCTCAAGATGCTGGCCAAGGAACTCGACGTCCCGGTCATCGCGCTCTCGCAGCTCTCGCGCAGCGTGGAGCAGCGCACGGACAAGCGCCCGCTCCTCTCCGACTTGCGCGAGTCGGGCTCCATCGAACAGGACGCAGACGTCGTGATGTTCATCTACCGCCCCGAGTATTACGAGGGCGCGTACGACGAGCAGGGCGTCGCGAAGATGATGAAAGACTCGAACATTCCGCTCGACGGCCTCGCCGAGATCATCATCTCCAAGCACCGCAACGGCCCCACGGGCATGGCGCGGCTGAATTTCCGCAAGCACTTCACGCGGTTCGAGAGTTACACGTCGCGCCCGGTGGCCTGATGGCCGGCAAGGTCCGGACCACCTATCGCTGCACGGAGTGCGGCGCCGACCATGCGAAGTGGCAGGGCAAGTGCGACGCCTGCGCCGCGTGGAACACGCTCGTCGAGGAAATCGTCGCGCCGCCGGCGTCCAAGCGCAGCGAGCGCCGCACCAATGGCTCCGCCGGTTTCGCCGACGGCGGCGCGGTGCTCCCCACGCCGCGGCTGCGCGAAATCGTCGGCACGGAGAGCCATCGCTTCCGCACCGACCTCGCCGAGTTCGACTTCGTGCTCGGCGGCGGCGTGGTGCCGGGCTCGATGGTGCTGGTCGGCGGCGAGCCGGGCATCGGCAAGTCCACCATTCTCCTGCAGGTCGCCGCGCGCCTCGAAGCGGCGGGGCACCGCGCGCTCTACGTGAGCGGGGAGGAGTCCCCGCTCCAGGTGAAACTGCGCGCCGACCGGCTCGGCGGCGGATCGCTCGACGTCGCGCTGCTCGGCGAGACGAACCTCGAGACGATCCTCGCCACAGCGCATGAACGCCGTCCGGCCGTCATGATGGTGGATTCCATCCAGACGGTGTACACGGGTGACCTCGAAGGCGCGCCCGGCAACGTCGGTCAGGTGCGCGAGTGCGCCGCGCGGCTGATGCGCTTCGCCAAGGAGAGCGGCACCGCCGTCTTCGTCGTCGGCCACGTCACCAAGGGCGGCGGCATCGCCGGACCGAAGACGCTCGAACACATCGTGGACACGGTGCTGTACTTCGAGGGCGAGCAGTCGCTGGATTACCGCGTGCTGCGCGCCTCGAAAAACCGCTTCGGTTCGGCCGACGAGATCGGCGTCTTCCGCATGACCACCGAAGGGCTGATCGCGGTGGAGAATCCGAGCGCGCTGTTCCTCGGCGACCGCGCCGACGGCACGAGCTCCGGCAGCGCCGTCACGGCGCTCATCGAGGGCTCGCGTCCGGTGCTGCTCGAGATCCAGGCACTCGCGGCCAAGGCGGGATACGGCACGCCGCAGCGCGTGTGCACGGGTTTCGATGGACGGCGCCTCGCGCTCCTGCTCGCCGTGCTCGACAAGCGCGCCGGGCTTTCGTTCGCGCAGCTCGACGTCTTCCTGAACGTCGTCGGCGGCGTGCAGGCCGGGGAACCCGCCGCGGACCTCGCCGTCGCCGCCGCCCTCGCCTCGTCGGTGTATGACCGCGCGCTGCCGCGCGATGCCGTCTTCGTGGGCGAGCTCGGCCTCGGCGGCGAGATTCGCCCGGTGTCGCAAGTGGAGCGCCGCCTCGCTGAGGCCGCCAAGATGGGGATGCGCTCGGCGTACGTTGCCACGCGCGGCCAGCCGCGGAAGGCGCCGCAGGGACTCACGGTGGTCGGCGTGGCCGACCTCACGGCGATGATGCGGGAGTTGTTCCGATGAGCGGCGCCGACGTCGGCGTGGTGATCGTTGCCGCCGGGTCGTCGTCGCGCACCGGCGACGGCGAGCTCAAGCAGTTCAAGTGGATTGCCGGCCGCCCGATGCTGCTGCATTCGCTGCAGCTCTTCCAGGAGCGCGCCGACGTCGCGATGGTCGTCTGCGTCGTGCCGCCGGCATATGCCGGCGACCCGCCGCCCTGGATCTTCCAGAGCGACAGCGAGCGACTGCTCCTCTCGGTGGGCGGACGCACGCGCGCCGAAAGCGTGCGCAACGGCATTGCCGACCTGCCGCCGACGTGCCGCATCATCCTCGTGCACGACGCGGCGCGTCCGCTCGTGCCGATGGCCGTGGTTGATCGCGTCGTCGACGCGGTGCGCGCCGGACGCTCGGCCATCGCGGCGCTTCCCGTGGTGGACACGCTCAAGGAAGTGGATGCCGACGGACGCATCGTGCGCACCGTGCCGCGCGAGGGGCTCTGGCGCGCCCAGACGCCGCAGGGTTTTCCGCGCGACGTCCTGCTGCGCGCGCACCGTGCGGCGATGGACGGCGGCTACGACGCCACGGACGACGCCGCGCTCGTGGAGCAGATCGGAGAGCCCGTGGTCGTCGTACGCGGGAGCGAGCGCGCCATGAAGGTGACCGAGGCGGCAGACTTCGGTCGCGCGGAGGCCATCCATGGGCTCTCCGACTGACCTGCGCCCCATTCCGTTCTGGTCGCCCGCCGAGATCGACGGCACCATCCCGCGCGCCATCGCGCATGTGCAGGGCGGGGGACTGCTCGCGTATCCCACCGAGACGATCTACGGCTTCGGCGGCGCCATCGACACCGACGCGGTGGGGATGCTCGTCGGACTGAAGAACCGTCCGCTCGGCAAGCCGTTCCTGCTCCTGGTCTCGAGCAGCGCGATGATCGGCCGCCTCGGACTCCAGATGACCAACGCGTCGTCGATGCTCGCGGCCAGGTTCTGGCCCGGACCGCTCACTCTGGTTCTGCGTGGGGCGGAGAAGCGCGTACCGGCACGCCTGCGCGGACCCGAAGGCGGCGTCGCGGTGCGATGGACGTCGCATCCGGCGCTGCAGCGCCTCATTGCGTCGCTGGGCGATCCGCTGACGTCCACCAGCGCCAACCGTCCGCGGCAGCCGGCGGCCCTGTCGGCGAGTGAGGTGATTGCGAGCTTCCCGCAGCAGGTGGCGACGGGGATGCTCATGGTACTCGACGGCGGACGGCTCGAACCGTCGCCGCCGTCCACCGTCGTGGATTGCACGGGGCCGCATCTGCGCGTTATTCGTCCCGGTGCGCTCTCCGCCGCCGAGTTGCGCACCGTGGTCCCTGACCTCGTGGGTGATCAGTGAGCCGTCACGTTCTCTTCGTCTGCACCGGCAACACCTGTCGCAGCCCGCTGGCCGAGGCGATGGCGCGGGCGCTCGCCGCCGCGCGCGGACTCGACCTCATCGTCTCGAGCGCGGGCACGAGCGCGGCGCAGGGCGCGCCCGCGTCGGACGCCTCCATCCTGGTCGGCCTCGAGCGCAAGCTGGATCTCTCGACGCACCGGGCGCGCGTCCTGACGCGCGAGCTGGTGGACGAGGCCACGCTGATCCTGGGCATGGCCGCGCATCACGTGGCGGCGGCGCGTGCGCTGGGCGGTGAGGGCAAGGTGTTCCTCCTCACCGACTATGCGGCCAACGCGGCGACCGGGCGCGCCATTCATGACCCCTTTGGCGAGGCACTCGAATCGTATCGCCGAATGGCCGACGACCTGGACGTCGAGATGCCGCGCGTCATCAGCCGGCTCGCGGGCGAGCGGGCCACGCCGGGGCGCTCGTGAGCCGGCTGCCGGGGCGGCTCGTGCTGATCGGGCACCCGGTGGCGCACTCGCTGTCGCCGACCTTCCAGAATGCCGCGTTGCACGCGGCCCG
>CAYQCP010000040.1:0-28059 GCA_964416005.1 uncultured Gemmatimonas sp.
GCCGGCTGCGGCGTCCTTGGGCTTGCCGCCGCAGGCGGTCGTGAGGAGCGCGATGATCGCGATCGCGCTAGCGAAGCGGATTGGAACCTGAGGAGGCATTTCGGGAGTCGGTGCGTACGGGAACGGTCGCGCCGTTCGGCAGCGGAATGTCACGGCCGCGAACTCGGGCGAGTTCGGCCGTCGCGAGGTAGAGGTCAAACGTCGCCTTGGCCTCGGTGGATCGCGCGGTCAGCAGCGCGTACTGGGCGTCGGAGACTTCAAGTTGCGTGCTGAGGCCGCGCTGGTAGCGCAGCTCGGCGAGTTGAAACGCTTCCTCGGCTTCAGCGGCATTCTGCTGCCGCGCGCCGAAGGCCGCGGTGGCGCGCGCCAGCTCGTTGCGCGCCCGTGAGACTTCGAGCGCCGCCGCTTCACGCGTCTGGTTGAGCGTGATCTCGGCGATCTTGGCCTGCGCCTGCGCCAGGTCGAGCGCGCCCTTGGCGCGCAGGCCGTCCCAGAAGCTCCACGTGAACGTCACGCTGAAATTGCGGTCCGCGAACCAACCGTTGTTCTGGCAGAGCCGCCCGGGCGTGGAGCCGGGCGGACAGGCCGCCTCGGTCACCTTGCCCATCACCGTCGGGAAGCCGTTGAGGGTCGGCAGTGCGAGGTACCCCGTGTTGAACGCCATGTTCACCTGGGGGAGCATGTCGGCGCGCGCCACGCGGATGCCGGCGCGGCGGGCCCTTGCCGTCAGCTCGGCGGAACGCACCGAGGCGCGCAGGGCGTCGGGCGCTGCGTCGGCGTTGGCCCGCTCGGCCAGCGTGCTGACCGTCTTCGGGTCGAGCGCCGTGGTGAGCACGAGCGGTTCATCGGCGGGGATGCCGAGGAGGCGCCGCACTTCGAGGAGCGCGATGTCGCGGTCGGAGGCCGCCTGCAGCGAGAGAGGCTCGATGTTGGCCCGCTCGACGCGCGCGCGGAGGACGTCGAACCGCGCGGCGCGTCCTGCCTTCTCGAGCTGCTCGGTCTGGGCCACGCGGCTCGTTGCGAGCGCGAGGTTCTGCGCCTGCAGTTCGGCGATGCGGGCCAGATATGAGGCGTTCAGGTAGGCGCGCTGGATGTCGAGCGCGAGGCGCGCACGCGTTTCCGCGAGATCGAGCCGCACGGCGCCGCGCACATTGGCCGCGGCCTGCGCCGCAGAGAAGATGCGGCCGCCCTGGAAGATGGCCTGCTGCGCGTTGAGGGTCGTGTTGTAGGTGTACTTCTGGCCGAAGAGCTGGCTGACCATCTCGGCGCGCGCGTTCTTGAGAACCTGCTGGTAGTTGCTGGTCAGGCGCAGTTGGGGCAGGCCAGCGGCGCGCGCCGACATGACCTGTGCGTCGGCCACTTCAACCAACTGCCAGGCGGCACGAGCCTCGTCGCTCGAGCGCAGCATCCGCGTGACGGCGTCCTCAATAGAGAGACGCAGCGTGTCGGACCGCTGGGCGAGGCCGGAGGCCGGGGAAGCCGCGAGCATCGCGGCGGCGAGGTACAAGAGGTGCGTTCGCATCAGTAAGAATGAAAACGCGCCGGTACCGGCGCGCGTTGGTCTCGGAGAACGGGCCTGCCCCCCTCAACGTGGCTGGAGGTGGCGCTGTCGAGGTTCAGGAATGCCAGCGACTTGCGACATCCGACACGAAGCGGTGCCGGGAATGGCCCCGAAAGACCATTCCCAGTTCGCACCGGATCAATCAACGAACTCGGGAATCACCTGGTTCGGAATGAGCCCCGCCTTCCAGGCGCGATCGAGGAAGAGGCGGATGGCTTCGCGCCCGCGCGGGCCGTAGTCGAGGGTCCAGTCGTTCACGTACATGCCCACGAACTCGTCGGCTTTGCCGCGATCCAGCCCTCTGGCGTACTTCATCGCGTGGTCGAGCGCACCGGCCCGATGTTCTAATGCATACGCGATACTGGCGTGAAGATGTCGCGAAATCTTGGACATCATCTCGGAGCCGAAGTCCTTTCGGATCACATTTCCGCCAAGGGGAAGAGGCAGCCCGGTCTCCTGGAACCACCATTCACCCATATCGGCCACGAGGTGCAGGCCGACGTCCTGATAGGTGAGCTGGCCTTCGTGGATCAGCAGTCCCATGTCCACGACCCCGGCGAGCACGGCGTCCTCGATCTCGTCGAACTGCGTGGGGACGGCAATGAAGTCGGGCTCGTAGAGCTGAAGCGCGAGGTAGGCGCTGGTGCGCATGCCGGGAATCGCGATGCGCTTGCCCTTCACGTCGGCGCGTGTCGCCGGCGTGGTGCAGACGAGGCGCGGGCCGTACCGGTCGCCCATCGAGGCGCCGCTCGGCAGCAGCGCGTACTTGTCGGTGAGGTAGGCGTACGCGTGGATCGAGACGGCCGTGACTTCCAGCTCACCCACCAGCGCACGCTGATTGAGCGACTCGATGTCCTGCAGTTCGTGCTCGTACGTGAGTCCTTCGGTGTCGATCTTGCCCTCGGCGAGGGCGTAGAACATGAACGCGTCGTCCGAGTCGGGACTGTGGGCGACGTGAATGGTGCGTCCGGTCATTGGATTCCTATGGCTTGCGCGCGCGCGCTTCCTGGAGCGCCGCATCGATGTCCTTGCTGTGAAACTGATACTCCTCACGCGGGAGCTTGCGCTCGGCCGCCTCGGCGGCGATGAGCCGCTTGCCGAAGTCGCCCGCCGAGGCGCTGTTCTTGGCCGCTTCGGCGGTGCGCATGGCGAGGGTGAGGCCGAGCAGGTCGTTGCGGTTCCTGCTGAGAATGGTGTCGGCCTCGGCCTTGGCGCGTCCCGGCTGCCCGGCGACAAGAGCGACGAGGCCCACGTCGTAGCGCTGGTGGATGTTGAGCGGGGCGAGACCGGCGAAGGCCTGGAGCGCCATCGGGGCGAAGATGGCGGCGCTGTCCGCCTTCCCCTCCGACGCATACATCATGACGCGATTGAAGAGGCGGTCAGCCTGCTCCTGCGGCGACATCGCGGCGATATCGGCGGCCGACGGACTGCCGCCAAGTGGCGCGCCTCCCATGGAGGCACCGGTGTCCGCGGGCCCGGCGTCCGTGGCCGACCGGGAAGCCTGGAACAGGACGAGGGCGATGACGGCGACGAGGGCGACGCCGGTGACGACCCACGGCACGCGGCTCGGGGCCGCCGGGGACGCGCTCTTGAGGGCGGTGCCACAGTGATGGCAGAACTGCGCGCCGGGGGTCAGCGCGCCGTTGCACTCAGGGCAGGCGGCGCCTTTGAGCGCGGAGCCGCAGTTGGCGCAGAATTTTCCGGACGCGGGTTCGCCGCAGCGCGGGCAGGAGTTGGACACAGATGGTAGACGGTAGGAGGTAGATGGTAGATGAACGGCTACCGCAGCCCTTGAAAGGTAACGTCCCCCCTCGGGAATTGGGTCTGCGGTGCATTGCGTCCGGGTGGCCGGATGCGCAGACTCCACCACCCGGTGCGAACCGCTTTGAACCGCCCTGAACCGTGCCTCGACCCTCGCCATCTTCCCAGCCGTGACCGCTTCCTCCCGCGCCCTGCTCAGTGACCTGCGTGGTGTGACCGCCAAGGATCTCCTCGAGATCACGGAGCGGCACCACGTCCGCTTCGTCCGGTTGCAGTTCACCGATATCCTCGGCGTTAACAAGAACGTCGAGATCCCGACGTCGCAGCTCAAGAAGGCGCTCGAGGGAGACATCCTGTTCGACGGGTCGTCCATCGAGGGGTTCGTCCGCGTGGAGGAGAGCGACATGCTCCTGCGCCCGGACCTCGACACGTTCCGGATCTTCCCGTGGACCGACTCGCAGGCGCGCGTGGCGCGCCTCATCTGCGACATCACCACCCCGGAAGGCGAACCATTCGCCGGCGACCCGCGCGGCGTGCTCAAGCGGCAGGTGGCCCGCGCGACGTCGATGGGCTACACGATGTTCGCGGGAATGGAGGCGGAGTTCTTCCTCTTCCGCCTTGGCCCCGACGGCGGGCCGAGCACGACGACGCATGACGTGGGATCGTACTTCGACCTCGGCCCGGTGGACCTGGGCGAGGACGCGCGGCGCGCCATCGTGGATGCGCTGGAGCAGATGGGATTCGAGATCGAGGCGGCGCACCACGAGGTGGCGCACGGCCAGCACGAGATCGACTTCCGCTACGCCGACGCGCTGACGACGGCCGACGCGCTGGCGACGTTCCGGTTCGTGGTGCGCAACGTGGCCCAGCAGTTCGGGCTGTTCGCGTCGTTCATGCCGAAGCCCATCTACGGACAGAACGGCAGCGGAATGCACACGCACCAGTCGCTGTTCAAGGACGGGCACAACGCCTTCTTCGACGCGAAGGGGGAGTTCGAGCTCTCACAGGTGGCGCATCACTACATCGGCGGCCTGCTGCAGCACGCGCGCGGGATGAGCGCCATCACGAATCCGCTGGTGAACAGCTACAAGCGGCTGGTGCCGGGCTTCGAGGCGCCGGTGAACGTGGCGTGGTCGATGCGCAACCGGTCGCCGCTCATCCGCGTGCCGGCACGCCGCGGCACGGGGACGCGCGTGGAGCTGCGCTCACCGGACCCGAGCGCCAACCCCTACCTTGCCCTCGCCGTAATGCTTGCAGCGGGACTCGACGGCATCGAGACCAAGGCGTCGAGCCGAGAGCCGGTGAACGAGAACATCTGGGAGATGAGCTTCCGCGAGAAGCGGCGCCTTCGCATCGACGATTTGCCGCACGACCTGAACGAAGCGTGCGACGAACTCGAAAAGGACAAGGAGATGTGCGAAGCGCTCGGCGAGCATGTGACCAAGCACTTTCTGGATGCAAAGCGGCAGGAGTGGAGAGAGTACGTCACACAAGTATCAGAGTGGGAGTTGGAGCAGTATCTGGCGAAATACTGAGAAACAACAGAGAGACAACAGAGAAACAACAGAGAGAAAACAGATACTACCGTACACCTCCGAGCGGCTCGATCCGCTCCTGCTTCCCGCTGACGCGGCGTTTGACCGGGCCTTGCTCGCGCTCCATCTGGCGCGCTACAAGCTGGCCGCCGAATACGTGCGCGATGCGCACGTGGTGGACTGCGCGTGTGGCACGGGATTCGGCAGCGAGGTGCTGCTGCAGGCGGGAGCGCGGTCGGTGCAGGGTGTGGACTTCGACCGTGGCGCACTGGAGTACGCGCGCTCGCGCCACGCGCACGAGGGGATCACGTACTTCGAGGCCGACGCCGTGCGCTTTGCGCCGCCGGTGCAGCCCAGCGTGTGGGTGAGCCTGGAGACGATAGAACACCTGCCAAATCCCAGCGCCTACGTGGCACGCGTGGCGAAGGTGCTGCCCAAGGGCGGGAAGTTCATCGCGTCGGTGCCGGTGACTGTCTGCACCGACAGCAACCGGCATCACCGGCACGACTTCACACGCGCCTCCTTCCGGAGCCTGCTCTCCGCGAACGGGTTCAAGGAGATCCGCACGCTCGAGCAATCGCAACGGTTCACGCTGCGCAACACCTGGGGTCGCGGGCACAGCACGCGATCCCACGATCGGCGGCGCGGATTGGTGCGGTGGTACCTTCGTCATCCGCGGGTCCTCGCCAAGCGCATTCAGTTGACGCTGACCAAGGGCTTCGTGCACGAATACCTGACCGTCGTGAGCGAGCGGCAGTAGCCCCCCTTCCGGAGATCCAATGCGTCTTGCCCTCATGGCCGCGTTGCTGGCGGCCACCGTTGCCGGTGCGCAGTCCCCCGCCGGCGTGCTCATCGCCGGCAACAAGCGCGCCAACACGGCGTCGGTCGTGGATCTCGCCAGCGGAAAGACGCTGGCCGAACTCCCCACACCGCCGGGGCCGCACGAGAGCGCCGTGTCGAGCGACGGGCGCTGGGGCGTCATCACGGGGTACGGCACGCAGCAGCCGGGCAACACCCTGCTGATCATTGACCTCCCGGTTGCCGCTGCCGTGCGCACCATCGACCTCGGCGAGTACCGCCGCCCGCACGGCATCGCCTTCCTCCCCGGCGACTCGCTGATCGCGGTGACGGTGGAAGCCAACCAGGCCGTGCTGGTGGTGCACCGCGAGCGCGGCCTGGTGCGCGCCATTCACACGGGGGAGCAGACGACGCACCAGATGGCGGTGCGCCCCGACGGCGCGGTGGGCTACACGGCGAACATCCGCAGCGGGACGATCACCGAGGTGAACTTCACCACCGGCGCGGCACGCTCACTCGCGGTGGCGCCGGAAGTGGAAGGAATCGGCGTGACGCCGGACGGCAAGGAAGTCTGGGTGGGGAGCAACACCGCGGGGACCATCTCCATCGTGAACGTCGCCGAGTGGAAGGTCGTGGCGACGCTGGATCAGGGCGAGCGTCCGTATCGCGTGAACATCAGCCCCGACGGCAAGCTGGCCGCGGCGGCGCTCACCGTGCGCTCGCGCATCCGGCTCATCGACGTGGCGACGCGTCGCGAGATTGCGCTGCTCGAGGCGCCGGCGAATGCGCAGCCGGTGGGGATGACCTGGTCAGCCGACGGAAAGCGACTCTACGTGGCGTGCCAGGGGATCAATGCGATCGCCGAGTTCGACATCGCGGCGCGGCGGCTGATGCGCACGATCGCGGTGGGCGACGGGCCGGACGGTGTGGCGGTGGCAGAGAAGAGGTGAAGGGGGAACTGATACCGCGAAGGGGCGAAGGGCGCGAAGGGGCGCGAAGGTCGGGCAACTGCATACCACGGATGGCACGGACCACTGCGCGGATATGCACGGATACGGCTACTGCCAGTACTTGGGGGAACTGCGAGCGGACGCGCTTGCGGTTCCCCCATTTGATTGCAGGTGTCGTATCCGCGTTCATCCTCCCGGTGTCCGTGTCATCCGTGGTATGCAGTTTTGGCACCGCCACCAGACCGAACGGGAGACGACGCGCGTCGTAAGCAGGGTCAAAATCCCTTGACAAATACTGGTATTATTGAGTATTACTCAGTATGCCACCGGACCGCACGTTCGCTCGCATCAGCCTGACCATCCCGCCCGATGTGCTCCGGCGGGCCGACCGCATTGCCAAGGCCGAGGGTCGGTCCCGGAGTTGGGTGCTCAGCGATGCGGTGCGGCGCCTGGCGGAGCCGACACCCGATCGCTTGCCGCGCCTGGATGATTCGCGGCGCGGAATGCTGAAGGCCGATCTCGCGCTCTCGCCCACCGAGCGTGTGCTGGCGGCGGAACGGACCGCGCGCGAGGTGCCGGTGCGTCGGTTCGGCGCGCTCTTCGTGACCTTCGACCGCGTTGAGGACTATTTCGCATGGAAGCGCCACGAAGCGGCGGGAAGCCTGTAGGACCGTTTCGCACCGAGCTGGCCGAAGTCTGCTGGCGGCTCAACGAGGCGGGGGCGCGCTATCTCGTGGTTGGCGCGCGGGCGCTGCAGTTGTGGGGGAGCGCCCGCGCCACACGCGACATCGACATCCTCATCGAGCCCACCGAGGACAACGCGCGACGCGTGCTCGACGCGCTGGCGACCTTCGGCTACGGCTTCGCAAAGGAATGGGCGGCGGCGGAAGTCGCGCGGAAGTTCGTGACGATCATCGGCGACTCGCCGCGCGTGGATATCCTCACCGTCGCCTGGAGCGTACGGTACCGCGACGCGATCCGCGCTGTGGAGCACTTCGACGTCGAGGGCGTCGAGATCCCGACAATGTCGCTCGATGACCTGATGGCATCGAAGCGCACCGGCCGGCCGCAGGATCTGGCGGATTTGGTGGTGCTGGAGGAGATCCGGCGGTTGCGGTAAGCGCGACGATCACGTACTCGGCGGCGACTGCCGAGGGTGGGGCTGGCTTGGGGGAACTGCATACCACGGATGGCACGGACCACTGCGCGGATATGCACGGATACGGCAACTGCCAATACTTGGGGGAACTGCACGCGGGGGCTGGTGCAGTTCCCCCTGTTCAGCTTGATCCGTGTTCATCCCCGTCGTGATCCGTGATATCCGTGGTATGCAGTTGACCCCTACCTCGGCAGCGCCACGAGCCCCAGCGGCACGCGCCGCACGCCGCGCCAGGTGCGAAGTGCCCCGCGTGCGTCGCGCACGAGCATCTGCGCGGAGATGCCGCCGTCGAGGAGCATGGCCTGACGCGCGCCGAGTGCGCCCATGAGGGCGGCCATCTCGGGGACGGTGAGTCCGAGCGGAATGAAGCCCAGCGCCTCACCGCCGGCGTCGAAGCGCGTGAGCGCCACGATCACAGAACCGTTGCGGTCGAGGCCGAGGGCGAGCCGCGCGTCGCGGTGGGTGCAGTTGATGGCGCACGGCGCGCGCAGTTCAGCAGGCACCGTGCCATCGCCGGTGAGGAGCGACGGATACGACTGAAAGGCGGCGGCGATGTCGCCGCTGCGCCTCAGGGCGGCGAGGGTGTCGCCGTCCACCACGCGCACCGCGCCGGCGCGGTCCACGATGAACGCACTGGAGAGCGGACCGCGTCCGGGGCCGAGTCGTTCACGACCGCCAGCGACCACCCATCCCCAGGGGAGCGTGGCCGTGAACTGTCCGGCGTTGACGGCGAAGCGCACGTTGGCGCCCGCCTTGGCGATGGACCAGGCCGGCTGCGCCGCGCTGTCCACGCCCCACTGCACGTCAAACCGCACTCGGCGCGGATCGAGCCGCGCGATGATGACGCGCGTGCGCCACGCCTCACCGTCGCCTTCGAGCGACAGTTCACCCCATTCGACGCCCGGCGCGCCGCGATGCCAGGCCACGGCGCGCGTGACCACGGGATGCGCGCGCTCCCATCGCACCGGCGCGCGGTCCTCGCGCCACCAGGCGGTGCGCCCGTTGGCGCCGCGCACCGACAGCGTCGCCAGCTCGCCCGCGGCCACGAGCGCCGCGGCGAGCACGAGCGCCGCGGTGCGGATCACGGCTTGAGGTAGGCGAGCAGCTCGGGCTTCTTGGCGTCGATGGCGGCGAGCTCTCCCTTGGAGAAGCGCGTGCGCGAGTTGGTCACGGCCATTTGGGCGCGCTCGCGCGCCATCGCGAACTGCTGCTCGGTGAGTCCCGACGCCTTGCTCCCGGCGAGCACGGCGCGCGTCTCGATGGCGCGCGCCTTCACGTCGAGCGAATCCTTGCGCGCGTTGGCACGGTCGAGGTCGACCATCGCCTGCGGCTTGGGCGGGACGGCGCCGCACTTCGACGCGATGATCGCGTCGTCCTTGGTGAGGTCGATGCCCCAGATCTTGTAGTAGTCGGTCATCACCTTCTTCATCGCGACGCTGTCGTTGGCGGCGACGGCCTTGGCCAGGTCCTGCTGATACGTGGCGGCATACCGTCCACGCTCGGCGGCGATCTGGGGATTGGCGATCATCGCCGCGGTCGCCTTGCGCACTTCGTCCTCGTGCGTCTTCTCGAGCGCGTCGCGCGCGTCGTTTCTGCAGCTCGACCACCGGTCGCGCGCGTTGTAGTAGCCCGAGCTCACGGCGCTGGCACGGTCGTTGAGCGTCGTGATCTGCGCCTCGAGCGCCTCGCGTTCCTTGAGGATGGCGGGGATGCCACCGTTGGCGGTGAGCACCGCCTGCGACGCCTCGAGCCCCTTGAGCAGCGCGTCCACGCGCGGCGCGGTGAGCTCGATGATGACGTCGTCGTAGGTGGGCGGGGTAGGGGCGTTCTTGGTGTCGAGCCCGGCCTTCTCGGCGGCGGCCTGCACGGCCTTGTCCTTCATCTTCTTGGCGAGTCCGCCGAGCTGGGCGTCGGCAGGCGAGGCGATGAGGGCGAGCGTGAGAACGAGTGCGATCAGGCGGTAGAGCATCGGAGCCTCTTGGTCTGGCGTACCTGGCAAAGGTGGCGTCCGGGCGGCGAGGGTTCAATGGGGACTGCTACCGCGAGGGCGAAGGGCGCGAAGGGGATGCACAGAGGCCCGCCTGGGAATGATTGGCGGGCCTCTGTTGTTTCTCTGTTGTCTCTCTCTATCGCTTGGCAGCCCCGGGCTTCCGAGTCGAAGAGCCTTTCAATTAGCCGTGACGTAAACTTGCAATCAGCCGCCAACTACTGTTGCAATCAGACGCCACCTGCGCTTACATTCAGCCGTCATGACCTCAGGCTTCGCCTATCCGCGGTTCGCCACACCGCTGCTTGAGCAGGCGCTCGCCGAATCGCCCGTGGTGCTGATCCACGGGCCACGACAGTGCGGTAAGACGACGCTGGCGCAGGCAGTGGGGGACGCACTCGACTACGCATACTTCAGCTTTGACGATGCGGTCACGCTGGTCGCCGCCACAAGCGATCCGGTCGGTTTCGTGGGGGACCTCCCCGAGCGAGCGATACTCGACGAGGTACAGCGCGCCCCATCGCT
The DNA here is from genome assembly GCA_964416005.1 of uncultured Gemmatimonas sp. GTDB lineage: Bacteria > Gemmatimonadota > Gemmatimonadetes > Gemmatimonadales > Gemmatimonadaceae > PNKL01. Next base: position 10,277 of record CAYQCP010000040.1, read on the forward strand.
CTTCACCGCCCTCAAACGCGCGGTGGACCGCGACCGACGCCCGGGACGGTTCCTGCTTACCGGCTCGGCCAATGTGCTGCTCCTGCCCACGCTGGCGGACTCACTCGCCGGCCGAATGGAGATCCTGCGCCTGCACCCACTGGCGCAGAGCGAGATGGCGGGCGTGGAACCCACCTTCCTCGACTCCCTCTTTGGGCGCGGCTTCAAGACGAGACCATACGAGCGGCTGGGCAAGGAACTCATTCGCCGGATCGTGGCCGGGGGCTATCCGGCGGCGCTCGCGCGCACGACTCCTCGGCGCCGCGCCACCTGGTACCGGGCCTACATCGAGACGCTCGTACAGCGCGACGTGCGCGACCTGGCGCGGATCGCCTCGCTTGACGCGCTCCCACGGCTCCTCACGCTGGCCGCCGGGCAGACGGCGCGCCTGCTGAACGTGAGTGACCTCGCCGCGCCATTCCAGGTGAGTCGGCCGACCATCCGAGCGTACGTGACGCTGCTGGAGCGCATCTTCCTTTTGGAAGAACTGCCGCCCTGGCACAGCAACCGGCTGAGCCGCCTCGTCAAGACTCCGAAACTGCACCTGACGGATACCGGCGTTGCCTGTGCGCTGCTGGGGTTAGACGAGGCCGCACTGTCAGACGACCGTGGCACGTTGGGGCAGTTGCTGGAGACGTTCGTACTGCAGGAGATCAGGCGACAGGCCAGTTGGCGGGATGACGACTTGCGCTTTCACCACCTGCGCGACAAGGACGGCGTGGAGGTGGACCTGGTGATCGAGCAGGGCGGGCGCACACTGGCCGCGGTGGAGGTGAAGGCTTCGGCCACGGTAACCGCGGCGGACTTTCGAGGCATTCGCAAGCTCCGTGACGCCGTCGGCAAGCGATTTGCCCGCGGTGTGGTGCTGTACGATGGTGAGGCCAGTGTGCGCTTCGGCGATGGCCTCTTTGCCGTGCCGATTCGCGCGCTCTGGGAGCCGCAGAAGTGACCTCGCTTAACGGCGAGGTCAGCACCACACTCGGGTGGCGAATATTTGACCATTTGTTGTGTTATTTGACCACACGACATATTATATGACCATTAAGCTCTTTTATTGACCAGTAATCGCCGTATTTGACCACTCCCTGCTATGGCTCGCATATCACGCACGCAGCTTGCTACGGAACATGAACAGATCGCGCAGCTCGTGGGCCGACACCCCGAAGGACTGAACCGGGTCGCGCTCGCCGAAGCGTATCGAACGGCGCACGGACGAGCCATCGAGTCGCGCACGCTCCGGCGTCGCTTGCGGGAGTTGGTCGAAGGCGGGCGGCTCGCGGTGGCGGGGCCAGCGAATGCCCCGGTTTACCGTGCCGCGACCGCTGACGAGGCGCGCACGGACGCCGGCGCCAACTATGTGCCGCTATCGGCCGCCGGCCGGGCGACACGCGCGCTCATTACGCGACCGACCGCGCAGCGGCTGCCCGTAGGCTACCACCGCGAGATGCTGTTCTCGTACCGGCCAGGCTCGACGTGGTACCTGAGCGCGACGCTGCGACGCCAACTCCTTGAGATGGGCCGGACGCCGGACGACACACGTCCCGCCGATACGTTTGCGCGTGACATTCTGAGTCGCTTGCTGATTGACTTGTCGTGGGCGTCGAGCCGACTTGAGGGCAACACGTACAGCCGGCTCGACACCCAGAACCTGATCGAGTTCGGACAACACGCCGAGGGAAAGGACGCGACAGAAACCCAGATGATCCTCAACCACAAGGGGGCCATCGAGCTGCTGGTCCGTGAGGCCGAAGAGCCAGCGTTTCCGCGCATGCTCCTACGCGGCTTACATGGCGCTCTGTCCGAAAACCTCTTGACGGACCCGGCGGATGAAGGCCGCCTGCGCGAACGCGTGGTGCAGATCACCGGAACGTCGTACACGCCAAACGCGATTCCCCAGGTCATTCGCGACTGCCATGACCGGATCATCGACACAGTTCGAGCCATTCCCGAGCCACTCGAGCAAGCGTTCTTCCTGATGGTGCACGTCCCCTACCTGCAGCCCTTCGTCGACGTCAACAAGCGCACGTCCCGCTTGGCAGCGAACTGGCCGTTGCTCCACGCCAATTTGAGTCCCCTCTCATTCATTGAGGTGCCGGACCGCGCCTACGTGGAGGGCACGCTGGCCGTGTACGAACTGCAGCGCGTAGACCTGCTGCGCGACGTGTTCGCCTGGGCCTATGAGCGGTCGTGCGCCCAGTATCGCGTGGTACGCGAGTCCGTCCCGCAGCCGGATGCGCTGCGGCTGCGCTATCGGAGCCAGCTGCACGACGTCGTGCGCGCCACTGTGTACGCGGGCGAGGCACCGCAGGCCGGCGCACTGCGCACCCGTGGTGCGGCGTTGGGGGTCGCGCCGGACGATCTGGGCGGGTTTGCTGAACGTGCCATAGCCGAACTCCTCAATCTCCATGAGGGCTCCGCCTCCCGATACCAGCTCCGGCCGTCAGACGTGAGGGCGTGGCGGGAGCGGTTTCGTAAGGTGGATGCTGAGTAGCCGCTGGCATGGAGAAACAACAGAGAGACAACAGACAAACAACAGACAAACAACAGAGAGACAACAGAGGCCCGCCACAGGAAGAATGGCGGGCTTCTGTTGTCTCTCTGTTGAACTTCTGTTGTTTGTCTGTTGTCTCTCTATACCGGGAAAACCATTTCCCGGTATCGGGGCAGGGGCCAGTACTCGTCCCCAATGGTGAGTTCGATCGCATCGCAGACTTCGCGCACCGCCGCCATGCAGTCCGCACCCGTGCTCGTGAGGAACTGCGCGCACTTGCCGGGCGTCTCGTGCATCGAGTCACCCTTCTCGGCGGCTGCGCGCAGCGCCGCGGTGCGCTTCTGCAGGTCGGCGATCTGCTTGGCGAGCGCGGTGGCTGCCGTGGCCGCGGGGTTGATCTTGAGGCCGGCGCCCTTGGACTTCTGCGCGGCGTCGGCGACCACACCGAGGTACTTGAGCGCCGCGGGGAGGACCATCGTGTCCGCGATCTCGCGCATCGTGTGCATCTCGATGAGCATGTCCTTGAGGTAGCGCTCAATGCGCACGTGGTAGCGGCTCTCGAGTTCGGCCTCGGAGAGAATGCCGAGCGAGGTGAAGAGCTTCCGCGTGGCCGGCGCCTTGAGCTGGTCGAGCGCTTCCGGCGTGCGGCGGAGGTTGAGGAGGCCGCGCTTCTTGGCTTCCTTCACCCACTCGGCGGAGTAGCCGTTCCCCTCGAAGCGGATGGCCGACGTCTCCTTGAAGGCGATGCGCACGACCTTGAGCACGGCGTCGTCAATGCTCTTGGTCTTCTTGAGTTCGTCCTTGAGGTCGGCAATGAGCTCACCGATGGCCTCGGCGACAACGGTGTTGAGCACCATCACCGGGAAGGCGATGGACTGCGACGAGCCGACGGCGCGGAACTCGAACTTGGCGCCGGTGAAGGCGAACGGGGACGTGCGGTTGCGGTCGGTGTTGTCCTGCGCAATCTCGGGGAGCTTGGCGACACCGAGTTTGATCATCGCGGCATCGGCCGACGCACCCGTGCGTCCGGCGACGATGTCGTCGATCATGTTGGTGAGCATCGCGCCGAGGAAGACAGAGATGATGGCCGGCGGCGCCTCGTTGGCGCCGAGTCGGTGTTCGTTGCCCGAGGTGGCGATGCCGGCGCGCAGCAGCCCCTGGTGCTTGTAGACGCCCTTGAGGACGGCGGCAAGGAACAGGAGGAAGCGCAGGTTCTGGTGCGGCGTCTTGCCCGGCTTGAGCAGGTTGACGCCATCGAGATCGTTGTCGGAGGTGATGGACATTGACCAGTTGCAGTGCTTGCCCGAGCCGTTGATGCCCGCAAACGGCTTCTCGTGCAGGAGCGCCACAAGCCCGTGCCGCATGGCCACCTTGCGGAGGATGGCCATCACGAGCTGGTTGTGGTCGGTAGCGATGTCCGTCTCTTCGAAGACGGGGGCCATCTCGAACTGGCAGGGGGCAACTTCGTTATGGCGCGTGACGATGGGCACGCCCAGGCGATAGAGCTCGTACTCCACCTCGGCGATGCAGGCCTGCACGCGCTCGGGGATGCCGCCGAAGTAGTGGTCTTCGAGCTGCTGGCCGCGCGGCGGCGGCGCGCCGATGAGCGTGCGCCCGCCCATCACGAGATCGGGGCGCAGCGAGAAGTGTCCGCGGTCAATGAGGAAGTACTCCTGCTCGGCGCCCATGGTCGTGTAGACGCGCATGGCGCCCTTGTCGCCGAGGAGCTCGAGCACTTCCATGGCCTTGTGCGAGAGCACGTCGGACGAGCGGAGGAGCGGAGTGACTTCGTCGAGCGCTTCGCCGTTGTAGCCGATGAAGACCGAGGGGATGCAGAGCGTCTTGGTGCCGGCCGACTCCATGATGAAGACGGGGGAGGCCGGGTTCCACGCCGTGTAGCCGCGCGCTTCCCAGGTGGCGCGGAGGCCGCCGGACGGAAAGGAGGAGGCATCGGGCTCGCTCTGGATGAGCTGCTCGCCGGTGAACGACTCCATGGGGAGCTTGTTCTCATCGAACGAGAAGAAGGCATCGTGCTTCTCGGCGGTGAGTCCCGTCTGCGGCTGGAACCAGTGGCAGAAGTGGGTAACGCCGTGCGACATCGCCCATTCCTTGATGACCTGGGAGACGGTGGGGGCGATATCGACGTCGAGTTTTCTGCCGAGGCGGATAGCCGAGTTCAGCTTGGCGAAGACTTCCTTGGGGAGCTTGTCGCGCATCTGGCGCGCGCCGAAGGTGAGCGAGCCGAAGTAGTGGGAGATCGGCTCTCCGCCATCACTGGTGGAGGGGATGTTGGGGTTCGCGACGACGCGCGAGGCGATGGCTTTGAGGGCAGCGGCGCGGGCGTTCATGGGGTGGTGATCCGGGCGAGGGATTGGCGGGGTGTTCTGCGAAAAATGCAGAATATGCAAAAGTATATGGACAATTAAGCGAATTCAAGGTGGTGACTGTCAGAATTGATCTATTCTTGTGCATTTGATGCAGATTCCCAATGTACCGGCGACTTTTCACTGGGTGTTGACGTGCCTACTCTATAGTAGGCGGGAGGGCACACGGGGAGGGAGGATGCTGCGCACGCCGGGGGTGAAGTCGCTGCAGGGTTCGGTCTGCCGCAGGGCATGGGCCCGTGCTGCCGGGCGACTGATCTATCTGGTACTCACGCCAACGCCAACGGGCAACAACACTGTCGGCTGAACGGAAGAGGGGCGTCGAGAATCAATTGGCGGGCTGCGTCGGCACGTCCGATATTGATGCGTGACGTGGGGTGATAGGATTGGGTTTGTGTAGGAAGGCACTTCGTCGTGATCGAATGGCCTGCAACTGATTTCATGTTAGATCGCCTTGGAAGGCTCTGCCGAATCAGAAAGGCCGCTACGCACACTGCGCGTCCCAATTTCGTTCCGCGACATACATCTTGCCGGACCATCCGGACTGAACGCAGCTCACGGCGTCATCAGATAGAGTCACATGAATGCGCATTGACATTCACACTCATACACTCCGATGCAAATCAGGCGATGCCCAGACCAGGAGCATCTCGCCCGCGGACTGCTGCGAGAAGATTCTGGCGACCGACGTTGGCATCATCGCAATCACGAATCACAATTACTTTGACCTCGCGCAGTACCGCGAGATTGAAGATGGCCTCAAGGCCAATGCCCAAGTCTGGCCTGGCGTAGAGCTCGACGTCCTTGAGGAGGGTGTCCGGGGGCACCTTCTTGTGATCGTGTCACCGAAGCGATCCGCCCAGTTCGCCGACACACTGTCGAAACTCGTAGGCGTGTCAACGCCCGACTCCTTCACCGCGACGATTGCCAGCGTACTAGCGTACTTTGAGCAGCTAGAGCCTCTCTACGTCGCGCACTATCGCCAGAAGAAGCCCAATCTCTCGGAGGGCGCGCTAACGGCGCTGCTTGCTGGCACCAAGCACCCTCAGCACGTAGTCAGAGAAGTTACGAATTCCATTTCGGCGGGCATCTACATCTCGCACGGCCACGCTTCGATTTACGGATCGGATGTACAAGACTGGGCGGAGTACGAGGACATAGCTCGCGACCTGCCTGAACTTCGTCTTCCCGTAGACAGCTTTGAGCACTTCTGCCTATTGCTCGCGAAGGACCAGACCACTATCAACACGGCGCTTCACAGGAAGACCTCTGAAGAACTCGTACTGCAGCCCTTCGACGACGAAAGCTCTCTGAAACTCCGGGCATTCAACGACATTAACGTCATCTTTGGCGCAAAAGGCACCGGCAAGTCGTGCATTCTGCACGCGATAGCTCGCCACTACTCAGAGCACGGCCTCGCCGCAAAGGTGTACGAGCCCGGGAGTGATCGTCTGCACGAGATCTTCGACATCAAGGGCAAGAACCTGCAGATCAACTTGGTCCCGTACGGCATTCACTACTGCTCAGACGAGATTGAGTCGCTCCGCGGGGCCAAGGATGCTGAGGTCACGGTTCCAAGCAAGTACCTTAGCTACTTTGCCGCGCGGACTACGAATCGCAATGCAAAACGAATCCTCCTGAAGGAGATTGAGCCTGAGGAGGAGGGTTCCGGGAAGCGTCGGTTCCTCGAGATGCTGGACGCTGCAGAAAAGACGAGTGCGTATCTGGCGTTTCTCGAGGGCAGCGAAACTGTCCGTGCACAGCTTCCGGCGGCGGAGCGCGTCGAACTGCTCCGGCTCCTGTCTATACTGCTCGATGGGCTTCGCCGCAGGTCGTGGGACGACTTTGTGTCTTGGAAGGAGACACGAATGCTCAACTCCGCGATCTCGCTCTTTCGCAAGGAAGTTGAACGCAAGACCGGATCCCCCGCTAAGCCTACTACGACAGGATACCGCGGCTACGCCGCAAACCGTAACCAGATTGCTGTCAGCGCTGGGGCGATTCTAAGAAGCATTGACACTCAGATTCCCACGATCGTACACAAGATTGGAACACTCGGCAAGAACAAGGGGACTCTTGAACTCCACACGGAGTTTCGATTCCAGAACGGGGGCATCACTGACGGCGAGCTGTCTAGCCTCGCGCGCACGAAGAAGCTGACTCAGAAGAGGTTCGCAGTGGAGGTCCGTTCCGTACATGCCGCTGTATACAGAGAAGACCTCTTTCAGTGCATTGCGCGCCTTAGAGACATCGAGGACGTAGAGGACATCAAGACCGTGTATGAGCTAGTGCTGTTTAGGAAGTTCTTTGCACTTGACGGGCAACCATACGTGCCGTCCAGCGGCGAGGCCTCGATGGTTATGCTACAGGAGGAGCTTGCTCGTGATGCTGACGTGTATATCCTTGACGAGCCTGAACGGAGCTTAGGCAATGAGTACATCAGCGATGTCATTGTTCCGCTCATAAAAGAACGCGCCCGAGCTGGGAAGCGCGTATTCATTTCGACCCACGACGCAAACATCGCGGTACGAACTCTGCCGTACAGCTCTGTCTTCCGGTCTCACGATTCCAGTGGATACAAGACGTACACTGGGAATCCATTTACGAATCGACTCCTAAACTCGGCTGACGAGGACGACCATCTTGACTGGCGCATCGTGAGCATGAGAACCCTTGAGGGCGGTCCCGCGGCCTTCGGCGAAAGAGGAAGGATCTATGGTCACAGTTAAAGCCTCGGTGCAGAATGAAGGGGAGAAGTACTTTCTCGACATTGCGCTCGAGGAGGGCAGCGTTCGCATCCCCATTTCAGAGGACAATCCCAATCTGGTGAAAAGTGCGTTCAACCGGCTGATCGAACGTACGCGGGCCGGAGAATTCAAGATTGAACTTGTCGATGTGGGTGACGATCTCTTCTCACAGGTTGCGAAAGAGTACATCTCTCAGCTCAACAAGGAGATTCGAGAAGTCCGAGCTGAGATGAAGCAGTTCAAGCTACTCACCGCTGTCGTGGCGGAGCCGGCCTGATACAGCGACGGATACTTCACCGTTAGCCTCGTGAAGCTCACTCACAGAGAACGGTGCGGGCGCGATCTGACGACGCTCGCAGCAGAAGCACACGCTAGGCATCATTTGCGACGGACTGAGGAGTACCCGCAAGATGAGTTCTCGAATCCGCTCGGTAGGTCTGCATCTCGGTGCGGTAATAGCCGTGGTGGGCGCGGCGGCGTGTGCCTCGCATACCGCGAGCAGGGACCGAGGGTCCGCCACGGCGGTCGGTACGGTGGTCACTCTTGACCGGATTGACGATCCCGGTGTCGTACGGGGACTCCATAACATCTTCTTCGACACCGTGCCGACACGACTGCAAGGCTCCTTGCGACTCGGCGACGGTTGGAGTCGCGTGCAGGTCGCCAACGTCATCGCCGAGGACGGCATGCAACCCGTGCGTGTGGTGCGATTCACCTCGGCCGTGAGCACGGACACCACGTATGTCATCGATACAGGCGGCGCCGGTAACTTCGCACGCGCGCCCGTACTCACGTTCGAGCGACGCCAAAGAGCGCGGGTCGCAAACGTGGAACTGACCGTCCGGAGTCGGTCTGGCAACATGCGCCGGGTTCCGTACCAGGTGTTGGTGGCGGACGACGGGTACACGTACGCGCGAATTGCCGAGTATCGAGTCGGTCGTTGGCGCCTCGATGGGCATGACTACGCCGTCCGAATACAGAATGAAAGTCACGGCCATCCGTTCTACGCCCTGAACGAGGGCACCGCGTTCGTTATCGACCTGAACGGCGATGGCCAGTTTGCGGAACAGGCCACTGTAGCTGTCGGCGGACGCGCGGTGGCCGCCGAACATGTATTGGCGTCGATGCCGTTCGCCATCGGAAGTCACGTGTTCGAACTCGCCGCGATTGATTCTGCTGGGACATGGCTGCGTATTCGTCCCTCGAACCGCGCCGTCGCGGTCGCGGAAGGTCGCCGCGCGCCAGATGTGGCTACAAGAACACTCACCGGCGGTGCCTTCCGACTCTCGAAGCAAACTGGAAAGGTGGTCTTGCTCGAATTCTGGGCAACCGACTGCCACTACAGTGAGCAGGTGCGAAGCGCCGCAAACGAACTGGTCAGTAAGTACGGGGCGAAGTACGTGTGGGTCGCCATCCCAAAGGACACGAGCCGCGTCGAACTCGAGCAGCATCTGACGAAGTTTCCGATGCGCGGGACGGTCACGATGCGGGATAGTGCCGCGTGGGCCACATACAACCTGCGAGAAGCCACCCCGGTCTTCGTGGTCGTCGACCAGCGCGGCATCGTGCGCTTTCGCGCCGAAGGCGCATCGGCAATCGAGGCGGTGACGGCCAAGCTTGATGAGCTTCTCGCGGCGCGTCCATAGTGGAACGTCTCGGGAAGTGGCCACCGGGGGGCTGTCCGCCGAATGCCGAAGTAGGCGTCACTGCTGGCTAACGCTGGAGATCTTGGTATCGACGGCGCTACCGTCTCATTCCATCAGAGCGTTCGCAACTGAACACCTGTCGTTAGACGTCAATCCATGGAGAGGGTTCAAGTCAAGATGCCGCGTAAGCTCACTGGTTCTGACGGCCGGACGGTAACGATCCGCGATGGCTGGCGAGGCGTGCAGGGTGCTGACGGCCACATGGTTCCCATTCCCCCAGGCGGTCGCGCTGTGCAAGGTAGCGATGGCCGAATGGTTGCGGTGCCAGCGGGCGAGCGCGCCGTCCAGGGGTCAGACGGACGCATGGTAGCAATCGACGAAGGATCTCGCGCCGTCCAAGGCTCCGACGGACGGATGGTTGAGATTCCCGCTGAGGCGAGAGCCGTTCAGGGCTCAGATGGGCGAATGGTCGCCATTCGTCCGGGGTATCGCGCCGTTCAGGGTGCAGACGGGAGAATGGTTGGCATCGCGCCCGGTAAGTTAGCGATTCAGGATGCTCGTGGCCGGATGCGCGGTAAGTAGGCTCGCGCATTGTCGTCCAACAAAGGGTTGGAGCTGGCGTGGCCGGAGGCCGGAGTAAAGCCGTTACGCCCCGGAGGCTGGCTCGGCCATATCCACGCGTACGGCCGCAGTGGGACACGCAGCATGGCGCCAATTCGCTAGACAAACCTGGATGGATTCGTGGCCAAGCCATCGAAGCGCCCCCTGGCAAGACAAGACATAGTCGACTTCCTAAAGCAGTCATCCGATTTCGCATTTGAGATGTCCGCTCTCGCATCTCTTCGGTCGATGGGTGCTGAATGCGAACATGCCGGCACCTATGTCGACCCGATTACGGAAAAGATTCGCGGTTTCGACGTTCGCGCCCTCGCCTCCGTCGATGATTGCACGTTGCGTTTAGCAGTCGAGTGCAAGAACCTCCGGCCTGAAGCACCTCTGCTGATTCACGCTACGCCAAGGACTGACTCGGAGGCATATCATAGCGTGCTGAAGCGTTGGACCTTCGGCGGCCAAGTGTTTCCCGAGACATTCAAGCAGTCCGACGATGACACGATCTACAAGTCGGGGGAACCCGTCGGCCGGGCTACCGACCAACCGAGCATGCTTGAGAGTGGCCAATTCTCGAGCTCCGACACCGCGGCATTCGAAAAGTGGCACCAGGCCGTGTCGAGTTCCAAAGAACTGCTTGAACGAACCGTCCGTCAGGCACTCAAGCGGCCACAGTTGCATGCACTCGTACCGATGCTCGTGGTTCCCGACGAGAGGCTGTGGCAGGTTGACTACGACGAAGGTGGCAAGGAGATCCGCGCACCGCGACAGGTGGAGCATGCAACTCTGCTTCTCCGGCACACGTGGACGGTATCAGCGCACTTCGAGGTCCACTACGATTTGAGCCACCTCGAAGTTGTTACTATCTCGACGTTGGCACCTCGAGTAATCCACCTTCTCTCCGATGATGGGCTCTTTGCCGGGAAACAGGCGATGCTTCAAACGCAGTGAAGCCTTCAAATCGCCGTTAATCTGACCGCCGTTAACTTCTTGCATTCTCGTTGACCAATGACAACACCTATCCCTGATCAGATTCTGGCTTGGGCGGAGGGCCGGCCACCGTGGCAACGTGATGCGCTCCGACGCCTGTTCCGGGTTGGAAGTCTGACTCCGGAAGACCTACAGGAACTGACTCAACTCTGCCGCAGATCGGCCGGCCTTGATGTTCCGGATTCATTTCCGTCAGCGAAACACCTTTGCAAGGACGACATTACTTGCCAGACCCACAGCACGACTACTGTGGCGCTTACCGGGGTGACGAACGTCGAGAACATCAACGCACTCGCGCCCAAACTCACACTCTCGTTTGCAGCGACGGGTCTGTCAGTCATCTACGGAGACAACGGTGCTGGCAAATCCGGTTACGCGCGCATCTTGAAGCACGCATGCCGCGCTCGAGGAGATGCAGGGAGTGTGCTGCCAGATGTCTTCGAGATGGGCCAAGGTGCACCAAAAGCGGAAGTTACGTTCTTGCATGGCCAATCTCCGCACACCTTCGCGTGGACTGTAAACGCTGTCCGTCCCGAGGCGCTCCGTGACATAAGCGTATTTGACACGGCGACGGCGACAGTCTACGTCGACGAAAAGACCGACGTTGCCTTTCGTCCTTTCGGCCTCGATGTCTTCCCAAAGTTAGCGCAGGCCTGCGACCACATTCGGTCGTCCCTTCAAGGCGAGCTCGGTGCTCTTGGGACGGACAGATCTTTTCCTGAGCTCATCGGAGAGCACGCTGTTGGCACTACAATCGCTGCATTGGATGAAGGCAGCGCTGAACAGGACCTGAATGCGCTCGGGACCCTTTCGGAAGCGGAAGAGTCTCGGCTCGTCGAGTTGAGACGACAGGTAGCCGCCCTTGACGTAGACGCGCCAGCGCGACGGGCGGCGGAGGGGAAGCTGCGCGTGGCGCGCTTTCGGGCACTGTTAGGTCGGGTTGACGCTGTCTCAAGAGCCCTCGGTAGTGAGCGAATCGACGCGTTGGCAGCCATGGCCGCGCGGCTGAAGACAGCAACGGAAGCAGCGACGCGCGCTCGCGCTGAAGCTGCCGGCTATAGCCCAGAGTGGACTATTGGCTCAGCGGCCTGGCAAGAGCTCTGGGCGGCAGCGAAGCGATACTCAGAGATTGTCTTACCCCGTGACGGCGAGTTCTTCGATGAAGGCGTTGACACGGCATGCGCTCTATGCAAGCAGACGCTTGACGCACCAGGCCGAGAGCGTCTACGCTCCTTCTCAGCCTTTGCCTCGCACGAGGCGCTTCTTGCAGAGACTGAGGCAGCCACCGCTCTTGAGGACGCGATTGCGGAGTTACGGACACTGTCGCCGTCCACACCTGACGATGCGACGATCGTCGAGGAGCTCCGTGCGGTTAGTGTGGCGACCGCTGACGCTGTTCTAGCGTTTCTTGCGAGTGCCGATGCGCTGAGGGAGCAGATCGTCGAGGCTCTGAACGGGGGCGCGGCATTGCCTGCCACAACGCTCGCTGCTGAAGCGAGCGGGATGCTATCTGGGCTAATTGGGCGTGAGAGCGCGCACGTTTTGGCCTTGGCGGCTTCAGCGGAACCTGAGGCGGCTCAAGCCGTGCGCGATGAGTACTCGGCACTAAGCGCGCGGAAACAACTGCGGACTCTGCTTCCGGAGGTTCTCGCAGAGCGCACACGCCGTGTGCGGCGTAAGGCACTAATGAGTGCCATGAAGCATATCGAGACTGTTGGCATCACTACAAAGAACACTGAACTGACAAAGGCCGGTATCTCTGATCAGTTGCGTCGGCGCTTCCAAACTGAACTCGATCGGCTCAACCTTCGTCACCTTACCGTCTCCGTCGAACCACAGCACGGTGCCAAGGGAGTAACCTATCACCAAGTTCGATTTACCACGGCGAAGGCCCAAGGGTGGTCAGCGTCTGATGTCCTCAGCGAGGGCGAGCAACGGTGTATCGCGCTCGCCGGCTTCCTCGCGGAAGTGTCGACGCAACCGTCGCAGTCTGGCGTCGTCTTTGACGATCCGGTGTCGTCACTAGATCATGAACGCCGTGCAATCGTTGCCGCGCGACTCGTAGAGGAGGCAAGAGCCCGGCAAGTTATCGTCTTCACCCACGATCTTGTCTTCCTGCTCTTCCTAGAAGAAGAGAGCAAACGCCAGGGGGCGTCGTGGAAAGCGGCATTCCTCACGCACCGAGGATCCAAACGTGGTGTTCCGGTCGACGGACTGCCATGGTACGGACAGACTCTCAAGCAGAGAATCGGTTGGCTTCGGCAGCAGGTGCTGCAACTGAGGGCAGCCACAGAATCGCTCGACAAGGAACAAATCGAGTTGCAGACATCCATGTTGTGGGGTCGTTTGAGAGAGGCTTGGGAGTGTGGTGTCGAGGAGGTCTTGCTTGGAGGCGCTATTCGACGGTTTTCCCGAAAGGTGGCCACGCAGCAACTCAAGAAGATCTCCGACATCACTGATGCGGACACCGCGGCCGTAGATGCGGGGATGACCATCGCCTCTACGTGGATGCCCGGACACGACCTGTCTGCGGCAATAAACCAACCCATGCCAGCTTTGGATGTGTTGAACGATGAGGTGGAAAGACTCGAGACTTGGCGAAAGGGCATCGAGGCGCGCCGCAAGTAGGTGAACTAACGAGGCTTGCTACCGGCGGTCGTGGGTGTGCAAGCGTTTGGGCGACCACCCCTGCATCTTGGTTCTGGTGGGGAGTGGCTGCCCACACGCGCGTCATCAGAAACGGTCGAAGCACAAGTAAATGCTGGCCTTTGCGTTCCTTGCGACCAGAGGTCGACCGCTCTGTCGCTACACGAGAAGACGCCGGGCTATTGCGATGGCGCTATCGAATCGGTTCTCTCGACCTAGTAGGTTAAGTGGGTGCTATCGTGGCAATCGCGTACAGTGCGAAAGCGGGCTCGTTGCCAGTATTCTCCTTCAAATGGGCGACATGGAGTACTCTCCTTTGGAGCCACAGCAAGCGACAGCCGGATCCGTGCTAGAGGCTGTCGACGATCGACGGGGCCTGGTCTCTGGGGCGCTTGACCGCGACCACCGGTCAGAGCATGGTCAGTTCTTCACCCCTGCTCCGATCGCCCGGTTCATGGCCTCCCTTTTTGTGTTCGATGATGAACGGCCTATCGCGCTGCTCGATCCCGGCGCCGGCATGGGCGTGCTGGCGGCTGCTACTGCACAAGTGCGTGGCAATCGGCCAATGAGCGTTACCGCCTACGAGACCGAACCAACGTTCGCGACTGAACTGAGGGCAACGCTCGCATCCCTAGATCGTGTGGAAGCGGTCGTCCACTCACGAGATTTCGTGGCGCACGCCACGATGCTAGCAACCATCGGAGACAGCCCGGCGTACACTCATGCGATCTTGAATCCGCCGTACAGGAAGATCGGCGCGAGGTCACAGTATCGTCTCTGGGCAAAGAAGCTCGGGCTAGAAGTTACGAACCTCTACGCGTGCTTCTTGGCTTGCACCGTAGTGTTGTGCCGGTCTCACGCACAAGTGGTGGCGATTGTCCCGCGCAGTTTTATGAACGGCACGTACTTCCGTTCATTTCGTCAGTGGCTGCTCCAGCGTGCTGCGATCACTCATATTCACGTATTCGGTCGGCGGGATTCGGCGTTCGCTGACGACTCGGTCTTGCAGGAGAACGTCATTCTGCGTTTGGTCGTAGGAGGTAGACAGCAGTCCGTCGATGTCTCAACGTCGACTGACCAACGACTCGAGGATGTTGCGGTTCGGGTTTGCGCGTTCTCCGAGATTGTCGCTGCTGATGATTCTGACCTTACGCTGCATGTGCCGACACTCGACTCGATCGGGGCAGTTGGGCTCCCCGGAAGCACTCTTCGCGAGCTTGGACTTGATGTTTGCACTGGTCCCGTTGTGGACTTTCGGCTTCGGAACCACATCAACTCTGATCCCAAGCCGGGAACCGTTCCGCTCCTATACGCTTCGCATTTCGCCGGCGGACGGTTTCAGTGGCCTAGGCAAGGCAGAAAACCGAATGCGATCAAACGAAACGTTGAGACAGAGAAGTGGCTGATGCCAAACGGTTGCTATGTGGTACTTCGTCGCTTCACCTCGAAAGAGGAAAGGCGTCGCATCGTCGCCTACCTGTTTGACGGTACACGTATTCCCGTTGACGTCGTTGGCTTTGAGAATCACCTAAACATCATCCACCAGAGCCGTCGTGGTCTTTCACCAACGATCGCGCGAGGACTCGTCGCGTACCTCAATTCTGAAGAAGTGGACAACTACTTTCGAACCTTCAGTGGCCACACGCAGGTCAACGCGACAGATCTGAGGCGCCTTCGCTTTCCGTCGACCGACGAACTGGTACGGCTTGGAGAGCAGAACAGGTGAACAATCGAATCCGAGAGGCAAGGCAGATTCTGGCGGCAGTCGGGATGCCAAAAGGCCAGCTCAATGATCGTTCCGCCCTTTGTCTTCTTGCCATTGCCGGAATCACGCCACAGTTGCCGTGGAGCGCGGCGGAAGCACCCCTAATCGGGATTACCCCGATTATGGAGTTCGCCGGAGAGCACTATATGGATGAGCCGTACGCGCCCAATACAAGAGAGACAATTCGGCGACAGTCGATGCATCAGTTCTGTGACGCTGGTATCGCCATCTACAACCCGGACGATCCGGGGCGTGCAGTGAACAGTCCCAAAGCGGTTTACCAGATCTCGCCAGCCGCTCTCAAGCTCGTCAGGACGTTCGGAACTGCTGAGTGGACTACGGCCCTCGCGAGGTTCCGCTCTGCTGGCGAAGGTCTCGCGGCACAATACGCGGCGGCAAGAGAACTCAGGCACGTGCCGTTACGTGTCGAGGAGGGCTTCGAAGTGCAGCTGTCGCCCGGAGCCCACAGCGATCTAATTCGTCAGATCGTTGAAGTCTTCGGTGCCCATTTCGCACCGGGCGGAACGCTGCTCTACGCGGGAGACACCGGGGACAAGTGGGTCTATGCGAATCGAGAGGCGCTTCTGAAACTCGGAGTCACCGTCGGTGGACACGGCAAGATGCCAGACGTCGTGATATTCGCTCCTCGCCAAAACTGGCTCCTGCTGTGTGAGGCCGTCACGAGTCATGGCCCTGTCGACGGAAAGCGGCACGGTGAGCTCAAACAACTGTTTGGTTCAAGCTCTGCTGGCCTCGTCTACGTCACGGCATTCCCGACGAGAGCACTAATGGCGCGCTACTTGGAGCAGATAGCCTGGGAGACTGAGGTCTGGTGCGCCGAGGCGCCGACGCACCTGATCCACTTCAATGGCGAGCGTTTCCTCGGTCCCTACCAAGGTTGATCCTCACGCCGGAGTACCTTGGTTCAGGATCCCGAGCGGGGGCGACCTAATCGTCGTGCGGAACTCTCCACCCATGGGATCAATGAATGCGCATAATTCCGCAGGGCGAACAGATCCAAATATCGAGTATCGGTTCTTGGCCCTATATTCCCAGGACATGGCGATTGCGCTGAGCACATTATCGAAGCTCAGGCAACGACAAACGGACGACTTTTGCGAGATGATGCTCAGGGACATCATCATTGCCTATTCAAGGCCATTCTCGTCGAACCGGGGACCCGGTTCTACCAGACACCGCCTATCAATCGAAGTCGTACCGCAGGAATCCCGTACGCTTCACGCCGAGTTGATAGACATGAGAAACAGGCTCTTTGCGCACACTGACATGTCTGCGAGGAAGCCTGTTGTGAAGAGCTACCCAGGCAATGCCAAGTTCATCGCGATAAAGGACGCAGATTACGTGTCGCTGCTCAGCCGCATCGACGAGATTGAAGCGCTGATCGGAAAAACGTGGCAGTCAATAGGTGCGGCACTCCGCCGGTCACATGAAGGTGTGACAGACGGCTGAAAGCAGTTGCTTTGCATGCACGGGCGAGATAAGCGCGATTCCCGCCGTTCGAATCGCGCGGCTTACCGCGAGCTTGTCCTTCCGATGGAGACACCCGTGCGCAAGTTCACCGATGCGCTAAGAGGATACGCCTTCGCGGTACTTCAGCGTGACAGATTCCGCTGTCGCTACTGTGGCCTGGACGGAACCGCCTCGTTCTCCGCGTGGCTCAGCCTATCGTGGGATCACCTGCTGCCGAGGGGGCACGCGAATCGCGACGATCCCGCCTACATCGTCGCATCCTGCGTCTTCTGTAACGCGGCGGACAACCGCTACTTCGATCAAGCCACGAGGAGAGGATTGCGTTTTGATGACCTCACGCCAGAGCAGCTGGTTGAACAACGAAGGCCGTATGTCGAGGCAACGCGGGCGGAGTATCGGAAGTTCTGGGAAGCGAATGTTGCCGGTACCTCGGTGACCGGCTTACCAAGCGGGTGTCAATGATGAACGCAGAGTTCTTCGCTAGCGTGTGTTCTGCGGTCGCGAGGACAGCGCCGCGTCGCGGGCCAGTCATCGGGGGTGTCGGAGGTTTGCTATGAGCAAGACGGTTTTGCTTGTCGCACTCCTCCTCGTCGCCGAGTATCCAGCCGGCGCGCAGTCCAAGCCGTCATTCGCCGTCGATGCGACAATCGGTGGCGGCCGCGCGAACGGCGGCGAGTTGCGTGATCGGCATATCGGTGGTGTCCGCCTCGCGGCGAGCGTGAGCGGCTCCAGGGATGCGAAACTGAGCCCCTACGCGGAAATCGCGAAAGATTGGCTCGCGCTCGGCATGGGCCACATACTCATCTGCTACGAGAGCACGCGCGGAGGCTGCATCAAGCCCTATCCCGAGCTACGCGGTCTAGAGTTGACCTTCGGGGGATTGCTTCGCCCAGCGCCTCGTGTCGAACTCCGCGCCGGCATGTCAACACCGGTTTGAATTGCACACTTTCACCGGAAAGAATTGCCCACTCGGTC
>CAYQCP010000041.1:0-27925 GCA_964416005.1 uncultured Gemmatimonas sp.
CACGCCGCCCGCGCCCGCGCCGCCGGCGGCACCGCCAGTCGCGCCCGCCGCACCCGCCGCACCTGCGGTCCCGTCGAAGGCTCCGGATGCGCGACTGGACCTTGAGTCTGCTATCGCGTCGTCAGCCGCGCCCTCGGCGCCGCCGGCGCCGCCTGCTGCTCCGGTGACCCCGCCCGCGCCGCCGGCGAAGCCGGCGCCCACCGGGAAGTCGCCGCTGGCCACGCTCGAGATCGTCAACGAGGGGCCTCTGAAGGGGACGAAGTTCGAGATCCACTCGGCGCTCACCAACGTGGGCCGCGGCGCGCACAACGACGTTGTGCTCGCCGATGAGAGCGTCTCGGACTCGCACGCGAAGATCCAGAAGCGCGAAGGCGGCTGGTACATCGTGGATCAGGAATCCACCAACGGCACGTACGTGGGTGGCCGTCGCGTACAGGGCGAACAGCGGGTCGAAGGCGCGCCCGACGTCCGCTTCGGCGGCATCAAGATGACGTTCCGCCCCATCGCCGTCGCCGGCGACGAGAGCGGCGGCACGCGTGCCATCGCTGCCGTGGCCGTGGATCAGGCGCGCAAACCTGCCGCCGCAAAGCCGGCCGCCGCGCCGGTCGAAACCAAGAAGAAGGGGTGCGGGGCCATGATCGCATTCCTCATGGCCGCCGCTGCCGCCGGCGCCTCGCTCCTGATGATCCTCCTTTCGACGGGGCGATAACTCGTGCATCTCGCAGTTGCCGCTCGATCCGACGTGGGGATGGTCCGCTCCGGGAACGAGGACTCGTTTTTCGCCGAGGCGGATTCGCACCGCGGGGTGTTCATGGTCGCCGATGGCATGGGCGGCCACGCTGCGGGCGAGGTGGCCAGCGAGATGGCGGTGCAGATTGTGGCGCGCTCGCTGCTCCAGCTGGAGAGCGTGTCGCAGCCCGACGCGGCGGACCGCACGGCCCAATCGCTGCGCGACGCCAACCGCGCGATCTACGACCGCATGCTGGCGGAGAACGACAAGCAGGGGATGGGCACCACGGCGTCGGTGCTGCTGCTGTCGGAAGGACGCTACCTGATCGGACAGATCGGCGACTCCCGCATCTACATGCTGCGGGACGGCGCGCTGACCCAGCTCACGAAGGATCATTCGTACGTGCAGGAGCAGGTGGACGCCGGCCTGCTCACGCCGGAACAGGCCCGCTACCACCCCTACAGCAACGTCATCACGCGGTGCGTCGGCGCCGGCGAGTCGGTCGAGCCGGACCTGTACTCGGGCGAGGTCCGGGCGGGCGATGTCTTCCTCGTCGCGTCGGACGGCCTCACGGGCATGGTGGACGACCGCCGGCTCCAGCAGATCCTGCTGGCGCGCTCCGGTCCCGGTCGCATCGTCGATGCGCTGATCGCCGAGGCCAACGGGCGCGGCGGCCTCGACAACATCACGGCCATCGTGGTCCAGGTCGTCAGCTTCGACCACGCCGAGCAGGGATGACGCTGGGCGCCCGATGAGCGAACAGGACGAGACCGTCGGCTCCCTGTCCCAGCTGTACCTGGGCAACATTCTCTACGCGCTCGAAACGTGCGCCCTCACGCTCGAGGAGCAGGGGAAGGGCGCGGATGCCGCCTTCTATCGGGGCATCGCCCGCAAGCTCGCCGAAGCGCACGGACGATCGAAGGCCGGGTGACGAGCGCCGCGTCCGGGCCTCCCGGCGTCGTTCGGATCCTGTGGCAGCTCGTCACCGGGCGGCGGACGGTGGAGCACAGCGGCGCGCTGCTCAATGCCTTCCTGGCCCTCCCGGCGCCGCTGCGCGATGCGGTGCGCTGGGTCCTTCGCCCGAAGCGCCGCTTTCTCCTCGGCCGGCTCCGTGCGCTGTCGAAGGACCGGGTGCTGAGCGGACCGTTCGCCGGGATGCAGCTCACCGGGCTCCCCGCGGCGCCCGAGCTGCTGGGTTCGTACGAACGCGAGCTGTTCGCCGTGGTGCACGAGCTGGCCTCGCGTCCGCTGCGCACGCTCGTGAACGTAGGTGCGCGCTACGGCTACTACGCCGTGGGCATGGCGCGCCTCATGCCAGCCGTGACGGTGAAGGCTTATGAGTGGAGCGACGAGGCGCGCGCCCAGCTCGAGGGCGCGGTTCACGCGAACGGTGTCCAGGACCGCGTGACGGTGGCGGGGTACTGCGACAGTGCCGACCTCGCCGCGGACCTCGCCACGGAAGGCGGCGTGTTGATCGTGTGCGACATCGACGGTGGCGAGATCGCGCTGCTCGACTCCCAGGAGGTGCCGGCGCTGAAGAGAGCCACGATCCTCGTGGAATGTCACGGGCCGGCGGAGTCGCCGACGGAGGCCGTGATGGTGCACCGGTTCCTGCCGACGCACGACGTGCGCCGCATCGCCGTGGAAGAGCGCGTGCTGTCGCAGCTTCCCGCTGGCGTCGCCGAGCCCTGGCGCACGCGCATGCCGCGCACGCTCGAGGCGCTGATGCAGGAGCATCGCACGCCGCCCCAGTCCTGGCTGCTGCTGACACCGCGCGGCTGATGCGCGCCGGTCTCTGACGGGCCCGCGTCCTGCGCCCGGCTAGGCCCCGAGCAGGCGCAGCGCGTCGTCGCGGGCGATGCTGACGCGACGTACGGTGAAGACGCGGAGCCAGCGCGCCGAGCGATAGAGCTGGTCGGCGAGGACCGGCAGGTTGATGGCGCCGGCCATGCCCTGGCTCGTGAGCCGCTCGACGCGGCCGTCGCGGGTGAGGACGGGGATATCGAGGCCGAGCATCTGCTCCTTCTGCGGATAGTCGATGAGCACCTCGCCGGGGGCGAAGCCGAGCGACGCGGCGATGGCGTCCTCCGCGCGGCGCGAGCGCTCGCGGTCCTCGGCGATCCACTCGAGGTCGATGCCGTCGAGTTCGGCGGCGGGGCACTCCATGGCACGCTTGAAGAGGCGGCGCGAGAGGATGGCGTCGAGCAGCGGGCCGGGGGTGCGCGAGCGGAGCGCGTGGAGGAGGCCCTCGTCGGTGTGCGCCACGAGTTCGCTCGACTGCAGGGCGCCGGCGCGCAGCGCGTCGTCCACCAGCCGCTTGTACATCGCGGTGGGACTGCGCACGGCATGGTGCCAGTAGACGTTCCGATACATCTGGTACTTGGCGAAGAGCAGCGACTCGAGCGCGCTCAGCGCCTTCTCCAGCACGCCGACCGCGGCACGGCCGAGGTGCGGATCCTCCACGATCACCAGGGCGTGCAGCAGGCGATCCACGTCGATTTCGCCGTAGGGCACGCCGCACATCAGGGCGTCGCGCTTCAGGTAGTCCGTCTTGTCGAGGTCCAGCGACCCGCTGATGAGCCCCTGCAGCGGCGAGTCGCTTTCGCCGCGCATCAGGGCGAAGATGCGTTCGGGGGCGTCGGCGGCGATCTCACTGCGCAGGATGGCGGCCACGTCGCCGCCGGTGACCATCGGCTCGGCCACCGCCTCGTGATGCATCGCGCCGATCTCCTCGAGCGCATGGGAGAACGGGTAGTGCCCGACGTCGTGCAGCAGCGCGGCGGCCGCCACCACGCGCGGTTCGTCGGCTGCCATGCCGTCGAGCATCCCCGCTTCCTGGAACCGGCGCAGGGTGCGGTTGGCGAGGTGAAAGGCCCCCAGCGCATGCTCGAACCGCGAGTGCGTGGCTCCCGGATAGACGAGATGCGCCAGCCCGAGCTGTCGCACGTAGCGGAGCCGCTGGACGACGGCCGTGTCGGCGAGGCGCAGGAAGGGCCCGTCGATGCGGATGTTGTTCCAGAGGGGGTCGCGGATGAAGGGCATCTTGGGGGCAGACGGCAGACGGAAGACGGAAGACGGCGGAGGGCGGACGGCGGACGGCAGACGGCGGACGGCAGACGGCAGACGGCAGACGGCAGACGGAAGACGGAAGACGGAAGACGGCGGACGGTGGACGGCAGACGGCGGACGGCAGACGGCGGACGGCAGACGGCGGACGGCAGACGGAAGACGGAAGACGGCGGAGGGCGGACGGTGGACGGCAGACGGCGGACGGCGGACGGCGGACGGCAGACGGCGGACTAAAGGTCGCCACGTGAGCGCGGTGGGTCCAGCATCAAATCAGGGCAGACGCGCAAAATTGTTGCGTGCTGCGGCAGGGAGGCTACAGTATTCGTGACCATTCCACCCGCGTTCGGTCCCCGTGCCCGCATTGCGACGCCGCGCTTCTCGGCTGCCTATTCTCGCCCTCGTCGGCGTGTCGCTTGCCGCGTGCGCGCGAGGGCGCGTGGCGGTGGCTCCGACTCCGCTGGACGCCCCCAGCGCGGCAGCGGGGCCCGGCAGCGCACCGTTGACGGTCGCACTGCGCGCGTGCGAGGGGTGCGCCGCGGATTCCGCGGGGAACGAGGTCATCCGCGCGGTCGCCTTGCGCGTGGCCGACCTCAAGGCGCGCGGCGGCGCGTGCCAGGCCTACGGCGCCGTGCTGGAGGGATCGCTGGCCAACAAGCGCATCGTGGTCCGCCCCTTCATGTGGCGCGTCGGTGGCAGCCTGGCCTCGGCGCAGGCGTCGTCCACGGGTGAGATCGACGTCGCGCGCGATGTGGACACGCTCAACATTGGCCGACGCTCCCTCGACGAGGTGGTGCACAGCGTCGAGCACGAGGCGGTGCACATCGCCTTCTCCATTCCGTCGGGTGCGGAGTGGAACGAAATGCTCGTGAGCGAGCGAGTGGATGGATGCCGGTCACGGAGTTCGGTGGTGGGTGCGACACCGTAGCGCCGCCCGCGCTGCGGGCGGCGCGGAGGCGGCAGGGGCACGGTGGAGTGCAAGGAACAGGGTGTGGTGCGGGGGAAAATGCACGAGGGCCGGCGACCATCGCCGGCCCTCGACTGCATCGGGTCCTGCTCCCGCTCAGCCCTTCGGGCCCGCCGCCGCGATTGCGGCATCCACGTTGCCGAACTTCTCGAAGTTCTTGCGGAACATCTCGGCCAGCTTCTTGGCCTGCGCGTCGTACGCCTTGGGGTCATCCCACGTCTTGCGCGGGGTGAGCAGCTTGCTGGGGATGCCGTGAATGTCGGTCGGCACATGCAGGCCGAAGACCGGATCCTCGTTGGTCGGCAGCTCGTGCAGGTGGCCGCTGAGCGCCGCGTGCACCATGTGACGCGTGAACGACAGCTGCATGCGCTTGCCGACACCGTACGGACCGCCGCTCCAGCCGGTGTTCACCAGCCAGACCACGGCCTTGTGGTCGTCCAGCAGCTTGCCGAGCATCTCGGCGTACTTGGTGGGATGCCAGACCAGGAAGACGGCGCCGAAGCAGGCGGAGAAGGTAGCCTGCGGCTCGGTGACGCCGCGCTCGGTGCCGGCGACCTTGGCCGTGTACCCCGAGAGGAAGTAGTACATCGCCTGCTCGCGGGTGAGCCGCGCGATGGGCGGCAGCACGCCGAACGCATCGGCGGTCAGGAAGATGACGTTCTTGGGGTGCCCGCCGCGTCCGCTGGGCACGTGGTTGCGGATGTAGTGCAGCGGATAGGACGCCCGCGTGTTCTCGGTGATCGACTGGTTCTCGAACTCCACCCGCCGGCGGTTGGGCTCGAGCACGACGTTCTCGAGGATCGTGCCGAACATCTGCGTCGTCTGGTAGATGTCGGGCTCGCCCTCGGCCGAGAGGTTGATGACCTTGGCGTAGCAGCCGCCCTCGAAGTTGAACGTGCCGTCGGCGCTCCAGCCATGCTCGTCGTCGCCGATCAGCTCGCGCTCGGGATCGGCGGAGAGCGTCGTCTTGCCGGTGCCGGAGAGCCCGAAGAAGAGGGCGGTGTCGCCGGCCGGGCCGATGTTGGCCGAGCAGTGCATGGAGAGCACGCCGGCCTTCGGCAGCAGGTAGTTCATCACCGTGAACATCGCCTTCTTGAGCTCACCAGCATAGCGCGTGCCGCCGATGACGATGGTTCGCGCGGCGAGATTCAGCACGATGAACGTGCCGGTGCGCGTGCCGTGCCGGGCCGGATCGGCCTGGAATTCGGGCGCGTGATAGACGGTGAAGTTCGGCGCGAAGCCGGGCAGCTCCGTCTGCTCCGGGCGAATGAACATGTTGCGCACGAACGACGCGTGCCACGCGTTGGGCAGCACGTAGCGCACGCTGAGGCGGTGCGCCGGGTCGGCGCCGCAGTACAGGTCCTCCACGAACAGCTCGGGCAGGCCGTTGAGGTGCTGCTTCACATCGGCGAGCAGCGCAGCGAAGTGCTCGGGCGAGATGGGCTGGTTGACCTTGCCCCAGTCCACGTCCTTCTCCGAGGTGGGCTCCTTGACCACGAACTTGTCGTTGGGCGACCGCCCGGTGTGCGGCGTGGTCACGGCCACGAACGGTCCGAGATCCGCCAGGCGGCCCTCGCCGCGACGGACGGCGGCCTCGATGAGCTCCGGCGTCACGAGGTTCCAGTGGACCGTTCCGGTCGGCTGGAGGTCCTGGCCGGCGAGGCCGTTGGGCCCCGAGCGGGGAAGGGCGGGCGCGATCGCGTTGCTGAAGGGCATGACGGCTCCTGATGGTTCACGCGCGCGGACCCGACGACGGGTCCGCGCGCGACATGTTAGCGGTTGCGGTCCTGCGAGTCGATGACGGCCACGGCCGCCATGTTCACGATGTCCTGCACGTCGGCGCCCTGCTCGAGCACGTGCACCGGGTGGTTCATGCCCACCAGGATGGGGCCGATCGCCGTCGCGCCACCGAGGCTCTTGAGGAGCTTGTACGCGGTGTTGCCGGCGCTCAACATCGGGAAGATCAGCACGTTCGCGGCCTGCTTGAGCCGGCTGAACGGGTAGCGCATGGCGAGAACGTTCTCGTCGAACGCGGTGTCGGCGTGCATTTCGCCGTCCACGATCAGGTCGGGCTCGCGTTCGCGCAGGAGCCGCACGGCCTCGGCGACCTTGGTCGCCTCGGGGTGCTTCACCGACCCGAAGTTCGAGAACGACAGCATCGCGATGCGCGGCTCGATGCCGAAGGTGCGCACGAGGCGCGCCGCCGACTGGGCGATCCTGGCGAGCTGGTCGGCATCGGGGTCGATGTTGACCGTCGTATCGCCGAAGAAGATGGCGCGGTTGTTGATCACCATCATGTACAGGCCCGCCACCAGTCCGGTCTCGTCGGCGCCCACGACCTCGAGCGCCGGGCGGATGGTCTCTGGGTAATGCTTGTTGAGGCCCGCCACCACCGCGTCAGCGTCGCCGCTGTTGACCATCTGGCTCGCGAAGTAGATGCCGCGTCCCATGCGCGAGTAGGCTTCATCGCGTGACAGGCCACGGCGCTGCCGTCCGTTCCAGAGTTCCTCGGCGTAGCGCTCGCGGTCGGGCGACAGGTTGGGGTCGATGATCGTGCAGCCGTTGAGCGCGATCCCCAGCTCGTCGAGGCGCTGCTTCATCCGCTCGGCGCGGCCGAGGAGGATGGGCCTGGCGATGCCCTCTTCCTGCAGGATGTGCGCGGCGCGGATGACCTTGGGATCCTCGCCTTCGGGGAAGACGACGCGCCGCGGGTCGCGATGGGCGCGCACCTGGATGCCACGCATCACGCTGCGCGACTGGCCGAGGCGCCCCTCGAGCTGCTCGCGATAGGCATCCATCTCGATGGTGCCCTTGGCCACGCCGCTGGCGATGGCCGCCTGCGCCACGGCCGGCGCGACCCACAGGAGCACGCGCGGGTCAAACGGGAACGGGATGAGGTAGTCGGGGCCGTATTGCACGCTGGTCAGCCCGTAGAGGGCCGCCACCGAGTTCGGCACCGGCTCCCGCGCCAGCGCGGCGAGCGCGCGCGTGGCCGCCATCTTCATCTCCTCGTTGATCGTCGTGGCGCGCACGTCGAGCGCGCCGCGGAAGATGAACGGGAAGCAGAGGACGTTGTTGATCTGGTTCGGGTAGTCGCTGCGCCCGGTGGCGCAGATCGCTTCGGGCCGCGCCGCCTTGGCCTCGTCGGGGAGGATCTCCGGCGTCGGGTTGGCGAGCGCGAAGACGATCGGGCTGGAGCCCATCGACTTCACCATGTCCTGCGTGCAGGCGCCGGCGGCCGACAGGCCGACGAAGACGTCCGCACCGACGAGGGCGTCGGCCAGCGTGCGGTTCGCGGTCTCGTGCGCGAACATGGCCTTGTGCGGCTCCATGTCCTTGTCGCGCCCCGCGTAGATGACGCCCTTGCGGTCGCAGAGCGTGATGTTCTTGCGGTCCACGCCGAGGCGGACGTAGTGCTCGGCGACCGAGATGGCCGAGGCGCCCGCGCCGCTGAAGACGACCTTCACGTCACCGAGCTTCTTGCCCACGATCTCCACGGCGTTGATCAGTGCGGCGCCCGAGATGATAGCGGTGCCGTGCTGGTCGTCGTGGAAGACGGGGATGTTCATCGTCGCCTTGAGCTTCTCCTCGATGTAGAAGCACTCGGGCGCCTTGATGTCCTCGAGGTTGATGCCGCCGAGCGTGGGCTCGACCAGCTGGCAGAACCGGATGATCTCCTCCGGGTCCTCCGAGGCGATCTCGAGGTCGAACACGTCGATGTCCGCAAACTGCTTGAAGAGGTTGCCTTTCCCCTCCATCACCGGCTTGCCGGCCAGCGCCCCGATGTTGCCGAGGCCCAGCACGGCGGTGCCGTTGCTGATGACCGCCACGAGGTTGCCACGGGCCGTGTACTTGTAGGAGTCCTCGGGATTCTTCTCGATCTCGAGGCAGGGCTCGGCGACACCCGGCGAGTAGGCGAGGGCCAGGTCGCGCTGGTTGGCGAGCGGCTTGGTGGCGACAACTGCGATCTTCCCGGGGCGGCCACGGGAGTGATAGTCGAGGGCGTCTTGGCGTTTCATAGGAGTCCAATAAGATAATCGGACCGCCTTCGTGACCGTCAGGGTTCCGGCTGAAAAGAGACCGAAATCCCCCTACAGACGGAGACCGATCGCCTGCCGCACGAGCCAGCGCAGCGTGGAGATGTCGCGGCTGCTCGGCACGCTCACCGCGGGCTGGGCGAACATCACGTCGAGGGCATTGGAGCTATGTCCGCCAATCCCGACGGCGTGGCCGAGTTCGTGCGTGACGAGGGCGCCCAGCGTGTTGGTGGCGTTCGTGGCGGCCGGGTTGATGGCGATGTCGATCTTCACGCGCCCCGTGCCAGGGCCGCCCAGCAACGGCAGCGTGAGGGCGCTGTCACGCGCGGGACAGAAGAAGGTGACGCCACCGGCGAAGGTCGGCGGCTCCGCGCATCCGGCGAGTCCCACGAGGCGCGGGGCGGCGCTCGCGTGCACGATGACATCGGCATCGGCAGCCGTGGCGGCGGTGCGGAAGGCAAACTGGCTGCCGCCGAGCGCGGCCTTCCACGCTGCCATGCCGGCGGCGGTGGCGCCGGCGAGGTCCACGCCAGCACCCACGGCCGTCGGGTCCACGAAGACCGCGATCGTCTTGCCCGTCGGCCACCGATAGATGAGGCCTCCCGACAGCTGCGTCGGGTCGTACGCGGGCGGATCCACGCGCGGCGCGGCCGCGTCCGTGCAGGCCGCGGCCACGACCACCAGCGCCAGGGTGCTCAGTCGAGGGAAGCGCACGGCCCAAAGGTACGGAGCGCCCGCGCCGCCGCCAACGCCGGAGGCGCGCGCTACTGCTTTCGGAATTGGCGGACGATCCAGCTGAGCGCGGCGATGATGCCGGACACCGCGATGATGGCCGGCCCGGAGGGAAGGTCGAGCGGCACCGAGAGTGCGAAGCCGACGACCGACGCCACGAGCCCAGCGAGCGCCGCGACGACGAAGATGGCCGCCATGCCCCGCGCCAGCAGGATGCCGGTCACCGCCGGGAGGACGAGGAAGTTGAAGACCAGCAGCACGCCGGCAAACTGCATCGCGTACGCGATGACAATGCCGAACGTGAAGTAGAGCAGCTGGTCCCACAGGGCCACGCGGTACCCCAGCGTGCGCGCCGTCTCGCGGTCGAACGAGACGAAGAGGAATTCCTTGTAGAAAACCGCGTGCAGCACGAGCACCGGCACGGTCACGGCGAGCAGCACGAGCACGTCCGCGCTCGTGATGCCGAGGATGTTCCCCTGCAGGAAGATGTCGTGGACCTCGCCGCCCTTGGCCTTGGCGATGAGCAGGATGCCGAACGCGGCGGCCACCGCATACGTGACGCCGATGGTGGCGTCGGGCGGGATGCCGGCGCGCTCCTTGTGGCCGATGGCAAAGAAGGCCGCGCCGCCGAGCGTGAGAATCAGCGAGACCGCGACGGGATGGTGGGTCAGTTCACCGCCAATGCCCATGCCGCCGAGCAGCAAGGCGAGCGCGATGCCGGCGGACGACAGCTGCGCGAGCGCGGCGCCGACGAAGACGATGCGGCGCAGGACCACCCAGACGCCGAGCACGGAACAGGCGAGCGCGATGACGAGCGCGCCGTACAACGCCTCCTTGAAGATCAGGACGGTGCTAAGCATCGCGCGCCTCCAGCGGGACGCCCGGCCGCGCGCAGACGACGCGGTGCCCGCCGAGCTGTTCCACCAGCACCGGAATGCCGTACATCGCCGTGAGGATCGGCTCGGTCATGATCTCGTCCACCGCGCCGATGCGGAACATCCCCTGCATCACGAGCGCGATGCGGTTGACGTACATCGCCACTTCGTTCAGCGCGTGGCTGACCATCAGCACCGTCAGGCGATCCGTCTCGTGCAGCTCACGCACGAGGCCCAGGATCTGCGTGGTGGAGACAAGGTCCATGCCATTGGTCGGCTCATCGAGCACGAGCACGGTGGGTTCGCCCACCAGCGCGCGCGCGATAAGGGTGCGCTGCTTCTGGCCGCCCGACAGTGAAGCGAACTGCTGGTCGCCAAGATGCGGAATGCCCACGTGTTCGAGCGATTGAAGTGCCCGCGCGCGGTCTTCCGCTGTCGGACGGCGACCGAGTCCGACGCGGTCGTAGCGCCCCATCAGCACGACGTCGAGCACCTTCAGCGGGAAGGCGGTGTCCACGGCATCGCGCTGCGGCACGTAGCCGATGCGCAGGTTGGGGGCGACGGTGACCGTGCCGGCC
This sequence comes from uncultured Gemmatimonas sp., assembly GCA_964416005.1. Lineage (GTDB taxonomy): Bacteria > Gemmatimonadota > Gemmatimonadetes > Gemmatimonadales > Gemmatimonadaceae > PNKL01. Next base: position 10,986 of record CAYQCP010000041.1, read on the forward strand.
ATCGGCGCGAGCGAGCCGAGGATGGCGCGCAGCACCGTCGTCTTGCCGGCGCCGTTCGGGCCGACGAGGCCCAGGAAATCGCCGGTCGGAATCTCAAAACTGATGTCGCTCAGGATCGCCCTGGCGCCATAGCCCAGCGTGGCACGATCGAAACGGACCAGCGGGGTCATCTGACTGCCGCCGCGAGCTGCGAGATGTCGTGTCGCATCAGCTGCACGTAGTCGTTGACCCCCGGAACGCCGCCAACCGAGGGAGGCAGGATGAGCACCTTCGCCCCGGTCTGACGTGCGACGAGGTCGGCGAGTTTGTGGTCGTAGAACGGTTCCATGATGATCGCCTTCGCTCCCGACTGCTTCACGGTGCGCACCACGTCGAGCAAGTGCGCCGGCGACGGCGGCACGCCGGGCTTGGGTTCCATGTACGCCACGATCTTCATGCCGGTGTACTCGGCGAAGTAGCGCCAGCTCGTGTGCCACGCCACCACGGGCTTGCCCTTGATCGCGGCGAGGTCGGCCTTCCACGCGGCCTCCGCCGCGTTGAGGCGCTCTTCCCACGTCCTGCTGTTGGCCTGATACACGGCGGCGTTCTTCGGGTCGAGCTGCGAGAACTTGGCGGCGAAGAGCCGCGCGATGCGCCGCCCGTTCTCCGGATCGAGCCAGTAGTGCGGGTTCCCCTGCGTGTGCACGTCGCCCATCGAGCGGTCGAGCTGTCCGGTCGGGACGTCAATCACCTGAATGGCGCGCGAGACGTCGAGATGCCCAGTGCCGCCGGCGCTGATCTTCGAGTTGCGCGCGCCGTCGAGCAGCAGCGGCATCCAGCCGATTTCGAGGTCAAGCCCCACGTAGGCCCAGACGTCCGCCTTGCGCAGCTGCAGCACGAAGCTGGGCTTGGCCTCGATGAAGTGCGGATCCTGATAGCCCTCGCCGATGTGCGACGCGACGATCTGGTCGCCACCCACGGCCCTGGCAATGTCATACAAATCGGTGGTGCTCGTGACCACCTTGAGTTGCGCGCGCGCCGGTATCGCGACGGCAACCGTCGCGAGGGCCAGCAGTGCGGTGCGGAACTTCAGCACGGTGAACTCCTTGGCGCGAAGCGCCAGGCGGTGGTCAGAAGGGATGCGGCTTGTGCGGTCCAACGGCGAACGTGGCCTGCAGCAGCAATCGGTTGGTGGCAGGGCCGCCGCTCGGCGTCAGCCGTTCAAACGAGGCGACGAGCTTGGAGAACTCGCTCGGGAAGTACTCCAGCACCCCCGAACCGGCGGTCAGCGTGCCGCCGCCGAGTTCGGGATCCTGCAGCGAGTCGAAGCGGCCGCCGATGTAAAGCCGGCGACCGACCTGCCAGCGCGCGAAGACGTAGCCGCCGGTGAAGTCGCGATCCGGCCCCTCGTACACGCCGGGCACGGCGGACGCGTCGATGCGCTCATTCCGCTGGTGCATCAGCTCGGCCTGCAGGATGAACGACTTGTAGAGCCCCTGCTGCAGCGGCCGCCAGCGGAAGGTGACGTCGGCACCCAGTACGCTCTGCCGCGCATTGACGGCCGTGATGACGGCGTCGGGCGCGGCAGCGGCGAGCGCCGGCTGCTCGCGCTTGCCGGTGATGGCCGAAGCAGAGAGTTCGAGGTTCGCACTCTGGCTCAGGTCCCAGTAATTGCGCAGCCGGGCGGCGTAGCCCATGCCGTCGAGCTGCTTGTTGGGCGGCGTCTCGCTTTGCGGCGCGTCATCCTTCTCACCGAACCGGTCCACGGCGCTGAGCTGCAGCTCCTGGTAGAAGCCGAATGGCGCGAGCACCTTGCTGACCGAAAGACCGGTTCCCTTGAGCCCTTCCTCGCCCAGGAAGCGCTGTATGACCAACGGATACTCAACGGTGTGCAGGTCATGCCGGTGCGTGGTGGTCTGCTTGCCGACCGGCATCAGGAAGCGGCCGATCCGCGCCTGCAGGCCCCACGGAAGGGCGGTCGTGGTCATGTAGGCCTGTTCGATCCGCGCGCCTTCCACGTCACTGAAGCCGAGGTAGACGTCGCCGCGGAAGTACGGATCCACGACGGACTGAACGGCCAGTTCAATCTCGCGAACGCCGAGCCGGGCCCCGCTCTCCTGTGTGCTGCCGTCAGGAGAAAAGTCGCCGACCAGGTCGCCGACGACACTGATGTCGGGCATGATCTTGGCGCCCGTCGCGCGCGGCGCTGCTGGTGTTGGCGCGGTGGCCTGCAGCTTCTCCATCTCCCGGACAAGGGCGAGGGAGTCGGCGGCGGCGGAATCCGCCTTCGTGACTGGGCGCTTGGCCGGCGCGGGCTGCTGCGCCATGGCGGTCGAAGTGGCGCACGCCAGTGCGCACATCCAGAGGGATGGTCTCATATTGTGGATGCAACGTGAGTTGTGGGGGGCACGCGCGCGGCGTGCGTGCAGCGGTTCGACGGCCGCGAGGGCCGGGCCCGACTCAGGCGTTGCGGGGCGGGGCGCGCGACAGACTGCCAACGCGGACGTCGGCTGGGGTCGCGATCTTGTCATGCGCCGCCACGGGCAACGGCACGTGCGCGATGCCTGCCAGCGGCGGTATCGGGACGGCTCGCAAGCCGAGCACGTTGCGCGCGACGCACAGGGCGCAACGCTCGTCGTTGTGCATGTCGGCGTGCTGGGCGTCCTTCTGCTCCACGTGCACCACCGGCGAGCCGGCCGCCGGCCGCGGCTCGAAACTCGGCAGCACGGCCACCAGCCCCTGCAGTACGAGCAGGACGAGGGCCCCTGCGCGCGCGACGCGCGGCCGGAGTCGTTCGAGGACGGAGGGCGGGAACATCCTAAGCAGATTATCCGGGTCGGGGGGCATACGCTAGGGTCATCTACCCGTGAGCGGACAACAGGTTCGCCGAGATCACGGTTCCCGGCCGGTGTGACTCATGCCCCCGCCGCGAAGGTCCGCAGCTTCCGGAGCATGGCGCGGTCGTTGGAGACCATGTCGTCGCCCTTTGGGGTTTCCAGCGACTTCGGGATTGCGGACAGGCGTGGATCGGTCATGATGCGCCGGAACGGGCCGTCGCCGATGAAGCCCGAACCGATCAACTCGTGGCGGTCCTTCCTTGATCCCAACGGCGCCTTGGAATCGTTGAGGTGCAGCAGGCCGAGGCGGTGGAAGCCGAGGACGTCGCCGAAGCGCGCCAGCACGCCCTCGAAGTCGCTGACGAGGTCGTAACCCGCGGCAAAGACGTGCGCCGTGTCGAGGCAGACGCCGACGCGCGACTGCAGCGCGGACGGCAGGAGCGCGAGCAGCGCCGCCATCTCCTCGAAGGTCGAGCCGATGACGGTGCCCTGGCCGGCGGTGAGTTCCATGAGCAGCCGCGTCGGGCCGGCGACGCGCTCGAGCACTTCCGTGATGGCATCGGCGTTGCGCGCGATCCCGCTCGCGCGGTCGTCCATGAAGTTCCCGGGATGCGACACCACGGCATCGAGGCCGATCGCATTGCTGCGGCGCATCTCGTAGTCGAACGACTCGATGGACTTGGTGCGCAGTTCCGGATTGGGCGACGCGAGGTTGATGAGGTAGCTGTCGTGCGCGTTGGTGAACGCCACGGGCGTGGCGGCCAGGGCCGCACGAAAGGCCGCCACGTCGGCGTCGTCGAACAGCCGCTCCTTCCACTGGTTCGCCTGCTTGGTAAACAACTGGATGGCGGTCGCCCCGATGTCCACGCCGCGCGGCGGGGCGGTGGCCACGCCGCCCGACGTGCTGACGTGCGCGCCGAGGGGCGCGCCGGCATACGGAATGTCATAGGGTGACGCGCCGGCGGATGCCGGGATCGTCCCCGGCTTCGGGACGCTCACGGCGCGGGTGCTCTTGGGGCGCGTGCTGGAGGAGCCCGGCGAGCGCGCGGCCGGTTTCTTCGCGGCGGGTCTTTTCGCGGCGGGTTTATTCGCGGCGGATTTATTCGCGGCGGGTTTCTTCGCGGCGGGTTTCTTTGCCGCGGGCGTTCTCGCTGCGCGCTTCTTCTTCGCCGCCGGCATCGCCGCCGCGCGCTTCTTCTTCGCCGCCGCGCGCTTCTTGGGGGGCATCAGTTCCTCATGGGGCTATCGCCAATCGCAATCCCAGATCGCAGTCCTCAATCGCAATCCTAGATCAAAATCCTCAATCAAATTCTCCGTCGCGTCCCCTCAGCCGCTTCCCGCACCGCGGGCAGTGCAGCAGGTCGCCCGTCTCGTGCAGCGCGAAGTCATAGCTGCGACCGCAGGTGCAGTTCGTTTCCAGCGCCTCCGATCCACACACGATGCAGTACGCGTCGTCTTCCTCGTACGCGCGAATGCGGCTGCACACCGCGCAGCGCTTGGTGATCATCGCCGGCTCCTGAGCCACTCGAGCGGATCCACGGCGCGCCCCTTGGGGCGCATCTCGAAGTGCAGGTGGGCATCGAGGTCGGGATCCGTGCGCCCGACGGTGCCCACCACCTGGCCCTTCTGGATCGTCTGTCCCTTCCGCACGTCGAGGCGCGCCAGCGACCCATACACGGAGAAGTCGCCGTCCCCGTGGCTGAGGATGACGGTCTGCCCATACGTGCCGAACGCCTCGGCGAGCACCACCGATCCGCCGGCGACCGACCGGACGGGCGTGCCGGCGGCCGCGCCGATGCCAATGCCATTCCAGCGCGTGGTCGTGTTGTTGGCGTTCACGACGCGGCCGAAGCGGTAGAGGATGGCCCCTTCCACCGGCCAGTCGAGGCGGCCGAGGTCGCTCGTGCGGAGCGTGCTGACAGGGGCGGGGACGTTGGGGCGCGCCGCAGCAGCGCGACGGCGCTCGGCCTCGAACGTGGCGAGGAGGTCGGCGAGCCGCTTCTCGTCGCGCTGAACCTGCTGCAGCCGCGCCTGCGTCTGCCGCGCCGATTGCTGCACCCGGGCGAGCGTCCGGCCGCGCACGTCCTCGAGTTCGCGCAGGCGGCGCTCCTCCTCGCTCTTCTGCTCGCGGCTCAGCTCCATTTCGCCGCGCAGGCGCACGAGCTGGGTGCGCGTGCCGGACACCTGGTCATTGAGCAGCTCCACGCGGCGCACCAGTGCGCGGTCGCGTTGCGTGACGAGGTGTAGGTACTTGTAGCGGGCTACCAGCGCGCCGAACGACTGCGCGGAGAGCAGCGCCTCGAGCGAGTACAGCGGCCCGCGCTTGTAGATCTCGCGCACGCGGCGCTGGAGCATGGAGCGCTTGATGACCAGCTCGTCCTGCGCGAGGATCAGGCTCGACGTGGCGTCGTCCACCTCGCCCTCGAGCGCGCCGATCTGCGCGTCCAGCGACCGGACGAGCCGCGCCGTGGCGTCGGCCTGCCGCTCGATGTTGGTGCGCTCCTCGCTGATGTCATGCGCCGAGCTCTGGAGCTGGCGCATCCGTGCCTCGAGCCGCTCGCGCTCGGCGCGCATGCGGTCGAGCTCCTCGCGATTGGCCTTGGCGCGGTCGGCGGCGGACTGCGGGACGGGGGCCGGCTGCTGGCCGGAGACGGGAGACGGAAGACGGGAGACGAAAGACACCGCGGCAAGCAACGCCCCGCGACGCAACGCGCGAAGCACGCGCGTGCCATCTCCCGTCTTCCGTCTTCCGTCTTCCGCCTGCCCGCTCACACGCGCCTCAGGTGCCGTCCGACACTCAGCGCCGACCCCGCGAGCCCGATGCTGGCGCCGGCGAGCACGCCCACCGCGCCCATCCACGCGTCGAAGAAGGTCGCCTGCACGACGAACCGGTTGATGATCGCCAGCGCCACCCAGGCCAGCACGAGGGCGAGCAGGCCGCCGAGCGTGCCCTTGAGGAAGCCCTCGATGAGGAACGGCGCCCGGATGAACCCGTTCGTCGCGCCGACGAGGCGCATGATCGCGATCTCGCGGGCACGCGCCATCACCGCCATTCGGATGGTCGAACCGATGATGATGATCGCGACGATGGCGAAGGTGAGGCCGAGCGCGACGCCGGCCAGCGTGGCGATGTTGCGCAGTCGGTGCAGCTTCTCCACCCACTCCTCGCCGAAGCGGATGTCATCGATGAAGTCATACACCTCGATGCGCTTGGCGACGGCGCGCACCGTGGCGGGGTCGCGGAAGCCGGGCTTGAGGCGCACCTCGATGGAGGCGGGAAGGATGCCCTCCTCGAACACGTCGCTGAACTCGCCGAGTTCGCGCCGCGCGCGGTCGAGCGCCTGGGCCTGCGTGACGAGCCGCACCGACGCGGCCTCGGGGAAGGCGCCGATGTCGCCGAGGGCGGCGCCGGTGGCTTCGGCGCCGGTGCCGTCGGCGATGAACGCGCGGATCTCCACGCGGTCCTCGACGGTGCGCAGCGCGTTGCGGATGTTGAGCGCGACGAGCCCGAACAGGCCGAACGCGAACAGCGAGAACGCGATCGTCGTGATGGACAGCGCGCTCAGCATCGGGGCGCGGCGGAAGGCGAGGAGGGCCTCGCGCACGGCGAGTCTCACTCGTCCACCTCCATCGCCTCGAGGGGCTCGGACGGACGGAAACCGCCGTCGGACGCGGAGTCGAAGACCACCTGCCCGCGGTTCACCTCGATGGTGCGGCAGCCGGAGCGCCGCACGAGGTCGAGGTCGTGCGTCGCCATCAGCACGGCCGTGCCGTTGGCGTTGATGTCGCGGAACAGCTGGAAGATGCCGCGCGTGGCCCGCTCATCGAGATTGCCGGTGGGCTCGTCGGCGACCAGCGCCACCGGGTCATTGGCGAGGGCGCGGGCGATGGCGACGCGCTGCTGCTCGCCGCCGGAGAGTTCCTGTGGCAGGGCGGTCGCCTTGGCGGAGAGACCGACCTGGGCGAGGAGGCGCGAGACGCGCGGCGCGATCTGCGACGGCGGCGTGCCGGTGACCTCGAGCGCAAAGGCGACGTTGGCCTCGACGTTGCGGTCTTCCAGCAGCCGAAAGTCCTGGAAGACGATCCCGAGGCGCCGGCGGAGACGCGGGACATCGGTCGGCCGGAGCGTGGCGGAACTGATGCCGTAGACCTTCACCTCGCCCTGCGTCGGGCGCTCCTCGAAGAAGCAGAGCTTGAGGATGGTGCTCTTGCCGGCGCCGCTCGGGCCGGTGATGAACACGAACTCGCCCTTGTTCACCTGGAACGAGACGTCCGCGAGCGCCGCGCCGGTGCGCGCGAACGACTTGTGCACGTGCGAGAAGCGGATCATCGGCTAGCGGAGCGCCTGCTCGAGGTCGGCCATGATGTCATTGACGTCCTCGAGGCCGACGCTGAGGCGGATGAAGCCGTCCGGAATGCCGATGCGGGCGCGTTCGTCGGGGGAGATGCGGGCGTGCGACGAGAAGCGCGGCTCGCTGACGAGCGTGTCCACGCCGCCGAGGCTCGCCGCGTAGCGCACGAGCTTCAGGCGCTTGGCGAACCGGTCGGCGGCGCGGGCGCCGCCCGTGAGCTCGAAGGCGAGCATGCCGCCGAACCCGTCGAGCTGGTCGACCGCGACGGCGTGGTCGGGGTGGCTCGCGAGTCCCGGATAGTGGCAGCGGCGGACTTCCTTGCGCCCCTCGAGCCACTCGGCGATCTCCTGCGCCGACTCATTCTGGCGGCGCACGCGCACGTCGAGCGTCTTGAGCCCGCGCTCGAGCAGCCAGCACGCGAACGGATCGGGCGTCTGCCCCCAGACGATCTCCTTCTGCCGCACCTCCTCGATGTAGGGCGAGGTTCCGCAGACGACGCCGCCCAGCACGTCGTGGTGTCCGTTCAGGTACTTCGTGGCCGAGTGAATGACGACGTCGGCGCCGTGCTCGAGCGGCCGGAAGTTGACCGGGCTCGCAAACGTCGAGTCCACGACGAGGGCGATGCCCAGCTCCTTGGTGAGCAGCGACACGCCGCGCATGTCGAGGACGCGGCACGTCGGGTTGACGGGCGACTCGATGAAGATGGCGCGCGTCTCGCGGCGCAGGCGGCGGCGCCACGCGCGCGGCTCGAAGGGCTCGACGAGCGTGACGTCGATCCCCATTAGCTGGAACTCCTCGGTCAGGAGCCGGTGCGTGCCGCCGTAGATGTACTGACTGGCCAGCAGGTGGTCGCCGGGCCGGAGCAGGGCGAGCAGGCCGCACGCCGTGGCGCCCATCCCGCTCGAGAGCACCAGCGCCTCCTCGGCCCCCTCCAGCGTCGCGATGCGCCGCTGGATGCGGTCGGCGTTGGGCGTGTTGCCGTACCGCGTGTACATCAGCTCGTCGCTGCCCGGCTCCTGCACGTAGTTCACGGACTGCACGAGTGGCGACACCACCGGGTCGCCGGCGGCGTGGACGCCGTCACCGGCGTGCAAAACCTGCGTGGCGAGCGCGTGCGGGCGGGGAGGCTTTTTCGAGGAGGCCATAGGTCAGACGGGCTTGGGATTCAGCACAGGGCGATCCGCGTCGATGCGCACGAGCCGCACGATCTCAGTGGGCGCGAGTCCGGCGACGTCGCGCACAATGACGCCGCCGCGTGGCAGCGTGTCGTCGATGATGGCCGTGGCCAGGTCATGGCGCCGCGGCCCGTAGATCCACACCAAAGCACCGTCGGCCACCCCGCGCAGCTTGGCGTCGTCCGACCGCACGCGAATGGCCGGACCACGCTCGGCGTCTCCGCGCCGCGTGGCGATGAACCCGACGACCTGCAGGGGCGGATTGAATCCTTCCGCCATCATTGCACCATGTCGGCGACGTCGAGCGCCTGGAACCCGTTCGATCCCCGCCGCACGAGCCGCCGCCGCGAGAGTTCGTCGAGCACCTCGGCCACGAAGTCCTCACCGAAGCCGAACTCGTCCGCCAGCTCCGCAGGCGCCGCGTGACCGCGCACCCGCACCATGTCCCACGCCCGCCGTTCCGCCTCGCTCACGCGGCCGATGAGGCGCGGCTTGCCGTCCTCGCAGAGGCAGACCAGCGCCAGCCCGTGGTGCGTCAGCACCGACTCCACCAACTCGAGGTGGTCCTCGCCGATCCCGCGGAAGACCACGTAGCCGCCGCGCGTGAGGTCGTCGTTCTGCAGGAGCACCAGGAGCTTCGCCACGACCTCGTCGGCACAGGAGTAGTCCATGAGGCCGATGCTCGAGAAGTCGAGCGACGTGATGCCGCCCTCGCGATGGGCCGCGAGTTCGCGCTCAATCTGGTGGCGCACCGCCATCCCCGTGTCGCGGGTCAGGAGGTTGCCGTAGTTCTGGTTCACGGCGCTGCGGAGCACCGCGCAGACGTCAATGGTATGGGGCGCCATGGTCACCGTTCGAGCTCTTCGGGGATCATGATGAACAACTGCGTGCCGGGCATCGGCGCGAGGTGGTCCCGACGCACCACATCATCGTCCCACGGCGGCACCTCAGCAACGCGCGCCGTCCCGCTGCGGACGGCGAGCTTTCCCTTCCACTTTCTCAGGTAGCCGCGGATTCCCTTGAACCCCTGGCCGCGGCCGGGGTCCGGGAACCGGCTCGTGCCCTGGATCACCGCCGTCTCGAGGGCGACGCCATCATCCCAGCGGTCGGTCAGCGGCCGCCGGTTGCCGCTCTCCAGCGACTGGCGAATGCCCACGCCGGCGTCACAGACGGCGATCTGCACCACGTGCCGTCCCATGCGCTTGCGGTAGTTGTAGTTCTGCACGGCCACCCAGCCGCCGCGGCCGGCGTGCTCGACGATGTTCTGGCAGGCCTCCGACAGCGCCATCGCGAAGCCCATCACGGCGCGCGATTCCAGGTGGAGGTTCTGGGTGAGGATGTTGGCGGCCTTGTCCTTGATCCGCTCGACGACCTTGTGGACGTCGTCGCTGCGCGAGACCGGCGTCACCTCGAGGAGCGTCCGCGACTCACGCTCGGTGCCGCGCGGCGGCACCTTGCCCTTGATCTCGAACAGGTCGCCGGCGTAATCGAAGAACCGCGCCCGCGACCAGTAGGACGACGTGTCGTCCCGCTCCGGCGGCATGAACTGCGGCTTCTCCGCGCGCGTCTGCGCCAGCGTGAGCAGCGCGGTGAGCCCGTACGGCGACGCCCAGGTGGTATTGCGGGCGTCGATCAGGATGCGGGCGTCCGCCGGCACGGGAGCGAGCTGCTCCAGCACCTGCTCGAAGGTCTGGTCGTCCAGCGACGGCGGCACGGTGATGACGTTCACGAGGGACTCAGCTCTCCACGTAGGAAATGCGCGAGCCCGGTGGCTCCGCGGTGCTCGACGTTACGGGCGGCGGCGGCAATCGCCGCGCGCAGCGCATCGGTGATTATATCACCGGCGAGCAGCCGTGAGTAATAGGTAGCGCCGAACACGTCGCCGCACCCCGTGGGATCCCCCTTGACGTGGACCTGTCCGGCGGGTGGCGCAAGCAATGCCGTGCGGAGCGCGCCGCCGGACGAGGCGTGCACCGCCGGCGCCGTTGCGCGGTCGGCGAGGCGCGAGAAGTGTGCAGGAGCGAAGTAGACCGCGCCCCGCGGCCCCAGCGTCACCACCAGCGCCTGCACTCCCGCGGCGAGCGCCGTCGCCGCCAGGGCGAGGCCGTCGGGCGCCATCATCGAGAGTTCGTCCTCGTTGACCTGCAGGAGGTCGAAGCAGCGGCACCAGTCGCCGACGCGGGGGAGGGGTTGCAGCGTGCGGAGCCCGGACGGCTGCACCGCCAGCACCAGCGAGTGCAGGTCGCAGTAGATGGGGCCGCGAAAGTGCTGGCGCAGCAGGGTCGCGGTGTCGAGGTCGAGCTCGAAGCCCGAGATCAGGTTCACGTAGAGCGCGTCGAGCCCGCCCAGCAGCGGCTGCAGTCCCTGCCATGTCCACCCGGGGACGCCGCCGGTGAGCACCTCGCTGCGACGCTCGTCATCGAGGTAGCGAAGCTCGACGCGATTGTTGGGGTAGGGCACCGTCACGGGCACCGCGTCGGGCGCCACCCGCTTGAGCGTCGACAGGAAGGTGCGCGCCTCGCGCGCGAGGTCCTCGCCAACCTTCACGATCGGCACCAGCTCCCAGTCGTCGGGGAGCGCGGCGTCGAAACCGGCCAGCGCGTACGTGATGCCGCCCCACTCCTGCACGGGAGCGGTCCGTACGTCACGACCGTGAATGACGTCCCAGACGAAGGTGCCGAGGACGCCGACCCGGCGCTTGGTCACGCCACCGGGTGCTCTTCGAGGAACGCGGCCACCGCGCCGACCATGCCCGCGCTGCCGTCGAGCGACCCGGGGACGATCCGGCAGGCATCCACGGCCGGCTTGAACGCGCGCCGCCGCACCTCGGCGCGCAGGGGCACGAAGAGCGAGTCTCCCGCCTGCGCCACGCCGCCGGCGAGCACGACGACGTCGGGATTGTAGACGTTGAGGATGTTGGCCACGCCGATCCCGAGGAATCGCGCCGTCTCCTTCACCACTTCCGAGGCGATGACATCGCCCTGCTTGGACGCCTTGTACACGAGGGCGGCCGTCAGCCTGGAGAGGTCGCCGCCGGACAGTTCGTGCAGCAGCGAGTGCTCGCCGTTGGCGAGGGCTTCGCGGGCGCGCATTGCGATGGCGGGACCCGACGCATAGGCCTCGAGGCAGCCGTAGTTGCCGCAGCCACACCGGCGGCCGTTGGCCTCGATCGTCGTGTGGCCGATCTCGCCGGCCACGTCGCTTGCGCCGTGAAAGAGCCGTCCGTCGAGAATGAGCCCGCCGCCAATGCCCGTGCCCAACGTGAAGCCGACGACGTGGCGCCCGCCCTTGGCGGCGCCGAGCCACCACTCGCCGAGCGTGGCGCAGTTGGCGTCATTGTCGAGCGTCGCCGGCATCCCGACTTCAGCGGTGATGCGGTCGCGCAGGGGAAAGTCCGTCCAGCCGAGGTTGGGCGTGACGATCACCACGCCCTTTTCCCGGTCCAGCGGACCCGGACAGCCGATGCCGACGCCCGCGAACTGTCCCCGCGTCGCCCCCGTCTCGCGCAGCACGGTGGCGATCGTGGTCTCGATCATCTCGCAGATGCGCCGAACGACGGCGTCGGCGCCGAGGTCAGCGCGCGTCGGGAGCGTATGGACGCCAATCTCGCGGCTCCCGTCGGCCGGCATCGCGCCAACCACGAGGTTCGTGCCGCCGATGTCGACGCCGACGACGTAATTCATAAAGTGCAGGGGTCAGGGAACAGGGGGTCCGGCAAGCAAATTGCGCACGCGTTCCGCTACCCGCGAGGGCTCAAGCGTGAGCATGCAGTCAAAATGTCCCAGTGGACACTCGCGGGGTCCGTGCGGATGGCACGGCCGGCACCCCAGCCCCTCCACGCCGACCGCCTCCGAGCGCGGGGCGAGCGGGCCGAAGCCGAATGCCGGCACGGTGGGGCCGAAGATCGTGATGGTGGGCGTCCCCACGCCCGACGCGAGGTGCGTGGGGGCCGAGTCGTTGGCCACGAGGACCGCGCAGCGTCCGATGAGTTCGGCGCTGGCGAGCAGCGAAAGCCTTCCGGTCGCGTCCAGCACGCGCCCCGGGGCCGTCGAGGCAATGGTCTCCGCCTGCGGCGTATCCTCGCCGCTGCCGATCACCACGAAGCGCGCCTCGTCGAGCGTGGCGACGAGGCCGGCAATGTACGGCCAGCGCTTGGTTCCCCAGATGCTCCCTGGGGCCACGCCGACGATCGGTCCGCCCGGCGGCAGTTCGCGCAACAGGGCATCCACCGCGGCGCGGTCCTCGTCAGACGGATAGAGGCGCGGACGAATGATCTCAGGCGCCGGTGCGGGCGCGGCGTCGCCTGCTGCAAGGCGCCACAGGCGCTCGGCGTGGTGCGCGCTGCGCCGGTACGGCACCCGCTCGGTGTAGAGCGCCCGCCCTGCCGACGTGTCGAAGCCCACGCGTCGCCCGATGCGCGCGGCGCGGGCAAGCACGGCGCTGCGGAGGGAACCCTGCGCCATATAGGCGGCTTCGTAGCCGGCGCCGCGCAGGTGCCGGGCGAGCCGCCGCAGCCCGGTCAGGCCCGCGTCGCGCCCGCGCTTGTCGTAGGTGATGAGCGAACGCACCGACGAATTGCCCCGCAGCAGCGAGGCGCCGAGGGGCGTGACGACCGCATCCACGGGGCCCCGCTCAGCCAGTGCCGCGAGGAGCGGCGTGGAGAGGACGGTGTCACCGAGGAAGGACGTCTGGATGACGAGAGAGGCCACGCCTGATTCTAACCCTGTGGGTGCGAACTACAACCGCGAACGGCCAAGGGCGCGAAGGGGCGCGAAGGCGTGACGCGGGGCGCGGACATCGAGACGACGATACTGCAATGGCCTTGCCGCGGATCACGCGGATCGAAGGCGGATGAACGCAGATACTCCATGCAGGCCTGCTCGACGCCGCGTCCGCGGTCATCCGCCCACCTCAGCGTCATCCGCGGCACGGTTGTTGTAGTTCCACGCAGCCGGCGAACGCCCGAAACGACGATTGGCGACTCGCCGCGCCCTGCGCGGCCAATCGCCAATCCCAATCCTCATTCGACATCCGTCGTCCCGTTCCGGATTCCAAATCCTCAATCGCCGTTCAGTCGACCTGCAACACGGCGAGGAATGCCTCCTGCGGAATCTCGACGCTGCCGACGCTCTTCATGCGCTTCTTGCCCTCTTTCTGCTTCTCGAGGAGCTTGCGCTTGCGGCTGATGTCGCCGCCGTAGCACTTGGCGAGCACGTCCTTGCGGAGCGGCTTCACGGTGGTGCGCGCGATGATGCGCTGGCCGATGGCGGCCTGGATGGCGACCTCGAAGAGCTGCCGCGGGATCAGCTCCTTGAGCTTCACCGCGATCTTGTGCCCCCAGTCATACGCCTTGTCGGTGTGGATGATCACCGAGAACGCATCCACCGGGTCGCCGTTGATGAGCATCTCCAGCTTCACGAGATCGCTGGCGCGGTACTCGAGCATTTCGTAGTCGAGCGACGCGTAGCCGCGCGAGATCGACTTGAGCCGGTCGAAGAAGTCGAGGATGATCTCGGCGAGCGGGAACTCCCACGCGATTTCCACGCGCGTGGTGTCCACGTAGTGCATGCCCTTATAGACACCCCTGCGCTCTGTCCCCAGCGTCATGATGGGGCCGATGTAGTCGGCCGGTGCCATGATGCGGGCGCGCACGAACGGCTCCTCGACGCGGTCGATGACCGCAGCGCTGGGCATCAGCGCCGGATTCTCGACCAGCACCTCCTCCCCGTCCGTCCTGAAGACGTGGTATTCCACGCTCGGCACGGTGGTGACGAGCTCAAGGTTGAATTCGCGCTCCAGCCGCTCGCGCACGATCTCCATGTGCAGGAGCCCGAGGAAGCCGCAGCGAAAGCCGAAGCCGAGCGCCGTGGACGTCTCGGGGAGGTAGTGCAGCGACGCATCGTTGAGCTGGAGCTTCTCCAGCGCGTCGCGCAGGTCCTCGTACTGCTGGGTGTCGGTGGGATAGACGCCCGCGAAGACGAACGACTTCACGGCCTGATAGCCCGGCAGCGGCACGGTGGCGTGGCGATCGGCGTCGAACACGGTGTCGCCGGCGCGCGTCTCCTTCACCGACCGCACGCTGGCCACCACGTAGCCCACCTCGCCCGCGCTGAGCGCGTCGGTGGGGACCTGGCGGAGCTGGTTGTAGCCGACTTCGTCGACGTCGTAGACGGAGTCGTTGGTCCCGAACGTGATGCGCATCCCCTTTTTCAGGGTGCCGTCCACCACGCGCACGCTCGGGATGGCGCCGCGGTACTTGTCGTAATAGGAGTCGTACACGAGCGCGCGCAGCGGGGCGGCCGGGTCGCCCTTCGGCGGCGGCACCTTGGCGACGACTTCCTCGAGCAGCTCGGGAATGCCGATTCCCTCCTTGGCGCTGACGAGGAGGATGTCCTCGGGCTGGCAGCCAAGCAGGCCGACCACTTCCTCGCGCCGCTTCTCCGGCTCGGCGCCGGGCAGGTCGATCTTGTTCAGGATCGGGATGATCTCGAGCCCCGCTTCCATCGCGAGGAACAGGTTCGAGAGCGTCTGCGCCTGAATGCCCTGCGACGCGTCCACGACGAGGATCGCTCCCTCGCAGGCGGCGAGAGAGCGCGACACCTCGTACGTGAAATCCACGTGCCCGGGCGTGTCGATGAGGTTGAGCTCGTAGGTGACGCCGTCCTTGGCGTCGTAGCTCATGCGCACGGCATTCAGCTTGATCGTGATGCCGCGCTCGCGCTCGAGGTCCAGCGTGTCGAGCACCTGGGCCTTCATTTCGCGCTTCTGGAGCATGCCCGTGGCCTCGATCAGGCGGTCGGCGAGGGTCGACTTGCCGTGATCGATGTGGGCGACGATGCAGAAGTTGCGGATGCGGCTCTGGTCCACGACGGTGCGGTTCGGGTTAGCCTTGAAAGTTAGCCAGTCGGCGGGCCGCATCCAAGCCGAGCGGCCTCGTATTGTCGTTAAGTGGTGTCTTCATCACAGAGGCACGGAGGAGCACGGAGGGCCACAGAGGACTGCAAAACCTAGGGTTCAAGACATCGCGCCACGCAGACATTCGCGTGGCGCGCGCAGTTCCCCCAAGAAGTTACCGTTGCCGTCCTCCGTGGCCCTCCGTGCTCCTCCGTGTCTCTGTGATGAATCAACGGTGCTTCACGAGTCAACCCCGCGTTTTGGTGCGCGACCGCGTACTATTAGACCGCGACATGACTGGTCCCGCCAACTCGCAGCGCCCTGAACTCCTCGATCCCGCCCAGCTGAATGCGCTTGGCGGGCTGGAAATTCGTGCGCGCTGGGTGGTCGAGGGCTTCCTCACCGGCCTGCATCGGTCGCGCAAGAAGGGCTTTTCGGTGGAGTTCGCCGAACACCGTCCGTACATGCCGGGCGACGACCTGCGGTACATGGACTGGAGGATGGCCGCCCGCGCCGACAAGTGGCTCATCAAGCTCTTCGAGGAGGAAACCAACCTCCGAGCCACCATCGTGCTGGACGTCTCGAAGTCCATGCACTGGACCGGCTCGCCGGCGCGCCTCACGAAGCTCGCGTACGCCGAAACGCTGGTCGCCGCGGTCTCCCTCCTGCTGATCAAGCAGCGCGATGCGGTGGGGCTCATCCGCTTCGACGACGAGGTGCGCACCGTCCTGCCGCCGCGCTCGCGCGACCTGCACTTCCGGCGCATCCTCGCGGCGCTCTCGGAGCCGGGGGCGGGGACGGGGAGCGACGCCCCGGGCGCGCTGATGCGGGCGGCGCGCCTCGTGCCGCGTCCGGGGATGGTGATCGTCGTCTCCGACCTGCTGCTCGACGAGGACGAGACCATCAAGGCCGTGCAGGTGCTGCGCGGCGCCGGGCACCAGGTCACCGTGCTGCACCTCCTCGACCCCGCCGAGCACGACCTGTCGGTGCAGGGCGCGGAGCTCGTGTTCGTCGACACGGAGACGGGGCGGGAAGTGGAGGCCTCGGTGGGTGACGTGCGGGCCGCGTATCGGGCGACGGTGGACGAGGCGATCAGCGAGTGGCGGTCACGGCTCGCCGGCGCCGGCGCGTCGTACGAGCCGATCTTCACCAACGCGCCGTTCGTGGTGCCCGTGCGGCGCGCCTTCCTCTCGCGCCAGCGCCTCCCGTGAGCCTGCTCGCACCCTTCGCGCTCCTGCTCGGACTGGCGGCGGCGGTGCCGCTCTGGCTGCACCTGCGCCGGCGCAAGGTCGAGATGCGGCTCGACTTTCCCGCCGTGCGCTACCTGTTGCGCGCGGAACAGGAGCACGCCCGCGAACTCAAGGCGCGCAACGCGTTCCTGATGCTGCTGCGCGTGGCCATCGTCCTGCTCATCGCGTTTGCCGCCGCGCGCCCCCTCGCTCGGCTCGGCGGCACTGGCCACGGTCCGACGGCGATGGCCATCGTGCTGGACAACTCGATGAGCACCGGAGCCGTGGTGGACGGCCGCTCGGTGCTCGCCGGGCTGCAGGAGGTCGCGCGCGTGGTGTTGAGCGAGGCGCGCCCCAGCGACCGCCTCTGGCTCGTGACGGCCGACGGCGCGGTCACCGGCGGTTCCGCCGCGACGCTGGGCGCCGCGGTCGATCGCGCGACGCCGCTCGCGGGCGCCGGCGACGTGGCCGCCG
>CAYQCP010000042.1:0-27831 GCA_964416005.1 uncultured Gemmatimonas sp.
CGATCTCCTCGCTCGACAGCCGGTCACGCGCGAGGCTGCCGCCCGGCGCGAGCGCCGGCGGCGGCACGAACGTCAGCCGGAAGGGGGTGAGCACCGACGGCTCGCCTCGCCCCGGCGGCGCGCCCTGTGACTGGGCCGCCAGCGGCAACGCGAGCGAGCAGGCGGCGAGTAGGCGAAGGGCGCGCACGAAAGTATTTGGGCGGGGTATGGGAACGGCAGACGAGAGACGGGAGACGGGAGACGGGAGAGGGAAGACGCTTGGTGCCAGCGCAGACAGCTTGTGCCACTTCACGCAGATGTCGCCCCGCGCGGTGCGCCATTATCTACCGTCTACCGTCCACCGTCTACCGTCTGCATCGCCACAAGCCACAGCATCCCCTGACATCCATAGACCTTGCATCTGAGCGGTCGCCGAGTGGAATATACGGACGGTCCAACACCCTACAACCCTCGGCGTGACCGGCAGTTCCGCCCTTCCTGCGCCCCGGGACAGACCCGTTGAAGATCACTTCCAAGTACATCCTGAAGGAGCATGTCGGCCCGCTCGTGTTCGCCCTGTCGGCGCTCACGTCGTTGCTGCTGCTCAACTACGTCGCCAAGAAGTTCGGCGACCTGGTCGGGAAGGGTCTTCCGGTCCGCGCCATCATCGAGTTCTTCGCGCTCTCGATTCCGTTCACCGTGGCGATGACGCTGCCGATGGCCATTCTCGTGGCCACGTTGCATGCCTTCAGCCGCTTGGCGTCGGAAAACGAGATTACCGCGTACAAGGCCAGCGGCGTGTCGATGCACCGCCTCGTGGCGCCGGTGCTCGTGGCCGCCTTTGGCTTCACGGTGTTCATGGTCTGGTTCAACGACCAGGTGCTGCCGCGCGCCAACCACCGGCTGGCCACCCTGACCAGCGATATCTCGCGCAAGAAGCCGACGGTCGCCTTCAAGGAACAGATCATCAACGAGGTGTCGCCCAGCCGGCTCTACCTGCGCGCCGGGCGCATTGACCGCGCCACCAGCATGATGCGCGAGGTCACCATCTACGACCTGTCGCCGCCGCAGAAGCGCCGCACCATCCACGCCGACAGCGGCCTGCTCGAGTTGTCGCCCGACCAGTCCGACCTGCTGCTGACGCTCTATAGCGGTTCGATGACGGAGGTGTCGCTGCAGGAGCCGGCGCGGCTGCAGCGCAACTTCTTCAACACCGACTTCATCAAGGTGCGGGGCGTCGGCAACCAGTTCGAGAGCGAGCCGGCCGACAGCATGTACAAGAGCGATCGCGAGATGACCATCTGCGAGCTGCAGGATCGCGTCGTGCGGGCGGCGCGCACACGGGACAGCGCGTGGCGCGTCCTGTACAAGTTCGACAAGAAGGCGGCGCTCGACGTCCAGCCCAGCACGCTGCGTCCGGGACTCGGCGCCGCGTATTGCCGCGTGCTATCCGCGCTGCACATCAAGACCGCCGCCGCCGCCGTACTGCCGCAGGACACCGCGAAGAAGCCGGTCACCGCCGCGGTCCCGCCGCAGGACACGGCCAGAAAGCCCGCCGCGGTCGCCGTGCCGTCGCAGGATACCGCGAGGCCGGCCGTCGCCGCCGTGCTGCCCCAGGACACCGCGGCGCCTGCGGTTGGCGTGCCCGCCCCTGCCCCGCTCCCCCACGCCGCTGGCGTCCCGCCGTCCGCCGGGGTCGTCCCCATGGGAGACTCGATCCCGCCGACTGCGATGCCGGTCTTCGTGGAAGGAGCCAAGATCCAGTTTGGCAACGCCGCCAGCATCGTGGACGGCCACTCGGTGGAGATCGAGAAGAAATTCGCCATCGCCGTCGCCTGCTTCATCTTCGTCCTGCTCGGCGCCCCCATCGCCCTGCGATTCCCGCGCGGCGGCGTCGGGATGACCATCGGCGTCTCGCTCGCCGTCTTCGGGCTCTACTACGTCGGGCTCATCGTGGGCGAAACGATGGCCGACCGCAACTACGTCACGCCGTTCTGGGGGATGTGGGCGGCCAACCTGGTCCTCGGCGTCATCGGCCTCGCGCTGACGGCACGGCTCGGGGCGGAGGGGACGACGAATCGCGGCAGCGAGACCACCGAGCTGCTCGACCGCGCGCGGCGGCGCGTCGTGCGCCTCATGCGGCGGCGGCGCTGATGCGCGTGCTCAAGCCGCTCGACCGCTATGTCCTCGCCGAGTGGGTGAAGATCTTCTCGGGGACGGCGCTGGGCTTTCCGCTGCTCGTGATCATCATCGATCTCACGGAAAAGCTCGACAAGTACCTCAACCGCAACCTGACGCCGCAGGACATCGCGCTCGCCTACCTGTACGGCGTGCCCGACACGATGTTCCTCGTGCTTCCCGCCGCGGTGCTGTTCGCGACCGTCTTCGCGGTCGGGAGCTTCACGCGCCATTCCGAGATCACGGCCGCCAAGGCGAGCGGGATCAGCTTCTACCGGTTCATCCTGCCGATGGCGTTTGGCGCGCTGCTCGCCACCGTTGCGGGGCTCGGCATCGGCGCGGTGTCGCCGTACACGAACGCGCGGCGCGTGGAGCTGCTCAAGGAGCGCCAGTTCACCAACCGCTCCACGCGCTTCAACTTCACGTACGCCGCCGAGGGCGGCCGCGTTTATACTATCGCGGGCGCCGACGTCGAGCAGCGCGCGCTCGACCAGGTGGTGGTGGAGCGGAAGGGCAAGGACGCCGCCTATCCGACCTACTTCGTGACGGCGCGCTCCGGCAAGTACGACACGCGACGGAAACAGTGGACGCTGCAGGAAGGCGTGCTGCACATCCTGCCCACCGACGCGATGAACATCAGCATCGCGTTCGACTCGCTGCGCGACCGCCGCATGACCGAGGAGCCGCGCACGCTGATGGCGAGCTCCAAGGTGCCGGACGAGATGACGTTTGCGGAGCTCGGGACCTTCATCGCGGCCCTGGAACGCTCGGGGAGCGACGTGGGGGCGCTGAAGGTGGGGCGCATGCTGAAGATCGCGATCCCGGTGACCTGCCTGATCATCATGCTGTTTGGCGCCCCGCTCGCCACCAGCACGCAGCGCGGCGGCACCGCCTTCGGTGTCGGCATCAGCCTCGGCACGACGGTGATCTTCCTGATGCTCGTGCAGCTGACGCAAGCGATAGGCTCGAAGGGGATGGTGCCACCGAATCTTGCGGCTTGGCTTCCTGGCATAGTCTTTGGTAGCGTCGGGCTCATCTTGCTCGCGAGAGTACGGACTTAAGAGAGAAACAACAGAGAAACAACAGAGAAACAACAGAGAGACAACAGAAAGACAACAGAAAGACAACAGACGTACGGCAATTGCGATTGCTCGATTGGTACGGCAATCCTCTGGTGACGCACGGGGGCCTCGACGGGTCTACCGTGCGTTCATGCATCAGTACGAGCAGCTGACCGTCTGGCAGCGGTCCATGGCGCTGGCGGCCACTCTGCAGGGCGAAGCGCGCGCGGCGCGTCACTACATCGAGCGCACGGCGTGGAACCAGATCATGCGCGCGGCGAGCAGCGTTCCGGCAAACATCGCGGAAGGAGCAATGCGATCGAGCCCGCGCGACTTCGCGCACTTCCTCTCCATCGCCATCGGCTCGGCGGCCGAGTTACACGCCCTTCTCCTCATCGCCGCCGAGAGCGGGCTTGTGACCCCCGACCGAGCGCGCAACACAGCCGCCGAGGCCAAAGCGCTGCGCCAGATGTTGGTCAGCCTCCGATTCCGCATCCTGGGCCGACAGCGGCAGCGCGCACCCAGGTAGAAAGCAGAACCCGGGAGCCAGAAGGCCCCCGGGTTCTGTTGTCTCTCTGTTGTCTCTCTGTTGTTTCTCTGTTGTCTCTCTTAGAACGCGTAGCGTACGCTGAACTGCATCCGGTAGTTCGACGTGATGTTCTGGTCGTTGAACATCGTGTACGTCGGGCTGAACGTGAACTTCGGACGCGCCGCGACGCCCGTCGCACCCACCATCGACCCCGTTTCCTTGGTCGAGTAGTTGAGCGGGCCGATGATCGCGGAGTTGGCGCTGGCCGAGCCGACCTTGCCCCAGTTCTTGTTGAGGAAGTTGGCCAGGTTGAAGATGTCGAGCTGGACGGTGAGGTTGTTCAGCGCCGGCGCGTGCAGCCCGTCCGACAGCCCGATGCGGCCCAGGTTCTGGCGAAGCGTCAGGTTGACGAAGTTGCGGAACTCCTCCCGGCAGCTGTGGCGCTCCATGATCTTGCCGCGCTGCTTGTTGAGGCAGCTGTTGCCCGAGATGAACTTCTCGAACGCCGCGGCCTGCACTTCCGGCGTGTTGGCGCCGCTCTGCACGAAGATGATCTCGTTCGGGTCCGTGACGTTCTTCGGGATGTACAGCAGGTCGTTGCCGATGCCGTCGCCGTTCACGTCGCCCGAGCTCGAGCCGCCGATCAGGTAGTGGAAGGGCATGCCCGACTCGCCGATGTAGATGAGCGAGAGGTCCGTGCCGGTCTTCTGGAACGCGTACGAGCCGTTCGCGACCACGCGGTGCGGCTGCTCGAACATCGAGTGCGTCAGCTCGGTCGACTCCTGCGGCAGGTAGCCCGCGGAGCGACCGAAGCGATACTGCGAGAACGCGGTCGACGACCCGAGGCTCTGGATGTCGAACGCCTGCGAGTACGTGTAGAAGACCGAGCCTTCCCAGTTGTCGCGCCAGCGGCGCTGCAGGCCAGCGGTCAGCTGGTAGCTGTAGTCCTTGTTCTGGTTGGTCACGTCGAGCACCGTGTTGCGCCCCGCGAACTTGAGGTTCGGGGTCAGCGGCGCCGTGCCGTACATCAGGCGGCCGTGCGGGTCGGTGCCCAGCGGCGCGCCGAGCGCGATGTTCTGGTAGAACAGCGTGTTGATGCCCTTGGTGTACATACCCTCGAACGTGGCGACGATGCCATCCGTGAGCTGGCGGTCGTAGCCGATGTTCGCGCGCAGGTTCTGCGGGAATTTGAGGTCCTCGCTCAGCAGGTCCACCTCGGCGGTGGCCGAGAGCGACGCCGTGCTGCCCGTCACGCAGGCCTGCGGCGGGTTGGCGATGTTCGCCGTCGTGAGCGTCGGGGCGGCCGTCGTGTTGCACGTCAGCAGGGCGACGCCGGACAGGCCAGAGTTCTGGAACGAGTTCGAGAGCCAGACGTACGCCGGTCGGCCGGCGAAGACGCCGACGCCGCCACGCAGCTGGTTCTTCTGGTCACCCGTCACGTCCCAGTTGAAGCCGACACGCGGCGAGATCGTCGTGTTGCCGGTCGGGATGTCCGCCGTGTTGCGACCGAACTGCGTCACGATCGTCGGGTTTGTCGGCGGCTTGTCCTTGAAGCTCGGGATGTCGGCGCGCACACCGGCCGTCACGGTCAGGCGCGGCGTGACATTGAACTCATCCTGCACGTAGAAGCCGAGCAGGCTCGCGTTGAAGCGCACGGCACCGTCCGTGCCCGTCGGAAGCGGCACGCCGACGATGTACTGGTTCGTCTTGCCGATCTGGAAGTCGTCCAGCGAATTGAAGTTCCACACGCCGAAGATCGACTGCGCGAACAGGTTGCGGACCTTGTACGTCGAATAGGTCGCACCCACCGTGAAGCGGTGCGCCCCGACCGGGATCTGCAGGTTGTCCGTCAGCTCGAGGATGTCCTGGTCGAGCTCGTTGCCGTGGCTGAACCGCTCCGAACCCGAGACGATGTCAAAGCCGGTGGTCGAGCGCGCCTGGAACTGCGGCACCCCGCCGGCAAACGGCTTGCGCCGGTCACGGATGGTCGTCAGGCCGGCGAAGATCTCGTTGTACCAGCCGTTGGAGAACGCCGAGCGCAGCTGTGCCACCGTGGCGCCCTTGTCCGACTTGAAGGCGTACCCGTTAGTCAGCAGCGGGAACGTCGTCCCCGTGAACGACCGGCTGAAATTGTCATCCTCGGCCTTGCCATAATTGTGACGCAGCACGAGCGACGAGTTGAACGGAAGCCCCTGGATGTCGAAGCGGACGAACAGGTTCGTCAGCGGGTTCTCGTTCGTCCGCGCGGCGCCGCTCGACGTCGGCAGGCCGTAGGACGAGGCGATCGCGTTGAAGCGGTCGATGTCCGCATTGGTCGGCAGGTTGGTCGCACCCGCGAGGCCGACGTACGGGCCGGACGCGGGGGCGATCTGCTGCTGGATTTCAGGGTTGACGAAGAAGTGCAGCCGGTCCTTGATGATCGGGCCGCCGAGCGAGAAGCCCGTCTGCGTCTGGCGGAAGTCGAACAGGTAGGGCTGCGCCCGCGTCATTTCCTGGTCGCGGAAGTACCAGTAGCCCGACCCCTTCCACTCGTTCGTGCCGCTCTTCGTCACTGCGTTGATGAGCGCGCCGGCGAAGTTGCCGTAGCGCACGTCGTACGGGGAGAGGAGCACCTGATACTGCTTCACCGACTCGAGGCCGATGGACTTGCCGCGTGCCTGGCCGCCGGGCTGGCCGGTGGAGCCAAGGCCGAACAGGTCCGACTCCGTGGAGCCGTCAATCTGGATGCTGTTGTAGCGGTTGTTGGCGCCGCCGCCCGACAGGCCGGGACCGGTATTCGAGACCTGCGGCGTCAGGGACACGAAGTCCGTGAAATTGCGACCCAGCGACGGCAGGCGAATCAGCGCGGAGTCGGACACCGTGGAACTGGTTCCCGTCTTGGATGAGGCGATAACGGGGTCGATTTCGGTGCTGACCGTCACCGCAGCCAGCGTCGTCGCCGCCTGCGAGATCGCCAGATCGACGCGGGCCACCTGGCCGAGCGAAATGTTGACGTTGTCGCGCGTCACGGGGGTATAGCCAATGCGGCGCACGGTCACGCTGTAGCCGGAGCCGACTTCGAGGCCGGGGACGCGATAGCGTCCATCGGCATTCGTCATGGCACCGCGGCTCGCGCCGGTCGAGTTGGAACGCACCTGCACCTGCGCGCCTTCAACCGGCGCACCAGCCGCATCCGTCACGCGTCCGGCCACCGAGCCGGTCGTGACCTGGGCGAGCGAGGCACTGGCGGTCACGAACAGCAGCGCGACCGCGGCACCGAGGTAGGCCCTCAGACGAAAGAGGTTCATAGGTCCTTAAGGAAGGGGGTGAACATGCGCCCTACACCCCAACGGGGGCAGGTTTTGCATTCGCGAAAGATGGCAGTTCCGGCAGCAGTGGTCAACGCACGATTTCATTACATACAGACCCGTGACACGACCGCGGATGGGGGAGTAATTGGGCCGCGCCGATCCGGCTTCTCGCTGCTACTTCTTCCGCCGCCCAACTGTCATGTAATAGACCGGCACGCCGGCCAGCAGAACGCCGAAGACAGACACCGTCATCCACCGGCTCGCTGGATTGATGAAGCCGTTGGCCAGCAAGTAGATAACCGATCCGATGAAGACCAGGGGCACCACCGGATATCCCGGCACCCGGAACGACGGCGAGTAGCCCGGCTGTCTGCGGAGCTTGAAGATCGCCGCCACCGCGAGCGCGTAAAAGGGCAGGAAGGCAGTCACGAAGGCGTCGGCCAGCTGTTCAAAACTGCGGAGCAGAACGAAGACGGCCCCGAGGCCCGCCGTCAGGGCGATCGCGACCCACGGGGTCTCGAACTTCGGGTGAACCTTGGCGACGGCCGGGAAGAAGAGCTTGTCGTCCGCCATCGCGAAGAAGATGCGGGGCGTCGTGAAGAGCGAGGCATTGAGCGTCCCGAACGTCGACAGCATCACGGTGACGGCCACGAAAACCACGCCGGCCGGACCGATGAGCCGTTCGGCGACGTCCGCCGCGACCAGCTTGGACGTGCGGATCTCCTCGATGGGCATGACCGACAGGTACGCGACGTTCGCCAGCAGGTAGATGGCGCTGACCATCAGCGTGCCGCCGATCAGGGCTCGCGGCAGGACGCGCTGGGGATCCTTCACCTCGCCGGCCGCATAGCTGAGGTCGGCCCACCCGTCAAAGGCCCAGAGCGTCGAGACGAGCGCCAGCCCGAAGGCCGTGGTCGTCACGCTCCCGGCCGGGATCGCCAGTGTGAAGTGGCCGCCGGTTTGCGGCAGGCCGATGGCGAAGGCAATGAGGACAATGAAAAGGAGCCCGCCGTACTTGGCGACCACGGTCAGGTTGGTGACCGCCGCCCCCAGCCGGACGCCGAGAATATTGAACGTTCCGGTCATCAGGATGGCCGCAGCAGCTCCGAGCCGAACCTGGAGCACATGCTCGGGAGCCACCGGATCCACCCCGATGACCCGGTGGAAGTACTCGCTGAACGTGATGGCGATGGCGCCGAGCGACGCCGCCCGGATCATCACCAGTTGGCCCCAGCCGAGGAGGAACGCGGCGAGGCGCCCCCAGCCGTCACGGACAAAGACGTAGATGCCACCCGTCTGCGGCAGCGCGCTGGCCACCTCGGCAAGTGTGAGCGCGCCGCACAGCGCGAAGATGCCGCCCATGACCCAGACCGAGAGCATCGGCAGGGGGCCCGGGAGCTTGTCGGCGATGCCGGCCGGCGAGCGGAAGATGCCGGACCCGATGGTGGAGCCGATGACGACCGCGATGGCGGTCCAGAGGCCCAGGCGACGCTGGAGCGTCGGGGCGGCGGGGGACGGGGGCGCGTGCATCGCGCTAGTGTAGCAAGCGCGGCGCGCGCGCGCGAGTGGGCAGTGGACACCGCGTCGGCCGGAATGCGGCTAAATTGGATGAGGCGGAGGGCGGTTCGTCCCCTGCACCCCGCACCACACCCTGCTCCCTGCTCCCTGCACCCCACTGTGCCCGTGTCCCTTCCCGTAGTGTTGTGGCTTTCCATCGCCCTTGTGGCCCTGAGCCAGGCCATGATCCTGCGCTCGACGGTGCGGGCGATGCGCGCCGCCGAGTCGGAGCAGGCGCGACGCGGCATTGAGTGGGCCTACGCCGTCGTGCCGGTCGTCGTGCTGCTCCTCGTGCTCGTCGCCACCTGGCAGGCGTCGCGGGAGCACGCGCTCCGGCTGGGCCTGCAGGCGAGCGCCAGCCAGTCGGTCGCCCCATGACCGCGCCCGCTGCGGCTGTGCCTCGCGAGCCGTCGCTCGCCCGCGACCTGATCGCGCTCACCAAGCCGCGCATCATCTCGCTCCTCCTGCTCACCACGCTGGCGCCGATGTTCGTGGCCGGTTCGCCGTCGTGGGTCACGATCCTCTGGACCGGCATCGGCGGCTACCTGATGGCAGGCGGCGCCAACGCCGTGAACATGTACCTCGACCGCGACATCGATCACGTGATGGCGCGGACCAAGTTGCGCCCTATTCCGAGCGGGCGCATGGCGGCGCGGGCCGTGCTCGCATTCGGCATCGCCATTGCCACAGCCGCCACCTGGCTGCTGGGGCACTTCGTGAATGTGCTCACGGCGGCGCTCGCGCTGTCGGGCTTCTACTTCTACGTCTTCGTGTACACCCGCTGGCTCAAGCGCACGACGCCGCAGAACATCGTGCTCGGCGGCGCCGCGGGGGCGTTTCCGCCCCTCGTCGGATGGGCCGCCGTCACGGGCCGCGTCGACCTGGCATCGATTTACCTTTTCCTCATCATCTTCTACTGGACGCCGCCGCACTTCTGGGCGCTCGCCCTGCTTAAGCAGCGCGATTACGGCAAGGCCGGCGTGCCAATGGCGCCGAACATCTGGGGCGAGCACGAAACGATCGACCAGATGCTCTGGTACACGCTGCTCCTCATCGGCCTGAGCGTCCTGCCGGTGACCTTTGGCGTGTTCGGCATCTTCTACTTCGTTTCCGCGATTGTCCTGGGCGGCATCCTGCTCGAGGGGGTGTGGCGCATCCGCCGGCTCGCCACGCGGGGAGAATCGTGGATTCCGGTGGCGTGGAAGGTCTACAAGTACTCCCTGCTATATCTGGCGCTGCTGTTCGTGGCAATGGCCATCGACCGGCACATCTAGGGCGATTGAGGATCTGGAATCCGGATTGCGACAGAGGACTGCGATCGCGGATAGCGACTGGCGATCGACTGCTTTGATCGCGGATGGCGACTGGCGATCGAGTGCTTCGATCGCGGATGGCGATTGACGATCGACCGCTTTGATCGCGGGTGACCTTCTGAATGCGCGCTCCTGAATCGGAATCCGGATTCCAGATCCTCAGTCGTTTCGCCGCGCTGCCCGCCAGACGAGTGCCCCAAGCGCCAGCAGCGCCGTCCCAAACAGCGACATGCGCAGTTCGCTCACGTAGGCGCTGACGATGCCGACGAGGCCGGCCGCCACGAAGAAGGCGGGGAGCCACGGGTAGCCGAGCGCGCGATAGGGGCGCGGGGCGTCGGGGCGCAGGGCACGCAGGCGAAAGACCGACGCGGCGCCCAGCGCGAAGAAGATCCAGTCGGCAAAGACGACGCCGCCCAGCAGCGTGCCGATGCTCCCGCGGGTGACCAGCAGGAGCGCCAGCGACCAGCCGCCGAGCAGGACGAGGGCGACCCACGGCGACCCGAAGCGCGCGTGCACTCTGCCGGCGGCGCGGAGAACGGGGACGTCGGACCCCAGCGCAAAGACGACGCGGGCGTTGGTGAGCAGCGCGACGTTCACGAAACCCAGAATGGACAGCATCGCCGCCACCGTCATCGCCGTGGCGGCCGCCGCACCTCCAAAACGCGCCGCGGTGTCGGCGGCGGGGGCGGCGCTCGCCGCAAGGCCGTCGCGCCCGAGTGCGCTGAGGTAGGTGCCCGTGACGCCCAGGTAGACCACGATCACGATACCGATGCCGATGGCGAGCGCGCGCGGAATGTTGCGCGCCGGGTCGCGAATCTCGCCGGCAATCATGTTCATCTGCTGCCAGCCGCCGATGGTGAAGAGCACCGCGACGAAGGCGGCGGCAAGGCCGCGAGCGAGCGGCGGGGCGTCCGCGGCGTCGGCCGGCGCGATCGACACCCCGGCGTCGACCGGACCAACCACCAGCACGAGTCCGCCGACGATGAGCCCGGCCAGTGCGGCGATCTTGGCGATGGTGAGTACGTTCTGGACCGCGACCCCGGGACGGATGCCCAGCACATTGGTGGCGGTGAGCGCGATGATCGTGATCGCCGCCGCGCCGATCGGACCGCCGACGGCGCCGAGCGGCAGGAAGCGCTCGAGATAGCCGGCGAACCCCATCGCCACGGCGGCGATGGCGCCGCTCGAGATGAGGCCGGCGTTCATCCAGGCCGACAGGAAGGCGGGGAGCGGCCCGAACGCCTCGCGGATGTAGACGTAGGCGCCACCCGCCTCGGGAAGCATGGCGCCGAGCTCGGCGTACGTCAGCGCCCCGGCGAGCGCGACGACACCACCCAGCGCCCAGACGAAGACGACCCATCCGGCGGAGGGGAGCGCCGCGGCAGTTGCCGCCGGCGTGAAGAAGATGCCGGAGCCGATGATCCCGCCGACGACGACAAGGGCGGCGGAGAAGAGGCCAAGTTCGCGTTTGAGGGCCATGGACGCGAAAGGTGGCACATCCCGCGGAGTTGCACCACGCTGGGCGATTCTATCCCGGGTGAAGGGGGACGGGAATCTTCATCACAGAGACACAAAGAAACACGGAGGGCCACAGAGGACTGCAAAACCGAGGGTTAACGACAGCGCGCCACGCAAATGGTTGCGTGGCGCGCGCAGTTCCCGCAGGAAGTTGCCGTCGCAGTCCTCTGTGGCCCTTTGTGCTCCTCTGTGTCTCTGTGATGAGAAAAGCCCTCACACGAAACCCAGAACCCTCAGACGATAAAGAGATCCACCTGCGGCTCCTTCGGCGTCACGACGAGCGTCTTGCCGTCGACGTACGCGTTGACCTCGCTGCGCATGCCGATCTCGCCGGCGATGTAGATGCCCGGCTCGATGGAGAACCCGCTGCCGTTGAGGAGCAGGCGCTCCTCGCGCGTCTCGAGGTTGTCGAGGTGGGCGCCCGACCCGTGCAGGCCGCTGGCGTCGATGCTGTGCCCCGTGCGGTGCGTGAAGTACTTCCCGAAGCCGCGATCCACGATGACCTGGCGCGAGGCGTCGTCGGCCTCACCGCCGCGCACCGGCACGCCCGCCGCCAGCTTGTTCCGCAGGAGGGTGATGGCGGCGTCGCGCGCATCGCGGACCGCCGTCCAGATCTCCACGGCTCGCGCACTCGGCTCGCCAATGCTGGCCATGTAGGTCTGGTCGGCCCACATGCCATCGGGGGCCTTGGCCCACAGGTCGATGAGGACGATGTCCCCCACCTTCAGGGGGCGCGGGGCATCGGGCGTCGGGTCGTAGTGCGGCAAGGCGGCATTCTCGGTGGCCGACACGTTCGGGCCGTGGTCGGTCCAGAGGCCGAGCCGGGTGAACTCGCTGCGCATCCACTCCGTGAGCTCGTACTCGGTGATGGGCGCGCCGGCGCGGGCCGCCGCTCCCGCCTTCCGGAACGCGGCATACGCGATGTCCTTGAGCTGTTCGGCCGCGACACAGTGCGAACGGCGCTCCTCGTCGTTCCAGACGGCGAGGAAGCGCGTGACGAGGTCGCCGGAGCACTCCACCGTCGCCCCTGCGGCGCGCACCATCTCGAGGATGCCGGCCGGCACGTAGTCCACGTAGGGCACGGCGTCGCCGGGGGAGTATTCCATGACGATGCGCTTGCCCTTCACACAGCGCGCCACCTCCGCCTCGAGCGCCTGCCACGCGACGTACTGGCGGTTTTCCCACGCCGCCGGCCAGTCGTGCCACGGGTTCTGCTCGATTACGTGCGTGATGGCCACCGGCGTGCCCACCGTCGGCACCCAGACGAACCAGCGCCGCGACACGAAGCCCTTGATGCCGACGAGGCCCTTGGCGATGGAATTGATGCCACGGAAGTCATAGAACAGCCAGCCATCCATCCCGGCGTCGCGCAGGGCGGACTGCAGGGAGGCCACAGACGTTGCATTGAGCATTGGGATTAGCCCTTGCCGCGGACGGGACGCCATTCGGCGCGCCATTCGCAGCTGCCTTCGCCGCGCGACGCGCAGCGGACATGGTCGACGGCGCCCACTCCGCCGACCATCAGTTGGATGAGCTCGCGGAGCGCCGCTTCATAATAGGCGCAGCCGCCGAGCTTGGGCGCGGCATCACGGGTCACGGAATCCGACACTTCGAGCATGATGGTGCCGCCGCTGCGGCGCACCGTGCCCTGCAGGTACCGACGGGCGACGCTGCGCGCGTAGCGCAGGGCCAGGGGGCGCGTGAGGAGCGCGGGGAGCGAGCGCATCAGGCGGCGCAGCACGGGTGAAAACGTCCCGTACACCTGACGCGCGAAGTTGCGGCCGGCCTCGCGGAAGACCGCCTCGGCGTCGGGACGCCGCCCGATGAGGCGCGCGATACCCGCCGCCTCGCCGAAGTCGGTCCGCTGCTTGCGTCGCACCGCCTCGGCAAAGCGCTTGATCTGCGCAAAGACGGTGTCGGAGAGCCCGAACCGCTTGTTCCGCAGTTCGTGCACGAATTCCGCCTCGAGGTCATTGTCAGGCAGGTCCACCGTGCGGACCGCCTCGAGGAGGCTCAGCGGAATGAGGGGATCGACAGGTCCGGGCATCGGTACCGCAAGCTAACCAGCGATCGCAGGACTGAACAAGCGACGCGACGCGTTCGCTGCTTGGCTTGCGCGCGTCGCGACCGCTGTTGAATATCCGAGCGGACCCACCTCGGACCCTTCGCCGCATCGTGCTCCTCGACATCATCCCGCGCATGCTGGTTGGCGGCACACTCGCGGGCGTCGCCGCTGGGCATGCGGCCCGCAAGCGGCAACTGACGCTCGGCGGCGCGTACGCCGCGTTCGGCGTCGGCACCGCGGCCGCGGTGGGCGGCGTCGGGTGGCTGCTGTCGCTGGCGGTGTTCTTCTACAGCTCGGTGCTGTTCACGCGCTGGCGCGCGGGTGACAAGCGCCACCGCTCCAGGTCCATGCTGCCGGACACGCGGGCGCGTGATGCCTGGCAGGTGCTCGCCAACGGCGGGCTGTTCGCGCTCGCGGCCATCGTGTGGGCGCTTACCGGGTCGTGGCAGGCGGGCCTGTTCGGGTTCGGCGCGCTCGCCACCGCCACGGCGGACACGTGGGCGACGGAGCTGGGCATGGCGCTCAAGGCGGCGCCGCGGTCCATCCGCACGTGGCAGCGCGTGGTGCCCGGCACCTCGGGGGCGGTCAGCACGCAGGGCACCGCCGCGGCGGTGGTCGGCGCATTCGTCGTGGCGCTGTGCGCCGTCGCCTCGTTCACCGTGCCGTTCGACATCCCGCGGCTCGAGGCCGTGTTCGTGGGCGGGATCGCGGGCGCGCTGGCCGATTCACTGCTGGGCGCGACCGTGCAATCGGTGCGGTGGTGCGAGGAATGCGCGGAGTGGACGGAGCGCCGCGTGCACACCTGTGGCTACCGTAGTCACCATCGCAAGGGCCTGCGCTGGATGACCAACGACGTCGTCAACCTGCTGGCGACCGCGGTCGGCGGCCTCACCGCGATCTTCGCGTGGCTGCCATGAGTCCCGCTGACGCCAGCGCGTTCCGGGCGGCGCTCGCACGCTTCGCCTCGGGCGTCACGGTGGTGACGGTACGGGGCGCCGATGGCGCCGACCATGGCATGACAATCAGCGCGTTCACGTCGCTGTCGCTGGATCCGCCGCTGGTCCTGGCTTGCCTGGACATGACCGCCACGCTGCTCCCGCACCTCCGCGGCGCGACGATGTTCGGCGTCAGCATCCTCGCCGAGGGGCAGGCGGCGCTCTCGGCGCGGTTCGCGGACCAGGGGGTGGTTCGATTCGACGGCGTGGCGGTGACGCACGCGCCCGAGGGACCGGCGCTCATTGCCGGGGCGGCAGCGCATCTCGTCTGCCGCCGCGTCGGCGAACATCCGGGCGGCGACCACGTGATCGTCGTCGGCGAGGTGGAGCGTGCGACAACGCACAGCGACGCGCCGCTGGTCTACGCGCTCCGCCGGTACGGGACCTTCATCCCGTCCACGGGCGACTGACGGCCACGGGGTGGCCGTGCGCCGCGGCTCGGCCTACCTTCGCAGCGTGACCTCCCGACGTCCTGACGACCCTTCACCGGTCCCAGCCATGCGCGACTCCGTCCGTCACTTCCTGTCCGAGTTCATCGGCACCTTTGCGCTAACGTTCGTCGGCAGTGCGGCCATCATGCAGGCTACCATGAACGACGCGAACGTGGTCGCCATCGCGCTCGCCCCCGGGCTTGTGCTGGCGGTCTTCGTCTCGGCGTTCATGCATGTCGGGGCGCACTTCAACCCCGCCGTCACGCTCGGCATGCTCGTGGTGCGCCGCCTCGAGCCGGTGATGGCAGGGCTGTACGTGGTGGCCCAGCTTGCGGGCGCGACCGCGGCGGCCCTTGCCCTCAAGTACGCGTTTCCCGCCGCGCTCTTTGCCGCCACGCGCGGCGGCGGCCAGTCGGTATCGCTCGACGTGACGTCAGAGCAGGCGTTCCTGCTCGAGATGGTCGGCACGATGTTCCTGATGTGGGCAGTCTTCGGCACGGCCGTGGATCGCCGCGCGCCGCGTATCGGCGGCATTGGCATCGGCCTGACGATGACCGCCAACATCCTGGCGTTCGGCAGCCTGACCGGCGCCTCCGTAAACCCCGCCCGGTCATTCGGCCCCGCGTTCGCCAGCGGCATCTACGAAGCGCAGGGGATCTACTGGCTCGCGCCGATCACGGGCGCGGTGATCGCCGCGCTGGTCTACCAGAAACTCCTGCTCACGAACGAGACGGAGCCGGCGGATCATGGGGCGATCGGGTCTCAGCCCTAACGACGATTCAGGATAGGGACTCAGGATTGCGATTGATGACACCGATTCGGGATTGCGACGTACGATCTAACCGGGCGCCTTCATCGCCAATCGCGATCCGGAAGCGCTGTCCTTTATCGCAGTCCTGAGTCCACCTCCCCAATCGTATCCCCCGTGTCGCTTGAACTCGAACGCGAGCGCGCCGTCCAGGCCCTGTGCGCCCACTTTGCCCAGGACCACCTGACGACGCAGGAACTCGAACTGCGGTTCGAGGAGGTGTACCGCGCATCGTCGGCCGATGAACTGCGCCGCCTGATGACGGGGCTGCCCACACTCGCCCCAACGACGGTCACCACGCCGCTGCCGACGTACTCCGTTTCGCCCGCCACGCACGCACCGGCCGAGAAGCGCTTCCTCGCCCTGATGGGCGAGGTGAACCGGCAGGGGCGCTGGTCCGTGCCCGCCTACATGAAGGTGTCGGCGATCATGGGAACGGTGCGCCTGGACCTGCGCGAGGCGGAAGTCCCGGCCGCCGGAGTGGACATCGATGCCAGCACGGTGATGGGCGAGGTGCGCATCCTGCTCCCCCCCGGCCTGCACGCCGAGGTGGACGGGATGGCGTTCATGGGGGAGTTCTCCGACCGCACGGCCGGCACGGCGGCCACGCTCGACGCCCCGTGCGTCCGCGTGCGCGGCTCAGCCATCATGGGCACGGTGCGCGTGGAGACGCGACTGCCCAAGGAAGGGGCGCTGCAGGCGTGGAAGAGGCGGCTGCTGAACGGATGATTCTGGATTTGGACCCTGGATTGCGACCAAGGACTTCGATGGCGGATTGCGATTGGCGATGACGCAGCGCGCCGTCACCCGCCGGAATCGCAATCGCCATCAGCGATCGAAATCCGTCATCGCAATCCTGAGTCCGACTCCTTGATCTTCTTCTCGTAGCGGGTCATCGACTCCACGATCACCTTCATCGCCTCCTCGCTCTTGCCCCATCCGACGATCTCGCACCGCTTGCCCTCGAGATCCTTGTAGATGTGGAAGAAGTGCTCGATCTCCAGGAGGTAGTGCTGGGGCATGTCGGCGATGTCGAAGTGCTCCTCGTGATGCGGCGAGTTCACCGGCACGGCGAGGATCTTGTCGTCCGGCTCACCACGGTCCCTGAGGCGGAGCACGCCAATCGGACGCACGTCAATCAGGCACCCCACGAACGTCGGCTCGTTGATGCGCACGAGCACGTCGAGCGGATCGCCATCCTCGTGCAGCGTGCGGGGGATGAGCCCGTAGTCCCCGGGGTAGTGCACGGCGCTGTAGAGCACCCGGTCGAGCTTGAAGAGCCCCGACTCCTTGTCGAGCTCGTACTTGTTGCGGCTGCCGCGCGGAATCTCGATGACCGCGGTGACGGTATCGGGCGGATGATGACCGGTGGGGAGGTCGTGCCAGGGGTGGAGCATGCGAAGAACCGATTGAGGATTTGGACCTAGGATACCGATGAAGGATAACGATGCAGGATGGCGATTGGCGATATCGCGAATCGCCGTCCTGAATCGTGACCCTCAATCGCAATCCTGAGTCCAAACCACCAATCAATATCCTATAGCCGCTCCATCCCGCCGCGGATCCGCGACGCCGACGAGCTTTCCCTTCACCACGGCAATCGCGTGCACCCCGCCGAACATGATGTCCCCGACGCGGGAGATCGGCAGGTAGCCCTTGTCGCGGAGCGCGGCGTAGACCTCCGGGGCAAAGCCGGCCTCGACCTCGACGCCGCGTCCCTGCGCGGGCTGCAGCCGCGGTGCGGCGATGGCGGTCCACGGATCCTCGCCGAGCGCCAGATGGCGGAACGTCACCTGTGTGGTGGCCGTGGGGATGTACTGCGAGCCGGCCGCGCCAACCACCAGGCGCACGTCATTGCCCCGCAGAATGATGGTGGGCGAGATGGTCGAGCTCGCGTACCGGTTGGGACCGCGCGTCGACGCGTCGAAGTTGTTGGCGCCCGAGTTGAGAAAGTAGCCGTTCACGTACACGCCCGACCCGAACAGCACGCCCACCGTGAACGTCATCGCCACGGCGTTGCGGTCGCCATCCACCACGCTGAAGTGCGACGTATAGGACGCGGCCGCTTCGTCATCTCCGCCGCCGCGCGGCGTGCGCGGTGCGGCGACCCGGTCACGACCAAGGGTGCTCGCCCCCCATCCGTCGAGCGCGGCGCACGCACCCGCGGGTGCCGCCGCGTCGTCGGCCCATGGATCGCCGGCCGTCAGCGTGGCACTGCCGTCGAGCGTGGCGAGGAGCGGCGCCCGCTTCTCGGCGAAGGCCGGGCTGGTCAAGCCGCGCGCCGGCACCGCGAAATCGGTCGGATCCCCGCGATACTGGCCAACATCCGTCCCGGCGACGCGCATCGCGCCAACCATTCGCACGGCCGCCGCGCCCTGGGTGGTCGGCGATCCGAGCTGAACGGCATTCGAGGCCGCCAGCAGGTTGAGCGATGCCATCGGCGTCGCTCCGCCCAGCGCGGGCGCCGCGCCGAGCACGGTGTATCCCATCCACGGCGAGCACAGCGGCCGCTTCGCCGCCACGGGATACGCCTTGAAGTCCTCCACGGTGACCGGGCTTCCCGCGGCCCGCATCTTGGCCACGGCGCGCGCCGCCAGCACACCTTCATAGAACGCGGCGCGTCCATCGCGGGCAATCGCCTCGAGGGTCTGCGCCAGCAGTGGCTGCACCAGCCGCTCGCCCGGGCGCAGCGCGACGCCGGCGGGCAGGAAAAGCGCGGCCGCCGCGCTGTCGGCCGAGAGCTTGGCGCGCGAACTCTCCGCGGTGCGCGCCAGCAGCGGCGAGACGATGAATCCGTCGCGCGCCAGCGCGATGGCCGGCGCCATCACCTGTGCACGCGGCAGCCTGCCCCACTTGCCGTGCGCTTCCAGCAGCCCCGCCACGGCACCAGGAACGCCCGCGGCGCGACCGTTGATCGGACGTCGCATAGATGCGGTGTCCACGGCCCCCCATTCGGCGGCGGCACCCGTGCGTGCGTAGAAGTCGAGGGCGTCGACCCGGCGCATCGCACGATGCCACACGACCATGCCGCCGGCTCCACCCAGCCCGGTCTGCGAGGGATCGACGACTGAGAGGGCGAAGGCCGTGGCGACGGCGGCATCCACCGCATTGCCGCCCTGGCGCAGGACCGTGGCGCCCGCCGCCGCCGCATCGGCGTGCGACGCCACCACCATGCCCCGCGCCGACTCGGCGCGTTTGGCGTAGAGGGGCGTCGGAGACGACGCCGGCGACTGGAGTCCGCAGGCGGTGAGCAGCACGGCGCCGAGGACGGCGACGCGCGAGCGAAGGGCAAATGTAGGCGTCATGGCAGGTCCAAGAAGCGAGAACCGGACCCGGCCGTCGTGGCCGGATCCGGTAGAATAACGCCGCTGGAAGGCGGTCCGCTGGTGCGGAGGGCCGTCGCGGCCCGCTGCGATCAGTCCTCGAACTCGAAGAGCCGCTCGAGTTGCGTGAGGTGCAGCAGGTGCCGAACCGTCGGCGGCGTGCGCTTGAGACAGGTGGAGAGGAAGTTCTCGCGGGCACGCTTCTGCAGGAGCACCAGCACGCCGAGGCCGCTGGCATCCACCTCACGGGTATCACGCAGGTCGATCGTGATGCGCTTCGCGCCTTCGGAGGCGGCCTTCGCCAGCCGTTCGAGTGCGTCCCGCCGGAAATCGAGCCGGTGTTCCGACACGAGCCGTTCGGGAGCCTGCAAGACGACGCGATCAGGTTGGGTAAGCGGACTCATGAAAACCTCCTCGCTGCGTCCGACCATTGCTATCCGCATTGTTGCTCCGGTTGCTTCGAGTGGCTCTGTCGGCCTTCGCTCACCTTCGCCCGCCGGACGATCTCGGTGACCTGAGATTCCTTGCTTTGCGGCCCCGCCTCGCGACGGGTGTGCTCTTGTCGGGTGATGCAGCATTCAGTTGTTGCCCCGTAGTACTGCGAGAAGCGTGCCAAACTGATCGGCGCTATAACTACTGACCACATAAAGAGTTACGCGATCATCACAACGTGATGGACGTCATTCGCCCCGCTTCCCGCGCTCTGCAAGGCAAGGCGCGTGACACCGTCATGTTCGGTGATAGTCACGTTGTCGAAGTGAAGCGTCACATCGTGCACGACGCCCGGCGGAGCCGGCTCGGCACGTTGCTGACGACGGGCGGCGCGACTATCCTCTGTCGCATTCGTTGAGCGTCGTCGCCGATCGCCGGTCGGCCGCGCCCTTCGCACCCAGCCCTGCCCCTCCATGTCAGATCTCGACACGCTGCTCACCGAGAACCGGTCGTTCCCCCCGTCCGAGCACTTCCGCCACCAGGCGATCGTGAACGACGAGTCGCTGCACGAGGAAGCGGCGGCCGACTACGAACAGTTCTGGGCGCGCCAGGCGCGAGAGCTCGAGTGGATGGTGCCATTCACGGACACGCTGGACTGGGCGCCGCCGCACGCGAAGTGGTTCCATGGCGGCCGGCTCAACGTCTCGGTGAACTGCATCGACCGCCACGTACGGGGTCCGCACCGCAACCGGGCGGCCCTCATCTGGGAAGGCGAACCTGGCGACGCGCGGGTGCTCACGTACTGGGACCTGTACCGCGAGGTCCAGAAGTTCGCGAACGTGCTGAAGGGGCTGGGGGTCCATCGCGGCGACCGCGTGGGCATCTACCTCCCGATGATACCGGAGGCGGCCATCGCGATGCTCGCCTGCGCGCGCATCGGCGCCATTCACAGCGTCGTGTTCGGCGGCTTCTCCCCGGAGTCGCTGCGCGACCGCATGAATGACGCCCAGGCCAAGGTGTTGATCACCGCCGACGGCGGCTATCGCCGCGGCCAGGTGACGCCGCTCAAGCGCAACGCCGACAAGGCGCTCGAGGACGCGCCCACCGTGAAGCACGTGGTGGTCGTCCAGCGCCGCCCGGGCGGCATGGGCGACGAGTCGTTCGCGCAGATGCGCGAGGGACGCGACCACTGGTGGCATCGCCTCATGCAGACCGCCAAGGCGGACTGCCCGCCCGAGGCGATGGACGCGGAGGATGTGCTCTTCATCCTGTATACGTCCGGCACGACCGGCAAGCCGAAGGGGATCGTCCACACCACCGGCGGCTACCTCACGGGCGTCGCGGCCACCACCAAGTACGTCTTCGACCTCAAGGAAGACGACGTCTTCTGGTGCACCGCCGACGTGGGCTGGGTCACCGGACACTCGTACCTCGTCTACGGGCCGCTCGCCAACGGCGCCACGTGCGTGATGTACGAAGGGGCGCCCGACTGGCCGGAGCGCAACCGGTTCTGGGAGATCTGCGAGAAGTACGGCGTGTCGGTGTTCTACACCGCGCCAACGGCGATCCGCGCCTTCATGAAATGGGGCGAGCAACACCCGGCCCGGCATGATCTCTCGCGCTTGCGGCTGCTCGGCACCGTCGGCGAGCCCATCAACCCCGAAGCCTGGATGTGGTATCACAAGGTGATCGGCGGCCTGCGGTGCCCGATCGTCGACACGTGGTGGCAGACGGAGACCGGCGCGATCGTCATCTCTCCGCTCCCCGGGCTGACGGCGACCAAGCCGGGAAGCGCGACGCGGCCGCTCCCGGGCTACTCCGCCGCGCTGCTCGATTCCAAGGGCACCGAACTGGAGGTCGGCGGCGGGCTGCTCGCCCTGACCAAGCCGTGGCCGTCGATGCTCCGCACGATCTGGGGCGACGACCAGCGCTACGTGGAGACCTACTTCAGCAAGTGGCCGGGACGGCCCGACCTGTACTTCCCCGGCGACGGCGTGAAGCGGGACGACGACGGCTACTACTGGATCATGGGGCGCGTGGACGACGTGCTGAACGTCGCGGGCCACCGCATCGGCACCATGGAAGTCGAGAGCGCGCTCGTCGAGCATCCGGCCGTCGCCGAGGCGGCGGTGGTGGGCAAGGCGCACGAAATGAAGGGACAGTCGATTGCGGCGTTCGTCACGCTGCGCGACGGATTCCACCAGAGCCCGGCGCTGCGCGACGAGCTGCGCGAGTTCGTGGCCGAGAAGATTGGCGCGATCGCGCGTCCCGACGACATTCTCTTCAGCGCCGACCTGCCCAAGACGCGATCGGGCAAGATCATGCGCCGGCTGCTGCGCGACATCGCCGAAGGCCGGACGCTGGGCGACACGACGACGCTGGCGGATCCGTCGGTCGTGGCGTCGCTGAAGGACCAGTACGAGTCAGAAGAGAGCTGATTGAGGATTTGGAATCCGGATTGCGATTCCGGATTCCGATTGAGGACGGCGATTGGCGATTGGCCGGCCCACGTTCATGGCTCGTGCACGCACTTTCGGTGAGGTGATCAGTGACGGTTGACCTGCGTGCGACGCTGCAGGACGCACTATCGGCAGATTACGTCCTCGAGGACGAACTGCCGCGCGGTGGCATGTCGCGGGTCTTCCTGGCGGTGGAACGGTCGCTGAACCGGAAGGTGGTGCTGAAGGTCCTCGACCCGGAACTGGCGGCGACGCTGAGCGCCGAGCGGTTCAAGCGCGAGATCGCGCTGGCGGCGCGGCTGCAGCATCCGCACATCGTGCCGCTCCTGCACGCCGGCGCGGTGAACGGCCTGCTCTTCTACTCCATGCCGTTCGTCGAGGGCGAGTCGCTGCGCGAGCTGATGGTTCGCGAGCGGCCCATGAGCCTCGAGCGCATCACGCAGATCCTGGACGAGGTGTCCGGCGCGCTGGACTTCGCGCATGCGCAGGGCGTGGTGCATCGCGACATCAAGCCCGAGAACGTGATGCTCTTCCACGGCCAGGCGGTGGTGCTCGACTTCGGCATCGCCAAGGCGGTGAGCGACTCCACGGCGACGAGCCCCGGCGCGACGACGGCGCCGCGCCTGACGCTGCAGGGCACGAGCCTTGGCACGCCGACGTACATCGCCCCTGAGCAGGCGGCCGGCGACCCGACGCTCGATCATCGCGCCGACATCTACAGCGTGGGGTGCGTGGCCTACGAGATGCTCACGGGGCATCCACCGTTCCGCGGCAAGACGCCGCAGGCGGTGATGATCGCGCACGCCAAGGAGACCCCGGAACCGGTGGCCAAGCGCCGTCCGGACGCGCCGCCGGCGCTCGCCAAACTCGTGATGGCGTGCCTGGAGAAGACACCGGACCGCCGTCCGCGGCGCGCCCAGGAAATCGTCAGCGCCCTGCGTTCGACGCATGCCAGCGGCGGCGCGAAGGGGCTGTTCGAGCGCGCCCCCTGGTGGCTGCCGTGGGTGCTGGCCGGCGTGTCCTCCGCCGCCGCCATCGGACTCGCCCTCAGCCGCTGACTGTAACTTCCGTCCCGCCTCGGTCGTAATTCAATCGTGCTGAAGCATCTCCTTCCCGAATCGCTCTTCCCGCGCAGGCTGCCGGCGGCCGCCGAGCGTCGCATGCGGCTCGCGCAGGCGCGCGCCGAAGAGGCGCTCGTGCGCACGCACGTCGAGAACGCCCTCGCGTTCGTGGACGCGCTCGCCGAGGAACTGCCGTTCGACCGTGCCATCGACACCTACATCCGGGAAATGTCGGTCGCCGAGCCGCTTGCGTCGGTCGTGGTGACGCGGGTGCTCGTGGTGCTGGGCCGAGAGCTGCTGCCGGCGCGGCGCGAGGAGCTTGGGGATGAACTGCGACCCCGGCTGAGGCTCGCGGAGGCGTCGAGCGGGAAGCGGGATGTGATTAAGCGAGCTTGAATGCAACCGCGTGAGACAGCGCCGCACAGAATGGGGCAGGAAATATCCAAGGGGGCCCGGGATTATCCGGGCCCCCTCTCTTTGTTCCCACCGCCTCTCTCTCGCACGCTGCCGCACAACCCCACGGAGCGCTACTTGCGCGATGCCCTCAGCTCCAGCAGCGAGAGCACGAACATGATGCATACGAGAATCGCGCTGATCACGCACCACTGGCACCACGCGTGGATGACGGCGGCCTCGAGGTACGTGAGGTAGCCGCTGAACAGCACGCCCCAGCCGGTCAGGGTCACGAGCGCGATGGGAATGCGCCGCTCCGCCGCGAATCGCTCGGACGTGCCGGCCAGCGCGACGGCAAACAACAGGACGTAGTAGGCAACGCCCCAGAGTGCGACGGGCTGGCCGAGGAAGATCGCCCACGGGCTCGTGTTGACCTTTTCGCAGCCGCCAATCTTGCAGCTGAGCGTGCCGACGACGCCCAGCTTGTACAGCCACAGGTACATCGCCGGGAAGAGCCCGACCAGGGCCACCGCGGCGATGACCATGCGACGTGTCACTTGGCGCCCTTGGCGGTTGTGTCCGCCTTCCCGACCCGGACGAGTTCCGCGTCAACCAGCTTCTTGACCTCGTCGTAGGGAATGCTGCCCGCGTACTTCTTGCCGCCGATGATGAACGACGGCGTCTCGTTGATGCCCCGCTTCTCGGCCTCGGCGCCGCTCGCCTTGATGTTGGGATAGTGCCGCTTGCTGTCGAAGCACTCCTCGAACTTGTTCATGTCGAGGCCGAGCTCGGTCGCGTAGCCCATCATCTTCTTGCCGGGGTTCGACGTGGACTGCGTGTTCCACAGGTCCTGCGTGTAGAACAGGCGGTCGTGCATCTCCCAAAACTTCCCCTGCTCGTTGGCGCAGTAGGCGGCGTTTGACGCCGACCAGGTGTTCGGGTGCATCGGCAGCGGGAAGACGAAGAATTCGATCGACGCCACGCCCGTCTTGACCAGCCGCTCGCGGATGTCGGGCTCGGTGAGCATCGCAAACTGCGCGCAGGCGGGGCACTCGAAATCGGCGAACTCGACGATCTTCACGGGCGCGTCCGGCGATCCCATCAGGAAGCCCTGGGCCGTGCCGAGCGGCAGGTTGGGGTCAATGGCCTCACCCCCGCCCGTGGACCGCGTGGCGGCCCACCCGAGTGCGCCGGCGCCGATGACGACGATGGCAATGAGCAGGTACGTGAACTGCTTCTTGGAGGCTCGCGCGTTTGAACTGGCCACAGGGAGACCGTTGGATGAGAGGTAACGGAAAGTTACAAGGCGCGGGGGGTGGGAAACAGATGGTAGATGGTAGATGGTAGATCGCAGACGGCAGACGGCGCTGCAATGGTACACCTCGACGCGTACCTTTGATCGCACGCATCTACCATCTACCATCTACCGTCTACCATCTGCCGTTTTGACTCGCTTCGACCACATCCGCATCCCTGTCGGCGCCGGCGAATTGCACGCCGAGCGGTTCGGCTTTGGGGATCACCCTCTGGTGCTGTTGCACGGGTTCGGCACGTCCACGTTCCTATGGCGACGGGTGGCCCCTGCCCTGCCGCTCGGCCGGATGACGGCGTGGGCCGTGGATCTCCTCGGACACGGCGAGTCGGACCGGCCAGCCGACGGGGCATTCGGGGTGGCGGCGCAGGCGCTCTGCGTGGAGCAGGCCATGACGTCGCTGCGTATCGGACGCGCGACCGTCGTCGGCGTGGATCTGGGGGCCGCCGTGGCGGTTCAGCTGGCCGCCACCCGCCCTGCCCGCGTGCACGGCATCGTGCTCATCAGCCCGCCGCCGCCGGGGCGCGTGCGCGCCGATGATCTGGCCGAGTTCGGTCGCCTCACGGGAACACACCTCTTCGAGGCGACGCGGGGCATGCTCGGAGCGGCCGCCGTGCTCGGCCCGCTACTGACGCGCGGCGTGGCCTCTCCCGAGGCGATGCCAGACAAGCTCGTCGCTCGCTACGCCGCCCCGTTCATCGGGTCCGAAGGGGTGCGTCACCTCCAATCGCTGGCGAATGCGGTGACCGAAGACGACGCCGAGGAGCTGGATCTGGGCAGGATCACGGCGCGAACCCTCGTCCTCCGGGGAGAGCGAGATGAATGGTGCGCACCGGGTGACGCGGCGCGGCTGGCCACGGCGATCCCCGGAGCTGAACTCCGCACGGTCCCGCTCGCCGGGCGATTGATCCCTGAAGATGCGCCGGAGGCGCTCGCCAGCCTGCTCGCCGACTGGGCACCCGCGGTCCGCACCGCCAGTCCAGCGCGTCAACTCCCCGATCCGGACACGTGAACGAACGGCGCTGATTGCGCGTAAAGACCTAGGAATCGAGGGTCGTCCCGTTTACGTTTCTGATACGCTTCTCACACTACTTTTCTGGACGAGATGAACAAGGGTCGAAACAGGAACCGCAGGCCAGGCAACGAACCGTCGCCGAAGGATCAGGCGCGCGATGAGTTGTTCCAGCATATCATCAGCTGTGGAGTGGTTGGGTGCGACCCGGAGCACCAGCGGCAGTGGTTTGACGAGACGATGCAGTACTTCACTGAGCGGTATCACGAACTGTCGGCGGTGGAAATCGCCGAGCTTCGCACCCTCGGCGAGCGTTTCGCCCAGCCTCCCCGGTCGGC
The DNA here is from genome assembly GCA_964416005.1 of uncultured Gemmatimonas sp. Classification (GTDB taxonomy): domain Bacteria; phylum Gemmatimonadota; class Gemmatimonadetes; order Gemmatimonadales; family Gemmatimonadaceae; genus PNKL01. Next base: position 26,055 of record CAYQCP010000042.1, read on the forward strand.
GGCTTCGGCGCAGGCGACGGAGAGCATCGGCGCCACCGCGTAGGGTCCAACGAAACCACCCAGAAGGCCGACGCCCCGTCGCAACGCGATGGGGCGTTCTTCGTCCCGGATCGTGCGTCCCGGCGAACTTGGGGCCGGCCGACCTTAGCGGCCGTTGGCGCGGCGCTTTCGCAGCACGACCGCGAGGCGAACTCCTTCGCCCAGCGCGACTTCGACTGCCGGAGTCCAGCGGTGGGCCCGACGCCCCTCGACACCGAGGATCAGAAGCAAGCCGGCGCGTGCAGGGGCACTCCCGTCCCGCCGTACGGTGAGTCCACCGCCCGCGTACGGGCCCCAGGCATTCTCCGCGAAGGGGTCGAGCAGGAACCGGAGCGCCACGTCGGCGCGTGTGGCGACGACCATTCCGTCGTCGGAGTCGGCCACGCCAGCGCCGACGGCGGCGCCGACGCGCACGTACAGCCCAACCGGTACGTTCGCTCCGACAAGGACCAGCGCCGAGGCATGCCGAGCCAGGGCCGCCTCGGCGCGCACTTCCGGCTGCAGACGCGGCACCAGAACGTAGCCCTGCGCGACGAGCGGCCGCGCGACCACCGCCAGCAGGAGTGCGAGCGCGGTCCGGCGCACGCTACGCCCTGACCCGGGAGCGCCAGAGGACGATGGTGTAGTCCACGATGGAGACGAGCGATACGACGCCCACCGCGCCCACCGCCCACGGGGCGTTCCGCTGATCCACGACAATGGCGGGCAGCGCCACGAGCTGCAGCACGGTGGCCAGCTTGCCTGAAAAGCGCGCCTTGAACGTGGCCGACCGCAGCGACGCGACGGACTTGGCGATGACGAACGCTCCGGCGGTCGCGATGTCGCGCATGATGAAGACGAAGTACTCCAGCGTGGTCACCTGCCCCTCGAGCAGCAGCGTGCAGATGGCGACGAGGACGAAGATGCGGTCCGCGAACGGGTCGATGAGCGCGCCGAACGGGCTGAACTGATGGCGCCGACGCGCCAGCCAGCCGTCGAGAAAATCAGTCAGGCCGGCGGCGGCGAGAATCAGCAGTCGCAGATCGTGGCCCAGGACGACCGGGAAGAGCGCCGCCAGGAACAGACGGGACAGCGAGATGGCGTTGGGCAGCGTCGCCAGGGTGTCGCGCTCCATGCGGGCAACATAACCCGGCGTGCCAAATGCTTGCCAGCGCCGTCGGCGCGGGGTAGCTTGGCCGCAGACCTCCCGTTTCACCCGCCGAGGGCGCGATGGCCGATTACACCGAACTGCTGAAGGGCGTCGCCATCTTTCAGGACCTGGACGAGGGGGAACTGGCCCGCGTCTCCGAGGTCTGCCGCACGCAGGACTTCGTGTCTGGTGAATACGTCTTCAAGGAAGGCGAACCTGGGAACCGGCTCTACCTGGTCATCGAAGGCGAAGTGCGGATCAGCCGCATGATCCCGGGCAGCGGCGAGGAGGCGCTTGCCGTGCTCAAGAAGGGGGCGCTGTTCGGCGAGATGGCGGTGTTCGACCGCAGCGAGCGCTCGACGGACGCCATTTCAACGGGAGGGTGCAAGCTGCTCTCCATCTCCCGCAGCGATTTTGAGTTGCTGCTCGATTTCAACCGCGAGCTGGCCTACAAGGTGCTCTGGTCGTGCACGAGACTGCTGTCCTCGAGGCTGCGGGCGACGAACGATAGCCTGAGGAGCTTCCTCGCCATGAGCATGTTTTAAGAGGAACACCAGAGAGACAACAGAGAGACAACAGAGAGACAACAGAGAGACAACAGAGAGACAA
>CAYQCP010000043.1:0-26821 GCA_964416005.1 uncultured Gemmatimonas sp.
CCAGCCGGGGCAGGTGGCCCTTCCGCCATGCCCAGAAGAACACGACGACGGCCACGCCGAGCAGAATGTATTGCCAGATTTCCACAATTGTTTCTTTCGTTTCGACTTCGACTTCGACTGCACCGGGCTGGCGGAGGGGGAGGGATTCGAACCCCCGGTGAGCTTTCGCCCACAGCGGTTTTCAAGACCGCCGCATTAAACCACTCTGCCACCTGCCCTCGCACCGCCAGTGCTGCGGCGCGGCCCGTGAACAATTGCCTGCCGGCCGCGTTGGCGCTACCGCTCCTCCGCCCTACGGTGAACGCGGAGCCCGCTTCGGGTACGGAGGCGGCGCCGGCACCGCACGCGGATCCTCCGCGATCTTCTTCTTCAGGTAGGCAATCGCCGCGTCGAGCTGCGCGTCCTGCCCGTTGAACGTGGCGTGCGGGAGGTTCTCGACGACGATGTCGGGGATGACGCCCTCCTGCTCGATCAGCCACTTTCCCTCTGGGCCATAGACGCCGTTCATCGGCGCGCGGGCCACGCCGCCGTCGCTCAGCGTGTTCGATCCGCTCAGCCAGATCTCGCCGCCCCAGGTGCGGGCGCCGATCACCACGCCGAGCCCGAGGCGACGGAAGCCGTCGGCCACGGCCTCGCCATCGCTCGCCGTCTCCTGGTCCACGAGCATCACCATGTGCCCGCGGAACGCCCCCTGCATGTTCCAGTACGGCTCGCCCACGCGGCTCTTCCAGTACATCCACGCTTTGCGCGACAGCATCTCGAGCACCCACGAGTCGATGTTGCCGCCGCGGTTCTGCCGCATGTCGAGAATCAGCCCCTGCCGGTTGAAGACCGGCGTGAACTGGCGGTAGAACTGGTCGATGTCGCCGCCCCCCATCGCGCGCAGGTGCACGTAGCCGATCGTCCCATCGCTCTGCTGCTCGGCGGCGAGGCGCCGCGTGTACTCCCAGTCCGAATAGCGCAGCGTCCCCTCGTTGCCGATCGGCGTGACGATCACGTCGCGCGCCGTGGCGCCGCCGCCAATCGTGAGCAGGACCTGCTTGCCCGCCTCGTTGCGCAGCAGCTCGCCGATGTCGGTGACGGCGAGCGTGCGCGTCCCGTTCACGGCGGTGATGACGTCGCCGGCCTTCACGTTGAGGTCGGGGTCGGCGAGCGGCGAGCGCTCCGTCGGGAAGTCCGGATCGGCCCGATAGATGTAGTCGATGCGGTACCCGCCCCGGGCCGGATCGCGGAAGAGGCGCGCGCCGAGCGACGCCACGCCCACGTTGTCTTCGCCGCGGCGCAGGTCGCCGCCGCCGACGGAAGTGTGCAGCGCCGAGAGTTCGCCCACCGCCCAGCCGATGAGGTCGCTCAGCTCGGCGCGGGTCGTGATGCGCGGGACGAGCGCGCCGTACTTCTTCAGCGTGGCCTGGTAGTCCACGCCGTGCAGGTTGGGGTCATAGAACCAGTCGCGCTCCATGCGCCACGCGTCGATGAAGAGCTGGCGGAAGTCGTCGCGCACGTCGATGCTGAACGTCCAGCCGGAGAGATCGAGGCGGGCGTCGGCGAGGTTGGCGACCTTTGCGGCGCGCGCGTCGAGCACGTGAAGCGCATTGTCTCGGCGAATAAGCAGTGTCCTGCCGTTGCCCGAGAGTTCAGCTGAGCGGATGCCGTCCACCACGACCACCGGTTCCGGCTTGTCGTTGTTGATCTTCAGCGCGACGAGGTCGGTCTTGGCGTCGGCGCCCGATCCGCGCGAGGTGTAGAACAGCGCGTCGCTGGTGGCGGCGAGCCACCCGTAGTTGCCGCTCGGGACAGGGAGACGGCGAATGCGCGCCATCAGCCCGTCGGGCTCGATCTGCACGAGCTTCACGCTGTCCGCCTTGGCCGGCGCCCGGGCAGTGTCGCCGCGCTGGGCGCGAGGGGCGGGCTTGTGCAGTTCGTCGTCCGGGAGAAACGGCGAGCGCAGCCCGGTGCGCAGCGCCACCTGGTAGAGCTCGATCTCCTTGTCGAAGTACGGCTCGGGGCGGCGGTTCCCCCAGGGGGCGCCGACGAGCGTGCGCAGGTTGCGGTCGGAGAGGAAGTAGATGAACTCGCCCTTGGGATCCCACGCTGGCGCGCTGCTGTTGGTGCGGTCCGACGTCAGGGCGATGTTCCTGCCCGACTCCACACTGAAGATCTTGATCTGCTGGAACGAGTTCGGCGCCGACATCTCGAAGGCGAGCCAGCGCGAGTCGGGTGACCAGGCCACGTCGCCAAGCCCCTCGCGGTTCTCGGAGACCTTCGTCACCTCCCGCGTCGCGAGGTTCATCACCCACAGGTCGCGGTTGTTGTCGCTCCACGCCAGCCATTTGCCGTCCGGCGACGGTGTGCCGCGGAAGCGGAGGATATTGCCGCCCTTGGTGAGCGCCTCGTCATTGCCGACGCCGTTGGCCGGCAGGCGCACCCACTCGAACTCGCCGCTCTCGTCGCTGAGGGCGAGCAGGGACTTGCCGTCGGCCGCGAAGATCGCGTCGCGGAAGCGCACGCTGTCCTTGGTGGAGGCGCGGACGAAGCGGCCGCCCTTCACCGGCGCAACAAACACGCGACCGCGCGACGTGAGCACCACGCGGCTGCCGTCGGGCGAGAGGTGCGCCGACGAGAGGTAGCTGATCGGGTCGCGCACCCACCGCTCGCGCAGCTGGTCGAGGTCGGACGCGAGCGTGATGGGCACGAGGCGCGTCTGTCCGCTCGCCGCCTCGAGCACCCAGAGGTCGGCCTGGAGCTGATAGACGATCTTGCCGTCGGGCGAGAGCTTCGGATGGCGGACATCCCAGCCGACGTGCTTCGTCACCTGCTTCCGGTCGCTCCCGTCGTCCTTCATGGACCAGATGTTCATCTGGCCGTCGCGGTCGGTGACGAAGTAGACGCGCCCCTGGTGCCACATGGGCGAGTGGCTCTCGCCCTTGTAGTCCTGCCCGGTGAGCTGGACGGCCTCGGCGGCGCCCGCCGTGTACTTCCAGATCTGGCGCGCCGTGCCGCCCGTGTACCGCTTGGTGACGTTGTTATGGAAGGCGGGGCGAACGAAGTAGATGGTCTTGCCCGAGGCGTCATACGAGCCCTCGGAGGCGCCCGCCAGCGGAATCAGCGAGCGCGTGTTCGTGGCGAGGTCGAGCGCCACCATGCCACTCTTGGGGATTCCGCTGTACTGCGTGGTGCGATAGACGAGCCGGCCGTCGGCGGTCCACGAGGTGGCGATGGCTGCGTCGCCGTCATACGTCCAGCGCGTCGGCGAGCCGCCGGCGATGGGCATCGTGTACAGCGCCGTCTGCCCCTCGTAGCGCGCAGTGAACGCGAGCGTCTTCCCGTCCGGCGAGATGACCGCGTCGGTCTCCTCGGCGGGGTGCGTGGTCAGCCGGTGGGCGAGTCCGCCGGTGGCAGGGACCGTCCACAGATCCCCTTCAGCGGCGAAGACAATCGTCTGTCCGCTGATGGAGGGGAAGCGATAGAAGCCAAGGGCACCCTGGCCTTGCGCCTGTGCGAAGGCGGACGATGCGGCGAGGACGAAGGAAGCGAGAACGAGCGCGCAGCGACGGAACATGGGCTCACTCGAGTGGCGTGCGGGAGAAACGCAGAGGAGGCGTCGGGTGGGGCGAATTTGTCAGGCGCAGAAGAGCCGCGCCAGCGAGGATGTGGGGTTGCTGGCCGTGCGTGGCCGCCTAGCGCTCGAACAACTCCACCAGCGCGCGCAGCCGCCGGACCATCGCCGGAGTGACCTGGTCCCACGTGAAGCGGAACGCCCAGTTGCCCTCTGCCCGGCCAGGGCGGTTCATCCGGGCGTCGCTGCCGAGTCCGAGGATGTCCTGCAGCGGAATCAGCACCGTGCTGGCCACTGACGCGAGCGCCGTCCGGATGAGCGTCCAGTGCATTTCCTGGCCGTCGGCGGCCAGGTAGCGACGCGCGAAGTCGCGCTCGTGTCGCACGGCCGCCTCGGTGCGCGCCGGGTCGGCGGCGGGGTCGGCGGTCCACCACCCCAGCACGGTGTCGTTGTCGTGCGTGCCGGTGTAGACCACGCCGTCCGGCCGGAGGTTGTGCGGCAGGTACTCGCTCCCTTTCGCCTCGTCCGCAAAGGCGAACTGCAACACGCTCATTCCCGGGAAGCCGCACGCCTCGCGCAGCGCCTCCACTGCAGGGGTAATGACGCCGAGGTTCTCGGCGACGATGGGAAGCGGGCCGAGGGCATCCGCAATGGCGTCGAAGAGCTCCATACCCGGACCGGCCACCCACCGCCCGTGCGCCGCGACGGTGTCGGCGGCGGGAACCTCCCAGTAGGCCTCGAAGCCGCGGAAGTGGTCGAGGCGCACGACGTCGAACAGCGCGAGGGAAGCGCGCATGCGCCGTATCCACCAGGCATACCCCGTGGCCCGCATTGCATCCCAGTCATAGAGGGGATTGCCCCAGAGCTGTCCAGTGGCGCTGAAGTAGTCCGGCGGCACACCCGCCTGCACGAGTGGTCGGCCCTGCGCGTCGAGCCGGAAGAGCGTGGGGTGCGCCCACACGTCGGCCGAGTCGTGCGCAACGTAGATGGGGAGGTCGCCCATCAGCCGGACGCCGCGCGCCGCGCAAGCGGTGCGCAGCGCCGCGAACTGCGAGAAGAACAGGAATTGCTCGCGTCGCGCGTGCTCCACGTCTTCGGCCAGGCGCTCGCGCCACATCGCGAGCGCGTCGGGATCGCGGCGCGCGACGCCGGAGTCCCACGCCGTCCAGGGTGCCCCGCCGTGCGCCTGCTTGAGCGCCATGAACAGCGCGTAGTCCTCCAGCCATTCGGCATGCTCCGCCACGAAGGAATGGTACGACGCATCCGGGATGAGCGCCGACGTCGCCGCGCGCAGCAGCGCCCGCTTGTGGCGCGCGACGCGCTCGAAGTCGACGCGATGCGCCGGAAAGTCACCGTCCTCACCCGGCACGTGAATGAGCAGCGGATTGCCGGCGAACGCCGAGAAGCACTGATACGGCGAGTCGCCGAAGCCGGTGGGTCCGAGCGGCAGCATCTGCCACAGCGACATCCCCGCGTCCGCGAGCACCTCAAGGAAGCGATGCGCCTCTGGTCCGATGTCGCCGATGCCGTGCGGACCGGGCAGGGAAGTCGGGTGCAGGAGAATGCCGGCGCTGCGCGGGAAGGCGGCGCTGAGGCCGCGCGTGGCGCGCGACGTCTGGCCGCCGGCCGTCGGCGATGCTGGCCGGGCCGGGGCAGGATGCGATGCGGCGGGCGCCGCGCCGGGAAGGGCGGATGCGTGAACGAGGCGCTCGACGACCAGCGACACGGAACGTGCCGCCGACGCGATGCTCCCCGGGATGCCGAGTGGCGGGCGCTCCTCGAAGGGAACGTCACCCGCCGTGTCGAGCACGTGATGCCAGCGGAATCCGCGTCGAGGCGGCGGAAGCAGCACTGGGACATCGCGCGCCGCACTGTTGAGCACGACAGCGACGCGATCGGCGGTCGTGAACGACGAGCCCTCGGACAGCACCGCGACGAGGACGCGCGCGTCCGGCCCGTCCCAGTCGAGGGCGCTCATCTCGGCGCCGTCGGCGCGGTGCCAGACGACGTCGGCGAGTGAGGTCATCGCGTCCGTGACGCCCGTGAGCCAACGGTCGGCGTGCAACGCCGGATGCGCGCGCCGCAGGGCGGTAAGCGCGGAGACGAAGCCGATGAGGTCGCGATCCACCGACTCCCAGTTCAGCCAGGTCAGCGCGCTGTCCTGCGCGTAGGCGTTGTTGTTGCCCTGCTGCGTGCGCCCGCACTCGTCGCCCATCGACAGCATCGGCGTGCCGCGCGAGCAGAGCAGGGTGGCGAGCAGGGCGCGCACATCGTGGCGTCGCGCCGCGTGCACGCGGGCCTCGGTGCTTGGCCCCTCGACGCCGTGGTTCCACGAGTGGTTGGCCACGGTGCCGTCGCGATTGCCCTCACCATTCGCCTCGTTGTGCTTCTCCGCGTACGACACGAGGTCGGCAAGCGTGAATCCGTCGTGCGCCGCGAGGAAGTTCACCGAGCGCGAGGGATGGCGCTGTCGCCGGCGGAGCACGTCGGCCGATCCGGCGAGGCGCGTGGCCAGCTCGCCGGTGAGGCCCGGATCGCCGCGCCACCAGCGCCGCACCGCGTCGCGGAACTTGTCATTCCACTCGCCCCACTCGGCGGGGAAGGCCCCCGCCTGGTAGCCGCCGGGACCGACGTCCCACGGTTCGGCAATGAGCTTGAGCGACCGCAGCATCGGGTCGGCGGCGATGGCGGCGAGCAACGGCGCGTTGGCGTCGAACCCGTGGTCGCGACGCCCCAGCGTGGTCGCGAGGTCGAACCGGAAGCCGTCCGCACCGCTTGCCCGCGCCCAGTGCCGCAGCGTGTCGAGCGCCAGTTGCATCACGGGCGCGCGGTCGAGCGCGAGTGTGTTGCCGCACCCCGAGTCGTCCACGTAGCGGCGCGGATCGCCGGCCACCGTGCGGTAGTAGGTGGCGTTGTCGAGGCCGCGAAGGGAAAGCGTCGGCCCGTCCACGTCTCCCTCTCCGCTGTGATTGAGCACGACGTCGAGGATCACCTCGAGCCCCGCCCGCTGCAGCGCGGCCACCGCGTCGCGCAGCTCGGCCATACCGCCGGGCGCGAGCTGCGGCTCGGGCGCGAGCCACGCAATCGGGTTGTACCCCCAGTAGTTCGTCAGTCCGGCGCGGGCGAGGTGGGGCTCGTCCACCGCCGCGGCGAGCGGCATCAGCTCGACGGTGGTAATGCCGAGGCGCAGGAGGTGGTCGATGACGGGGGGATGCGCGAGTGCAGCGCAGGTGCCCCGCAACGGCTGCGGCACGTCGGGATGCAGCTTCGTGAAGCCACGCACGTGCAGCTCGTAGAGTACCGTCTCGCCCCATGGCACTGGCGCGCGCGGCGCAACGACCGGCGCCGCGTCGGCGACGGCCACTCCCTTCGGGACGAACGCGGCCGTGTCGTCCGTGTTGCACGTCCCATCGAGATTCTGCGCGCGCAAGGCGGGGTGGAAGGCGAACGCCCGGTCGATCGCGCGGGCGTACGGATCCACGAGCAGCTTTGCCGGGTTGAAGCGATGTCCCTCGTCCGGGGCGTAGGGCCCGTGCGCCCGCAGGCCGTAGCGCGCGCCGGCAGCCACGCCCTCCACGAACCCGTGAAAGACGTCGCCGGTGCGCTCCGGCAGCGTAATGCGTGTCTCGCGGCCGTCGTCGGCGAACAGGCAGAGCTCGATGCGCTCCGCATTCGCGGAGAACACGGCGATGTTGGCGCCTTCCGGGGTCAGCGTGAGCCCCAGCGGATCGGGTCGGCCGGCGCGCACCCGTGACATCGATCAGCCGGCGCGTTCGGCCGCGAGCGCGCGGAAGAGCGCGGCGTACTGCGCCGCGGGTCGCGCCCACGAGACATCGGTCTTCATGCCGCGGCGCTGCATCTGCTGCCAGGACCGCGCGTCGCCGCGCAGCCTGGCGACGCGCTCGAGCGCAAATGTGAGCGCGTCGCGCGAGTCCGGCGCGAAGACGACACCGGTGCCGGCGTTTGCCGCGACCGCCATCTCGTTAGCATCGATGACCGTATCGGCCAGCCCGCCCGCGTGCGCCACCACCGGCACTGCGCCGTACCGCAGCGCGCAGAGCTGCGTCAGGCCGCACGGCTCGAAGCGGGACGGCACGAGCAGCGCATCCACGGCGCCCTGGATCTGGTGCGCGAGCGACTCGTCGTACCCGATGCTCACGGCGATGCGATCGGGGTACGCTGCGGCCGCCTCCTGCAGCGATGCTTCCAGCGTGTAGTCGCCCGAGCCGAGCAGGGCGAGCTGGCCGCCCTGGGCGATGAGCGCCGGCAGTACGCCGGGCAGAAGGTCGAGTCCCTTCTGCCAGGTCAGCCGGCTCACGACGCCCACGAGGAGGGCATCGGGATCGAGAGCGAGATCCATGCGCGCCTGCAGCGCCAGGCGGTTGGCGCTGCGACGCCCCAGCCGTCGCGCGTCGTACGTCGCCGCGAGAAACGGGTCCGTCGCCGGATTCCAGACGTCGGTGTCGATGCCGTTCAGGATTCCCGTGAGCGCGTCGGTCCGGTGGCGCAGCAGGCCGTCAAGTCCCATGCCGTGCTCCGGCGAGCGGATTTCCGCCGCGTACGTGGGCGACACCGTCGTGATCCGGTCGGCGAACGCGAGGCCCGCCTTGAGGTATCCAATGTCACCGTAATACTCGACGCCGTCTGCGGCGAAGGCGCGTGGGGGCAGGCCGATAACCTCGAGCAACTCGCGCGGGAACTTGCCCTGGAAGGCGAGGTTGTGAACGGTCATCACGGTGCCGGGGTGCCGGCCGTCCGTGTAGTGCAGCAGCGCGATGGCGAGCGCCGCCTGCCAGTCGTGCGCCTGCACGATGTCGGGGGAGAAGCCGGCCACCGCGCCGCGCGCCACGTCGGCGGCGGCCGCGCCGAGCGCGGCAAAGCGCTGCGCGTTGTCAGGCCAGTCGGTGCCGTCCGGGGCGACGTACGGATTACCCGGCCGCGCGTAGAGGTGCGGCGAGTCGAGCACCAGCAGGTCGAGCCCGCGGGCGCGTCCCGCGAGCAGGCGTGCCGGCGCGCCCTGCAGGTAGTCATACTCGCGCACTACGGTCGCCTCCTCGAGCGCGTCGAGGACCGAGGCATAGCCGGGAAGCAGCGTGGTCGTCGCGATTCCCTCGCGCCGGAGCGCGATGGGCAGCGCCCCCACCACGTCGCCCAGCCCGCCCGTCTTGACGAGTGGAAAGGCCTCGGACGCGACTGAGAGCACCGTGCGCACGGACATCAGGCGCCCAGCCGGTCGATCATCGGCTGCGTGATGAGGCAGATGCCGCGCTCGGTGCGTCGGAACCGGGCGGCGTCGAAGGCCGGGTCTTCACCCACCACGAGTCCTTCGGGGATGCGCACACCGTGGTCGATGACCACGTCGCGCAGTCGTGCATGGCGACCGATGTCGGTCTCCGGGAGGACGACGGCATTCTCCACCGTCGCGTAGGAGTGCACATGCGCGCTCGTGAACAGCAGCGACCGGCGCACCGTCGCACCCGAGACGATGCAGCCGCCGGAGACGAGCGAGGAAACGGCCTCGCCGCGCCGGTCGTGTTCGTCGAAGACGAACTTGGCCGGCGGCGTGATCTCGGCGTACGACCAGATCGGCCACTCACGGTCGAACAGGTCCAGCGGCGGCACGACGTCGGTGAGGTCGATGTTCGCGTCGAAGAAGGCGTCAATGGTGCCCACGTCCCGCCAATAGACGCCCGCCTCGCCCTTGCCGCGCACGTAGGAGTCGGTGAGGTTGTGCGCCACCGCCTTGCCGTGCTTCACCAGGAACGGGATGATGTCGCGGCCGAAATCGCGTGAGGAACTGGGATCGGCGGCATCGCGCCGGAGTTGGTCGTTGAGGAACGAGCGCTTGAAGACATAAATGCCCATGCTGGCCAGCGCCCAGCCGGGCTTGTCCGGCATGGCGGGGGGATTGGCCGGCTTCTCGAAGAAGTCGATGATCCGCTGTGCGCCGTCCACGTGCATCACCCCGAGGCCGCTGGCGTACTGAATGGGGGTTTCCACGCATCCGACGGTCACATCCGCACCGGAGTTCACGTGCTGCACGAGCATGCGCTCGTAGTCCATCTTGTACACATGGTCGCCGGCGAGGATCATGATGTACTCGGGGGCGTAACCGTCGATGATGTCGATGTTCTGGAAGACGGCGTCGGCCGTGCCGGCGTACCACTGCGTCTCCGATACGCGCTGGCTCGCCGGCAGGATGTCGAAACTCTCGTTGCGCTCGGGGCGCAGGAAGTTCCAGCCACGCTGCATGTGCCGGATGAGACTGTGCGCCTTGTACTGCGTGGCGACGGCGATGCGCCGGATGCCGCTGTTGAGCGCGTTCGACAGCGTGAAGTCGATGATGCGCGACTTGCCGCCGAAGTAGACCGCCGGCTTCGCGCGGCGATCGGTGAGCTCCATCAGGCGCGCGCCACGTCCGCCGGCGAGGACGTACGCCATCGTCGAGCGGGCGATCGGGGTGGAGTAGGAGGCAAGGGCCATGGGGCGGATTCGGTGCGGGTGGTGAGTCGACCGGCTATTCGCCGGCGTGGGCCAGCCAGAGCGTGCCGAGTGGGGGAAGCGTCACGGCAGCCGAGAACGGGAGGCCATGCGACGGCATGGGCTCGGCGGTAACGCCGCCCGCGTTGCCGACGTTCGAGCCGCCGAACGCGGACGCGTCACTATTGAGAATCTCGTGCCAGCGGCCGCCGTGCGGGAGGCCCACGCGGTACTGCGTGCGTGGCACGGGCGTGAAGTTGGCGACGGCCGCCACGGGCCGCGCGCCGTCACCGCCGAATCGCACCCACGCGAACACCGAGTGCGCCGCGTCATCCACCGCAATCCACCGGAACCCCGTCCCCTCGCAATCGCGCTCGTGCAGGGCAGGTTCCGCCCGATAGAGCCGGTTGCAGTCGCGCACCAGCGCTTGCACTGCCTGGTGCTGGGAACGCCCGAGCAGGTCCCAGTCGAGCTGGGTGTCGTGGTCCCACTCGCGTCCCTGGGCGAACTCCTGCCCCATGAACAGCAGCTTCTTGCCGGGATACGCCCACATGAGCGCGTAGTAGGCGCGGAGCGCCGCGAAACGCTGCCACGGATCGCCGGGCATCTTGTCGAGCAGCGAGCGCTTGGCGTGCACCACCTCATCGTGCGAGAGCGGGAGCACGAAATTCTCGGTGAACGCGTAGAGGAGGCCGAACGTCATCTTGTCGTGGTGCCAGCGGCGATGCACGGGGTCCTCGCCCATGTACTGCAGCGTGTCGTTCATCCAGCCCATGTTCCACTTGAAGCCGAATCCGAGGCCGCCGGCGAACACGGGGTGCGAGACGCCGGGCCACGCCGTGGACTCCTCCGCCAGCGTCATCACGCCGGGGTGCCGCGCGTAGACGACTTCATTGAGCCGGCGGAGGAACGCCACGGCTTCGAGGTTCTCGCGGCCGCCGTCGCGGTTGGGAATCCACTCGCCGGCCTTGCGCGAGTAGTCGAGGTAGAGCATCGAGGCCACGGCGTCCACGCGCAGGCCGTCCACGTGGTAGCGGTCGAGCCAGTACAGCGCGTTCGCGATGAGGTAGTTCACCACCTCGCGCCGCCCGAAATTGAAGATCGCGGTATTCCAGTCGGGGTGGAACCCGAGCCGCGGGTCCTCGTGTTCGTACAGCGCCGTCCCGTCGAACCGCGCCAACCCGTGCGGGTCCACCGGGAAGTGCGCCGGCACCCAGTCCACGATCACGCCGAGCCCGGCGGCGTGGCACCGGTCCACGAAGCGCGCAAAGCCGGCCGGCTCGCCGAAGCGCGACGTCGGGGCGAACAACCCGATGGGTTGATAGCCCCACGAGGCGTCGAGGGGGTGCTCGGTCACCGGCATCAGTTCCAGGTGCGTGAACCCCATGCCGGCGGCGTACGGAACGAGCGACTCCGCCATCTCGTCATAGGTCTGCCAGCTTCCGTCGGGCCGGCGCTGCCACGAGCCGAGGTGCACTTCGTAGATCGCCAGCGGGCGCTGCCGCGCATCGCCGGAGGCCCGCGCCGCCAGCCACGCCTGATCGGTCCACGCGAACGCCGTCGTGTCGCGCACGACGGACGCCGTGGAGGGGCGCAACTCGGCGCCGAATCCCACGGGATCCGACTTGAGCGGGAGCAGGTCGCCGCCGGTGCCGATGATCTCGTACTTGTAGAGCGTCCCCTCACCGACAGCCGGAACGAAGATCTCCCAGACCCCGGTGCCGAGACGCAGGCGCATCACGTGGCGCCGCCCGTCCCACAGGTTGAAGTCGCCCACGACGGCCACCCGACGCGCGTTGGGCGCCCAGACCGCGAAGTGCACGCCGCGCGTTCCCTCATGCACCATGGCATGCGCACCCAGCCGGTCATACAGGTTCGCGTGCGTTCCCTCGCCGATCAGCCAGTCGTCCATGGGGCCGAGGACGGGGCCATACGCGTACGCATCGTCCACGATCCACTCGTCACCGCCGCGCTGCGCGCGGAGCACGTAGCGCATGCGCCGCGCGATGCGTCCCGAGAAGAGCCCGGCCGCATGCCGGCGCACGAGCGTGCCGATGGTGCGGCCGTTGCGCGCCACCACCTCCACGCGCTCCGCGCCGGGAATGAACGTGCGCACGTGCACGCCCTGCGCGTCCTCGTGGATGCCGAGCACCGCGAACGGGTCGGCGTGTCGGCCCGCGACGAGCGCCCCGACGACGTCGGGAGCCAGCGCCGGGTCGCCCGGTCGCTCAGGCTTTTTCCGGACCGGCATCCCAGATCTGGTGGGCGTACTCGAGGATGGCGCGATCGGCGGAGAACCAGCCCATGCGCGCCGTGTTGAGGATCGCCTTGCGCCACCACACCGCGGGCTCCCGATACTGCGCCTCGATCTGCCGCTGCGTGGCACGGTACGACTCGAAGTCGGCGCACACCATGAAATGGTCGTGATGGCGCAGGTCGTTCACGAGCGACCGGTAGCGGGACGGATCGTCGGGCGAATAGACGCCCGAGGCGAGGTCTTCGAGCGCCTGCGCCAGCGCCGGCGACGACGCGATGGTCGCCGTCATGTCGAGGCCGGCCCGGCGGCGCGCCGCGACGTCCTCGGCCAGCAGCCCGAAGATGAAGATGTTCTCGTCGCCCACGTGCTGGCGCATCTCGATATTGGCGCCGTCGAGCGTGCCGATGGTCAGCGCGCCGTTCAGCCCGAGCTTCATGTTGCCGGTGCCCGAGGCCTCCATGCCGGCCGTCGAGATCTGCTCGGAAAGGTCTGCCGCCGGGATGATGGACTCGGCCAGGCTCACGTTGTAGTTGGGCAGGAAGACGACCTTGAGCCGGTCGCGCACCACCGGGTCGCGGTTCACGATGCGCGCCACGTCGGTGGCGAGCTTGATGATCAGCTTGGCCTGGTGGTAACCCGCCGCCGCCTTGCCGGCGAAGATCTTGACGCGCGGCACCCACTGCGCGGTCGGGTGCGCCCGCATCTCGTTGAAGAGCGCGATCGTCTCGAGCAGGTTGAGCAGCTGGCGCTTGTACTCGTGGATGCGCTTGATGTGGACGTCGAAGATGGCGTCCGGGTTGAGCGGAATCGACAGGCGCTCCGCGACGAGCCGGCCCAGCGCCACCTTGTTGGCCCGCCGGATGGCCGCAAACCGGTCGCGGAACGACGAGTCCTCGGCGAAGGCCTCGAGTTCCCGCAGGCGGTCCTCGTCATCGAGAACGGTCGGCCCAACGGCGCGAATGATGAGGTCGGTGAGCGTCGGATTGGCCTGGTACAGCCAGCGCCGGAAGGTGATGCCGTTGGTCTTGTTGACGATGCGCTTGGGATACAGCGCCTCGAACTCGCGGAACACCGTCGTGCGCATGAGCTCGGTGTGCAGCGCCGAGACGCCGTTGACGTGCGCTGAACCGAGGAACGCGAGGTTGCCCATCCGCACGTTGCGTCCGCCGTTCTCCTCGATCAGCGACACCGACGCGAGCACGTTGGCGTCGTCGCAGCCGCGCACGCGCAGTTCGTCGAGGTGCAGCGCGTTGATGAGGAAGATGATCTGCATGTGCCGCGGGAGCAGTCCTTCCATCAGCGGCACCGACCACTTCTCCAGCGCTTCCGGGAGCAGCGTATGGTTGGTGTAGTTGAACACCGACCGCGTGATGTCCCACGCCAGCTCCCAATTGATGCCGTGTTCGTCCACCAGGAGGCGCATCAATTCGGGAATGGCGATCGCCGGGTGGGTGTCGTTGATCTGGATGGCGACGTGGTCGGGGAGCGACAGCAGGTCGCCGTGCTGCGCCTGATGGCGGCGCAGGATGTCCTGCAGCGACGCCGAGGCGAAGAAGATCTCCTGCCGCAGGCGGAGCTCGTGGCCGGCGGGCGTCTGGTCGCTGGGGTACAGCACGCGCGAGATCGCTTCCATGCGCACGCGCTCGGCGAGCGCCCCCACGTGGTCGCCGCGATTGAAGTCGGCGAGCGACAACGGGTCGGCGGCGCGCGCGGACCAGAGGCGCAGCGTGTTGACGTGGGCGCCGCGCCAGCCCGTGATCGGCGTGTCGTACGCCACCGCGCGGACGCTGTCGGCGGGGTGCCAGACGGCGCGCGACGTGCCGTCCTTGCGGTCCACCATCTCCACGTGCCCGCCGAATCCGATCGTGTACGTCACCTCGGGGCGCTCGAACTCCCACGGGTTGCCCGACGACAGCCAGTCTTCTGGAAGCTCCACTTGCCAGCCGTCGGTCAGCGCCTGGCGGAAAATGCCGTGATCGTAGCGAATGCCGTAGCCGTAGGCCGGAATGCGCATGGTGGACATGGCTTCGAGATAACAGGCGGCGAGGCGGCCGAGGCCGCCGTTGCCGAGCGCGGGGTCCGACTCGCGCTTGCGCAGCCGGTCGAGGTCCACGCCGAGGTCCTGCAGCGCCTGGCGCGCCGTCTCGACGAGCCCGAGGTTGCCGAGCGCCTCGAACAGCTGCCGGCCGATGAGGAACTCGAGCGAGAGGTAACAGACCCGCTTGCTTCCTTCGCGGTAGGTGCGCCGCGTCGAGTCCATCCAATGCCGGGTGACGTAGTCGCGGGTGGCGAGGGCCGTGGCGACGAACCAGTCGTGTTCCAGCGCGTGGCTGGCATCCTTGCCCACGTGGTACCTGAGCTTCTCCACGACGCGATCACGAAACGCGGTGATCGCGTCATCTGCAGCGGGGCCGGTGGCCGGCGGGAAGTGTTCCATGAATGACTGAGTGCGATCGGGTTTGAGACACTTCAAACTTAGCGTGCGTGACCTTGCGCCGGAGGGCCCAGCGTGTCGGAGCCGGCTCTGAACCGCGATGAGTAGTCGTTTGCACGGCGAATGCCCTCGGATTCTGCAGGAGTGCGCTACTCCCGCGTCGAGCGCCGGCGAGGCCGAAGCCTCGCCAATGGTCAGCTGGGGACAAACACATTGGACTGCGCGCCATCCCGACGGTATAGCACAAGTAGGAGCGGCAGACAGAGCAGGCGTCTCGCTTCGCCGGCCATTCGCCGCCGCCGGATGCGCGGTGGCGGCAACGGTTGACCGCGCACTTGACGTCCTCCCCGAAACCGGAGTCGCTTCGTAGGTTGTGAGTCCTGATCCGCCGAGAGGCGGGGAGGACGCATGAAGAAGAAGCGGTTTACCGAAGAGCAGATCATCGCCATCCTGCGAGAGGGCGAGGGCACCGGGCAGATCAAGGAGCTCGCACGCCGGCATGGCATCACCGAGACGACGTTCTATCGCTGGCGCGCGAAGTATGGCGGCATGTCCGTGAGCGAAACGCGACGGCTCAAGGCCCTCGAGGACGAGAACCGTCGGCTGAAGAAGCTGGTGGCCGACCAAGCGCTCGAGAACGCCATGCTGAAAGACGTGGTGGGACGAAAGTGGTGACGACCACTCAGCGGCGCGCCGTCGTCACCTACTGGCTCGGACGATACCCGACGAGTGCGCGCCGTGCCTGTAGCCTGATCGGCCTGAGCCGCTCGCGCTGGCACCACCAGCCGCGGCGACCGGCGCGGCCGGAGCTGCGGGAGCGCTTGAAGGTCCTGGCGGGGCAACGCCCCCGCTGGGGCTACCAACGGCTGCACTATCTGCTGCGACGCGAGGGCTGGGTGGTGAACCACAAACTGATCCTGCGGCTCTACCGCGAGGAAGGACTGGCCATCGCCCGACGGCGCGGCAAGAAGCGCGTCGCGGTCCCGCGCGTGCCGCTGCCGGCCCCGTCGGGCGCAACGGAGCGCTGGAGCATGGACTTTGTTTCGGATGCCCTGGCCGATGGCCGGCCATTTCGGTGCTTCACGCTGGTCGACGACTTCACCCGTGAATGTCCGGCGATCGAGGTGTCGCACTCGCTCCCCGCGCTGCGCGTCATCCAAGTCCTAGAGCGGCTGGCCGCGGTGCGCGGGCTGCCGCGGAGCATCGTCTGCGACAACGGCCCGGAATTCGCCGGACAGGCGCTGGACCGCTGGGCGCACGAACGCGGCGTGGCGCTACAATTCATCCGTCCTGGCAAGCCCATCGAGAACGCCTTCATCGAGAGCTTCAATGGCAAGTTTCGCGACGAGTGCCTCAGTGTGAACTGGTTTTCCACGCTGCGAGATGCGCAGCAAACCATCGAGGTGTGGCGGCACGACTACAACACGATCCGCCCTCATCTCGGCCGGCTCTCCCAGCCACCAATCCCGCTACCCCAGATCCCGAAGAAACCCCACCGACTCACTGCCTGAGTGACTCCGCTTTGGGGAGGACGTCACACTGCCACGCGCGATCGCCCTGAGGAGCCTGCTGTGACGAGGCGCGTGGATGGCTATTGCCGCAGGAGTGCAGGCTGAGTCGCGCGATCTGCCGTCCGGGGAGCTCGTCGAGTGCGAATCCCAATGTGGGTTGACAAAACGTCATGGGGGGGGGTAGCGTGGTGTGTCGAGCGACAGTATTACATGAGGTCACGTAGGCAGTATGCAGTTCCGGGCGTGATCCGGAGGGTGAGTCACCGCGTTCTGTTGGCGACTCTGTCGTCGCGACATCACATCCACCAACGAGGAGAGAATGCCGAAGCGTCTGATGCTGTTAGTGCGCGCGATGGTGGTGGGGCTGGGGGCAATGGCGCTCCTGACGACGCCGTCGTCAGTTGCCGCTGCGCCACCCAGTTGCGGCTCGCTGTGCGGCAGTACGTGTAGCACTGCCGGTATTGCGTGCATGCAGTTGTGCGGTGTGATGGGAGCTGCGTGCGAGTACACGGGGTCGTGCCTCGGAGAGAACGGGGTGTGGTACCCGGCGACCATCACTTGCTCCTATGCGTCGTAACTAGCGGGTCGCATGCCAGGCTGCCGTCACACCGCACTCAAAGCGCGGTGCGGCGGCGGTCGTGTGGAACGGATTATTCCCTCGCCGTCACAGGCATTGTACCGTCTACCTGGATTCCGATGACCAGTACTCTCGATCGCGCGTTGAATGTCCTGCTGACGGCCGCCGCGATCTGCATTGCCGGAGTGTTGCTATACCGCCAAGTGCGACCACCCACACCTGTCTCGCTCGGGCAGGAGGTCCTGCAAGCAACCGCGTTTGGGGAGTGGGACGATGCGAAGGCGCTAGGTCGGCTGATCGGCCGCGAGGATGCGTCGCTTCAACTCGTCGTACTCTCCGACATGGAGTGCCCTGGCTGTCGCGCGTTTCATGTGCTCA
Organism: uncultured Gemmatimonas sp.; assembly: GCA_964416005.1. Taxonomy (GTDB): domain Bacteria; phylum Gemmatimonadota; class Gemmatimonadetes; order Gemmatimonadales; family Gemmatimonadaceae; genus PNKL01. Next base: position 17,194 of record CAYQCP010000043.1, read on the forward strand.
CACGTAACCTACAGCGTGATGACAGTCTGTCGCTGGCGGTGAGGCTCATTCCGTTCTCGCTGCCACAGCACCGCTTCGCTGCCCCTGCGGCGCGCTTGCTCGAATGCGCTCGCGACGCGGGGCACTTCGATGCCATGCTGAACGCACTGTTTGCGGGCCAAGATTCGCTTGGCCTCAAGGATTGGGCGAGCTTTGCCGACGAGGCGGGATGGCATGATCGCACGCAGGCGGAGTCGTGCGCGAAGAGCAGCGCACCAGTTCGATATTTGGACGATTCGAAGGCGTTCGGTGAGCGAATAGGGCTTAGAGCAACCCCGACGGTTGTGGTCAACGGTTTTCGGCTGAATCGCGTGCCGACGCAGGCGGAGCTCGTGGAAGCGCGGGATCGAGTTCGAGTCGGTCGGCCTCCCTTCGAGGCCGCGCAGATTAGGTGATATGAATGTGTAGCATCGACGAGGCTGTCGAGACGACACGAAACTGGGAGATGCACATGCGGACATTAGTGGTCGTGTTGTTCCTGTACCTGATCGGCAATCCGGCGAATGCGCAAGGCGTCTTCGCTGCCCGCGACCCCGGGGCCGTTATGCAGAACATTTACAAGGGGCTCTTTGCGGGAATCGAGTTGCCCAAGGAATCACGAGACAGCGCCATTCGCGTGATCCGGAATGAGAACAGCCAGCAGATGGCGGTGGACGGGCGAGCGCCCGGAGCGTGGGATCGGCGCATCGCGCTGAATCGCTGGCGCGATTCCACGTTGCGTGTGTTGGTGCGGTCCGAGGCGGAGAGACGCGTGTTTGATGCGAACTCAGAGCGCATGCGCCCTCAGGGTTCGATACCGCGATAAGGGCATCGCGCGGTGCGTCTGCCTACGGCATGTGTAGCTGTTTGGAGCGCCGTGGGGGTCGCGCTTCCCAGCACCGGCTTCTCGCAGGTCGCGAGCGCGAGAGTCCCCGAGGTCCGGGTCCTTGGGCAGGTGGTGGACAGCCTCGAGCGGCCGGTGCCGGGTGCGTCGGTCTCGTGCGAGCCCGCGGTTACCGACGTGCCTGCCCGCACCGAGCCCGAAGGTCAGGTCATGCTCCGATGCGGCGACGACGGAACCGGTACGTGGCGCATTCGCCTGCGCGCCATTGGGTACGCCCCGCGCGTGTTGGTCATAACGGAGCGCGATCTCCGCGCGATGCTACCGTTGCGCTGGGTGCTGCGCGCGTACGTTCACGACATGGACGCGGTGCGCGTCGTCGCCCGACGACCGCGTCCGCCACGTAACGACGGAGTGACGAGCAGACCGCCGGGAGCGAGCGAGACCCTTCTCGACTTCGGAACAGGGCTATCTGGTGACGTGACGGGCAACCTGGGGGCGTCGCTGGCAGCGCTCGCCGAGCTCGTAGTTCGCCCCGGCACAAGCGGCTTGCGGTCAGTTGGTGCGTTCGGTCAGGGTACTGACCAGAATCGCGGCACGCTAAACGGGATCGACTTCGAGGGAGACCTGCCCCGCGACGGGCTGCGGCGCAGCGTACGGTTGTCCACTTACGATCCCCGTGTCGGTCGCTTCAGCGGTATCCTGCTGAGCAGCACCATGTCCAGTGGCACCACTGCGCGCTTGCGGTCAGCGCGCCTGTCAGTGGAGCGCGGCATGTCCGGGATCCTGGTGACCGGGCGGACGTCGCGTCGTGCGGTGGCGAGCCTTACTGCCAGCGGTCCGCTCAAAGGGCCGGCGAGACTCGGCAGTCTGTCGACTCAACTCAGCCTTGCTCCGACTTCGGAGTATTCGGTGTTGTCGCAGCTCGCCGATCGCGCATCGGACGGTTCGCTCTCCGCTCCGGTCGTCGCTGCCCTGCGACGCGCGAACGAGCTGCTTGGGGCAGCGCACGAGGCTCGTTCGACCCGGCTCCCGCGCACGGACATTGACGCCTCAGCGGTCACGCGAGTGGACTTCACCAAGACGGCCGAGTTCGGCATGAAGGAAGGCACCGTCCTCTACCTGCTCGCGCAGGCCTCGACTCGTTCGTCACCGGGTTTCGGGTTGTCGCCGTGGACTGCGTGGTCGCGCACCGCGCGAACTCGGTCAATGGCATCTCAATCCACGCTGGTCTGGGCACCTTACATTCGAAGCATGCTTGGTGAGGCGCGTGTGGCCTATTCAGTCAGCGCAAACACCACGACACCGACATGGCGAGCGCCTGGGTTGAATGTGCTCGTCTTCGATAGTCTCACCGGCGCGGCAGGCACGGCGGGACTGGGCGGGACGTCGCTGGGGCGAAACCGAACAACAAAACGCCAATGGCTGGCGAGCTGGGACGCATCCTGGATGACGCGCGACCGTCGGCATCGGTTCAACGTCTTCGCGGATGCGCTCTCCTTGCGCGCCGAGTTTGATCGACGGATGCAAGCCTCGGCCATATGGGGGTTTTCGTCGCTTGATGCGTTGGCGTCGGGGCGCGCCGACTACTTTGAGCGCATTGACGTCCGCCCGGTGACGAATATCAGTGCAATCCGCGGCTCGCTGGCGCTTTCCGACGTGATGACCCTCAATCGGCAGGCGTTGCTCACCGGAGTTGACGACGGGCTGGGTCTATCGTTGCAGGCAGGTATACGGCTCGATTGGGACAAGGGCGGACGGGCGAACACCCGCGACCGACGCGCGGATTCCCTGTTTGCGATACACACGGGCGTCGTCAGCCCATCGGCCCGCGTCGCACCGATGCTCGGGTTCACGTGGGGCCGCGGAGTCGTGACGCTCTCAGAGAACGGTTTCGTTACCGAGACACGCACGAAACTGTCCGGTGGCGTGCGCGTCTATCACGGCGTAACGGATCCGATCTGGAATGTGCCCGTGTTCGAGGCCGCGGATGGAGGTGGCCAGAGCGAGTTCCGATGTACCGGCGAGGCCACGCCCGCGGTGCCGTGGGGATGGCCACATGGTGGCGCGGGAATTCCGGACTCCTGTGTTTCGGGCGGACCAGTGAACCTGATGGCGCTGGGACGCGGTGTCACCGCCGTGGCGCGTTCCTACGTACCGTCGCGCTCCACGCGTGCGGAGTTGAAGCTCCGGCACCTTGTTAGCCCGAGGCTGGTCTTGGTCGCAGGCGTTTCGATAGCGCAAGGCGCGTCGGGAGTGCAAGCCACGGACCGGAATCTCCAGGCGATGCCGCGCTTTCGGCTGTCGGACGAAGCCTCGCGTCCCGTCTTCGCGCCGGTATCGGCAATCGATGCCCAGAGCGCGCGCGTTTCCATTGGCGGGTCCCGGGTAGACTCCAGCTACGCCTTCGTGCTAGAGCGCCGGTCGGACCTGCGCACGCGTTTTGTCCAGCCAACCCTCGGATTCACGTGGCGGGCGAAGCCAGGTCGGATCTTGTCGCCGGTCTCGGCTGCGTCCTCGGATCTCGGAAGCGCCGTGTCCGTGTCGTATGCGTTGACCGAGGCCAAGGCCGAGCTCACTGGATTCGTTGGAGCGACGGAGGGCGACCCGCGTCGCAAGCAGTGGGGCCGCATCCCGACGCCCCGGCACGCATTGGTACTCGACGCGACTACAATGCTCGGCGAGGATGTGCGTCTGGCTGTCAGTTTCCGGGCCACCTCCGGCGACCGCTACACGCCGATGGTCGCAACCGACGTGAATGGTGACGGACTGCCTAACGATGCGGCGTTCATCTCGCCATCGCTTCCCCTGTCTCGCATCGAGGATCAGCGGGCGCGCCGCTGCGTGGAGCGACAACGCGGGCAGATGGCGGCCATCAACTCCTGTGAGACAGGATGGAGTGTCGTGCAAAATACCGTCGCGGCAACGCTCGCACCCAGGTTTCTTTTTGGCAACGACCGCGTGGCGCTTACGGTGCTCGTCAACAATCCACTCTCTGCTATTGATAGGCTTGTGCATGGAGGTGGCGCCCTGCGCGGATGGGGGATTACCACCCTGCCTGATGCAACGCTTCTCATTCCGAGTGCTTTCGATCCTACGCGGCGAAAGTTTACCTATGGCCTGCGTACCGGGTTTGGGAAGTCCCCTCGAAGCGACAACTACGCGGCCAACCCGTTCCGACTGACAGTCGACGCACGCATCACACTCGGGCCACCACTCGAAGACGAGTGGCTGCGCGTGTTCGAGAGGGGTCTGCAAGAGCGAGGGGCGGCGCGGACGGTAAAGGATGTCCAAGAGCAGTTGGTCAGCATCGCGGAGGTCTATGGCCGTACCGAGGGCATTTTGCTCCTCCGTCTGCAGGCCCAACTTGGGTTGACCAAGGCACAGAGTGAGTTGCTGCGAACGATCGAGGAAGGACGGCGTGCTTTTCGACTGGCAGCCTACCTGCCTGTTGCCACCAGCCTTGCGACTGGCTCTCCTCCGCTCGGTTCACGTGAGCTTCGGAGGATCTACGGCGACGCGGTGCGACAGTCGATCGAGCACTCGTGGAGCGTTTATCAGCGCCTTCGTGACGTACTGACCGTCGAGCAACAGTCGTGGCTCCGAACGCAGCGCATCGCGCTGCAGATCTTCATGACGCGCGCAGATGCCGAACGGGACTGGTCGGGTAGGCAGGTACTTCCGCGGTAGTGCTCCCGGGACTTGGCCCTGCGGACGACAGCTCCCCGAAGTCCTGAACCGGCCCTACATTATGCTCCATGAGCAGACCCCGGCGGCGGAGGCACCCGTGACCGGCATGCCGGACTCGACGCGATCCGCGCTCGACGGTTTGCGGACGCTGGGCGGCGACGGCCTCGTACGCCAGATGGTCTCCATCTTCATCGAGCACTCGGCCGGCCGCATCGACGCCCTGCGCAGTGCGCTCGACGCCGGCGACCTGCACGGCGCGGCCGGCGCGGCCCATACGCTGAAGGGCAGCTCCCGCCAGTTGGGCCTGTCCGAGATGGCCGATGCCTGCCTCGCACTCGAGCAGGCCTGCAAGGGCGGGGACGCCGCATCGGCCCAAACGCTCGCGGCCGCCGTGCACGATTCGTACACGGCGGCCGCGGAGCAGCTGCGCGCGGCTACGGCTTAGCCGGCACCGCCGTCTTCACTGGCGAGTCGCCGGCCGTGACCGGCGGCGGAACGGCGCCGCTGAAGAGGTCGCCGAGCCCGGTGGCCCGTGCCACCTTCATCGCGTCGCCGATCGCCTTCTCGGAGCCTGTCCGGTCACCCTGCGCGCTGAGCGCCTCGGCGAGCACGTAGTTGGTGGAGACGTAGAGGTACGGGATGCCCACCGATGCGCGGTCCACCCACTTGTTCTTCCGCACGAGCGCCTCCGGCGCGCGGAACTCGGCGGCGAGCGCCTTCATGCGACCGACGTCCACCCAGCCCTCGCCCTGCACCTGCACGAGGCCCGGCCCGCCCGTGATCGAGTCGGGGAGCAGTTTCCGCGACAGCCCCTGCGTGAGCACGTAGTTGCCCAGCCCGAGCTCGAACGCATAGCCGCCCGACGTCCGGCTGAAGTAGACGGAGCGCTTGCCGTCCTGGATCATCTTCAGCACGAAGATGTCGGCGCGCGTGAGGAAGCGCGGCTGGATGACGGCGCGGATATTGCCAGCGATGAACAGCTGCGGCTGCTCTAAGCTGTCGCCAAGCGGCACCGCGTCCGCCTCGGCCATCGTCATGTTCATCGGCGGACCCGACGGCTTCGGCCAGACCTTGCCGCGATACGCGGAAGGGCCCTTGGCCGTGTCGTAGTCGAAGACCGGGCGGCGCAGCAGCTGCCTCGTGTACCAGTCCGTATTCAGCAGCGACGTGTTGGCCACCACCACGTCCTTGCGCACGCCGAGCACTTCCTGCGCGTACCACAGGGGGAAGGTGTCGTTGTCTCCGACGGTGACGAGCACGCCGTACGGCTCGACGCTGTTCAGCAAGTCAATGGCGAAATCGCCGGTGTCCGTCTCGCCGCGCCGCGACGAGGCCTCCCAGTTGCCGAAGAGCGGCACGAACGCGAGCAGCAGGACGGGCGACGTGAGCGCCCAGCCGCGGGTCGTCGGCAGTTCGAGCGTCTCGCCGGCGAGTTGGGTCTTGGTGCTGCCGACCATGGCCGCGAGGGACTCCCACACGAACGTGAGCCCCAGCGCCGCCCAGACCGACCAGGCGGAGAAGCTCCAGAGATAGAAGTAGTCTCGGTCGCGCACTTCGCGCGGCACGCTGTCCCCAAGTTCCGGCGCCTGCGAGTAGCCGTACTTGAAATTCATGTAGTAGATGAGGAGCAGCGTCAGCGTGAACATCAGCGGCCCGAAGAAGGCGAAACTTCGGGGGTCGCGGCGGTAGTGCACCCAGCCGCCAAGAATGCCGAGCACGAGGAAGATCGCGGCCAGCGATCCCTGCAGCCCCGGACGCACGCCGTCCACGTCGCGCAGCCACTGCCACTTGAAGTACAGCCACCACATGCCGATCTGCGCGCCGAGCGGCGCCTGCCGCTCGCTCAGCTCCGGCTTGCCGTACTGGCCGCGGTTGAAGTTGTACATGAACGCGTCGTACGTCCCCTTGGAGAACGTGCACGACAGCTTGAGCCCGTCACGGCAGGCCGTGGGCTCGCCTTCATTGATGGCTGGGAAGTGCGCGGCGCGGATGGGCTGCGTGGCGAATGGCGTGCCGCCGAGCACGAGCGCACCGGCGCAGGCGAGCAGGAGCCGCCAGCGGGTGATGGTGCGCGGCCGGCGGATGAGCACGGCGAGGCCCGCCGCCGGGGCGGCCAGCATGCCGGCCATATGGTTGGAGTATCCCAGGCCGCACACGTAGGCAATCAGGACGAGAATGCGGTCCGCAGTCGGGCCGTCCGGGTCGTCGCACCAGCGCACCGTCAGCCAGGCCGTGATGGCCATGCCGGCAAGCGACAGGGTGTAGACCTTCTCGTTCACGACCGACTGCGACCAGACGGTGAACGCGGTGGCGCCGATGAGCACGGCGAGCGCGCCGCCCGCGATGCGCTGCCAGCGCTGCGCGAACCAGCCGACCAGGACGCGCTCGGTGATCAGGAACCACATCGCGGCCGAAATGGCGCTCGAAACCGCAGCGAGCAGGTTGATGCGCATCGCCACGCTGGGCGCGATGGGGAGGATCGAGAACACGCGCCCGATGAGCACGAAGAACGGATTGCCCGGCGGGTGCGGAATGCCCAGGGTGTACGCGGCCGCAATGTACTCGCTTGTGTCCCACATCGCCGTCTCGGGAGAGAGCGTGATGAGGTAGAGCAGGAAGACCGCCACGCCCGCGATGCCGGCGGCGAGGTAGGACGGTCGGGTGTCGAGTTCAGCGGCTGCGGTCGTCGCCATTGGGCTCAGAGCGAGGGAAGAGTTCGGAATAACCCATCAATATAGGGGGCGGGGGGCAGGGTGCAGAGTGGGTGCAGGGGGCAGGGAGCAGGGCGAGGTGCGGGGGGTCGGGTTCGGGGGGCGGAACGGGGGAGGCGGCGCTGCTCCTCCCTCCTCCCTAGCTGCAACCCACCCAGTACCCCGCACTCCGCACCTCGCCCTGCTCCCTGTACCCTGCACCCTGCCGTTAGTGTCGAAACAGCCTCTGTCCCGTAAACACCATCGCAATCCCATGCTCGTCGGCGGCAGCGATCACTTCTGCGTCCCGCACGGAGCCGCCCGGCTGGACGATGGCCGTCACGCCGGCCGACGCGGCGTGGTCGATGCTGTCGCGGAACGGGAAGAAGGCGTCGGAGCCGAGCGCCGCCCCGGCCGTCGCGTGCCCCGTCCCCTTGGCCTTGTGCGCCGCAAGGAAGGCGGCGTCCACGCGCGACATCTGGCCGGCGCCGATGCCGATGGTCGCGCCGTCGCGGGCGAGCACGATCGCATTCGACTTGACGCTCGCCACGGCGCGCCAGGCGAAGAGCAGGTCGCGCCGCTCGGCGTCGGTCGGGGCACGTTTCGTCACGACCTTCCACGCCGCGTCGTCGATCACGGTCGGTGCCTTCTCCTGCACCAGCACGCCGCCACGGACGCGCTTCACGTCAAGCGCCCCGCGCCGCTCGGCCGCGCGCCCTTCGAGCACACGCAGGTTCTTCTTGGCGCCGAGGATGTCCACTGCCTCCGGGGCGAAGGACGGCGCGACGATGCACTCCACGAAGAGCGAGGAGATGGCCTGGGCGACCACGGCGTCCACGGGGACGGTGAACGCGATGATCGAGCCGAACGCCGAGACCGGATCGCAGGCCAGCGCCTTCTGGTATGCCTCGAGCGGCGTGGCACCGGTGGCGAGGCCGCACGGCGTCGTGTGCTTCACGATGGCGCAGGCACACTCGCCGGCGAACGGATCCACGGCGAGCAGGGCGCCCTCGAGGTCGAGGAAGTTGTTGAAGCTCAGCTCCTTGCCGCCCTTCTGGACGAGGCCAGCCAGCCCCGCACCGCGCGCATCCACGTAGAACGCCGCCTTCTGGTGCGGATTCTCGCCGTAGCGCAGCGTCTGCGCGCGCTCGAACGCGAGCGTCATCCGCTGCGGGAAGCGATCGCCGGCCTGTTCGGCGAACCAGGCGGAGATGGCGCTGTCGTACGCCGCCGTGTGTGCGTAGACCTTGCCCGCCAGCTCGCGGCGCAGCGGCAGCTGATCGCCGCCGGCGGAGAGGGCGTCGAGCACGCGGCCATAGTCGACCGGATCCACCACCACCGTCACGGCCGTGAAGTTCTTGGCGGCCGAGCGCAGCATGGACGGGCCGCCGATGTCGATCTGCTCGATCACGTCCTCGGGGGAGACGCCCGCTTTCGCCGCGGTCTCGCGGAACGGGTAGAGGTTCACCACGACGACATCGATGGGTGCGATGCCGTGCTCGGCGATGACCGCCATGTGCTCGGGGAGGTCGCGGCGGGCGAGCAGCCCGCCGTGCACCACCGGGTGGAGCGTCTTCACCCGGCCGTCGAGCATCTCGGGAAAGCCGGTGACCTCACTGATGTCGCGCACGGCGAGGCCGGCGTCACGAAGCGCCTTCGCGGTGCCGCCGGTGGAGATGAGCCCGAATCCGCGGTCGGTGAGGCCACGGGCGAAGTCGACGACGCCGGATTTGTCGGAAACACTCAATAGTGCGAGAGGCATTGGAGACGATCTAGGAAATGGACCGAGGATTGCGATACAGGATGGCGATTCAGGATCTCGACGGCGATGGACTGCACTGCTACTCGGGCACAAACGGATGCTGCGGGCCTTCGACGCCGAAGCGCGGGAACTCGTAGGGGAGGGTGCCGTGCACGCGGCCGTCGTCGCCGAGGCGCACGGTGCCGCGCGCCACGGCGGCCACGCACCACGGATACAGCCGGTGCTCCACGCGCAGGACGCGGGCAGCGAGTGCGTCCGCGGTGTCACCGACCGGAACGGGGACCGGCCACTGTGCGATGATGGCGCCGCGGTCGAACTGCTCGTTCACGAAATGGACGGTGGCACCGGAGAGGCGCGAGCCCGACGCCAGCACGGCCTCGTGCACGCGGTGGCCATACATGCCGTGCCCGCCGAAGCTCGGGAGCAGCGACGGATGGACGTTGAGCATCCGCCCCGCCCAGCGCCGCACGACGTTCGCTGGGATAAGCCGCAGGTAGCCGGCGAGCGTCACGAGGTCGGTGCCGGGCTCGGCAAGCAGTTGCTCGGGGCCGTCCCCCGCGGCGTTGCGCGGGAGGTTGGCCGTGGCGACGCAGCGAGCGCGCGATCGCGCCAGGCGCGCGTAGCGCG
>CAYQCP010000044.1:0-26743 GCA_964416005.1 uncultured Gemmatimonas sp.
CGTCGCGGCTGCCGCGCCTGAGGGCCGGGCGTGCGGCGCGACCGCGCGGGGGGCGGCACCACACGCCCAGAGGGGGGGGGGGGGGGGGGCGGGGGGGCGGGGGTTTTTGTGCGGGGGGCCGAGTGGAGGGACGGGTGAGGAGCGAGGAACTTCACACAACCCGTCCCTCCACCTCGTCCCTCCACTCGTACCACCGTACCAACCCCCCGCACCCCGCACTCATCCCCTTTCAATTGGCACCTTTCGGCCTCCCGTCCGTAATAGTGGACACTACCTTTCATTATATGCCCACCGATATCACCGCCCCCGGTGTCCTGCAGGCGCGACTCCTCGACAAGGAAGTCCAGCTCGTCGCGTGGCTGCGCCAGCGCGGGTCGGTGCTCCTCGGCTTCTCCGGGGGCGTGGACTCCGCGTACCTGGCGTGCGTCGCGCTCGACGCCGTGGGGCCGGACAACCTGCTCGCGGTGATTGGCCGAAGCGCGTCGTATCCGCTGGAGCAGTGGACGACGGCGCGCGAAGTGGCGGACCGGTTCGGGGTGCCGGTGCTCGAGATCGACACCGACGAACTGCACGATCCGCGCTATGCCGCGAATCCCGTCAACCGCTGCTACTTCTGCAAGACGGAACTGTGGAGCAAGCTCGTCCCGCTGGCGCGCGCGCGCGGACTGGCGGTGGTGGTGGACGGCAGCAACTACGACGACCTCGCCGATTTCCGGCCCGGCGCGAAGGCGGCCCGCGAGGCCGGCGTCGAGTCACCGCTCGCCGAACTGCGCTTCAGCAAGGATGATATCCGCGCTCTGTCGCGGCTGCGTGGCATCCCCACGTGGTCGCAGCCATCGTCACCCTGTCTCTCCTCACGCCTGCCGCACGGCACCGAGGTGACGCCGCTGCGCCTGCGCAAGGTGGAGAACGCGGAGCGCGCTCTGCGCTCCCTCGGCATCACGGGCAACCTGCGCGTGCGATACCATGGCGAGACGGCGCGCATCGAGATGGACCACGACCAGATCGAGCGGTGGAGCGCCCCTGCCGAACGGCCAGCCCTGCGCTCGGCCGTGAAGATGGCGGGCTTCGCCCGCGTGGAGCTCGACCTCCGCGCCTTCCGCAGTGGATCACTCAACGAACTGATGCGGGAAGAGCGCGCCGATGGGCGCGTGCTCGATCTCATGGAGAGTGACTGATGTTCGGTTGCCTTGGTCGCCTGGGTTGTCTGGCCCTGGTGGCGGTGCTCGCGGTGGGCGGATGGTTCACCAGGTCGTATTGGTATCCGCGGGTGCGCTCCATGGTGGTCGCGGCGCCGCCGGCCGATACGATCGCCTGGACGCCCATCACGCCCGAAGCGGCGGCGGTGGGCACCAAGGCCGCCGAGCGGCTGGCGGCGAAGAACGGTCCCGTCTACGCGAGTCTCACGCCCGCCGAGTTCGTCGCGTGGCAGTTGACTCCTGCCATGAAGATCCTCGGCAACGCGGCGGCGAAGCCGGAGGCGTCGGTGCAGGGCGAGGTGCTCCTCGTCCGGGCGAGCGTCGCCGTCAACGAGCTCGGCGATCCCAAGTCGCTCGGCCCGCTTGGGAGCATGCTCGACGGGCGACAGCCGGTGCTCATCGGCGGGCGGCTGTCCATGCTGCGACCCGGCCTGATGGGGATGCAGGTGACGCAGATGACGGTCAACGAGCTGCGCCTGCCGTCGGCGCTCATCGATCGCATCGTGCGGCGCATCGCCGTGAGGCAGCGGACCGACCGCCTCGCGCCGGACGTGATCGCAATCGCCATTCCGGACGCCGTGGCCGACGTGCGCATCACGAAGGGAAAGGTCGTGCTGTACAAGGCGGTGCCATGACGCCGAGTCATGAGGGCGGCGTGCGAGGCGGCGGACGATGAGTCGGCGCATCCTTGTGGTCGACGACGAATTGGGCATTCGCGACGCGCTGTCGCAGCTCCTCGAATACGAGGGCTACGAAGTGCGCACGGAGGCGTCGGGCGCGGCGGCACTCGCGGCGTACGAGCAGTTCCGGCCCCAGCTCACCTTCCTCGACGTGAAGATGGCCGGCATGGACGGGCTCGAGACGCTGCGCAAGCTGCGCGCGTTCGACCCCGCGGCCATCGTCGTAATGATCAGCGGGCACGCCACCATCCAGAATGCGGTGGAGGCCACGCAGGGCGGCGCCTACGACATCATGGAGAAGCCGCTCGACACCGACCGCATCCTCGTGACGCTGCGCAACGCCATCGGGCACCTCGCGCTGCGCGAGGAGAACGCCCGGCTGCGCGAGGTCGTCGAGCAGACGTATGAGATCGTCGGACGGTCGCACGCGGTCCGCGCGCTCATCGAGACCATCGACCGCGTGGCCGCCACCGACGCGCGTGTGCTCATCACCGGCGAGAACGGCACCGGCAAGGAACTCGTCGCCCGTGCGCTGCACCGCCAGTCCAACCGCGCGCGGGGCCCGTTTGTCGAGGTGAACTGCGCCGCGATTCCCAGTGAACTGATCGAGAGCGAACTCTTCGGGCACATGAAGGGCTCGTTCACGGGGGCGGTGCAGGACCGCGCCGGCAAGTTCGAGCAGGCCGATGGCGGCACGCTCTTCCTCGACGAAGTGGGCGACATGTCGCTGGCCGCGCAGGCCAAGGTGCTGCGCGTGCTCCAGGACGGCGAGGTGACGCGCATCGGCGGCGCCAAGCCGCGCAAGGTGGACGTGCGCGTGCTCGCCGCCACGAACAAGCGACTCGACGAGGAGATCGCCGCCGGGCGCTTCCGCGAGGACCTGTACTATCGGCTCAACGTCGTGCCGGTGGTGGTGCCGCCGCTGCGCGAGCGGCGCGACGACATTCCCGTGCTCATCCAGCACTTCCTCGACCAGTTTGCGCCGACGGGCTCGACGGCGCGCGGCATGGAGCAGGCCGCGGCCGACCGGTTGGCTACGCTCGACTGGCCCGGCAACGTGCGCGAGCTGCGCAACACGATCGAGCGCCTCCTCATCCTCTCGCGCGGTTCGCAAGTGACTGTGGCCGACGTCGAGCGGCTCGTCGGTGCGCGCGCCACCGAGGGGTCCTCGCTCGGCGCGCTCGACGCGTGCCGCACGTTTGAGGAGTTCAAGCTCGCGGCGGAACGCGCGTTCCTTCTCGTCAAGCTGCGCGAGCACGACTGGAACGTGGCGGAGACGGCGCGGGTGCTCGACATGCCCCGTTCGAACCTCTACAAGAAGATCGAGCGCCACGGCCTGGCGCGGGAGCAGGGATGACGGATCGCAACTGGGACGCCGAGCTGAAGAAGATCGACCGTCAACTCGAATCGGTGAGCGACGAGGCCATGTTCCCGACGAAGACGGCGAAGGGACCGCAGGCCCAGGCGCAGGCGGTCGGCGCGCAGCAGAGCACCACGACGTGGGGCGTCTTCCTGCGCCTTTCTCTCACCGTGGCGCTGGGCGTGGGGATGGTCTTCTGGCCCTACAGCGCGCGGTGCGGGCTCGGCCTCGCCGGCTACCTCGGCGCCGTCTCGGCGCTCGTCGTGAGCGGTGTCTGGACATCGGTGTGGACGTTCCGGCACCGGGCGGCCAAGGCGCACACGCTTGCGCTCCTGCTCGTGCTCTGGGGGCTCGTCCTCGCGTCCATCGAGGTGCTGCCGCGGACGGGGTACGCCAAGCCGACGGCGGGGCACCCGGTGAACTGGAGCTGTACTAAGTAGTCGGCCGGTCCATGAAACGAAAACGAGCGCTGGCGGGTGCCAGCGCTCGTGTCTTAGGCTCGCCGCGCTACTTCGGTATGACTCCGGTGATTACCACCTTGAAGCTCGGCACCGGACCTTCGGGAACGACCACGGTGTCGCGCGGCGGGAAGCCCATCACCTCAAACCAGTAGACCATTTGGGCGAGTTGTTTCACATTGCGCCCGCCGGCGCGCGCGGGCAAGAAGCGGAGGCCCGGTATGGAACCCTGAACGGCGAGTGTCAACAGCGCGTGGCTGGAGCGTATCACTTTCAGCGTTTCGGGAATAGGCAAGCCAGTCGTGTCGACCACCATCTGCACGATCGTGATTCCACCGACGCCGGCGCTCTTCAGAATTTCGGGATAGCGCGGCGCCATGGATCCCGGCGCCAGCGCCACCGGGGCGTCGTTTGGGCGCGATGTGGGTCCCTTCTTCCTCTCTGGAGACGAGGTGCTCGTCCAGACCTCCACGCGCCTCGCCGCCTTCTTCGTGGTGTCCTGTGCGACCGTGAGCCGCGGCGGTTCCATTCGCTTCTTCGTCGTGTCCTGCGCGAGTGAAACGGGAGGAATGAGTGTGCGCTCACTCACCGATGAGACGGTGGGAAGAACAACCGTTCGCGGGGTCGCGGCCGCGCGCGGCACGCCGACGGGTTCAGGCGCAGATGAGCGGGGCGTCGCCACACTGGCGGGGTCTGGCGCGGATGGCATCCACGCGCGCAAGCTGGCGAGTTCACGCGCCAAGACTGGAGATGCCGTGACGGCACCGAACGCGAGCGCGATCAGCGCGAACGCGGCGGCGCGAAGGATGCGACGTGCAGGAGGCGTGCTGTGCATGGCTGCGATCCTGAGTGGAAGGGTGTTCGGAGCGCCCGCGATCATGGAGGTGAAGGCGGTCTCGCGCTGACGTTGGGAGATGAGAAGCAGCAAGTGCGCGTAGCGGCGGCGGTCGGTGCCGGCGCGCACGACGCGATGGTCGCAGTCGAGCTCGGTGGCGGTGCGCAGGCGACGCATGATCCACCAGAGGCTCGCGTTCCACGGGAAGAGCGCGACGAGCAACCACGCGACAGTGAGCACCGCGGGATCGGCGCTCTTCACGTGCTCCACCTCATGCCGGACCACGAGTTCGCGCATGGGCGTGTCGAGCTCGAGCGACCACCTCGGCAGGACGATGCGTGGCCGAACCATACCGAAGGCGGCAGGGCCGACGCTCGACGTGATGAGGACATGGCGTCCCACTATCGTGTGTGACTCAGCGCTTCGGGCGAGGCGGTGCAGTGCCAGCAGTCCCACCACGGCGCGCGCGAGCAGAAGCACGGAGAGGGCGACCCAGAGCACGAGCAGCGGGCTGTCGAGTGCCGCGAGGCGATCGCGGAGGCTTGGCGCGTCGACAAGCGCAACGGCCGTTCCGGCGGCACTCGTGACGGCTTCGGAGACAGTCACCGGATCCGTGGACGACGGGACGAGTGGCCGCACGAGCACCGGAGCGAGCAGCGGCCAGACGCAGGTCACGACGAGCGCGAGCATCCACACATGCCGTCCCTGACGGTTCAACAAGCGAAAGACGCGTTCAGCAGCGAGCGCCGTGCCGCCGGCGAGCAGCCCGAGTGCAGTCGCAACGAGCATCCAGGTGGCGATCATGTCGTCCTCCGCTTGCTGGGGCTGTGCGCCGAAATGCGCTCCGCCATGGCGCGCAGTTCGGCTGCATCGAGGCCGTGGTCATCAACCAGCCGAGCCAGAAGGGCCTCCGGCGACCCGCCGAAGAAACCGGCCAGCATGCGGTGCAGGGCAGTGCGCTGCGCCGTGCGCTGGGCAATTCGCGGATAGTAGCGGTGCGCCCGTCCCTCGACCTCACGGCGCAAGAGGCCCTTGCCTTCGAGGTTGCGGAGAATGGTGAGTACGGTCGTATACGCGAGATCCGCGTCCAGCAGATCGCGGACTTCGCCCACGGTCCCACTCCCGTGCTCCCAGAGCAGTGCCATCACGTCGAGTTCGCGGCTGCCGAGCGAGAGTTCGTCCATCGGGCCTCCTCGTGACGCGGAAGTACTAAGTGAGTAGTAGCAGTATGTGCGTCTCGGGTGATTTTGTCAACTATCCGCATAGTACATGCGGCGAGTGGTCGGCAGGGCGCGTGTGCCTGGTGCGCGCGGCGGCTGTCATCTGATGGCTGACAACGTCTGTCAGCAATTCGCGACGGGCGGGTGACGATGGCCGTGGGTTAGATTCCAAGGGGGTACGACCATGCGCCGGGCCTCGGCCCAATGTGATCTACCGTCTCCCGTCCACCGTCTACCGTCTCCATTTCATATGACAAAGTTCAAGTCCTTCATCGCCGGCGAATGGGTCGAGTCCTCGACCGGCGAATACGTCGAGAATCGCAACCCGGCTGACACGCGCGACCTCATTGGGCTGTTCCCGAAGGGCGACGCGTCCGACGTGAACCGCGCCGTCGAGAGCGCCAAGAAGGGCTTCGCCCTCTGGAAGGCCGTGCCGGCCCCGGCGCGCGGCGACATCCTGCGGCGCGTGGGCGACATCCTGGTCCGTCGCAAGGACGAAGTCGCCGATCTGATGACGCGCGAGATGGGCAAGCCGATCGCCGAGACGAAGGGTGACGTGCAGGAGGGCATCGACACCGCCTACTACGCCGCCACCGAAGGGCGCCGCCTCTTCGGGCACACCGTGCCGAGCGAGCTGCGCAACAAGTGGGCGATGTCGTTCCGACGGCCGATCGGCGTGGCCGGCATCATCACGCCGTTCAACTTCCCGCTCGCCATCCCGACGTGGAAGATCTTCCCGGCGCTGCTCTGCGGGAACTCGGTGGTGTTCAAGCCGGCCACCGACGTGCCGCACACGGGGCACGTGCTTGTGGAGATCCTGCTCGAGGCCGGCCTGCCGCCCGAGGTAATCCAGCTCGTGCACGGCCCGGGTCGCGTGGGCAACGCCATCGTGAATCACCCGGACGTGGCGCTCATCTCGTTCACCGGCTCCACGGAGACGGGGAGCAAGATCGGCGAAGTGTGCGGGCGGATGCACAAGCGCCTCTCGCTCGAGATGGGCGGCAAGAACGCGATGACCGTGCTCAACGACGCCGACCTCGACCTCGCCCTCGACGGCGTGCTCTGGGGCGCGTTTGGCACCACCGGCCAGCGCTGCACGGCGACGAGCCGCCTGATCGTGCAGGAGGGCGTGCACGACAAGTTCGTGAAGATGCTCGTGGACCGGGCCTCGAAGCTGAAGCTCGGCGACGGCCGCAAGAAGGGCACCGACGTCGGCCCGATGGTGAACCAGTCGGGCGTCGAGAACGTCGAGAACTACGTCCAGATCGGAAAGAGCGAAGGCGCCACGCTCGTGCTCGGCGGCCAGAAGGCTACCGGCGGCGACCTCGACCACGGCTATTTCTACCAGCCGACGATCTTCACGAACGTGAAGGCGGGCTCGCGCCTGGAGCAGGAGGAGATCTTCGGCCCGGTGCTCAGCGTCATCAAGGTGAAGGACGCCGCCGAGGCGTTCACGGTGAACAACGACGTCGCGTACGGCCTGTCGTCGGCGGTCTACACGCGCGACGTGAACATCGCGTTCCAGGCGCTGCAGCAGCTCGACAACGGCATCACGTACATCAACGCCCCCACCATCGGCGCCGAGGCGCACCTGCCGTTTGGCGGCGTGAAGGCGACGGGCAACGGCCACCGCGAAGGCGGCTGGGAAGTCTACGAGTTCTTCTCGGAGACGAAGGTGGGATACATCGATTACTCGGGGGCGCTGCAGCGGGCGCAGATTGATAATTACTAGGAGGGGGAGGAGTACAGAGGCTTGGCAGGAGAGAGGAGTGGAGTGTGGAGTGAGGAGGGAGGGGGCGGGCCACTCGGCCCGCCCCCTCTCCCATCCCCCTCTCTCCACTCCTCCCTCCTTCCAAACCCCTGCACCCCTCCTCCACCCTTGTTTCTACGTTTGCGCGCGGCTAACTCCCAACTACACCCATGACTGGCACCCCCCTCCCTCCACGCCCGCCGGAAGCACCCGAGCCGGCGCTCGCCCCGACTCCTCGGCGCAGCCGCTGGCGTCCGCTGCACGCGCTCTGGGAGTGGACCAAGTCCATGACGACGGCGCTCCTGCTGTTCCTCGTGGTGCGCACCTTCCTGGTGGAGGCCTTCAAGATCCCCAGCGGCTCGATGGAAGGGACGCTTCTCGTGGGCGACTTCCTGCTGGTGAACAAGCTCGTCTACGGCGCCGAGGTGCCCTTTACGGGTGCGCGCCTGCCGGCGGTGCGCGCGCCGCAGCATGAGGACGTCATCGTCTTCCGGTGGCCCCAGGACCCGACCAAGGACTTCGTGAAGCGGGTGGCGGGACTGCCCGGCGACACGCTGGGCATGGTGGACGGCGTGCTCCAGCGCAATGGCCACGCCCTGCGGGAGCGCTACACCTCGCACACGGAGCCAGGGTCCGATCCGGCCGGCGAGGAGTTCCGCTGGCAGCGGCGGTACCTGGTGGGACGCGCGCGCGCCGGCCGCTCGTACCATCCGTCGCGCAACAACTGGGGCCCGCTCGTCGTGCCACCGGCGCACCTCTTCGTCCTCGGCGACAATCGGGACAATTCACTCGACAGCCGCTACTGGGGCTTCGTCCCGGACTCGCTGGTGAAGGGGCGTCCCATGCTGGTCTACTTCAGCTACGCGCCCGACAGCGCCTCCCCCGTCCCCTTCTTGACAAAGGTCCGGTGGCAGCGACTGGGGACGCGCATCCGCTGACGGGGTGGACTTCCGGACGGTCGCGTCGCGCACCACATTCCGCACCGTATGATTGATCCATCAGAGCGCACGAGCCGTGCTCGCGGCCCGGGCCACCGCAAGAAACACCAGGCCGAGGAAGGTTCGCTCGACCAGTACTTGCGCGACATCAGCGTCTTTCCGCTGATCACGCGCGAGGACGAGGTGGACCTCGCCCAGCGCATCCGGTCCGGCGACCAGGAAGCGCTCGACAAGCTCGTGCGCTCTAACCTCCGCTTCGTCGTCTCGGTCGCCAAGAAGTACCAGAACCAGGGCGTGTCGCTGAGCGACCTGATCAACGAGGGCAACCTCGGACTGATCCGCGCCGCCCACAAGTTCGACGAGACCAAGGGGATCAAGTTCATCTCCTACGCGGTCTGGTGGATCCGGCAGGCCATCCTCCAGGCGCTCGCCGAGCAGTCGCGCATCGTGCGCGTGCCGCTCAACCGCGCCGGGACGCTGCACCGCATCGGCAAACGCGCCAGCGCGCTGCTCCAGGAGCTGGGGCGCGAGGCGACCCACGCCGAGATCGCCGACGGGATGGACATCACGGAGGAAGAAGTCGCGCGGACGATGCTCATCTCGCAGACGCACCTCTCCCTGGATGCGCCGATGTCGCCCGGCGAGGACAACCGCCTGCTCGACTACCTCCCGGACACCGAGAGCCGCACGCCCGACGAGGAGACGTTCGAGAAGGCGCTGACCGAGTCCATCCACGACGCGCTGCGCGGCCTCAAGGAACGCGAGGCCAAGATCCTGCGCCTCTATTTCGGCCTCGACGGCGCCGAGCCGATGACGCTCGAGGAGATCGGCGAAGTGCTGAACATCACGAGAGAACGGGTGAGGCAGATCAAGGAGAAGGCCCTATCTCGCTTGCGGCATATCAGTCGGGCGAAGGCGCTGGAGTCGTACCTGGGGTCGTAGAGAGACAACAGAGAGACAACAGAGAGACAACAGAGAGAGAACAGAGAGACAACAGAGAGACAACAGAGAGACAACAGAGAGACAACAGAGGCGCGGACGGGGTTCCGCGCCTTCCTTTTTGCCCCCCGGCGGTTTCGATTTCAGACATCGCCAATCGCAATCCGAGATCGTAATCCTCAGTCGCAATCCTAGGTCCAAATCCTCAATCATCATGGCCTCCTCGTTCAGCTTCGACGTCACGACTGGAGTTGACCTCCAGGAAGTCGACAACGCCGTCAACCAGGCGCAGAAGGAGTCGGCGCAGCGCTACGACTTCAAGGACGCCCGGGTGCTGACCATCGAGTTCGCGCGCGCCGAGGGCGTGATTCGCCTGCACACCGACCATGACATGCGGATGCGGGCGCTCTTCGACATCGTCCAGTCCAAGCTGATCAAGCGCGGCGTGCCGGTGAAGAACCTCGAGGTCGGCGACAACGTCCCCGCCGGCAACGACACGCTGAAGAAGGAAATCAAGCTCAAGCAGGCGCTCGACACCGAGACGGCCAAGAAGGTCGCGGCCGCCATCAAGGAGGCGAAGCTCAAGAAGATCCAGGCCTCCATCCAGGGCGACCAGGTGCGCATCAGCGGCACCGACAAGGACACCCTGCAGGAGGCCATGGCCCTGCTGCGCCGCGGCGACTACGGCGTCGAGCTCAAGTTCGGGAACTACCGTTGAAGTTTGCCGTCGTCACTCTCGGCTGCGACAAGAACACCGTCGACAGCGAGCGCTACGTGGCGGAGCTGCGCGCGCACGGTGGCGAACCGGTGGAGGCGCTGGCCGACGCGGAGCTGATCGTCGTCAACACCTGCGGGTTCATCGACGCGGCCAAGAAGGAATCGCTCGACGCCATCATCGAGGCCGCGGACCGCAAGGGCGACGGCGTCTGTCGGGCCGTGGTGGCGGTGGGCTGCATGGTGGAGCGCCACAAGTCCGAGATGCAGGCCGCGCTTCCCGAGGTGGACCTCTTCCTCGGCGCGTCGGAGACGGACCGGCTGGCGGTGGAGCTGCACGCGCGCGGCCTCATCGGCGATCCGGAGACGCTGCATCCCGGCGTGCGCCTGTACACGGGCGACACGCCATGGGTGCGCTATCTCAAGCTGAGCGAAGGGTGCGACCACGGGTGCGCGTTCTGCGCGATTCCCCTGATGCGCGGCAAGCACCGGTCGTTTGCGCTCGACGATATCGTCCGCGAGGCGCAGCTGCTGGAGATGCAGGGGGCGCGCGAGGTGAATCTCGTGGCGCAGGATCTCGCGCACTACGGCCGCGACCGCCGAGACGGCGTGCGGCTGCCGGAGGTCCTGCGCGCGCTGGTGCGCGAGACCTCCATTCCGTGGATCCGCAACATGTACCTCTATTCGGCCGGCATCACGCCGCAGCTGCTGGAGGTCATCGCCAGCGAACCGCGCATCGTGCCGTATCTGGACATGCCCATCCAGCATGCGTCGAACGCCGTGCTCGAGCGCATGCGCCGCCCGGAGCGGCAGAAGAGCATCCGTGAGAAGGTGGCGCGCTTCCGCGACGCAGTCCCGGGCGTGGCGATCCGCACCACTTGCATCGTCGGGTTCCCGGGCGAGACCGACGAGGACTTCGCCCAGCTGCTCGACTTCCTCACCGAGATCGACTTCGAGCGCGTGGGCGTCTTCACCTACTCGCCGCAGGAGGGGACGCGCGCGGCGCAGATGACGGACGACGTGCCGGACGGCGTGAAGCGCGAGCGGCTGGAGCGCGTGCAGGAACTCCAGCGGCACATCACCGCGGAGCGCTACGAGTCCCGCGTCGGCGCGCGCGCCCGCGTGCTGGTGCAGGAGTCGGCGGCCGGCGAGCATCCGGCGTCGGGGCGCCTGCCGTGGCAGGCGGATGACATCGACGGCGTGACGTGGCTCGACCGCGACGTGCCGGCGGGACGCTTCGCCGAGGTCGAGGTGATGGAGGTCGTGGATGACTACGACTTCAAGGCGCGCGTGATCGGCGTGGACGCGGCGCCGGCGCCACGGGCGGCGGCAGGGCGCGTCCTCCCCGTGATGTCGTCGAGCGTCGGGAGCTACGGCCGCTGATGTGGCGCCGCGTGGCGGCCGGAGCCGCGCTCGTGCTCATCGGGGCCTGCGTCACGACGCGGCTCGGTGTGCCGACGGAGGAAGCGCCCATTCGCGTGATCGGCCTGCCGCCGGCGAAGTCGGACACCCTGCCGGCGCCGGTGGCACGGCCCGAGGAAATGCCCCGCGACGAAGCGCCGGACTTCCGCCGGGAGGGCGATCGCGACGTCCGCGTCTCGCTCGCCAACGCGGTGGACGCCCCGGGCATCGCCGCCATGGGTGCCTGGCGCCTGTTCGACGACCGGGAGAGCGTGCTGGTGCGCGGCCGGCCGGGCGAAGGGTGGACGTTGGAGCTGAGCGACCGGCGGCTGCGCGCGGTCCGCACCGATGGCTTCGCGACGGCGTGGAGGCAAGCGCCGCTCGTCCTGCGCGCGGATCGCGCCGACGAGTTCGTGCTGTTCAACGGCAAGCGATATCGCGGCGTGCTACGCTTCCACGCGGCGGACGACGGCATGCGGGTGATGGTGGTCAATGTGCTCGGGGTGGAGCAGTACCTGCGCGGCGTCGTGCCGCTGGAAATCGGCGGGCGCACCGCGGCGGAGGCGGCGGCCGTGGAAGCGCAGGCGGTGGCAGCGCGATCCTATACCTACGTGCGCCTCGCCGCCGCGGGCGGGCGCTCCGCGCGGCACGTGAACTACGACCTCGTAGCCGGCACGTCGGACCAGGTGTACGGAGGCGTGGACGCCGAGCGCGCGTTCAGCGACGCTGCCGTGGCGCGCACGTCTGGGCTGGTGCTCAAGTACGGCGGACGCACGGTGGACGCCCCGTACTCGGCCGCCTGCGGCGGCGAGACCGCGAGCGCCGACGAAGTCTGGCGCACCGGGGCCCAGGCCTACCTGCGGCGCGTGAGCGACCGCATCCCCGGCACGCAACGCTACTACTGCGACCCGGCGCCGCGCTTTGCGTGGACGCGCACCCTCGAGTCGGCGGAACTGGACGCGGCGCTGCGCCAGTACCTGCGCACCTACACCAGCGTACCCGCCGCGGGACCGGGGCACGCCACCAGCGTGACAGTCGAGGCGCGCACGCCGACGGGGCGCGTCGGTGCGATGCGCATCGAGACGGAGACCGGACGCTACACGCTGCGCGGGAACGACGTGCGGTACGTGCTGCGACCGCCCGGTGGCGAGATCCTGAACAGTACCTATTTTTCGCTCGAACCCGAGCACGGCCCGGGCGGCTCGCTGCGGCGGCTCGTCATCCGCGGCAATGGATGGGGCCACGGCATCGGCATGTGCCAGTGGGGAGCGATCGGCCGCGCACGCGCCGGGCAGGACTTCCGCACCATCTTGCGCACGTATTACCCGGGCACCGACCTCGGCCCGGCCAGCTGACTCCGACCATGAGATCGAGACTGATCGTGAACGCCACGCGCGCCGCCTTCGCCCTGCTCTTCGTCGTCGCCAACGCGCTGCCGTCGCAGGCGCCGCCGCCGGCGCCGCAGGCCGCGCGCGGTGACACGGTCGCGGCGCAGCGCCTGCAGGTGTCCCTGCTCACCTTCGGGCAGGGAACGGCTGTCTTCGAGCGGTTCGGTCACAACGCCATCCGCATCCACGATCCGCTCATCGCGCTCGACATCAGCTGGAACTGGGGAATGTTCTCGTTCGACGAACCCAACTTCCTGGGCCGGTTCCTGAGCGGCACATCGCGCTACTGGGTCGAAGGGTTCGGCACCGTGCCGCTGCTCGCCTACTATCAGGAGCACGATCGCCACACGGTGGAGCAGGTGCTGAACCTCACCGCCGCGCAGAAGCTGGAACTGCTGCGGTTCGTGCGCTGGAACGAGCTCGAAGAGAACAAGTACTACGCGTACGATTACTTCCGCGACAACTGCTCCACGCGCGTGCGCGATGCGCTGGACCGTGTGCTCGGCGGCACGCTCAAGCGCGCGTGGAGCGACTCGCTGAGCACCTACACATTCCGCAGCGAGGCGCTTCGCCTCACCGAGGGCACGCCGCTCAGCCGCCTGGGCATCGACATTGCGCTCGGGCCGCCGGCCGACCGGCGCATGACGGCCTG
Organism: uncultured Gemmatimonas sp.; assembly: GCA_964416005.1. GTDB lineage: Bacteria > Gemmatimonadota > Gemmatimonadetes > Gemmatimonadales > Gemmatimonadaceae > PNKL01. The sequence continues at coordinate 13,535 of CAYQCP010000044.1, forward strand.
GGAAGAGATGTACGTCCCGATGCGCCTCCGCGACCGCATCCGCGGCATCACGGTGCCGGGCGCCGACGGCGCGCCCGTCCCGCTCGTCAAGAACGAGCGCGTGGTCTTCGCCTCGCTGCGCGACCCCGAAGCGGCGGCGCCGAGTGCGCTGCCCGGTCTCTATGTGTTCGTGGCGCTCGGTGCGCTCGTGCCGCTCGCCCTGTTTGGCGGCCTGGCGTTTCTGAGTGCGCTGCGCGGCCGTTGGCCCGGTGCCCAGCGGATCTCGCGCGTCGCCATCGCCGGGATTTCCGCAGCGTGGTATGCCGTCACGGGCCTCATCGGGCTCGCGGTGGTCTTCATGGAGCTCTTCTCGAAGCACGTCTTCTGGTACGGCAACTGGAACGTGCTCCTGCTCTCGCCGCTGGGGCTCGCGGCCGCGTGGTTCGTGCCGCGTGCGATCGTCGGGGGGCGCGGCGCACGCGCCGCTCGCTGGCTCGCCGGCCTGTGCGGAGCGGGCGCGCTCATCGCGCTCGTCGTCTCGGTGTCAGGGGCGATTGGCCAGTCCACTGGGAGCGTGGTCGTGGCGTTCGCTCCGGCCACGATGTACCTGGCCCTGCTCGTGCCGGCACTGACGCTCATCCGGCCGGCGCGGACGTGACGCACGCCGTCGGCATTGACGTCGGTGGAACGTTCACCGACCTGGCCGCGATAACGGACGACGGGCGCGTGGTGGCCCGCAAGGTGCTCAGCACGCCCGCCGATCAGAGCGAGGGCGTCGCCGCCGCGCTCGACGCTTTTGCGGCGGCGCCCGGCGCCATCGGGCGCATCGCCCACGGGACGACGGTGGTCACCAACCTCCTCCTCGAGCGGCGCGGCGCGCGCGTGGTGCTCTGCGCCACCGCGGGGGCCACGGATCTCCTGGAACTCCGCCGGCAGGAGCGCGCCTCGCTGTACAACCTGTCGGTGCATCATCCCGCGCCGCTCGTCGCCCCCGCGGATGTCGTGGCCGTGCGCGAGCGCCGCGAACCCGAGGGCGTGCGCGTCGCGCTCAGCGACGGCGAGATCGCGCGCGTGGTCGGCGAGGTGCAGGCGCGCGCCCCGCAGGTGGTGGTGATCGCGCTGTTGCACGCGTATGCCGACGGCATCCACGAGGTGCGGCTCGCGAAGGCGCTGGAGGACGCGCTGCCCGGCACGGAGATCATCTGCGCCCATCACGTGCTTCCCGAGATTCGCGAATACGAGCGGACGGCGACCGCCGTGGCCGAGGGCTACGCCCGGCCGGCGGTGGCGACATACCTCGCGCGGCTCGGCCATGCCGTCGGCGATCGCGGACATCCGGCACCAAGCGTCATGACGTCGGGTGGCGGCATGCGCACCGCCGCTGAGGCGGCGCGTGCGGCGGCATCGCTCGCCCTCTCCGGGCCAGCGGGCGGGGTGGTCGGTGCGGCCGCCGTGCTGCGTGCCGCCGGCTTCGACCGGGCGCTCACCATCGATATCGGCGGCACGAGCGCGGACGCGGGGCTCATTCTCGACGGCGAACCGCTCGTCGAGTCGGGTGGCGATGTTGCGGGCGTGCCGATTGCGCTGCCGCGCGTGCTCGTGGACACGGTCTCGGCCGGCGGTGGTTCCATCGGATGGATGGACGATGGCGACGCGCTTCGGGTGGGACCGCGCAGCGCCGGCGCCGTGCCTGGACCGGCGGCCTTCGGTCGCGGCGGCGAGCTGCCGACGGTGACCGACGCGAACCTCGTGCTCGGCCGCATCGTGGCGCACCGCATGAGCGGCGGCGTGCGCCTGGACGTGGAGGCGGCACGCCGCGCCGTGGCGGCGCTCGGCGCGCAACTCGGGGCACCGCGCGAGCGCACGGCCCAGGCCATGGTGAACATCGCCGACGCCGAAATGGCGCGCGCCCTGCGGCGCGTGAGCGTGGACCGCGGCGTGGACCCGCGCAGCTGCGTGCTGATGGCGTTCGGCGGCGGTGGCCCGCTGCACGCCTGCGCGCTTGCCGATCTGATCGGCGCCACGCGCGTGCTGGTGCCGCCGCACGCCGGCGTGCTCAGCGCCCTCGGCCTCGCGATGGCGCCCGAGCGCCGTGAGGCGGCCGCCAGCGTGATGGAGCGCACGGCGCGGCTCGACGCAACACGCGTCCGCGCGCTCACCGAGCGGCTGGCCGCGGAAGTGGATGGCGCCGTGCGCGCGTGGACGGCACGAACGCGCTACGTGGGGCAGGGCTACGAGCTCGACGTGCCATGCGCACCGGGTGAGGATGGTGCGACCATCGCCGCTCGCTTCGTGGAGCGGCACACCGCGCGCTACGGATTCGTGCTCGACCGTGACGTGGAAGTAGTGTCCATGCGCCATACGGCGAGCTCGCGCGCGGAGACCGTGCGCTTCGGGCGGCAGGGTGCGCCGTCGTGGAGCGACCGCGACCTCGTGGATGACGGCGCGACGTGCGCGGCGGTCGTGCCGGGCGAGGCCGTGGTCACGCTGCCGGACGCCACGCTGTTCGTCGCGCCGGGATGGCGGGCGCGGGCGCTGGAGATTGGCGGCTGGCTCATGGAGCGTGCGCCATGAAGGCGCGCCCTCGTGAGGAGGCGCCGTGAGCGGCTTTGATCCGCTGGCCATTCGCGTCTTCGCGTCGAGCGTCGCGATGATCGCCGAGGAGATGGGCGCCGTGCTCACGCGGGGCTCGCTGTCGCCGAACATCCGCGAACGGCGCGACGCCTCGTGCGCGCTGTTCGACGCCGACGGTCGCATGATCGCACAGGCGGCGCACATCCCCGTGCACCTGGGGGCCATGCCGGAGGCAGTGCGCGCGGTGCGCGACCGCGGTCCCGCGGCAGGCGATGTCTGGCTGCTCAATGATCCGTATCACGGTGGCTCGCACCTGCCAGACCTCACGCTCGTCGAGGCGATTGCGGAGGAGGGGCGCATCGTGGGCTACGCGGCCGTGCGCGCCCATCACGCCGACGTCGGGGGCATGAGTCCGGGTTCCATGCCGTTCGGGGCCACGGAACTCGTACAAGAGGGGCTGGTGCTCCCGCCGGTGCGTCTCGCTCCCGGCGGCGTGCTCGACGAATCACTCCTTGCGCTCGTGCTGGCCAACGTGCGCACCCCCTCGGAGCGGCGCGGCGACCTCGCCGCGCAGCAGTCGGCCTGTCACGCGGGAGCCGCGGGATGGCGCGCGCTGCGCGCGCGCAGCGGTGTGGCGCACGTGGAGGCCGGCGCGTCGGCGCTGCTTGACTACGCCGAGCGTCGCGCCGTCGCGCGCCTGCGCGAGCTGGGCGACCTCGACGCCGAGGCGGAGGACTTCCTGGAAGGCGACGGCGTCACCGACGACCTCGTCCCCGTGCGCGTCCGGCTGCGCGTGCGGGACGGTCGCCTGACCCTCGACTTCCACGGCACGAGTCCGCGCGTGCGCGGCAACATCAACTGCCCCGTGGCGGTGACGCGTGCCGCCGCCCTCTTCGTGCTGCGCTCGCTCCTCGACGACGACGTGCCGACCAACGACGGGATCGCACGGCCCATCGACATCATCACGCCGGACGACTGCTTCATCGCCGCGAGGTGGCCCAGCGCCGTGGCCGCCGGCAACGTGGAAACGTCGCAGCGCATCACGGACCTCCTGTTCGCAGCGCTCGCCAAGGCCGGCGTGGCCGCGCCGGCGCAGGGGCAGGGGACCATGAACAACGTCACCTTTGGCGGCGCCGGCTGGACGTTCTATGAGACGCTCGGCGGCGGGCAGGGGGCGAGTGACCGCGGTCCGGGTCCCAGCGCGGTCCACGTGGGCATGAGCAATACCCGCAACACGCCCATCGAGGCGCTGGAGCAGGCGTATCCAATCCGGATTGACGAGTACGCGATCCGCCGCGGCTCAGGAGGCAGGGGCACGGAAGGTGGTGGCGACGGCGTCGTGCGTCGCTATCGAGTCCTCGAGCGCTGCACGGTGACGCTGCTCTCCGAGCGTCGCGTGCGCGCGCCGCGCGGCTCACACGGCGGCGGCGACGGTGCTTCGGGGCGCAACTTGCTGAATGGTGAGGCCCTTCCGGCGAAGTGTCGCCGCGAGTTGCAGCCGGGCGACGTGCTGACCATCGAGACGCCGGGGGGCGGGGGGTACGGGTAGAGGGGTTTTCATCACACGGACACGGAGGAGCACGGGGGGCCACAGAGGACGACAACTAGTGGGGTAACGACATCGCGCCCCGCATCAGTGCGTGGCGCTCGCTGTTCCCCAAAGAAGTTGCCGTTGTGGTACTCCGTGGCCCTCCGTGCTCCTCCGTGGCTCTGTGATGAAAACCCCGTCCCTCCTCTCTCGTGTGGCGTCCCGCCGCCGATCGTGACAGGTTTGTCCGACCTCACCAACCCCTCCCCATGAAGAAGATCATCCTCGCGCTCGCGGGCCTATGCGTCCTGCTGGCCATCATCGTGGTCGCCAACACCGCGCGACTGGCCGGACGCGCCGAATCGGCGGCCGTCGCGCTCGTCGCGGTGCCCGTGGACTCGGCCGGCGCCGTGGCCCGCCTCGCCGCCGCCGTGCGCTTCGAGACGGTCAGCTTCGAGGAAGGGACGCGCACGCCGGACAGCGCCGCGTTCCGTGCGCTGCACGAGCACCAGCGCGCGAGCTTCCCGCTCGTGCACGAGCGCCTCGCGCGCGAGACGGTCGCGGGGCTCTCGTTGCTTTACACGTGGCGCGGCTCAGACACGACCCTCGCCCCCGTCATCCTGATGGGGCATCTCGACGTCGTGCCGGTCATTCCAGGAACGGAGTCGCAGTGGACGCAGCCGCCATTCTCGGGCGCCGTGGCCGACGGCCACATCTGGGGGCGCGGCACACTCGATGACAAGGTGTCCGTGCTGGCGGTGCTCGAGGGGGCCGAGGGGGCATTGCGGGCCGGGTTCCAGCCGAGGCGCACCATCTACTTCGCTTTCGGACACGACGAGGAAGTGGGCGGGAGCGGTGCCCGCGAGTTGAAGACTGCCCTGCTCGCGCGGGGCATGAAGCCGCCGGCGCTCGTGCTCGACGAGGGAGGCGCCCTGCTCCCCGGTTCGATGGTGGGCACCAGGGGCACGGTGGCGCTCATCGGCGCCTCGGAGAAGGGGTTCCTGTCGCTTCAGCTGACCGTGAAGGGGGCCGGCGGGCACTCGTCCACGCCGCCGGAGCACACGGCCATCGGCCGGCTGGCTACGGCCATCACGCGCCTCGAGCAGGCACCGTTCCCGGCGGTGCTCGACGGACCCAGCCGCGAGATGATGAACCGCCTGCGCGAGGGCATGCCGTACACCCGGCGCATGGCCCTCAGCAACCTCTGGCTCTTCGGTCCGCTCGTCGTGCGGGGCATGACCGCCTCGCCGGCGAGCGCCGCGATGCTTCGCACCACGACCGCCGTCACGATCATCGACGGCGGCGTGAAGGCCAACGTGCTGCCTATCGACGCCAAGGCGACGGTCAACTTCCGCATTCGTCCCGGCGAGAGCATCGCCAGCGTGACGGAACGGGTGCGCGCGATCGTCGCCGACAGCGCCGTGTCCATCGAGGCCGTGGGGTTCCGCACGGAACCGTCGCCGGTCAGCGATGCTTCGGGGGCGGGCTTCGCCGCGGTGGAGCGGTCGCTGCGCGAGGTCTATGCGGAGCCCGCGCTGATCGTGACCCCGTACCTCGTCATGGGCGGCACGGATGCGCGCAACTGGTCCGACGTCAGCAACCAGACGTTCCGGTTCCTGGCCGTGCCGATGACCGAGGACGCGCTGACGCGTGCCCACGGCACCAACGAGCGCGTCAGTCTCGCGGGGTACCTGACCGCCGTGCGGTTCTACGATCGGCTGCTGCGCAACACGGACAAGCTGTAGGTTCCCAACGTCGCGAGGGCCCCGGAGTGATCGCCACTCCGGGGCCCCGTGTATCGTGGTGCGGGCTACTGGTGCGCTGGCGCCTGGTTGGCCCGCTTCCGTGCCTCGGTGAGGTAGCCCGGCGCGACATCGAGCAGGTTGGCGATCTTGCGCAGCAGCAGGGACTCGCGGTCTTCCACCTGCCCATCGGCCAGGATGACGCCGTACATCACCTCGGCGAGCACCACGCGCTGCCCGACGTCGAGGTGCTCGACGATCATGCGCGTGAACTGGAAGTGGTCCACCGCCCGGTTGCGACGCGTCTCCGCCAGCTCCAGCAATCCCTTCACGCTCGGCAGGTCGAGGTTGAAATGCCGGCTCAACGCCGACTCGATATGCTCGCGCTCAGGGGGCGTGAAGTCCCCATCGGCGTACGCGAGATCCAGCAGCAGCGCGGTGGCTGCCAGCTGGATCTCGTCGTGCGGCGATTCGGCAGGGGTAGCCGAGATCTCCACCGACCTGCGTTGGCGGATGAACTGGCGCAGTGGGTCTAGCATGTCGTACATGAGACGACCCAACCGCGCCGGAAGTCTCGGCTACTTGTGGGTCAGGCTCCAGACGTAGGCGGCCACGGCCTGCACCTGCGGGTCGGTCAGGTTCATGTTGCCCCCGCGGGGGCGCATGGCGAAGCGGTGCGAGGCGTCCTTGATGGCGGCCTGCGGCACGCCGTCGGTGATGAGCTTGACGATCTCTTCGTAGCTCCCGGTCTTGAGCTGGAGCCACTTCTTGCCGTCGAGGGCCGGGGCGTTCTGCGCGCCGATCCCACCCTTGCCGTGGCAGCGCTGGCAGTTGCCATTGTTGAACAGCGAATCGCCCAGCGCCACGCTGACGGGGGTGACCTGGGGCGGACGACGGACGCCGCGGTGGCAGGCGCCCACGGAGGCCAGGCCCGCAGCGAGCAGGACGAGGAGTGAGGAGCGGTGACGCATGGGGGCTCTCGGGTGGAGGTCCGACGGTGCCGCGCGGCGTACGCGCGCGGCCAGTTGCCGTAACTATACGTGTGATGGGGGCCGGCGCGTTGGGCCCCGGAAAACTCCGTCCTTCTCCTCGGCTTTACCCGCCGTCGCCAATCGGCCGTACGCGAACGGCGCTCATTCGCCGGCGATCTCCGGCGCGCCGGCGAAGTCGAGCGCGAGCACGGAGCAGACCGGGTCGCTCGCACGCTCCGGCAGCAAGACCACCACGCCGTTGTCCACCAGTCGCGTCGCGAGCCGCTCACGCGGGGCGCCGCCGAGCATCCGCGCGCGCTGCGGCACGGTGCGCAGCCCGGGCAGCACCAGCTCGCGCTCGGCGGGCCAGGCGGGGAGGAAGCAGTTGATCCGCCGCTCGCCGCGTGTCACGCGGAAGGCGAGCCCCTCGAACGGGGATGCCTGCGTCCGGTGAATGGCCTCGCCGTGTGTCTTCATCCACCGCGCGAGCCCCTCGAGCCGCTCCACGCTTTCGGCAGGGATCGAACCGTCGCCCTTGGGGCCGACGTTCAGGAGCAGGTTGCCGCCCTTGGACGCCGTTTCGGTGAGCAGGCCGACGAGCGTCGGGAGTGACTTCCAGTTGTTGTCGGCGCGGTTGTAGCCCCAGTTGTTGTTCATCGTGATGCACGATTCCCAGTCCACGCCGGGAAGTCCGCGGTCTGGGACCTTCTGTTCGGGGGTGCCGAAGTCGCCGAGGGACGGACGCGAGAGCTTCGCGTCGAGGCCGTTGGTCGCCTGACCCACCACGCGGCTGTTGAGCAGCGTACGCGGAGCGAGGCGGTGCACGTGCTCCGCGAGCGCGGCGCCGCGCGCGTAGGTCCACGTCTCGCCCTCCCACTCGCCGTCGAACCACATCACGCCGATATCGCCGTACTGTGTCAGCAGCTCCTCGACCTGCGCGTGCAGGTAGTGCACGTACCGGTCGAACGAAGCGCCGTCGGCGGTCCGCGTCCCCTTCTCCCAGTCACGACGGGGGAGATAGTCGGGGTGATGCCAGTCCATGATGGAGTGGTACCAGCACGGCACCACGCCGTGGCGCCTGCAGGCGTCGACGACGGCGCGCATGAGGTCGCGGCGGTAGGGCGTGCGCGAGACGTTGAAGTCACCCCGCCTCGAGGGCCACAACGCAAAGCCGTCGTGGTGCTTGGTGGTGATCACCAGGTACTTCATTCCCGCGGCAGCAGCCAGCGCCGCCATGCGGTCGGCGTCGAACGCCGTCGGGTTGAAGCGCTCGAGGAAGGTGTCGTACAGCCCGAGTGGGATCTTCGCGTTGTTGCGGATCCACTCGCCGTAGTCGGTACGGCCGTTCCACTCGCCGGCCAACGTCGAGTAGATGCCGAAGTGCACGAACATCCCGAACCGCGCCTCGCGCCACCACTGCATCTTGTCGGCGGCGAGCGTCGCGGACGACCCGGTCCGGAATGAAGGCACTGCCTCGGAAGCAAACGCGCGGGCGAGTGTCGGGGCGGCCAGCGAGAGGAGCGCGGCCTGCGCGCTCGATTGGACGAAGTCGCGGCGTTTCATCATGGTGGCACAAGTGTACGCGCGGCCGTATTGTCTCGCGAGAGGAGGGATGCGTGAACTACACGGAACGGGGAGGAGGTAGAGGCGCAGGGACGGGCGAGGGGAGTCGGAACGGGGAGGCGAAACCCTCCCTCCTCGTTCCACCCCTCGTCCCACCTCGCTTCGCCTGTACCCCCTCCTCGTTCCGCCCGCTGGTACTTCGCGCCTTCTTTCCGCTGCTCGTCGCCTGCCAGCCGGCCGTAGCGCAGGACGCCGTCTCCACGCTGCTCCCCCGGCCGACGCACGTCGCCGTCGATCCCGCCGGCGCGCCCTTCGTCCTGCGCGCGCCGGTGACAATCGTCGTGCCGGCCGGCGCGCGGCGACTCGGCGAGATCGCGGGGTTCCTTGCCTCGGAACTGAGGGCACGAACCGGCCTCGACGCGCGCATCGTGCGCGGACCGCATGAAGGGCGGGGCAGCATTCGCATCGATACGTCGTATCAGGGCGCGAACGACGAGTCGTACGCGCTCACGGTGCGCGCCGAGGGCGCCGCCATCCACGCGGCCTCCGGGCGCGGCGCCCTCTGGGGCGCGCAGACGCTGCTGCAGCTCCTCGAGCCGCGTGAAGCAGCACCCCCCGCGTCACCGGCGCGTCGCGCCTGGCAGATCGCCGCCGTGCGGGTTGACGACGCGCCGCGGTTCCCGTGGCGCGGGTCGCTGGTGGACGTCGGTCGGCACTGGTTTCCCGTGCGCGATCTCGAGCGGCAGATCGACCTCTTGTCGCGCTTCAAGCTCAACGTCCTGCATTGGCACCTGACCGAGGACCAGGGATGGCGCATCGAGATCAGGCGCTATCCGCGACTCACGTCGGTCGGGGCGTGGCGCACCGAACGCGACGGTGCGCGCTACGGCGGCTTCTATACCCAGCGCGACGTCCGCCACATCGTCGAGTACGCGCGCCGGCGCGGTGTGCAGGTCGTCCCTGAGATCGAGATGCCGGGCCACTCGTCCGCCGCCCTCGCCGCCTACCCGCACCTCGGCTGCACCAGCGACACCATTGCGGTGCCGACGTCGTGGGGCGTCTTCGCCGACATCTACTGCGCGGGCAAGGAGTCGACGTTCGACTTCCTGTTCGGCTTGCTCGACGAAGTCATGGACCTCTTCCCGTCGCCGGTCATTCACATCGGCGGCGATGAAGTGCCCAAGGACCGGTGGAAGTCGTGCGAGGCGTGCCAGGCCGTCATGCGCCGCGAGGGGCTGGCCGACGAGGAGGCGCTGCAGAGCTGGTTCATCGGCCGCGTCGCGGCGCACGTCGCGAAACGCGGGCGCCGAGTCATCGGTTGGGACGAAGTGCTCGACGGGCCATACATCGCGGGCGGCCTCGTGCAGTCGTGGCGCGACTCGTCGTTCACCCGCAAAGCCGTGGAGCGCGGACACGAGGTGGTGGCGTCGCCCAATGCCTTCACGTACATCAACCAGCCGGCCAACCAGGTGTCGCTGGCCGACGTGTACCGTTTCGAGCCTGTGCCGCCCGGTATGGACGCCGCGTCGGCGCGCCGCGTGCTCGGCGGCGAGGTGACGCTGTGGAGCGAGCACATCACCTCGGGGGCGAACCTCGAGCTGATGGTGCTGCCTCGCCTGCTCGCGTTCGCCGATGTCATGTGGAGTGCCGCGCCGCGCGACCTGCGCGGGCTCGGGCAGCGGCTTTCCACCCGGCACCTGCCGCTCTTGCGCGATGCCGGATTCGCGGTGGGCCCCGCGGACGCGCCGCTCGCGCCGTTCGCCGTGCGCATTGACTCGACTTCGCGACGGCCGGTGCTGCGCGCGTCGGGCCTGGCGCGTGGCGTCGTGCTGCGCGGCACGCGGGACGGCCGTGCGCCCAACGCCGCCTCACCGGAGCTGCGCGACGGCGAGACGCTCGACGCGCCGCAGGTGCTGCGGCTGCAGCCATTCTGGGGGCGCTCGCCGATCCTGGAGGAGCGGCGCGTCTCGTTCGCGCGCCACCAGGCCGTTGGCGCACGCGTGGTGGCGTCGCCATCGCCCGACGCACGCTATCCCGGCACCGGGTCCTCCTCGCTCGTCGATGGACTGCTAGGCGGCGCGGAGCACGGCGACGGCCTCTGGCAGGGATGGTGGGGGCCGGACGTCGAGGTGACGATCGACCTCGGCGCGGCGCGGCGCGCCGACAGCGTCTCCGTGCGCTTCCTGCAGAATGTCCGCTCGTGGATCGTCCTGCCGGCGCGCGTCGAGTTTGCGTGGTCGGCGGATGAGCGCTCATGGCATGCGCTGGGCGCGGCGACGCATGCGGTACCGGTGTCGCGGGAGGGCGTCGTCATCCAGCCCTTCGGCACCGCGCTGCCTCGCGATGCCTCGGCGCGCTACCTGCGTGTCCGCGCGCGCAGCGCCGGTCCGCTTCCCGCCGGCCACCCGGGAGCTGGGCGACCGTCATGGCTGTTCGCGGATGAGGTGGTCGTGAGGTAGACGGCTCGGAACGAGGAGGGGGTAGAGGCGAAGGGCCTCTACCCCCTCCTCGTTCTGTTCATGTGACCATCAGGCATTGCCGCAGATCGAAGTAGGGTATTCCCCTCCATGATCTACCCTCTTGCCTTACGAGCCGAATGGACTTATTGTCCGTGTATCAGAGCGCTCGATGGCGGATGCAGTCCCGGGCCCCAGCATCGTTTGCAGTGCGAACGGTGTCGGCGACGACCATCCAAAAGCGGAGCGGCAGGAACGAGGGGCCGAACGCCGATTGGCGTCCGGCCCCTCGCGCAATCCCGCCGGACCGCGGCTGAGGGTCCCGACCCGGTCTACCGGCGGTCCCGCACTTCGCGCACGCCCTTCTTGTGGTACAACGCCTCGTCCGCGCGCTCCATTGCCTCGGCAAGCGGCACCGCGCCGTCGAGCGTGGAGACGCCGAGGCTGGCCGTGACGGTGAAGGGAAGGCCGGCTGGGCGCAGCGCCGAGATGGCCCCCGTGAGGCGTGCGCTCATGTGGCTGGCCGCCGCCTCGCCGCCTTCGCCGATGAGCGCCACAAACTCGTCGCCGCCCCAGCGTGCCACGATGTCCGATTCGCGCAGGATGCTCTTGAAGGCCTGCGCCACGAGCCGGATGGCCTGGTCGCCCGCGGCGTGGCCGTGCGCGTCGTTGATCTGCTTCAGGCCATCGATGTCGGCAAACACCACCACCGACGTGTGCTGCTCGCGGCGCGCACGCGCCACCTCGGCCTCGGCGAAGAAGGCGAAGCCGCGGCGATTGGCCAGCCCGGTGAGCTCGTCCACGAGCGCCAGCGCCTGCAGGTCGCGCTCGTAGCGCAGCTGCTGCGTGATATCGCGCGCCAGCAGCACGACCGCCGGCTGGTCGAGGTAGAGACACGGGCCGACCGTCAGTTCCACGTCGGTGAGCCGCCCCGTCTCGCTGCGCAGCTGGCCGCGCAGGCGCGTGGCCAACGCCCCGTCGCTCGAGGCCGGCGAGGCCACCAGCGCGGAACGGAGTTCCAGCGGCACGAAATCGTGCATGGACCGGCCGCGCAGGGCCTGTTCATTCTCGAGGCCGAGCAGCCGCGCGGCCGCGACATTGGCAAACCGCACCTCGCCGCCGGCGTGTACGATCACCGCGTCGGGCGACAGCGCGAGGAGCTGGTGGTAGCGCGCCTCGGTTTCGCGCAGCGCGCGGACCTGCGCGTGGGCGCGGTAGCGCCCGGAGTAGAGCCAGGCCGCGGCCGCCAGCGAGAGCGCAAGCGCCGTGTAGAGCCACGACACCGGAATGCCGCTGCGGCCCTGCGGCACGTCGATGTCGTCGCGCGTGCGGGGAACGATCTGCCAGATGAGCGGATCGTCCACATTGTCGCGGTACGATGAGATGACTCCCGCCACGGTGACGCTGTCCTCGTACCGGACGCGCGACAGGTCGATCGGTTCGCCGTGATTCGACGGCACCCAGATGGTGAGCGTCCCCGTTTCCTCGGGGTTCAGGTCGCGCAGGCGCAGGAACTGCCCGCCCTCGCTCTCGCCGAAGCCGGCGACGCGGCCGCGCACGCGCACGAGCCGTCCCGAGTACCTCGGCAGCAGCTCCCCGTCCACGGCAATCGAGGTGGGGGTCACGGTGGTGCGCGGGACTGGCACCACCTCGAGCCGGCTGCCCACGAGCTCCACCATGCCGCGATAGGTTTTCACCACGCCCGTCGCGACGACGCTGTCGCCCACGCGCACGGCGGTCTCGAGCGTGCGCGAGAAGACGCGAATGCCGCCGCTGGAGTCCTCGACGGCGATGTCGAACACGGTGGATTGCAGCTGGCCGATCCCCGAGGTGGCGCGGCCCGCGATGGTGACGGTGTCGCCGCTGTCGAGGGTGCGGATCGCCCGGGCGATGGGGATGACTGCGCGCGGCTGCTGCGCGGCGGCAAGGCACGGCCAGGCGGCGGCCGAGAGAAGCAGGATTGTCCGGCGCATTCAACGAGGGATGCGGGAGGCTGTCGGACCACGTATCTCGCGGCCGCGCCCAATGTAGTGTCGAAACGCGCGTTCGACCACCGGACGCGGCAGATGCGAAACGGCCCACTCCGCGAGGAGTGGGCCGTCGGTGGCGCAGGGTGGATGACTACCGCTTGCCGGCGTCGAGGTCGTTCCAGTTCATGATGGCGTTGAAGCCGAGCGGATACGTGCCGTGCGTCTGCCAGCGCCAGAACGGCCGGATGGCGAAGAGCACCATGTGTCCCTTGCCGATCGGCGCATCGATAAGTTGCGGACGGCTCTGCAGGTTCTCGCCACCAACCAGACCGCCTGACAGCAGCATGTCGCTCGCGCTGGGTGGGAACTCCAGGATCACGCGCGGCTGCATGAAGTCGAGCAGAGCGGCGGCAGGGGCGCCGCCGC
>CAYQCP010000045.1:0-26686 GCA_964416005.1 uncultured Gemmatimonas sp.
GAGGGTCGTCGACCGGCCCGTCGACGAGTCGAGCTACATCCGCGCGACGTTCCAGGGGTTGGCGCTGTCGTTCAAGCACCTCGTGGACCCGCACAAGGTGACCGTCCAGTATCCCGAGGAGAAGTGGGACATCGGGCCGCGCTGGCGCGGAACGCACCGCATGCTCACCACCGAGGACGGCAAGGCCAAGTGCGTGGCGTGCGGCCTGTGCCCGACGGTCTGCCCGGCCAACTGCATCAAGCTGGTGCCGGGCGAGGACGAGCAGGGCAATCGCTATCCGCTCGTCTTCGACATCGACGAGTTCCGCTGCATCTTCTGCGGCTACTGCCAGGAAGTCTGCCCGGAGGAGGCAATCCACCTCGGCCGGCACTACGAGAACGCCGAGTACGAGCGCAAGGACTTCATCTACGATCTCAAGCGGCTGACGTCGCAGACGCACCCCGTGTGCGAGATGTGGGATCCGGCTGATCCCAGGGGCGAGTGATGCAACCCAATCAATTCCACTCGCTGGCCTATTCGTTCGGCTTCTACTTCTTCGGGCTGATCGCGCTCGCCAGTGCCGTCGCGTTCGTGACCCGCAAGAACACGGTGGCGGCGGCGATGTGGCTGGTGAACGTGATGTTCGCGCTGGCGGCACTCTACGTGATGCTCGACGCGCAGTTCATCGCCACCATGCAGGTGCTGGTCTACACCGGCGCGATCATGGTGGTCTTCCTGTTCGTGATCATGCTCCTCAACCTCGGGCACCCGTCGGAGCTGGCGGACGCGCGGGGCAAGTGGGGCTACCTGCTGGCGCTCTTCGTCGGCCTCGCGCTGCTCGCCGAGGTGATGGCGCTGAACCGGTCGAGCACGATCGACAAGATGATCCCGCCGGACCTCGCGGCGAAGGCCGCGGCGGCGGCGGCGACCCCGATGGCGGGCGGCATCATCGGCCCCGTGGCCGCGCCGCTCTTCAAGGAGTACCTGCTGGCCTTCGAGCTGACGAGCGTGCTCCTGCTCGCCGCGATCGTGGGCTCGGTGGTGCTCGGCAAGCGGAGGACCGATGCTCGTTGAGGCCCTCGCCCTGTCGGCGCTCCTGTTTACGATCGGCGTCATCGGCGTCCTGACGCGCCGCAACGCGATCATGATCTTCATGTGCGTGGAGCTGATGCTCAACGCCGTCAACCTGTCCTTCGTGGCGCTGAGCAAGCTGTACGGCGCGGCCGGCCAGGTGTTCGTGGTCTTTACGATGACTGTCGCCGCGGCGGAAGCCGCGGTCGGGCTGGCGATCATCATCGCCATCTTCCGCCACCAGCGGACGGTCAACCTCCAGAACATCAACCTCCTCAAGGGATGATGAACCCGGCCTTGATTCCCGAGGGGGCGCACCCGCTCGCGGCAACCGCCGCGCGCCTGGTGTGGCTGCTCCCGCTGCTGCCGCTCCTGGGGTTCCTGATCAACGGAACCCTCGCGATGCTCGGCGCAGCCAAGATCGGCCCGGCCGATCCCTCCGCTGACGGCGGGCACGGGCACGGTGACGCGCATGGGCACGGGGACGCCCACGCGCACGCCGACCACGGCCACGACGACCACGGCCATCCGCCGCGGCACAAGTTCGCGAAGATCGTCAGCCTCGTCGGCCCCGGCGTGCTTGTCGCGGCGTTTGGCCTCGCGGTGGCCATCTTCGCCGCGATGCGCGGCGTCGACATGGAGCACCCGTACGTCCTGACGCTGTTCTCGTGGATGCCCGTCGGCGACCTCAACCTCAACGCGACGATCCTGCTCGATCCGCTGTCGATGGTCATGGTGATGGTCATCACCGGCGTCGGCATGCTGATCCACATCTTCAGCGTCGGCTACATGCAGGACGACCCGGGGTACCCGCGCTACTTCGCGTACCTCAACCTGTTCGTCTTCTTCATGCTGATCCTCGTCCTCGGCGGCAGCTACCCGCTGCTGTTCGTGGGCTGGGAAGGGGTGGGGCTCTGCTCCTACCTGCTCATCGGCTTCTGGTTCTCGGAGAAGGCCAACGCCGACGCCGGCAAGAAGGCGTTCATCGTCAACCGTATCGGCGACTTCGGCTTCCTGGTCGCGATGTTCCTGATGTTCGCCAACCTCGGCACGCTCGACATCCTCGGCGTGGCGGAGAAGGCGGCGGAGCTCCCGATGGGCGGCGTGATCGCCACGGCGATCGCCCTGTTCCTGTTCGTCGGGTGCACCGGCAAGAGCGCGCAGATCCCGCTGTACGTGTGGCTCCCGGACGCGATGGCGGGCCCGACGCCGGTCTCCGCGCTGATCCACGCGGCGACGATGGTGACGGCGGGTGTCTATCTCGTGGCCCGCGCCTCGGGCATCTTCTCGATGGCGCCGGTGGCCCAGCTCACCGTGGCGGCCGTTGGCGCGGCCACGGCGTTCTTCGCGGCGACGATTGGCCTGAAGCAGTGGGACATCAAGAAGGTGCTGGCGTACTCCACCGTCTCGCAGCTCGGCTACATGTTCATCGGCGTCGGCGTCGGGGCCTACGTGGCCGGCGTCTTCCACCTCGTGACGCACGCCTTCTTCAAGGCGCTGCTGTTCCTCGGGTCGGGCTCGGTGATCTACGTCATGCACGCGGCGTATCACGCCACGCACAGCCATGATGACGCGCAGGACATGCGCAACATGGGCGGCATGAAGACGTACATGCCCATCACGTTCTACCTGATGTGGACCGCGACGCTGGCGATCGCCGGCATCCCGCTCTTCTCGGGCTTCTTCTCCAAGGACGAGATCCTCGCGTCGGTCTTCGCGCGGGCGCAGCACTCCACGCTGGCCGAGGCGTCGCTGCTTGGCATTCCGGGCAGCACGCTGCTGATGATCGTCTACGGGCTCGGGCTTGCCTCGGCGCTGCTGACGGCGATCTACATGACGCGCATGATGCTGTACACCTTCCACGGCCCCAACCGGACCGGGGAGGCCGAGCGGCCGCACCTGAAGGAAGCACCGTGGATCATGACCGGCCCGCTGGTGGTGCTGGCCATCCTCGCCGCCTTCGGCGGCTGGCTCAACGTGCCGGCGCTCCTCGGCGCCATCGGGCCGGTGGGCGGGCTCGAGCACTTCCTCGAGCCGGTGGTCGGGGCGAATGCCCTGCGCACGACGCTCGGCGAGGCGCCGCACCTGTCGCACAGCACCGAGTACGTGCTGGTGGGCACCGCCATCCTGATCGCGGTGGTCGGCATCACCTTCGCCGTCCTGCGGCTCAAGCCGGCGGCGCTGGTGGCCAAGAAGGACGCGCCGGCGGCGACGGGCTTCGACCGGGTGCTCGAGAACAAGTACTTCGTGGACGAGGGCTACGACGCCGCCATCGTGCAGCCGACGGTCAACGTGTCGCGCGCCGTCCTGTGGAAGGGCTTCGACGCCGGCATCATCGACGGGCTCTTCGTCAATGGCAGCGCGCTGCTGGCCCGCGCCTTCGGTTGGATGGGCTCGCAGCTGCAGACAGGCCAGGTGGGCACGTACGCCTGGGTCCTGCTGATCGGTGTCATCACCCTGCTTGGCGCCTTCACCTTTCGGTAACCCATGACCGCGTTCCTGTCGTCGATCAATTACAACGCCTGGATCGTTCCGGTCCTGCTGCTGCTGCCGCTGTTCGGCGCGGCCGGGCTGTGGGCGCATGCGCTCCTGACGGCCAAGGACCCGGCCGACAAGCGCTGGCGTGAAGTGCGCGTCCTTGCCTTCGCCTTCTTCATGGCGGAGGCCATCCTCTCGCTCGGACTCTGGTGGTCCATCGATCCGGCGGCCGCGGGCTGGCAGGCGGCGGTGGACCTGCCGTGGATTCCGCAGTGGGGCGTCCGGTTCTCGGTGGGGCTCGACGGCATCGCGATGATGCTCGTGCTGCTCACCACGCTGATGATGCCGCTGGCCGTGCTCGGCAGCTGGACCAGCATCCGCACCAAGCCGCACGCCTACTACGTCATGCTGCTGTTCCTGACCATCGGCATGCTCGGCGTCTTCGTGGCGCTCGACCTCGTGCTCTTCTACGTGATGTGGGAGATCATGCTGGTGCCGATGTACCTGATCATCGGCGTCTGGGGCGGGGAACGGCGGCTCTACGCGGCGATCAAGTTCTTCATCTACACGATGATCGGCTCGCTGCTCATGCTGGTTGCCATCCTGTACCTCGGCTCCGAGGCGTCGCGGGTGGCCGGTGCGCCGAACTTCAGCTACGACTTCATCCTGAACAACGTCCACCTCGACCCGACGACGACGCTCTGGCTCTTTGGCGCCTTTGCGCTCGCGTTCGCGGTGAAGGTGCCGATGTTCCCGTTCCATACCTGGTTGCCCGACGCGCACGTCGAGGCGCCGACGGCAGGCTCCGTGATCCTGGCCGCGATCATGCTGAAGATGGGCACGTTCGGGTTCATCCGGTTCGCGCTTCCGCTCTTCCCGAGCGCGGCGATGAATCCCGCGGTGCGCAGCCTGATCATCGTCCTCGCCGTCATCGGCATCGTGTACGGCGCCCTCGTGGCCATGGTGCAGCCGGACTTCAAGAAGCTCGTGGCCTACTCGTCCGTCAGCCACCTCGGCTTCGTGATGCTCGGCATCTTCGCGATGACGGTGGAGTCGATGCAGGGCGCGCTGATGGTCAACATCAACCACGGCGTCTCCACGGGCGCGCTGTTCCTTCTCGTCGGCATGATCTACGAGCGGCGGCACACGCGCATGATTGAGGACTACGGCGGCATCGCCAAGGTGGTGCCGATCTTCGCCACGATTCTCACTATCGTCTCGCTGAGCAGCATCGGCGTGCCGGGGACCAACGGCTTCATCGGCGAGTTCCTGGTGCTCGTCGGCGCGTACAAGACGCAGCCGGTGGCCGCCGTCATCTCGGCCACGGCCGTCATCTTTGCCGCGGCCTACCTGCTGTGGGCGCTGCAGCGGATCATCTACAACAAGCTGTCCAAGCCGGAGAACGAGACCATCAAGGATCTCAACTGGCGTGAAATCGGGCTGCTCGTGCCGCTGCTCATCGCCATCGTCTGGATGGGTGTCTATCCCAAGCCGGTGCTCGAGAAGACCGAGGCCGCCGCACGGCGCCTGGTCACGTACGTCGAGGCCAGCGCGAACACGGCGCCGGTCTCCGCCTCCAACACGGCGCGATAAATGATCTTCGATCTCGCGAATCCGTCGCAGCTCATGCAGGCCCTCGGGCCTGACCTGCTGCTTATCGTCGGGGCCATGGTCCTGATGCTCTGGGCCGCCTGGCGGCCCGAGTCCAACGAGCACCAGCAAGCGGTGGGCAAGGCGTCGCTCGCCTTGATCGCGGCGACCATCGCCATGACGCTCTGGTACTCCACGCGCGGCCTGTCGTCGAACGTCGGCGTCATCGCGGTGGACAACTTCCGCTGGGCCACCGACCTCATCTGCCTGCTCGGCGCGTTCGGCGCCGTCGCGCTCGGCATGGAGTACAACGCGCGCGAGCGCATTCTTCCCGCCGAGTCGCACGTGCTGGTGCTCTTCGCCACCGCGGGCATGATGATCCTCGCCGCCGCGCGCGACCTGATGATCGTCTTCCTCGGCATCGAGCTGATGTCGGTGGCGATCTACGTGCTCGCCGGCCTCAATCGGCGCAGCGCCAAGGCGGCCGAAGGGTCGCTGAAGTACTTCCTGCTCGGCGCCTTCGCCACCGCGTTCCTGCTGTACGGCATCGCGCTGATCTACGGCTCCACGGGCACCACGAACCTCACCGACATCGGCCAGCGCGTGGTGGCCGGCAACTTCGTGGCGCACCCGATGATGCTGGTCGGCACCGGGCTGCTGCTGGTCGGGTTCGGCTTCAAGATCGCCGCCGCGCCGTTCCATATGTGGGCGCCCGACGTGTACGAAGGCGCCCCGACGCCCATCACCGCGTTCATGGCCACCGCCGTCAAGGCCGCCGCGTTCGCGACGATGCTGCGCGTCTGGCTCGAGGCGCTCGCCGGCATGGGCGAGGCCTGGTTCACGCCCATCTGGTGGCTGGCCGCGGTCGCGATGTTCGTCGGCAACACCGTGGCGCTCTCGCAGCGCAACCTGAAGCGACTGCTCGCATACTCGTCCATCGCGCACTCCGGCTACCTGCTGGTGGCGGTGGCCGCGGGCACGCTGGGCGGCTCGGCCGCGTTCCTCTTCTATCTCGTGGCGTACACGCTGGCGTCGTACGGCGCCTTTGCGGTGGTCATCGCCGTGGGACGTGAGGGCGACGCCAACAACGACCTCGCGGATTACGAGGGGCTCTGGCACGTCCGGCCCGGGCTCGCCATCGCCATGGCGATCTTCATGCTGTCGCTCATGGGCTTCCCGATCTTCGGCGGTGTCGGGTTCTTCGGGAAGTGGTATCTGCTGATGGCCGCCATCGAGGCGCCGCGGCCACTGACGACGCTGGCGGTGGTGCTGGTCCTGACTTCGGTGGTGTCCGCGGGCTACTACCTGAACGTCGTGCGCGTGATGTTCATGAAGGCGCGCCCGGACGGGGCCGCCGAGCCGGAGCGCACCGGCGCCCTCACGCGCGGCGTCGTCTTCGCCACGGCCATCGCGATCCTCGTCCTCGGCCTCGTCCCAACGCGCGTCATCGGCTGGAGCCGGGCCGGAGTCCCTCGAGCGCCGCAGGTCCAAGCCGCGTCAGCCGACGCGCCCCGCTGAGATCCGCGCAACGCCTCGCCTTTCGCGAGGCGTTGCTGTCTCCGGCGCGTTAAGTTTCCAGCTCACCCCGTTCCGAACGAGCCATGATCAGCGCAGGCATCTTTCGCCAGTACGACATTCGCGGCGTGGTCGGTGACGACCTCACCATCGAGGCGGCCGAGGGCATCGGCCGCGGATACGCCGCCGTGCTCGCCGAGCGCGGCATCAGGGGCGCGGTGGCGGTGGGCCGCGACAACCGGCACAGCGGCGCGTCCCTCCGGGATGCCCTGGTCAAGGGGCTCACGGACTGCGGACTCGACGTCGTGGACATCGGCATCGCGCCGACCCCGGTGCTGTACTGGAGCCTGCACCATGCCGGTGTCGTCGGCGGCATCCAGGTGACCGGCTCGCACAATCCGCCCGCATTCAACGGCTTCAAGCTCAGCATCGGCGCCACCTCCCTGCACGGCGACGGCATCCAGCGCCTCTATCAGCTGATTGCGGGCAGCAAGAACGCCGCGACCAAGGGGGCCGTGCGCGCGATCCAGCCGATCCCCGAATACGTGGCGGACATCGCCAAGCGCATCGGCGCGATCAAGCGGCCGATCAAGGTCGTCGTGGACTGCGGCAACGGTGTGGGGGCGCTCACGGCGCCGCAGGTCTGCAAGGCCATCGGCGTGGACGCCGAGCTGCTGTTCGCCGACAGCGACGGCGATTTCCCGAACCACCATCCCGATCCGACCGTCGTCGAGAACCTGCAGGACCTGATCGCCGCGGTGCGGCGCACCGGGGCGGAGCTCGGCATCGGCTTCGACGGCGACGCCGACCGCATCGGCATCGTGGACGGCAACGGGACGATCGTCTGGGGCGACTACCTGCTCATCCTGTACGCGCGCGACGTGCTCGCGCGCACGGGGAAAGGGCAGTCCATCATCTTCGACGTGAAGTGCTCGCAGGCGCTGCCCGATGCCATTCGCGGCGCGGGGGGCGACCCGCTGATGTGGAAGACAGGCCACTCGCTGATCAAGGAAAAGATGAAGGAGCTGCACGCGCCGATTGCCGGCGAGATGTCGGGGCACATGTTCTTCACCGAGGGATTCTACGGGCACGACGACGCGATCTACGCGGCGGCGCGCCTGCTGCGCATCCTCGGGGACAGCGGCAAGCGCGTGGATGAGCTGCTCGCCGATGTGCCGCGCTTCGTGAGCACGCCTGAACTGCGCGTGGACTGCCCGGACGACCGCAAGTTCGAGGTGGTGGCGGCGGCGCAGCAGTACTTTGCCGCGCGCCGCGAGGTGATTGCCGTGGACGGGGCGCGCATCCTGTTCGGCGACGGGTGGGGGCTGATCCGCGCCTCCAACACGCAGCCGATCCTTGTCATGCGCTTTGAGGCGATGTCCGAGTCGCGGCTGGCCGAGATTCGCGCCGAGGTGGAAGGTTGGCTGAAGACGCAGGGCGTCGGCGCGTAGCATGACGCTGCGTAGCATGACGCTGCGACGCGTGACGCGGCGACGCGCATGACGCGGCGACGCGCATGACGCTGCGACGCGCCCTCGCGCTGGCCGGCGCGGCGCTGGCGCTCGCGCTCCTTGCGGGGCGCCTGCTGGCGGGTGCGTACGCCGAGTGGGCGTGGTTCGACGCCCTCGGCATGGCCTCGGTCTGGCGCGCGCGCTTCATGGCGCTCACGACCCTCCGCGCCGGACTGTTCGCGGTCGCGTTCGGCTTCACGTTCGTGAACCTGCTGGCGATGCGGCGGTCCATCGTGTCGCTGATCCTCCCGCGCCGACTGGCGAACCTCGTGATCGGCGAGGCGGTTCCCGGGCGCCTGCTCACGTTGACAGCGGCGGCGCTGAGCGTGGTCATCGCCGCCGCCGTCTCGCTCCCGCAGGGCGACTGGGTGGTCTTCCTGCGGGCGAGGTGGGCGACGCCGCTTGGGGAGATCGACCCGTACCTCGGACGCGACATCGCCTTCTGGACGGCCTGGCTGCCGTTCGAGCGCATGCTGCGCGACTGGGCGGTGCTCCTCGCCGCGGCGGTGGGCGCGTCGGTCATGATTCTGTATGCCCTCACGCCGTCGGTGCACCTGCAGCGCGGGCAGCTCCACGTCTCCACCTGGGTGCGCCGGCATTTCGCCATCTACTCGGCGTTCCTGCTCCTGCTCATTGCGTGGGGCTTCCGGCTCGACTCGTTCGACCTGCTCATCCATGGCAGCGGCGTGCGCGAGGCCTTCACCGCCTTCGACCATCGCGTGCTGTACCCGTACCTGATCGCGCTGAGCATCTGCACCGCGGCCTGCGGTGTGCTCGTGGCGTGGACGGGGTGGATCGGCTATCAGCGCGCCATGCTCGGCTCGCTGCTGATGGTGCTGGTCGCGGGACCGCTGGGACGGGTGGGCCTGCCGCTGCTCGACCGCCGGGCGGTCACCGGCCGCGAACGCAGCGCGCTCGAGCGCCCGTACGAGCACGCCCGCACCCTGTACACGCGCCGCGCCTTCGGCGTGGATGACATCCTGCGCGGCGTTCGCGCCGACAGCCTGCGGCTGCCGGGGGCGCTGATCGCCCAGCGAGTCAGCGGATGGGACCCGGCGGCCCTCGCGCTGGCCGCCGCGGCGGAGCCGTCGGTTGCTCCCACGCCGGGGGCGGGGGCCTGGCGCATTGCCGGCGGCGACTCGCTGCGGGCGATGCTCACGTACGGCGGCGCCCAGTCTGACGCGGCGCTGAGCCCGCTGCTGGTGCAGGAAGTGGATCCCGCCGATGCGGACGAGCGTGGCGGTCCATGGCCGTCGGGGGCCTCGTCGTATGCCACGCTCCCGCCGCTGGCCGTGGGACTCGACCTGACCGGTGTGCGCCTCATTCAGGACACGCTGGGACGCGTCGCGGCGCCGGCCTTTGGCAGCGGCTGGCGCCGGCTCGCGCTGTCGTGGGGCGTGCGCAACCTGCGCCTCGCCGTTGGCGACGCTGACTCGACCCGCACGCGCCTCCTGATGCATCGCGACGTGCGCGAGCGCGTGCGCACCCTGCTGCCGTTCTTCACCGCCGGGTCCACGCCCCAGGCGCTCGTGGCGCACGACTCGCTCTGGTGGAGCGTTGAGCTGTTCAACACGAGCAGCGACTACCCGCTGACGGAGCCACTGATGGTGGCGGGCAAGTCGCGCCGCTTCGCCGTGCCGGCCGGCCTCGCGTTGGTGAACGCGCACAGCGGACGCGTGCAGGTGCTGGTCACGAACCGGCCAGACAAGATGACGCGCTGGTGGCGTGACCACCTGCCGGCGTCGTTCGTGACCGGCCACGGCGTGGACGACGACGTGCTCGCCGCTCTCCCGGCGCCCGTGGACCGGGCCGTGGTGCAGGGCAGCGCGCTGGCGCGCACCGGCTTCCGCACCGACACGCTGTCGGCCCGTCCGCTCTTCCAGGCCGATGACGCCGATGTGGAGCTGCTGCCGGGCGCGCCCACGCCGTTCGTGAGCAACGCCGCCGGCCATCCCCTCGCCTGGGGCGTCCCCGCAGTGGACGGGCTGGACCGCATGCGCGGCGTCTTCGTGGCGGTGGGCGGGCGCGCGCCTCGTACCGCCCTGGTCGAGCAGCCCGACTCCGTGCGCTGGTCGTCGCTCCTCGACCGCCTGCAGCGCGTCGCCGACTCGGCGCGCATCAGCCGCACGCGGCGGCACCCACGCCGCGGTCGCGTGCAGGTTATCCCGACGACCACTGGGGCGCTGGTTGTCCAGTCGTTCTACGAGTGGGTGCCGGAGCGTGCGCCGAGCCTCGCCGGCATCGTAGCGCTGCAGGGCACACAGTCCCGCACGGCGATGTCGCTCACGGCGGCGTTCGGCGCGTCGGCCCACGTCGCGACGACGGAGGAGCGCCTCCGATTGCACGTCGCGCGCATCTACGTGGAGCTGCAGGACGCGCGCCGCCGCGGTGACTGGGTGGCCTTCGGCCGGGCGCTCGATAGGCTCGGACGGCTCATCAGCGGCGGCCCGCCACGCGAGGAGTGACAGTTGCGCGGTCAACTGTGACACTCTTCGCGCGACACTGACCGTGCTTGTGACACGCGTCACTGGCATCGCAGGGAACGTCCTTATAGGATGAGAGTGTAGGGCTTACCAGCACCACTGTCTGGTTACGCCGGCGTGCGAAGGTATTCTGACGCTTGGTGACCCGGGTGGACGACCCACACCCGGACGCGGATGAATCCGCCGAATTACGCTCAGCAAGATTTCACTCAATCCCCGGCCGCCTCGCCTCGCGAGCGACCGGGGTTGCGCGTCGTCCCGCCCCCGCGCCCGCCCCGCCGCGAGGGGCGATCGCGCGACGCCGCGCTCACGATCCTGATGCTCCCGCTGATCGGCATCAACGTGTGGGGCGCAACCTACTATTTCGCGTCGCTGGGCGCGCGCGTGCGCCATCCCCTGCATCCCCTCCTCCGGCCCTCGGGTGGAGTGGGGCAGACTGCGGGCATCCTCGCCTTCGTCATTTTCGTCTTTCTCTGGATGTACCCGCTGCGGAAGAAGTTCCGCGCGCTCGCGTTCACCGGCGCCGTCGGCAAATGGCTGGATGTTCATGTCACGTCGGCGCTCCTGCTTCCGCTGCTGCTGGCCACGCATGCGGCGTGGCGGTCTGATGGGGTCATCGGACTCGGACTCGTGGCAATGCTCGTCGTGATCGTGAGTGGTTTCGTGGGCCGGTACCTGTACACGCGCATCCCGCGGGCCAAGTCGGGGGTGGAGTTGTCGCGGGACGAAGTGCTCGCCGCCCGGCTCGACCTCCTCCAGCGGCTCGCGGAAACCACCGGCATGTCGGTTGCGAGGCTCGAGGAACTGCTGGCGATGGAGGTCGAGGGCACGCAGCGCGGGCTGGTGCCGGCGGTGCGCCACATGCTCCTCAACGACGTCACGCGCCGGCGGCGTCGCCGCGACCTGCGGAAACGCTGGGCGCAGGTCGCTGGCGACGGCAGCCACGCCCTGGCCGGTCGCGCGCTCGATGAGGCCGTGGCGCTCGCGGATCGCGAGATGACGCTCGACCAGCAGGCGCGCATGCTCGACGCCACGCACCGCGTGTTCCGATTCTGGCATGTGGCGCACCGGCCGTTCGCGGTCACGGCCCTCGTGGCCGTCGTCATCCACATCGCCGTCGTCGTGTCGCTCGGCGCCACCTGGTTCTGGTAGCGCATGCTCTGGACCACGCTCGGCTTCTTCGCGCTCACCGCCGTCATGATCTGGCTCCATCTGCGCGCCAGCGGCGGTGGCGCGGCGACGCGCCGAAGTGCTCCTGTAGCGCCTCCGTCGCAGCCGTGCCCGCGCTGCCAGGCGCCGGTGGTGCCGGGGAGCACGTTCTGCCCGGGGTGTGGCGTGCCATTGCAGGCCTTCGAGGTGGTGCGGGCGCGGGAAGCCACGGGACCGCAGGTCGCGGGCGGCCAGCCGAAGGCGGCGGTGCGCGCGGACATGTGCGTCGGGTGCGGCACGTGCGTGGCGGCGTGTCCGGAACCCGGTGCCATCGTCCTGCGCGGCAAGCTCGCCGTCGTGGATGATGCGCGGTGCAAGGGGCATGGCGAATGCGTGCGCGGCTGTCCGGTGGGAGCCATCAGCGTGACGACGGGAACCGCGGTGAGCCGCGTGCGCGTGCCGCTCGTGGACACGAACTTCGAGACCAACGTCGCCGGGTTGTACATCGTCGGCGAACTGGGCGGGCGCGGTCTCATCAAGAACGCCATCAACGAGGGCAAGATGGCGGTCGAGCACATTGCGACGTCCCTCGCCGCGACGGCGCCGCCGCCGACGGACGAGCCCTTCGTGGACGTGGCCGTCGTGGGTTCGGGCCCCGCCGGTCTCAGCGCCGGGCTCGAGGCGATGCGACGGCACCTGACCTGCGTGGTCATCGAGCAGGGCTCGCTCTCCGACACGGTCCGCAAGTACCCGCGCCACAAGCTGCTGCTCGCCGAGCCCGTGGCGGTGCCCCTCTACGGCGATCTGTGGATCGCCGACGCGTCCAAGGAGACGCTCCTGCAGGTGTGGGAGACGATTGTCGCCAACACGGGGCTTCCGGTGCGCACGAACGAGCGCGTGCAGGGAGTGGTGCGCGAGGGGCCGTTCCTGCGCGTGCAGACAGCGACCGGCACCCAGCTCGCCCGCAAGGTGGTGTTGGCGCTTGGGCGGCGGGGGACGCCACGCCGCCTCGGCGTCACGGGCGAGGAGCTGGACAAGGTCTTCTACGACATCGTCGAGATGGAGGCGTTCGCCGGGCAGCGCGTCCTCGTGGTGGGCGGCGGCGACAGCGCCATCGAGTCGGTGCTCGGACTCGCCAACCAGCCCGGCACCACGGTCACGCTCTCGTACCGGGGGAACGCCTGGGACCGCGTGAAGGAACGCAACCGCGAGAAGCTCGCCCGCGCCATCGACGCGGGCAAGGTGACGCCGCTGCTCAACAGCCACGTGCGCGAGGTGCGCCCCGAGGTCGTCGTGGTCGACGTCGACGGCGACGCCACGATCCTCCCGAACGACTTCGTCGTGATCCGCATTGGCGGTGACGCGCCGTTCGCGTTTCTCGAGCGCCTCGGTGTCCGCATCGTCGAGAAGGAGATTCCCACCGGCGCGAGGGCCGGCTAGTTGCGCCGCCTGCGCGCCGCGGCGCTGGTCGTCGGGCTCGTCGCGGGGGGCGCGCTGCCCGCGCAGATATCCCCGGGACCGTTGGCGAAGGCGCACGCCAAGCTCGAGGGGGCCGGCAACTGCGTGAAATGCCACGGCCTTCGCCAGGAGCCCATGTCACAGCGGTGCCTGGCCTGCCACAAGGAGGTGGCGTGGCTGGTCGAGCGCGGCCGCGGCCTGCACGTCAAGTCGCGCAACGTCCCGGCGCGGGAGTGTGCCTCGTGCCACCCGGATCACGCGGGGGCGGATTTCGACCTCATCGACTGGGGAATTGGCGGGCGCCAGCAGTTCGACCATCGACGCGCGGGGTGGGAGCTGGACGGCAAGCACGCCAGGCTGAAGTGCGAGGACTGCCACCGGGCGTCGCTGCGCATTTCACGCGCAGCGAAGCTGTCACCACGCGTCTCGGGCGCGGGCTGGATGGGGCTCGAGACGGCCTGCATCAGCTGCCACAAGCGGGATGACGTGCACCGGAAGGCGCTTGGCGACGGCTGCGCGCGGTGCCATGACGCCGCGGACTGGACGAAGCCGGTGCGGTTTGACCATGAGGACTCGAAGTGCCCGCTCACGGGCAAGCATGTCGACGTTGCGTGCGACAAGTGCCACAAGGCCGCGCGCCTGGGGCTGCGGCCCGATTCGGCAGGACGCATCATTGGTCGCTACAAGCCGGTTCCCGCGGCGCAGTGCTCCGCGTGTCACGCCGATCCACACCGGGGTCGCGTGTCCGCCAAGTGCAGCGGATGCCACACCACGCGCGGCTTCAAGGACGTGGACCGGAAGTCGTTTGACCACGCGGCGACACGCTATCCGCTCACCGGCAGGCACGCCGCGGTCTCGTGCGAGGCATGCCACGGCGCCAATCTCGCGCGCAAGACGCCCCCGTTCGCGCGCTGCGCCGATTGCCACGCCGATGCGCACTACGGGCGCGCGACGCTCGCGGGACAGGCGGCGGATTGTGCCGCCTGCCACCGGGTGGAGGGATTCGTCCCTTCCACGTACACGGTGGGCCAGCATCAGATGTCCTCGTACGCACTCAACGGAAGGCACGCGTCGGTGGCGTGTGCACTCTGCCACGTGGCGTCCGACTCGGTCGTGCGCCTGTCGCCGCGGCAGGTGAAGCGGCGCGTGCAGCTGCGCCCGGTGGCGGTGACGTGCGCGAACTGCCATGCCGATGCGCACCAGGGCGAACTCGCGAACGCCGAGAGCAAGGGCGCCTGCAGTGCCTGCCACGACGAGCGTGGCTGGACACCAACGACCTTCACGATCGCGCGCCACCGCACGCTCAAGCTGCCGCTCGACGGGGCGCATGCGCCGCTTGCGTGTGCCAGGTGCCATGTGGCGGTGCGCCCCGCGGCGGCGGCGCGCGGCGAGCGTCCGCGCACGCCGCTCGTCCCACTGCGCATCCCGGCAGCCTGTGACGCGTGCCACCTGGACCCGCACGGCGGACGCTACGGCGCGGGCAGCGTGCGTGCCCCCGCGGACGGCTGCCAGGCCTGTCACGACGCGCGCCGGTGGGTGCCGTCCACGCTCACCGCCGCCCGGCACGAGCGCTTTGGCATCACCCTGGACGGCGCGCATCGCGCCGTGCCGTGCCGCGACTGCCATAAGGAACTGGGCGCGCCGCCGTCCCGTACCACGCTGCGCGGCGCGGTGGCGGCGATGCCGGCGCGCCTGCCGTTCAGCGCCGCGCCCCGCTCCAGCTGTGCGGCCTGCCACGGCGACCCGCACGGCGGCCAGTTCGAGCGGCGCGCGCGGGGCGCGTCGTGCGAGGCGTGCCACGACGCCACCCAATGGCTGGGCGCCGCCCGCTTCAATCACGACCGGGATTCCTCCTTTCCGCTGGCCGGCGCGCATTCGCGCGTTCCCTGTGCGGCGTGCCATGTGCGCGTCGAGCAGTCCGGCGGAGGGACGTACGTGCGGTACCGTCCGCTGCCTCTCGCGTGCGAGGCGTGTCATGCGGATGCCACCACGAGGAAACGTCCATGACCTGGACGATGCGAATCTGCGCCCTGGTGCTCGCCGCCGCGGTGTCCGCGACGGCGGACGCGCAGGCGACGACCACCACCAATCCGCACGGCCCCGCCGTCGGCGCCTGCGCTGACTGCCATGGCCCGGCTGGCTGGCGCCCCGCGCGCATCAGCCGGTCGTTTGAGCACGCGCCTGGCCGCTTCCCGCTGGACGGGGCACATGCGCGCACCGCGTGCACGGCCTGCCATGCGTCGCTGGATTTCCAGAAGACGCCGCAGACGTGCGCGCAATGCCACCGTGACGCGCACAACGGCGAACTCGGCGTCGCCTGCGGGCAGTGCCACACGACGCGCAGTTTCGTGGACCAGCAGAATATCAAGCGCCTGCACGAACTGACGCGCTTCCCGCTGCGCGGGGCGCACAAGGCCGTCGACTGCGCCACCTGCCATCCGCCCGCCGCGCCCGGCCAATCGCAGTATCGCCGCCGCCCCACGTCGTGCATCGGATGCCACGCCGCGGCATACCGCGGCGTCCGGACCCCCGACCATCAGGCGGCCGGGTTTACGCAGGATTGCACCAAGTGCCATACCGCGACCACCTGGCGCGGCGGTCTCTTTGACCACAGAGTCACGAAATTCACGCTGACCGGAGCGCACGCGGCGGTCTCGTGCGACGGCTGCCATGCGAGCGGGGTCTACCGCGGCCGCACCACCACGTGCAGCGGGTGCCATCAGGACGACTATACCTGGAGCAAGACGCCGCCGCACGCGGCGTCCGGGTTCCCTACGGACTGCGCCATGTGCCACACCGTGAATGCGTGGCGCGGTGCGTCGTTCAACCACGGCGTCACGGCGTTCCCGCTGACCGGCGCTCACCGCGCGGCGCTGTGCACCAATTGCCATGGGGACGGCCAGTTCAAGGGCAAGGCGACGGCGTGCCTCGCATGCCACCAGCGCGAGTATAGCGGCACGACCTCGCCGCCGCACGCCGCGTCCGGAATCGGGACGACGTGCCAGCAATGCCACGCGACCACGTCATGGCGAGGGTCCGCCTTCGACCATGGCGTCACCGCATTCCCGCTCGCCGGCGCGCACAAGACGGCGGCGTGCACCGCCTGCCACGGCGACAACGTGTACAAGGGCAAGCCCACCGCCTGTGCGAGCTGTCACCTCGCCCAGTACACCGCCGCGCGCACGCCGTCACACGCCGGTTTCCCCACGACCTGCCAGGCGTGCCATGGCGTGAGCGCGTGGACGGGCGGCGCATTCGACCACGCGCTCACCCTGTTTGCGCTGACCGGGGCACACCGCAGCGTGGCGTGCATGTCGTGTCACGCGGACAACGTGTACAAGGGCAAGAGCACCGCCTGCATTTCCTGTCACCAGGCGGCCTACAATTCCGCGAGCCGGCCGCCGCACGCCACGCTCGCGTTTCCCACCAATTGCTCCGACTGCCATACGACCGTGGCGTGGCCCGGCGCGGTCTACGACCATTCGACCACGCGCTTTGCGCTCACGGGCGCGCACCGCGCGGTCAGCTGCAGCGGCTGCCACGCAGACGGCGTCTATCGCGGCAAGCCCGTGCTCTGCGCCGGCTGCCACCAGGCGCGCTACGACGCGGCGACGGCGCCCAATCACCGGGCGTCGGGCTTCCCGGCGACGTGCGAGGTCTGCCACGGCACGACGACCTGGACCCCGGCGACGTTGAACCACGCGGCCACGCGATTTGCGCTCACCGGCGCACACGCGTCGCAGTCATGCGCGGCTTGCCACGGCGACGGCATCTACCGCGGCAAGACCACGCTCTGCTCGGGCTGTCACCTCACGCGGTACAACGCGACGACCAACCCCGCGCACAAGGCCGCCAGTTTTCCCACGACCTGCGAATCGTGCCACACGACGGCGCGGTGGACGGGCGCCACGTTCAACCACGACGGCTCGTTCTTCCCGATCTACTCGGGCAAGCACAAGGGGCGGTGGAGCACCTGCGCCGACTGCCACACCGTGCCCACCAACTACAAGTCGTTCTCCTGCTTCTCGTGCCACCGGCAGACGGAGACGGACAAGGAGCATCGCGGCCGCGCGGGCTACCGCTATGAGAGTGCCTTGTGCTACCAGTGCCATCCGCAGGGACGGTCCTGATGCGCGCGCCCGTCATGCGGCGCCTCGCCGGCGCCATTCTCCTCGTCACGTCGGCGGCAGCCGGCGTGCGCGCACAGGACGCGCCCGCGCCGTCGTGGACGCGCATCACGTATATCAGCGGCGCGACCATCTACCTGGAGGTCGGCAGCAAGCAGGGACTGACGGAACAGACGAGCCTCGACGTGGTGCGCGGGGGCGCGGCGGTCGCCCGCCTGCGCGTCACGGCGCTGTCGTCGAACCGCGCCGCCTGTGAGGCGCTGCCTACACCGGTGGAGCTCGTCGTTGGCGACTCGGTCCGGTTCATCGCCGCGGCAGTCCCCGTCGCGCCGGCCCCCGCGGGCCCGACGACGAGCCGACGCACGGCGTTGCGGGGCACGTCGCCCACGCTGCGCGGCCGGTTCGGCATGCGCTACCTCGTCGTAACCCCCGACGGCGACGGCGCGGGCGGCCTCACGCAGCCCGCCTACGACGTGCGCCTCGACGGCCAGCGGCTCGGCGGCACCCGCGTTGGGCTTGCCGTTGACGCACGGGCCCAGCGCACCCAGTACGCGGCCGCCGGCACGCAGGCGGCACGTCCCAGCGTGAACACGACGCGCGTCTACCAGGCCTCCGTGAGCTGGAGCGCGCCGCGCGCCGGCATGCGGCTCAACGCCGGGCGGCAGCTCGCCGGCGCGCTCGCGTCCGTCGGACTGTTCGACGGTCTCGCCGTGGATGTCGACCGCAGGCGATGGAGCGCGGGCGCGTTCGCGGGCTCGCAGCCGGATCCGTTCTCTTTCGGCCTGTCCGGTCGCGTGCGGGAATACGGCGCGTACGGGACGCTGCAGTCGGCGGCGTCGGGGCGCCGCGCGACAGCCCTGACAGTCGGCGGCGTGGGGTCATACGTGGCCGGCGCCATCGACCGCGAGTATGCCTTCGCGCGGCTCACCGCGAGCGGCGCCACGTACTCGGTGTACGCCACGCAGGAGGTGGACGTCAATCGCGGGTGGAAGCGCGCCGCCGAGCACACCGCCACCACGCCCACGGCGACGTTCGTCAGCGTGCAATACACGCCCATGCGCGCCCTCTCGCTCTCCGGCGGCATCGACAACCGGCGCAGCGTGCGCCTCTACCGCGACTACCAGAGTCCGGAGCTCGCGTTCGACGATGCGTTTCGCGAGGGCACGTGGGCGGGCATCGCGTTCGTGGCGCCGCGCTACGCGCGGCTCAGCATAGACCGGCGCGACAGCCGCGGCGGCGCGAGCGGCGAATCCGGTTCGACGACGGTCATGGGATCGCTGTCCGGGTATTCGCGCTTCCACCTCGGCCTCCGCGCGCGGGGCACCGCGTACTCCGGATCGCTGGCGACCGGCCAACTGCTGTCCGCCGCCATCGAGGTCGATCCGTGGGGCTTCCTCCGGCTGGAGGCAAACGGCGGCCGTCGCACGAGCACGTCACGCACCGCGGCGGCGACCACCCGCATGACGTGGTATGGGGTGGATGCTGACATCGGAATCGGGCGTTCCCTGTACATCCTGCTCTCCAGCTACCGCGAGCGCGAGGCGGGGGCCGGCTCCGTGCAGACGTACGCGTCGATCAGCTGGAGATTCTAGCGGATTCCACCTCCCATCCACGGGCGCTCCGCGGTAAATTTCCGCCGTTGTTTTCGACGGGCGCCAGACGGCGCCGCGGACATCTCCCACGGAGTTCCCGTGAACATTCACGAGTACCAGGCAAAGCAGATCTTCAAGGGATTCGGCGTGCCGGTTCCTGAGGGCAAGGTCGCGACCACGCCGGCGGAAGCCGAGGCGATCGCGAAGGAATACGGCGTGCCGGTGATGGTAAAGGCGCAGGTGCACGTCGGCGGCCGCGGCAAGGCGGGCGGCGTGAAGTTCTGCAAGACGCCGGCCGACGCGAAGGAGAAGGCGACGGCGATCCTCGGCATGCAGATCAAGGGGCTGACGGTCGAGAAGGTGCTCGTCACCGTCGCCGCCGACATCGGGAGCGAGGCGTACGTCGGCATCATCGTGGACCGCAAGCGCAAGAAGCCGGTCTTCATGGTGTCCGCCGCCGGCGGCATCGACATCGAGCAGGTGGCGGCCGAGACGCCGGAGAAGATCCTCTACCTCCCGGTGGACACGCGCTACGGCCTGCGCAGCTACGAAGCGATGCGCATGGGCTTCTTCCTGTACAGCGACGCCAAGCTCGCCAAGCAGGCAGCCAAGATCATGCAGCAGCTGTACCTCGCGTTCATGGCGAGCGGCTGCTCGCTGGCCGAGATCAACCCGCTCGTCGCCACGCCGACGGGCGAGTGCATCGCGGTGGACGGCAAGATGGTGATTGACGACAACGAACTCGACCGTCGTCCCGAGATCGAGGCGCTGCGCGACGTGTCGTCGGAGGCGCCGTCGGAAGTGGACGCGCGCAACAACAACCTCACGTTCATCAAGCTCGATGGCAACGTGGGCTGCGTGGTGAACGGCGCCGGGCTGGCGATGGCCACGATGGACCTCGTCAAGTATTACGGCGGCGAGCCGGCGAACTTCCTCGACATCGGCGGGTCGTCGAACCCGGAGAAGGTGGTGAACGCGCTGCGCATCATCACCGCCGACCCGAACGTGAAGTGCATCCTGTTCAACATTTTCGGCGGCATCACGCGCACCGATGACGTGGCCAACGGCATCGTCACGGCCACCAAGGCGAACCCGCTGAAGGTGCCGATCGTGATCCGTCTCACCGGCACCAACGAAGAGATCGCCATGAAGATCCTCACCGACAACGGCTTCTCCGCGTCGGCTGACATGGACGAGGCCGTCATCAAGGCCGTGAAGCTGGCGAAGGGAGGGCAGGCCGCGTGAGCATCTTCATCAACAAGGACACCAAGCTGGTGGTGCAGGGGATCACGGGCCGCGACGGCTCGTTCCACACCAAGCAGATGATGGAGTACGGCACGAACGTCGTGGCCGGCGTCACGCCCGGAAAGGGCGGACAGAAGTTCGAGGACAAGGTGCCGGTCTTCAACACCGTGTACGACGCGGTGGCGGCGACGGGCGCCAACACCTCGGTCATCTACGTGCCGCCGATGGGCGCGGCCGACGCGATCATGGAAGCGGTGGACGCCGGCTGCGCGATGGTGGTGTGCATCACCGAGGGCGTGCCGGTGCTGGACATGACCAAGGTCTATCCCTTCGTCAAGGAGCGCGGCGCGCGCCTGCTCGGCGCCAACTGCCCCGGCATCATCTCCCCAGGGGAGTCGAAGGTCGGCATCATCCCCGGACGCATCTGCATGCCGGGCAACGTCGGCGTCGTCAGCCGCTCGGGCACGCTCACCTATGAAGTCGTCTACCAGCTCACGCGGGCCGGCCTCGGCCAGACCACCTGCGTCGGCATCGGCGGCGACCCGATCAATGGCACCAATTTCATCGACTGCCTCGAGGCGTTCGAGAAGGACCCGAAGACCAAGGCCGTGGCGATGATGGGCGAGATCGGCGGCACGGACGAGCAGGAAGCCGCCGACTTCGTCAAGCATCACATGAAGAAGCCGGTGGTGGGCTTCATCGCGGGACAGACGGCGCCTCCGGGCCGCCGGATGGGCCATGCGGGCGCAATCATCTCGGGGTCGGCGGGCACGGCAGCGGAGAAGATCGAGGCGTTCAAGGCCGCTGGCATCGGCGTGGCCGTGCGCCCGATGGACTTCGTTGAACTGATCAAGGCAAAGCTCAGCTAGTTTGTAACGACAACTACGAAGGTCGAAGGACGCGAAGATTCACGAAGGACGTGCATTGCACTTAACCCTTCGCGCCCCTTCGCGCCCTTTGCTCTTCGTGGTGGTAGTTTCCCCCCAACCTCAAGCAATCAACGACCATGGCCGGCAACCGCACGCTCGCAATCATCAAGCCCGACGCCTTCGGCGCGGGAAAGGCAGGCAAGATCATCGCGCACCTCGAAGCCCAGGGCTTCACCATCATCTGCGCCCGCGTCATCCATATGACCAAGCCCGAGGCCGGCGCGTTCTACGAGGTGCACAAGGGGCGCCCGTTCTATGGCGAGCTGGTCGAGTTCATGAGCTCGGGCCCGTGCATGCCGCTGGTGCTGCAGAAGGCCGACGCGGTGGCCGCCTATCGTGCCGCCATCGGCGCCACCGACCCGGCCGAGGCCGCCGAGGGCACCGTGCGCAGGCTGTACGCCGAGTCGAAGGGCAAGAACGCCGTGCATGGGTCGGACTCCGACGAGAATGCCCGCATCGAAGGAACGTTCTTCTTCGGGGCGGCGGCGCTGGTCTGACTTCAACCGCGAAGGTTGTAGGGCGCGAAGGGGCGCGAAGACGCGGGTGGACGTCTGGCCAGACGTGGCAGGTCCGGCGGATTCAAACATTAGAATGACCTGCGTGGCGGCCCTTCGCGCCCTTCGAACTTCGTGGTCGTCGTTCAGGAGCCCTAAGTATCAGCCATTCCAGAACTTGACCCTAGGCCGCGCCCCGGTTACTTTACATGGCTATGCTGTCGTTTGACATCCGCTCGCTCGAACAGGAAGCGGCCACGGTTGACGCCGTGCTGCCGCCTGATGATGACGTGTGGATGGAAGAGGACATTCTTCGTCCGCTGCGTGATGGGGTCCGGGTGACCGGACGCCTCTCGGCGGCGGGGACCGGGCGGTACTACTTCAGCGGCCACCTCAGCGGCGCGTCGCAGGGGGAATGCCGGCGGTGCCTGGTTCCGGTGGAGTCGGCAGTGGACGTGGATGTGCACGTGCTGTTCGCGGTCGCCGGTGGAGAAGACGACGGCGATCCCGATGTGTTCCTGCTGGGAAACACCTGGGGCGACGTGATCGACCTGCGACCGGCCGTACGGGAGCAGTGGCTGCTCGAAGTGCCGCATTTTCCGGTCTGCCGCCCTGACTGCAAGGGCTTCTGTCCGAAGTGCGGGTCCGACCTGAACGCTGGGGCATGCGGGTGCGCCCCGGACACCGATCCCCGATGGGAAGCGCTGCGGAAGCTCCGCGACGCGCCCGAATGAACTGACCCTGTCACGAGACGACGATGGCCGTCCCGAAGAGAAAAACGTCGAAGCGGAAGAAGCGGGCCCGCAACACGCACAAGAAGGCCCCGGCGATCAACATCCAGGCTTGCCCGAAGTGCGGCGCGCAGAAGCGTCCGCACCACGTCTGCCCTGAGTGCGGATTCTACGCCGGCGAGCAGCGGGTCACCAAGAAGGACAGCTGACGTTGGCGCGCATCGCGTTGGACGCCATGGGCGGCGATCACGCCCCTGCGGCGACGATCGCGGGCGCCCTACTCGCCCTTCAGGAACTCGCCCCCGAGCACGGCATCCAGCTGGTCGGACGTCCCGAGGTCATCCGCGCGGAGCTCGACGCGCAGCTGGCCGCGGCGTCGCCTACCGTCCGGGAGCAGGCGCACCGCCTGATTATCGTCGAGGCCGCCGAAGTGATCGAGATGACCGACAAGCCGTCGGTCGCGATCCGTGGCAAGCCCAACAGCTCCATGGCCGTCGGCCTGCGCCTGCAGGCGGAGGGCCAGTCCGACGCGTTCGTGAGTGCGGGAAACACGGGGGCGCAGATGGCTGCGACCACTTTCATCCTCCGCCTGCACGAGGGACTGACGCGCCCGGCCATCGGGACGCTGTTCCCGAGTGCGCGCGTGCCCGTGGTGGTGCTCGACAGCGGCGCCAACGTGGACTGCTCGGCCGCCGAACTCGTGCAGTTCGCCCGGCTCGGCGCGGTGTATGCGGAAGACGTACTTGGACGCCCCAATCCCGCCATCGCCCTGCTGTCCATCGGCGAAGAGTCGGAGAAGGGGAATGCGGCCGTGAAGGAAGCGCATCGCGAACTCGCCGCCGCGCAGGGGATCAACTTCATCGGCAACGTCGAGGGCCGGGACGTCCCGATGGGCGCCTGCGATCGCGGGCCGGTGGACGTGGTCGTCTGCGACGGCTTCGTCGGCAATGTGCTGCTCAAGTTCTACGAGAGCGTCCCCAAGCTGATCT
Organism: uncultured Gemmatimonas sp.; assembly: GCA_964416005.1. GTDB lineage: Bacteria > Gemmatimonadota > Gemmatimonadetes > Gemmatimonadales > Gemmatimonadaceae > PNKL01. Next base: position 23,342 of record CAYQCP010000045.1, read on the forward strand.
TCGGCCTGCTCGCCAAGAGCGGCGTGAGCCGCGAACAGCTCGCCGGCGCGCTGCAGGGACTCGATTACGCCGCCCACGGCGGCGCACCCCTGCTCGGCGTGAAGGGCGTCTCGATCATCTGCCACGGCAAGTCGTCGCCCGAGGCAATCAAGAACGGCATTCTGGTGGGGCTGCGCACCGCGGTCTCGCACATGAGCGACCACATCGGCCAGCGCCTGGCGTCCACTGCTGCAGGGAGCACCACATGAAGCGCCCGCTCGCGATGATCGCCGGCACGGGCCACGCCGTGCCGAAGCGCATCCTGACCAACCACGAGTTCGCCGCGCTCGGCATCGAAACCAGCGACGAGTGGATCGTGGAGCGCACCGGCATCAAGCAGCGCTACATCGCGGGTGAAGGGGAGTCGCTGACCTCGCTCTCCTCGGACGCGGCGCGCGCGGCCATGAAGGCGGCCGGTGTCACGGCCCCCGAACTCGACATCATCATCCTTGGCACCGCCTCGCCCGACCGGCTGCTCCCGGCCACCGCCGTGGAAGTGCAGGCCGCCATCGGCGCCACGCGCGCGGCCGCGTTCGACATCTCGGCCGCGTGCAGCGGCTGGGTGTACGGCATGAAGATGGCCGAGGGCCTGCTGGCGATGGGGGACGCGGAGACGGTGCTCGTCATCGGCTCCGAGACGCTGTCGCGCATCGTGAACTGGAAGGACCGCAACACGTGCGTGCTATTCGGCGACGGCGCCGGCGCCACCGTGGTGAAGCGCTCCACCAAGGGGCGCGGCATCCTGTCGGCCTACATGCGCAGCGACGGCACGCTGGCCGACCTGCTCCAGCGCGAGGCCGGCGGTTCGCTCCGCCCGGTGACGCCCGAGATCATCGCCGACGGCAGCAACTGCATCAGCATGGCGGGGCGCGAGGTGTTCAAGAACGCGGTGCGCTCCATGGCGGATGCGTGCGACCGTGCGCTCGACGGCGCCAAGCTCGCCGCGAGCGACATCGACCTGCTCATCCCGCACCAGGCCAACATCCGCATCATCGAGGCGACGGCGAAGCACGCCGGCATGAGCATGGACAAGGTCTACGTGAACGTGGACCAATACGGCAACACATCGGCCGCGTCCATCCCGATTGCCCTCGACGAGGCGCTTCGCGCCGGGCGGATCAAGGAGGGGATGACCGTGATGTTCGTCGCGTTCGGCGCCGGCTTCACGTGGGGCAGTCTCGTGGTGCGCTTCTAACCGCGCATGCAACTCCTCCTCCTGTTTCCGGGCCAGGGCTCCCAGAAGCCGGGCATGGCGAAGGACCTCGCCGAGCAGTTTCCCGCGGCGCGCGCCGTCTTCGCGGAGGCGGATGCCGCGCTCGGCGCACCGCTCTCGACGCTCTGCTTTGAGGGACCGGCCGAGGAACTGACGCGGACGCACAACGCGCAGCCCGCACTGCTGGCGCATGGCGCCGCGGTGTGGGCCGTGGTCCGTGAACAGGCGGCGACGCACGTGGCCGCTGCCGCCGGCCACTCGCTCGGCGAGTTCTCCGCGTACCACGCCGCGGGCGCGCTGCCGCTGGCCGATGCCCTGCGCCTTGTGCGCCGTCGCGGTGAACTCATGTACGAAACGGGCGTCCAGACGCCCGGCGCGATGGCGGCCATCCTCGGCGAACTGCAGCGTCCCATCGACGAGATCTGCGCCGAGGCGAGCGCCGCCGGTGTGGTGGTGCCCGCCAACTACAACGCGCTGGAGCAGGTCGTCATATCGGGCGAAGTCGCCGGGGTCGAGCGCGGCATGGAACTGGCAAAGGCGGCCGGGGCCAAGCGCGCGGTGCGCCTGCAGGTCAGTGGGGCCTTCCACTCGCCGCTGATGCAGCCGGCCGAGGCCGGGCTGGGCGACGCGCTGGGGCGTGCCTTCTGGAACGCCCCTGCCTGGCCGGTTTTCTCGAACGTTACCGCCGCGCCCGTGACCGACGTGGCGACGGGGCGCGACCTGCTGCTGCGCCAGCTGACGTCCCCGGTGCGCTGGGTCGGCGTCATCCAGGCGATGGCGGCGGCCCACCCCGGCGCTACCTTCGTCGAGATGGGGCCCGGCAACGTGCTGACCGGGCTGCTTAAGCGCCTCGCGCCCAACCACGCCGCCCGGACGTGCGGCACGGTGGCGGAAGTTGAGGCCTTGCTCAGCGACGTGTAGCAGGCTCGCCCGAAGAAGCGCTTCAGCGTTCGTCTACCGTCCACCGTCTACCGTCTACCATCACTCGCCCGACGATGATCTCTCTCACCGGAAAGACCGCCCTCGTCACCGGCTCCACGCGCGGCATCGGCCGCGCTATCGCCGAGGGACTGGTTGCATGCGGCGCGCGCGTGGCCGTTGTGGGGCGTGACCTCTCCACCGCGGAGAAGGTCGCCGAGGAGTTGGGCGAGGCTCGCGGGTTTGCCTGCGACGTCAGCGATCCGGCCTCGGTGACCATGCTCGTGCAGACGGTCGAGGACGCCTTCGGCCAGCTCGACATCCTGGTCAACAATGCCGGCATCACGAAGGACAACCTGATGGCGCGCATGAAGGACGAGGACTGGGACGCCGTGATGGCCACCAACCTGCGGTCGGCCTTCGTGGCCACGCGGGCCGCCCAGCGCGGCATGATGAAGCGCCGCTGGGGCCGGATCATCAACATCACCAGCGTCGTGGGGCTGGTCGGCAACAAGGGGCAGGCCAATTACGCGGCGTCCAAGGCCGGCCTGATCGGGTTCACCAAGGCGGCGGCCAAGGAGCTGTCGTCCCGCAACATCCTGGTGAACGCCGTGGCGCCCGGGTACATCCAGACCGACATGACCGCCCAGCTGAACGAGGAGGCCCGGACGGCGCTCTCCTCCCAGATCCCGCTGGGACGCCTTGGGGATCCCAAGGACATTGCCGGGGCGGTGGCCTTTTTGGCCTCGGATCTGGCCGCCTACATCACCGGGCAGGTCCTGGTGGTGGATGGCGGGATGGTGATGTAGCGGAACGCGACATCAACTATATTAAGTCTTCCCTCCACTCCAACGTTCGAGAGGATCGCGGTATGGCCGACCATGGCGACAAGGTAAAGGACATCATCGAGAAGGAACTGGGCGTCGAGCGCGAGAAGCTGACGGCGGAAGCGAGCTTCATCGAGGACCTCGGGGCCGACAGTCTCGACATCGTCGAACTGGTGATGGAATTCGAGAAGGAGTTCAACATCGACATCCCCGATGAGGATGCCGAGAAGCTCCGCACGGTGGGCGACGCGATCGCGTACCTGAACCAGAAGATCGGCTGACGCGATTAGGCGCCGGGTCGTCGTCACGGGTCTCGGCATCGTATCGTCCATCGGCAACAATGCGGAC
>CAYQCP010000046.1:0-26596 GCA_964416005.1 uncultured Gemmatimonas sp.
GCGGGTGGTCCACCGGGTTCATCACTTCGCCGCGCACCTTCGGGCGGCGACCCTTCCAGCGCGTCGCGCCGGCCTTGCCCGCCAACTTCAGCTCGTGCTCGGCATTGCCGACCTCGCCGATCGTCGCCAGGCAGTTGCCGTGCACGAGGCGCATTTCGCTCGAGGCCATGCGCAGCGTCACGTACTCGCCTTCCTTCGCGACGACCTGCACCGACGTCCCGGCCGAGCGCGCCATCTGCCCGCCCTTGCCCGGGATGAGCTCGACGTTGTGCACCGCGGTGCCCAGCGGCACCTCGCGCAGCGGCATCGCGTTGCCCGTGCGCACGTCCGCGCCGGGCCCCGACGTCACCGCGTCGCCCACCGCCAGCCCCTTCGGGTGGAGGATGTAGCGCAGCTCGCCGTCCGCGTACGTCACCAGCGCGATGCGCGCCGAGCGGTTCGGATCGTATTCGATGTGCGTGACCGTCGCCGGTACGCCGTGCTTGTTGCGCTTGAAGTCGATCACGCGATACTTGCGCTTGTGACCGCCGCCACGGCGCCGCATCGCAATGTGGCCGTGATTGTCGCGGCCGCCCGACTTCTTGAGCGGTTCGGTGAGTGACTTCTCCGGCGTCGACCGCGTGATCGTGTCGAAATCCGACACGCTGCGGAAGCGCGAAGAGGCCGTCACCGGCTTGAACTGACGGATGCCCATGGCTTAGCCCTCAAAGATCTCGATCGTGTCGCCCTGACGGAGCTTCACGATGGCCTTCTTCCAGCGCGGACGGAGCCCGGTGCTCTGTCCGACGCGCCGCGGCTTCCCGCGCTGCTGCGACGTCCAGACCCCGGTGACATGCACACCGAACAGCGACTCGATGGCGGCCTTGATGGCCGTCTTGTTCGCGTCCGGATGAACTTCAAACGTGTATTCGCCGCGGTCCTGGAACGCCGCCGAGCTCTTCTCGGTGACGATGGGACGGACGATCGTGCGGTACGTAGTCGGCATCGGTTACTTCCCCTTCTTCTTCGGCGCCGCGGCCTTCTTGGCCGGGGCCTTCTTGGCGGCGGCCGGCTTGGCCGCGGCCGGCTTCGCCGTCTTGGCCGGCGCCTTCTTGGCCGGCGCCGGCTTCGCCGTCTTCACCGCCGCCTTCTTGGCGGTCGCCTTCTTCGACGTCTCGGCCGCCTTCCGCGCCTTCGGCGTCTTCGGCGTGCCCGCCTTCTTCACCTTCACCTTCTCCACCGCCTTCTCGGCCACCGGCGCCAGCGTCTGGCCGATCGCCGACGCCTCCACCAGCACCACGTCCGACCAGAGCAGGTCGTACGTCGAGGCGTCGCTGTACGGCAGCACCCGCACCTTGGGCAGGTTGCGGCCGCTCAGGTAGACGTTCGACTTCACGCCGTCGGTGAGGACGAGCACGTTCTGGTGGGCCACGCCAAGGCGCGCCAGCAGCTGGTGCAGCTGCGACGTCTTGGGCGCCTCATAGGCGAACTGGTCGATCACCAGCACCGCGTTCTCGCGGGCCCGCGCGTTGAGCGCGCTCTTGCGGGCGAGCTGGCGGACCTGCTTCGGCAGCGCCTGCGAGTAGTTGCGATCGCCGTGCGGGCCGAACACCGTGCCGCCGCCGGGCCAGTTCGGGGCGCGGGTCGAGCCCTGGCGGGCGCGGCCGGTTCCCTTCTGCTTCCACGGCTTCTGGTTGCCGCCGGCCACGAAGCCGCGCGTCTTGGTGGACGCGTTCGCCTGGCGCTGGTTGGCGAGCATCGCCTTCACCGCCTGCTGCATCACCGGCACGTTCACCGTGCCGTCGAAGGTCGCCGGCGGCAGGCTCACCTTCTCGCGCGGCGTCCCCAGCGCGGTGTAGGCGGCCGCTTCAAAGTTCATCGTATCAGCCATGGATTAACCCTGCTTGCGGACGAGCACGATGCCGTTCTTCGGCCCGGCCACCGCACCGCGGAGGTACAAGAGATGGCGATCCGCGTCGACCTTCTCGACCCGGAGATTGATCTGCGTATGCCGCTCGTCGCCGTAGTGACCGGGCATCTTCTTGCCCTTGATCACGCGCGACGGGTCCGTGCCCGGTCCCACCGAGCCCGGCCGGCGGTGCTTCGTGTTGCCGTGCGTGTTCGGTCCGCCGCCAATGCCGTAGCGCTTGACGACGCCCTGGAACCCGCGCCCCTTCGTCGTGCCGGTCACCTTCACCGTCTCGCCCGGCGTGAAGATGCCGACCGTGATGACGTCGCCGACGTTGTACGTCGGGATCTCGGGGTTCTTGCCCGGCGCGTCATCGAGGCGCACCGACTTCAGCACGCGCGGCGCCGACTGGAGGCCCGCCTTGGCGGCGTGGCCCAGCTCGGCCTTGCCCGCGCGGACACCACGGGGCTCGCGTTCTCCCTTCTTGCTCGCCCGGCGCACCTTCTGCGCGCCGTAGCCGAGCTCGACCGCGGCAAAGCCCGCCTTCTCCTTCGTCGTCACCTTGGTGACGGGATTGGGCGTCGCCTCGACGACGGTCACGGGGATCTGCTGCCCCGCCTCGTTGAAGATCTGGGTCATCCCCAGCTTCTTGCCAATGATTCCGATCATGAATTCCTCTCGTGAGTCGCGGCCGCCCGCGCCGACTGCGCGGTGCTGTGTGGCCGTTGGACTGTTAGCCGGAAGTCGGTCGATGGTCCCCGGAAGCGCTCACGCTTCCGTCTCCCGTCCTCCGTCTCCCGTCTCACTCAACCTTGATTTCGACGTCCACGCCCGCCGGCAAGTCCAGCTTCGTCAGCGCGTCCATCGTCTGCGCCCGCGAATCGAGGATGTCGATCATGCGCTTGTGCGTCTTCAGCTCGAACTGCTCCCGCGACTTCTTGTCGACGTGCGGCGAACGGAGGACCGTCCAGCGCTGCGTCTTCGTCGGAAGCGGAATCGGGCCGCTCACCTGCGCCCCCGTCTTCTCGGCGGTGCGGACGATGTCCGCGCTCGCCTGATCGATGACGGCGTGGTCGAAGGCCTTCAACCGGATACGAATCTTGCCAGCCATGGGATGCCTCTAGTGATGATTGCGCGGGTAGTGACGGGAGACTGAAGACGGGTGACGGGAGAGAACAACCGGCGCGAGCGCCGCAGATCGTCTCCCGTCTTCCGTCTCCCGTCCTCCGTCTACTTCAGAATCTTCGTAACGACGCCAGCGCCCACCGTGCGTCCACCCTCGCGGATGGCAAACCGCAGCGTCTCTTCCATCGCGATCGGGGTGATCAGCTCGATCACCATCTGGACGTTGTCGCCCGGCATCACCATCTCGGTGCCGGCCGGCAGCTCGATCGAGCCCGTCACGTCCGTCGTGCGGAAGTAGAACTGCGGGCGGTAGCCCTTGAAGAACGGCGTGTGGCGGCCGCCCTCGTCCTTGGTCAGCACGTAGACCTCGGCCTCGAACTTCGTGTGCGGCGGGATCGAACCCGGCTTCGCCAGCACCATGCCGCGCTCGATTTCCTTCTTGTCCACGCCGCGCAGCAGGAGGCCGACGTTGTCGCCCGCCTGGCCGTCATCGAGCAGCTTGCGGAACATCTCGACGCCGGTGACCACCGACTTCTTGTCGGAGCCGAAGCCGACGATCGCGACTTCCTCGCCCGTCTTGATCTTGCCGCGCTCGATGCGGCCCGTCGCCACCGTGCCGCGGCCCGTGATCGAGAACACGTCCTCGACCGGCATCAGGAACGGCTTGTCGACTTCACGCACCGGCTGCGGGATCCAGCTGTCGATCGCGTCGTAGAGCTCCTGGATCGAGCCGACCCACTTCGGATCGCCGTCGATCGCGCGCATGGCGGCGCCGCGGATCACCGGGGCGTTGTCGCCGTCGAAGTTGTACTTCGACAGGAGCTCGCGGACTTCGAGCTCGACGAGGTCGAGGAGCTCGGGGTCATCGACGAGGTCGCACTTGTTGAGGAACACGACCACCTTCGGCACGTTCACCTGGCGGGCGAGCAGGATGTGCTCGCGCGTCTGGGGCATCGGGCCGTCCACGGCCGAGACCACGAGGATCGCGCCGTCCATCTGCGCCGCGCCCGTGATCATGTTCTTCACGAAGTCGGCGTGCCCGGGGCAGTCGACGTGCGCGTAGTGACGGTTGGCCGTCTCGTATTCCACGTGCGACGTGGCGATCGTGAGGATCTTCGTCGAGTCGCGACGCCCCTGCGACTCCGACGCCTTCGCGACCTGGTCATACGAGATGTACTTGGTGCCGAAGCCCTTCTCGGCCGACACCTTCGTGAGGGCGGCAGTAAGGGTCGTCTTGCCGTGGTCGACGTGGCCGATGGTGCCCACGTTTACGTGCGGCTTGGTGCGCTCGAACTTTGCCTTGGCCATGGAAATGGTCCTGTGGAAAAAAAGGTGGTACGGGGTTACTTCGCCTTGGAGACGATCTCTTCCATCTTCGACTTCGGGACTTCCTCGTAGTGCGAGAACTCCATCGAGTACACGGCGCGTCCCTGCGTCTGGCTGCGGAGCCGCGTCGAGTACCCGAACATCTCGCTCAGCGGCACGGTCGACGCGATCACCTGCGCTTCCCCGCGCTGCATCATGCCGCCGATCTTGCCCCGGCGGGCCGAGAGGTCGCCGAGGACGTCGCCCATGTACTGCTCGGGCGTGACGACCTCGACCTTCATCATGGGCTCGAGGATCACCGGGCTGGCGGCACGCGCCGCCTCCTTGATGGCCATCGAACCCGCGATCTTGAACGCCATTTCGCTGGAGTCGACGTCATGGTACGAGCCGTAGATGAGCTCGACCTTCACGTCCACCATCGGGAAGCCGGCGAGGATGCCGTTCTCCAGCGCTTCCTTGATGCCGGCTTCCACCGGGGAGATGTACTCCCGGGGGATCACGCCGCCGACGATCTTGTCCTCGAACACGTAGCCGTGCCCCACGGGCGCCGGCTCGGCGTTGATGACGACGTGGCCGTACTGGCCCTTGCCGCCCGACTGCCGGATGAACTTGCCCTCGACCTTCGTGACGCGCTTGCGGATGGTCTCGCGGTAGGCCACCTGCGGGCGGCCCACGTTCGCGTCGACCTTGAACTCGCGCATCATGCGGTCGACGATGATCTCGAGGTGCAGCTCGCCCATGCCCGAGATGATCGTCTGCCCCGTCTCGGCGTCCGTGTGGACGCGGAACGTCGGGTCTTCCTCGGCCAGCTTGTTCAGCGCGATGCCCATCTTGTCCTGGTCGGCCTTCGTCTTCGGCTCGACCGCGACGTCAATGACGGGCGTCGGGAACTTCATCGCCTCGAGGATGATCGGATGCTCGTCGTCGCACAGCGTGTCGCCGGTGCGCGTCTCCTTGAGGCCGATGGCGGCGGCGATGTCGCCGGCGCGCACTTCCTCGATCTCCTCACGCTTGTTGGCGTGCATCTGGAGGAGGCGGCCGATGCGCTCGCGCTTGTCCTTCGTGCTGTTGTAGACGTGCGACCCCGCCTTCAGGACGCCCGAGTAGACGCGGAAGAACGTCAGGCGGCCGACGAACGGGTCGGTGGCGATCTTGAACGCCAGCGCGGCAAACGGCGCCTCGTCGTTCACGTCGCGCGTGTCAAACGTCTCGTCGTGGTGCGGCAGGTGCCCCTGGATCGCCGGCTTCTCCACCGGCGACGGCAGGTAGTCGATGACGGCGTCGAGCAGCGCCTGCACGCCCTTGTTCTTGAATGAAGCGCCGCAGAGCACGGGGCAGAACGCCATCTTGATCGTCGCCGCGCGGATCGCGTGGCGGATCTCGGCGACGGTGAGCGAATCGGCGCCCTCGTTGAGGAACTTCTCGATCAGCTCGTCGTCGTGCATCACGGCCGCTTCCACCAGCTCGTGGCGCGCCGCCTCGACCTGCTCCACCATGTCGGCGGGGACGTCGGTGACCGTGAAGGTCTTGCCGAGCGTCTCTTCGTCGAAGATGTACTGCTTGCGCTCGATGATGTCGATGTGGCCCGTGAAGAGCTCACCCGAGCCGACCGGCAGCTGCAGCGCGTAGGCGTTGCGCGTGAGCCGGTCCTTGATCATCGCCATGCAGCGGTCGAAGTTCGCGCCGACGCGGTCCATCTTGTTCGCGAAGATCATGCGCGGAACCTTGTACCGGTCGGCCTGGCGCCAGACGGTCTCGGTCTGCGGCTCCACGCCGGCCACCGAGTCGAGCAGCGCGACGGCGCCGTCGAGCACGCGCAGCGACCGCTCCACTTCCACCGTGAAGTCGACGTGCCCCGGCGTGTCGATGATGTTGATGCGGTACTCCGGCCCCTCGCCCTTCTTGTCGCTCTGGCCGTGGCGCATCCAGAAGCACGTCGTCGCGGCCGACGTGATCGTGATGCCGCGCTCCTGCTCCTGCTCCATCCAGTCCATCGTGGCCGCACCGTCGTGGACCTCGCCGATCTTGTGCGACTTCCCCGTGTAATAGAGGACGCGCTCAGTCGTCGTGGTCTTACCGGCATCGATGTGGGCCATGATGCCGATATTGCGGTAGTACTTGAGTTCGGTGTCGCGGGCCATATGTCGAGAGAGGGAGCCGATAGTATTTGATTCGCCGCACGCAGCGGGGTCTGCACAGGTCCATCGAACAAAAAACCGGCTGGACCGGGCGCTCGCCCCACCGCAGTGGAGTGAGCCGGTATCCATCCGACCTCGCCGGGTACACTCGCCACTGCTGCGCGAATGGGGACCCACGGCGCGCCGAGAGCTTCCTCGACGTTGAGTTGTCCTGCGTTGCTTTTCGGAAACCTCAGCGCGAGCTACAACCGCTCTCGTGCGTCATCGGTCGGCTTGGTCCTTCGCCCCCGCGCTGACAACCGCTTCCAGTCAGTTGGCGGGCCCATAATGCCGGGCGCAGTCTCCCGGTCGTCCACCGAAGTGGCCGGCTGCAAAGAACGCGATTCTCTGCAATTCCCTGTAGCCTGCGGAAGGTAGCGCAATTCCTTGTGCTGTCAAGTCTTGAACGACGATCGAGGACATGGAATCCGGATCGCGATTCGGGATCGGGATTCTGGACGGCGATTGGCGATTTTCTGGGCTTTGGGCGGCGCGTCGGGGGCGGCGCCGGCGGCAGAGCGCGGTAGACACCGCGGCTCGGCGTGCGGTTGACTCCGCGGCACCCGGCGTTCAACTCGCCAAGCTCCTCGGCGCGAATTCAGCCCAGCGGCGGTCGTGCCGTCGGCGCCCAGGGTGTGCTCGGCGGGCTCGCCCTCTTTCGGCGGCTTGCGCGCCCAGGCAACGACCGGTAGGATCAGACTATGGTATTACACCGCAACGATTTAGGCACGATCTCAGTCCTCGCTTTGCTGTTGGCCGGCTGCTCGGTCTCGGTCGAACCCGCCGACCCTTCTGCGATCGTGCCGCTGTCGCACCTTAGCCTGCGCACCGATTCTGGACTCGAGTTGCTTCAGGGCGAGATTAACCTGGTCCCTGGCGACTCCCTCCTCCTGAGGGCCACGGTAGTGGGTTCCCCGGGCGACTACGGCGTTCCCACGATCACGGCAACGGATCCTGCGATGCTCGAGTCGCGCCCCGATGGCACGGCAGCCGTGCGGCGCGCGGGCGAGTTGAATCTCAGCCTCATCGCACTCCCGAAGATCGCGTCCCCCCGCACCCCGGTCCTCTCGGCGAACACCCGACTGCGCCTGCTGTGCACCATGGAGATGCGTCCGGGTCTGAGCGTCGCGCTCGAGGACTCTGTTTCCGGCCAGCCGCTGAGCGACACCGGGAGCATGCGGCTCCGGGTCACGAGCCCCGCGTTCACTGACTCCTTGGTCGCGCCCACGGTGATCGCGTGGTGGGGCACCGCGTGGGAGCGACCCGGCACCTACAGCGTGACCGCGGATGTCGATGGTTATCGGTCCTGGCGGCGCAACGGCATCGCCGTCTCGAGCGGCCTCTGCCACGTGATCACGCAGCGCGTCGTCGCGAAGCTGCAGCGAGAGTAGCGGCCGGTGCGGCGCTCGCCGCGACGCCGGCAGCCGCATCGGGACTGAGCGCGGATCGGGGTGTCGCTCCCAGTGAATACTCGAGGACGACGACGGCGCGCGCAGCGCGCCCATCAACCCTCGAATTTCGCTGGGAGCGACACCCCGATCCGCGCGTCCTCGGCGCAAGACGCGGCACAAGACGCGGCGCGACGCTACCCGAGCGCCTCGAGCCGGTCGTGCACCTCGAGCGCCGATGCCGGGCGATCCGCCGCCTTCTTCGCGAGGCACGCCATCACCAGGTCGCTCAGCGCCACCGGGATGTCCGCCCACACCGTGTGCGGCGCCGGCGGCGTCTCCTCCATCACCCTGGCGATGATCGTGATCGGCGTGTCGGCCGTGATCGGCGTGTTCCCCACCAGGCACTCGTACAGCACGCAGCCCACCGCGTAGATGTCGGCGCGCCCGTCGAGTTCGTCGCCCATCAGCTGCTCCGGCGACATGTACTCGGGCGTGCCCACGATCATCCCCGCGTGCGTCATGCTCCCGTGCCCGGTGGCGAGCCGCGCGATGCCAAAGTCCATCACCTTCAGCACGCCGTCCGGTTGCACCACCATGTTCTGCGGCTTGATGTCGCGGTGAATCACGCCCGCGGCATGCGCCACCTCGAGCGCGCGGCAGAGCTGCTTCCCCACCGTCAGCGTCACCGGCACCGGCAGCCGCCCGCGCTCGCGGATGAGCTCCTTGAGCGACCGCCCCTCGACGTACTCCATCGTGATGAAGTACGCGCCGCTGTGCTCGCCGAGGTCGTGCGTGCGCACGACATTGCGGTGCGAAATGCGCCGCGCGAGGCGAATCTCGCTCTTGAACCGCTCGAGCGCGTTCGGATCCTGGTCGAGCATTTCCTTCTTCAGCGTCTTGAGCGCGATGACCTCGCCGAGCTCGGTGTCCATCGCGCGGAAGACCAGGCCCATGCCGCCGGCGCCGAGCAACTCCTTCACCTCGTACCGGTTGGCGAAGGTCATCCCCGGGGCGACGCCCCCTTCCATGGCCTGCCGCGCCATCGTCGATGACGCGCCCGACGCGAGCATGACGGTGCGCGCGTCATTGGAGCCGTGTCCGAGGAAGTCGACGAGCGCCTGCTTGCTCCGCAGGTCGGCGAGCATCGCCCGGAACGCATCGGCCAGCGCGCCGATCTCCCCCTCTGCCGTGACCGCGATGTCGGCGGTGTAGTCGCCGTCTGCGGCGCGCCGCGTGGCCGCCACGAGCGAACGCACCGGACGCGTGATCTGCCGCGCGATGCCGAACGCGAGCAATCCGGCGAGCGCGAGCCCCACCGTGCCCCACGCGATGATCACCCGCGTCAGCTGCCGGAACGCGGCAAACTCGCGGTCGCGGTCCTTGAGCACGAGCATGCCGCCCACCAGCGACCCGGACGCCGCCCGCAGCGGCACGCCGAGCGCAACATACTGTTCGCCGAGGATGCGCACGGTGGTGCGCATCGGCGGCGGCGCGCCCACGCTGTCGGGCGCGAGGGGCCAGTCGATGCTGGCGATGGCACGACGCACCTCGTCCCCCGCGCCGATGGTGTTGGCCACCAGCCGCGGCCCCGCCGAGTCGAGCGCGAAGAACGCCACGTCGATGGAATCGGACGATGCGTTCTTCACGGATTGCGCAAAGCCCTCATCGATGCCGCGCACCACCATCAGCGTGCCGACCAAGCGCTCGCGGTCGCCGGCGGGCACCGTGACCGGCACCACCGTCGCCTGAAACAGCCCGCGCGGCGCCGGCTCGCGTCCGTAGCCGTGCGAGGCCACGCCGCCGAGGGCGCCCGCAATCAGTGCCGACTCGGACAGGTCCATGGGCTGCGCGCCGGGATCGTCGCTCTTGGCGAGCAGCACACCGCCGGCGTCGGTCGCCTGCGCCCAGTCGGCGTCGATGCGTTCCTGCGCCTCGATGACCTGGTCCAGCAGGTCGCCGGGGCGCGCGTTGCTCTGCACGAGGGCGCGGAAGTCGGGGTCCTTGGCGAACGTCTCCGACTGCCCCTGCAGCTCGCGCCGCCGTGCGTCGAGCTGCGACGCGATCTGGCTGCTGGCCTGCGCCAGCGCGCGGTTCACCGTGGCGTCGGCGGTGCGCGCCGCCTGCCGCGACGTGAAGAAGAGCGTCACGCCCAGCACCGCCGCGACGACCGCGGCCGTGCTGCCGAAGATGCGGGTGGTGAGCGAGAAGCCGCGCGAGGCCACGGGGAGCACGACTGCCGGCGCTAGTAAACGACGCCGGCGTTCGTGTAGTCGCGGCCGAACTTGTTCTTGTGCGCCACCACCCGGTACCCTCGCGCGTCGAGCGTCGTCTCGACGCCCGACAGGCCTCCGGCGGGCACCTCCAGTTCGGTCGTGACCTGCGGGGCGCGCTCGTGCCAGATCGTCAACCGGTACTTGCCGGCGGGCACGTTCGTCACCTGCCACCGCCCGTCCGCGGCGGCCTGCGCATACCAGGGCGTGTTCACCACCACCACGTAGGCGGCCATCTTCGCGTGGATGTTGCAGTAGGTGGGATACGCACCGGTCTTCCGGAACGTGTACCCCTTGCTCGTGCCGCTCGCATACGCGCCGAGGTCGAAGAGGGCGCCCGGCGTGGTGGAGAAGACGTTGTGCGTGAACGGATCCTGGTTGGGATACTCCACGGTGGAGCCCACCGGCACGACGCGCACGTGCGGCGTGAAGGTGCGCTCGCTCATGCCGACCTGCGTCCGTACGGGGGTCGCCCGGGCGGCGCCCGCGACGGGCTCCAGCCAGACGACGGTATTGCCATAGTCCGTGGTTTTCTGGCCGGCCTTCTCCTGCAGCACCACACGCCCGGCCACCATACTTTGGGCGGAAAGGCTGGCGGGGACGCATACCAGCGCACACGTTCCGAGTATGCGTAGACCGATGCAGCGGAATTCAGACCATATGCGACGCATCGCGACTTCCTCCTCGACACCGGCCGGCATTGAAGGCAACTATACCGGCCGTTCACGGCGCGGGTCAAGCGCGCGCCGGTGGACACTGGCGGCGGCAGTTGCCCTCGGCCCGTGCCTCGCATCGCCGGCGGTGTCGCAGGAGCCGGTGCCGCCCACCCTCGACTCGCTCATTGCCCGGCTCGAGCGCGCCGAGGAGACCATCGCGCTGCTGCAGCAGCAGATGGCGGATCAGGCGCAGGTCGCCGTCCAGACGCGCGCGCGCCTCTCATTCGAACTGACCGGCCGCGTCCTCCTGCATGCCTTCTCGAACTCGGCGCGCGTCAACAACGTCGACGTGCCGCTCATGGTCTCGCCCCTCGTCGCCGACGGCTTGCCGCGCGGCGGCATCGGGCTGTCGGTGCGCCAGTCGTCGCTGGGCTTCGTCGTGACCGCCCCCAACATCCTCGGGGCGGACTTCACGGGGGACATGGACCTCGATTTCTACGGCGGACAGAACGACGGCAGCACGTCGCCGATCATCCGGCTGGCCGTCACGCGGGGGTGGCTGCGGTGGAAACGCGCCGAGGTGATGATCGGGCAGGACGGCCCGCTCGTCAGCCCGCTGAATCCGCGCAGCCTCGCGTCCATCGGCGCGCCCGGCTTCTCGACGACCGGCAACCTGTGGGCGTGGCTGCCGCAGATGCGGGTCGGTGTGGAGCGTCCGGGGCGCGTGACCGTCGGCGTGAAGGGGGCGGTGCTGGCGCCCACGCTGGCCGGCAAGGCCGACATGTCGCCGTCGGACCACGACCTTGCGCAGCGCTCCAAGCGGCCGTTCGTCGAGGCGCGGGCGCACGCCAAGTGGGGGGCGGATGATTTCGCGGCCGAGGTCGGCGTGGGGGTGCATCGCGCGTGGTACGCGACGGCGCATACGTCAACGCTGCGGCGAGCCGCCGGCGTCACGGCGGACGCGTCGGTGCCGTTGACGCAGCGCGTCGAGCTGCGCGGTGAGTGGTACGCCGGCAGGGGCATGCAGGGTCTCGGCGGCGGTGCCGTCGGGCACCTGTTCACCGTAGCCGGCGACCCCGTGCGCAGCACCGGAATGTGGGGCCAGCTGAACGTCAAGCCGACAGCGCACGTGACGCTCGGCGGCGGCATGGGGCAGGACGATCCCGACGACGAGGGCCTGTCGGCGACGGCGCGGCTGAAGAACGTCGTCTCCGAAGTTCACCTGCACCTGCGTCCCGCGGGCCCCGTGCTCCTTGGTTTCGAGGTGCGGCGGATGGCCACCACGTATGCGAGCGGCACAGTGAAGAACACGCATCTGAATTTCGCGGTGGGATTTGAGTTTTAGGAGAGAGACAACAGAGAGACAACAGAGAGACAACAGAGAGACAACAGAGAGACAACAGAGAAACAACAGACAAGCAGCGCGGGGCGCCTCGATAGTCGAAGCGCCCCGCTCTGTTGTCTATCTGTTGCTTCTCTGTTGTCTCTCTGTTGTTTCTCTTACCACCGGTAGTGTGCGAACGCCTTGTTGGCCTCGGCCATGCGGTGGGTATCTTCCTTCTTCTTGACCGCATTGCCCTCGCCCTTCGACGCCGAGATCACCTCGGCCGCGAGCTTCTCGGCCATGGACTTCTCGTTGCGATCGCGGGAGTACGAGATGAGCCAGCGCATGGCGAGCGCGGTACGGCGCTCGGGACGCACTTCGACCGGCACCTGGTAGGTGGCGCCGCCGACGCGGCGGCTCTTCACCTCGACGACCGGCTTCAGGTTGGCCAGCGCCTGCTTGAAGACGTTGACGCCCGGCTGGCTGGTGCGGCTTTCGACAAGGTCCATCGCGCCGTAGAAGATGCGCTCGGCGGTGGACTTCTTGCCGGCGTACATCAGCACGTTGATGAACTTCGAGACGGTCTGCGAATCGTAGCGGGCATCCGGGAGGATGGTGCGCTTGACGGCACTCTTGCGGCGACTCATGGCTTACTTACCCCCCGCCTTCGGCTTCTTGGTGCCGTACTTGGAACGGCTCTTGTTGCGGCCATTCACGCCCGAGGCGTCGAGCTTGCCGCGCACGATGTGGTAGCGGACGCCCGGCAGGTCCTTCACGCGGCCGCCGCGGATGAGCACGATCGAGTGCTCCTGGAGGTTGTGGCCTTCACCGGGGATGTACGCGGTGACTTCGAAGCCGTTGGTGAGGCGGACACGCGCGACCTTGCGCAGCGCGGAGTTCGGCTTCTTGGGGGTCGTGGTGTACACGCGAGTGCACACGCCCCGCTTGAACGGATTCTCCTTCAGAGCCGGAGCCTTCGCCTTGCGGGCGACGTCGCGGCGGCTCTGCCGGACGAGTTGGTTAATCGTCGGCATCGTATCCTGATGCTGTTCGTGAATCTGGTCCTACGTGGATCACCCAGGATGGGTGGCACGGAACAGAGCCTGAATTAATAGCGGGGGGAGGGGGAAGGGTCAATGGCTGAGGGGCGGGTTGGAGGAGGAGTGCAGGGGTTTGGAAGGGGGAGGAGTGGAGTGCCGAGGAACGAGAGAGGCGGCGGACACGGTTCCGAGACGGGTCCCTCCTCCCACCTCCCCCTGTACTCCACTCCTCCTCCTTCCGAGCCCCTGCACCCCTCCCCCTCCCGCTCACATCCCAATCATCTGATCCACCGGCAGCTGGTCCCTCGCCTTCACCGCCCCTTCGAACTCCCCGCAGAGATGCGAGATGGAGTTCGCATAGTAGCTCACCAGCTCGCGTCCCTTGGGCAGGATCAGGTACCCGTCGCCGGCGCGGGCCACCACGCGGCGCATCCGCAGCATGCGGTAGGCCCGCTCCCACGACTCGTCCACCTGCCGGTCGGCGCGCAGCACGCGAGCCCCGCTCTCCACCAGCGCATCCCGCAACTCGGCCAGCCGTTCGAGCAGCCGCGCCCGCGGAATGAAATCGGCGTCGAAGGTCTGCAACGCCGCGCAGGCCAGCGGCACCGGCGTCACGGGAATGATGGCGCCGATCCGCTCCATCGCGCGGTCGCAGAAGACCTGCACCGCGGCGAGCCGCTCCGCGCGCGGACGGTTGAACAACGACGGCCCCCCATCGGCGACTTCATCGAGCCACGGCTTCACCGGGATGGGTTCGCCGATCACCACGGCGGCGCGGCCGTACCGCTTCCACCGCCGAGAGAGCGCCCGCCCCACGTTCCAGCTGGTGTAGCTGAGCACCTCCCGCAGCTGCGCGAGCCTTCCCGTCCGCCGTCCGCCCTCCGTCTGGCGGAGTTCGCGCAGCAGCGTGCGGTCCTCGAGCACGCGGTCGTAGTTCACCGCGACCGGGATCACGTACATCCGCTCCGCAAAGCCGGGTTCGCGCGCCACGCCAAGCACGTAGTCGAGCAGTCCCACCTTGGCGGGGCGCAGGCGCCCGTCGCGCGTGAGCCCGCCTTCGGGGAAGATCCCCTGCGTCACGCCGTTGCGCGTGATGAGCTGCACGTACCGCTCCAGCACGCGGTGATAGAGCGGCTCGCGATAGCGCCGGCGGATGAAGTACGACCCGAACGACTTGAACAGGTACTCGAGCGGGAAGACGCGCGCCCATTCGCCCACCGCGTACGAGATGGCCACCTCGCCGGCGAGCGCGTAGCTGGCCAGCACGAAGTCGGCGTTGCTGCGGTGGTTCAGCAGGTAGATCACGATCGACTCGCGCGGCAGCTCCTCGATGCTCGCGCGGCGCACATGGTCCACCGACACCTTGTAGAACACGGCGAGCAGTGCCTTCGACACCGCGTAACCGAACTGGTAGTACATCAGCAGCGAGAAGGCGGGGATGATCTCGCGCAGGTAGGTCTGCACCCGCTCCCACACCTGTCGCTCGCTCATCCCGTGTTCCTCGGCGTGCGCACGTACGGCGGCGGCCACGTCGGGATCGTTCAGCAGCGCCTCGGTGATGTAGCGCTTGCTCGTGAGCTTGAACCGGTCGATGCGGGCGCCGAAGCGCCGGTGCGCCCGTCGCGCGGTGCGCCGCACCCAGCGCCGCCAGTACCAGCCCGCACCGACCACCAGCGCCACGGCGATGACCGCCGCGGCGAGCAGGACGTCGAGCACGCTGAGTTGCACCGGCTAGAACCAGTCGCCGAATCGCAGGTACAGCGTGCCGCGCGCCCGGTCGTTGACGCCGTACTCGAGGGCCAGCGGTCCCAGCGCGGTGGTCACGCCCACGCCGCCCCGCGCCCCGAAGTAGCCGCTTGCGTCGCGGAACACACCGTACGTCCGCTCCTGGAACGCACCTCCCGCCACCATTCCCTGCAGGTTGAGCGGTCCGTACACCGGGTGTGAAACGCGCAGGGCGGCCATCGCCGCCTGTGCCCCGCGGAGTTCCTGCAGCTTGAATCCGGGAAAGCCGACGTCGGTCCCGCCCAGGAACGCGCTGCGCTGCAGCGGCAGCCGCTCCCCGAGCACGGCGGAGAGCACGCTCTCCACGGTGAGCCCGCGAAGCGTGGCGCTGCGACGCAGCTCAGCGGAGGCGCGCCAGTACCGCAGCGTCCCCTCGAACTCGACAGAGCCGCGCGGCATCTGGTCGGAGGCCGCCGAAGACTGCAGACGGAGGCGCGCGCCAAGCGCTGTGGGTGTGCCCGAGTAGATCGGCTCGTCCCATTGCCGCGCGAACACGGTGAGCGCCCCCGTCGAACGCCGCGTCAGGCGCCGCTCGATCCCCGCCTCGGCGAGCCAGTCGGCGGTGTGGATGACCGGATACTCCAGGCCGTCGCGAATGTCGCGCACCTGCATGCGCGCAATGGCGCCGCCGATCAGCGGCGACCAGGGCGAGCGCGGCACGGCGTAGCTTCGCCGAAGCGTGAACTGCAGCTCCTGCTGCAACTGGCCCAGCGCGAGCACCCCCGTGACCTCGGCGTTGCGGCCGGTAAGGCGCTGGATGCGTCCCACCCAGACGCGCGGACCGAGCTCGCGGTCGTACGCCGCGCCTGCCAGCAGTTGATCGGCACTGGACGACTGGGCCTGCGCCGCGAACTGCACCGAGTCGCCCGGAACGCGCTGTGGATGCAGCCAGATGGACTGGAAGCGGTCGACCTGCGCGAGCGATCGCAGCCGCTCCTGGAACTTCGGCATGTCCGGTGAGTGCCCTCCGAAGTCGCCGAGGGCCAGCCACAGGACGTTCGCCAGTTCGGGTTGGATGCTGCCCGGCATGAGAAATCCGGTCAGCGGCGGCACGGTGCCGCGCGGTCGCACGCGGCCACGCGGCAGGCAGGGGGTCGTGGCCAACTCGGCGGCAGCGCGGTATCCGGCCCTGATCACGCGGTCGATGTTCGCCGGCGAGAAATCGAGCTGGTTGACGCCACTGACGTCGGACGTCAGCCAGACGTCGCCGGGCCGCAGCGGCGGCAGTGGCTGCTCGAAGACGAAGGCCAGCAGCTGACCGGCGATGGACAGCGGGTCATCCTCGCTCACGTCGAATCGCGAGGTATCGCGCAGGCCGGAGACGATGACGCGCGTGGCGCCGAGGCGTCGTGCCGCCGCGATGGGGACGTTGTCCACGATGCCGCCGTCCACGAGATCGCGGCCGCCGACGCGCACCGAACGAAAGATGATGGGTATCGCGCCGCTCGCGCGCACGGCCTGCGCGAGGTCGCCGCTGGAAAGGACGACCTGTTCGCGCGTGCTGAGGTCGGCGGCGATCGCCCGGAACGGCACCGGCAGCCGGTCGAAGTCGCCGGCCGCGATGAGATTGCCCCGGGCATACAGCGCACTGACCAGGGCGTTGAGCGGCCGCTCGCGCACCACGCTCGTGCGGAGCACCAACCCCTGGCGCCCGCCCTCCCAGACGAGGATCGCACGGCGGGTGCCCAGCGATGGCGGCGTGGGCGCGCTGTACCGTCCGACCAGCGTGTCGAGGCCGAGCCCCTTCACATCGCGCTCGATCTCGGCGACGTCGAGTCCGCTCGCCCAGAGCGCCCCCATGATGGCGCCGGCGCTCGTGCCGACCACCACGTCCGGCACGATGCCGAGCGAGTCGAGCATGCGGAGGACGGCGAGATGCGCGAACCCCTTCGCCCCGCCGCCGGGGAGCACCAGGGCGAGCTTGCCGTCCGCGGGACCGCACGCGAGCTCCTGCGCGCGCGCTGGCGCGACGATCAGGACCGCGGCAATGGCGAGGGCGAATGGACGGAGGCGCATTGAGTGCCAAGATTCGCCCGCGTACGGCGCGGGTCAAGCGCCTCAGCGCGCGCTACCTGGTTTCCGGGGGACGCGACGAAGGAACTGCGACTGCTTACCACGGATTCCACGGATCGGGAACGGATGAACATGGATCCCGCTTCAAGGGGTTTCCTCAAAGCGGGATCCGTGTTTCTCCCTCAGCTTCCGTGAAATCCGTGGTATGCGGTTTGCCGCTTCCGGCCACACGGCACGACGGCGCGGCTACACCGCCGGCGTGCGAATGGTCTCGTGCGGCAGTGCGCCGAGGCGCACCCAGTCCCGCTTTTCGTCAGTCACCTTGCGCAGGATGCCGTACGACAGGATGACGAGGAGCATCAGCACGATGACGCCCACGCCTTGACCCTGCGCCGGCTTCAACCAACCGCTCTCGATGGTCGCCTTGGCGACGAGCGCCCAGATGAACGGCCCGGTGATCGCCGAGAAGCGGCCGACCATGCCGTACAGACCATAGAACTCGCCGATGCGGTCGGGCGGCGTCAGCGTCAGCATCAGCGGCCGGTCCGCCGACCACGTGCCCCCCATCCCGATGCCGGCCATCGACGCCGCAACATACAGCAGCCAGAGCGGGAGCGTGAGCAGGCCAATGGCGGACGCCAGGATGAAGGTGACCACCCACAGGCGCAGCACCCAATTGAGGGTCGCCTTGGGACCGATGCGGTCCACGATGCGCCCCCACACGAAGCCACCGACGACGGCGAAGGTGATGGCCACCATCATGATGCTCATCCCCGCCGCGCTCCCCTGCTTCGCCGTCAGTCCGTTGGCGTCGGCGACATTGAGCGTGTACAGGAACATGATGCTGATGACGGTGTTGATGGCGTCCGTGTAGAAGATGCGGCCCACGAGAAAGCGGATGAGCCCCGGGTATTTCTCGCCCTCGCGGAAGGTGCGGATGGTCTGCCTGGTGCTCTCCACCGTCTCCGCCCATGAGAAGACGGGGCGCGGGCTCCGGTTGCCGCGTTCCTTGACGAACAGGAAGCACGGAAGGCTCAGCACCAGGAACGTGATCGCGATGGCGACGAACAGCCGCCGCACGTCGTCGGTGCCGAGCGCATAGCCGAGCCCGACGGCGATGTACGAGCCGAGATAGCCGATGCCCACGCCGATGCCGCCGATGCGCCCGCGGTTCGCCTCGGTGGAGACGTCCGGCAGCATCGCGTCGTAGAACTGCAGTCCCGCCGAGTAGGTGGCGTTGGCCACGATGAAGCAGAGCATCGTCTCCCAGAACGGGAGCGTGCCGAGCAGCGCCGTGAGGCTGACGCAGAGGATGGTGCTCCATATGAGGAACGGCATCCGCCGCGGCGCGCGGTCGGTCATCCCGCCAAGGAGCGGCGAGATGATGAAGATCATGGCCATCGAGACGGCCGATACGTTGCCGTACAGCGCGTCGGCGCGCCCTGCACCCACGTGATCGCGGATATACTTGGAGAAGTACATCGAGACCACGCCCATCGAGAAGATGGTATTGGCCAGGTCGTAGATCCACCACGACCAGATGGCGCGCCGCGTGATGACGTGGGCGTCCGGGGCAGAGGCGATTGGAGGGGCGGTCATCGGCTCGTCGGCGAGGAAACGGAGAATGTGGGGCGGAAGCGGTCCGCGCGCCAGCGGAACAAATGGGGTGGAAGGGGAGCCTCCTCCCCTTCACCACACCCTGCACCCTTCCCCTGCACCACACCCTGCTCCCAGTCCCCTGCACGCAACGCCAAGAGGGGCCGCGACCAATCGGTCGCGGCCCCTCTTGGCTTTGCCCTGTTACCAGTCGACCCGCAACCCGGCCTGCATCTGCCGGGCGGCGTAGGCGCCCGTCGGGCGGCCGTAGGAGGCCACGTTCGCCCCCGTCGCGGTGAACTGTGTGCCGCCGTACGACAGCTTGTTGTACCAGTTGAACAGGTTGAACACCTCGGCCGAGAAGGAGACCTTCTTGCCGTTGATCGTGTAGAGCGGACGCGCCAGACGCACGTCGATCGTACGGTAGTAGTTCTCCCACGCGTTCGGCGGCAGCGCCGTGCGGGTGCCCGACTTGGTGGTCGTGCCGCCCGTGTAGTCGTCGCCCGTGATGTTGTCGAGGTTGATGTCGCGGCCATCGATGCTCGTGAACGGACGCGGGCTGGCGATCGTCGCGATCGCCGAGACGTTGAAGCCGAACGGGATCGGGCTCAGCGTCGAGAGGACGAGGCGGTGGCGCTCGTCGCCCGTGGTGCGCTGCCGGTCGAAGAGGAACGGCAGGGCGAAGTTCGGCAGCGCCGCCGTGTCGAAGTTGCCCTCGTACCAGGCCAGCGTGTACGCGAGGTTCACGCGCGTCTGGTTGCGCTGGAACGTGGACGAGACGAGGAAGGCCGAGTACCACGCTTCGCCGATGTCGTCCCACAGCGCAATGTCGCCGTAGCGCGACGTGAGCTTGCGGGCACTCGGCGTCACTGACTTGTCGGTGTAGTTCGGGTTGCGCCCGACGTACAGGTTGGTCAGGTGCTGGCGCACATAGTCCACGTTGATGCCGAACTGCTCCGTGAACTGATGGCCGATGCCGAGCGACATCTGCAGGTTCTTCGGCGTCTGCATGTCCTGCTTCATCAGGATCGGCGCCGGCGACCCGGACTGTCCGCCGATGACCCGCTGCCGCAGCACGGCGGGATCCTTCGTCGGCAGGTTCGTCGTGTTATTGAACGTAAAGTTGTACGTGCGCCACGTCGAGTTCTTGCGCTCCTGGAAGCCCATGAAGCTCGTCACGCGGTCGTAGATGATGCCGAGGCCGCCGCGCACGAACGTCCGGTTCTGCTTCGTCGGGTCCCACGAGAACGAGAGGCGCGGCGAGAAGTTGCCGAGCTGGTTCTTGCGGTCACCGCGGTTCAGGAAGCCGGCGAGCGGCCCCTCGCGCTCAAGGCGCTGCAGCGTCGTGTCGCTGGCCCAGGGCACGGTGTAGTTGTTGTTCAGCGTGTTGATCTCGGCGTCGTGGCGCACGCCGATGCTTAGGGTGAAGTTGTCCTTGATGCGCCACTCGTCGTTGATGTACACGCCCGTCGAGATGCCCGTCGCGCTGGCCACGGCGTCCGACGTCCCGTTCGGATTCGTGAAGCCGACCGCGATGTTCGCGAGGTACGGCATGGACGACGTGTCGGTGAGGAACGTGAACGTGCCGTTGGCGTTGTTGGCGAAATCCTGCGTCGCCGAGATGTTGCTGAGCTCGATGCCGGCCTTGATGACGTGCGAACCCGACGCGTTGTCGATGTTCCACGTGGCGCGATCCACGACGCGCAGATGCAGTTCCTTCAGGATGAGCGGGAAGCCGCTCGTGCCGAACACGATGCCCGGGTAGTTGAACTGCGGGCCGGGCTTGAGTGGCGCCTCGTTGTGACTCCAGCTCACCAGCTGCAGGCTCGCCTCGTTCACGAAGTTGCCGCCCGGCTTCAGGTAGCGCTGGCGCAGCTGCGCGGTGTAAATGTCATAGTCCTGCGAGATACCGGCACCTTGTGACACGCGGCCGCCAAAGTTGCCCTCGCCTTTCAGGTAGCGCGCCGAAACCATGGCGTCATACGTGATCTTCGGATTCTGCACCCACGTCAGGCGCGTAAACAGCGTGTGGTTCTTGTTGGGCGCGAGGAACGACCCCTTGTACTGCGACCACGGCCCGCTGGTCGGATTCACGTCGAGATAGAACGCCGTGTTCGTCAGCTCATAGCTCGCGGCCAGGAACAGCTTGTCCTTCTGCAGCGGACCGCGAAGGTTGAAGCCGACCTGCTGGCGGCTGTAGTCGGGCACCTTCGTCTGGAAGGCGTTCTGCGTGATCATGTCCTTGTTCTGCAGGAAGCCGAAGGCCGACCCTTCCCACTTGTTCGTGCCACGGCGGCTCTCCGTCGAGATCACGTACGACCCGGCACGCGAGTATTCGGCGTCATACGGGTTCACGAAGACGCGGAACTGCTCGAGCGCTTCCTGCGGCAGCGGCGATCCGGTCTGGCCGAGGCCGACGATGTTGCCGTTGAACAGGCTCTTCATCTCCACGCCGTCCACGTAGACGTTGAAGAAGCGGAGGTCCGGGGCGCCGCCTGCCGACGGCAGCGTGCGGCCGGACTGCGGCGAGTACGTCTTGATGCCCGGGGCCACGCCGGCGAGGTTCATCAGGCCGCGCGCGTTGAGCGGGAGGTTCTCGATCTCGGCGCGCATGACGGGGGCCGACACCGAGAGGCGCTGGACTTCCACCTGCTTCACCCGCTCGCCGATGATGGTCTGCGCCGCCAGCTCGGAGATGCCCTTCTCCATGGCGAACTCGAGGCGGGCGCGCTGGCCGATCGCCAGCTGCACCTGCTGCCCCGTAGGCTTGTAGCCGATCGCTCGCACCGTGACCGCATAGCGGCCGGTGAACAGGCCGAGGACACGAAACTCACCATTGGCGCGAGTGACCGACCGGATCGTCTCCTGCGTCGCGACGTTGGTGATCGTCACCTGCGCGTCGGCCAGGGGCTGGCCATCGGCGCGGACGACGCCCGTCAGGATGACGGTGTTCTGGGCGAACGCGGCCGTCGCCATGATAGCCACGAGGGTGAGCGCCGCTAGCGCTTGGCCCGCGAATCTCCGCATGCGTGAGACTCCTGCAAGTTGGGGTGGGTGTGGTCGGGGGAGTCGTGCGGTGTGGTGAACGCAGCGATCATTCAGCGCACCGTGCCGTCATCTGCTGCTCCTGCGGACGTCCATTTGGGGGCCTAAGTTATGTCAACTTCCTCTCACACGCCACCCATGATAACGCGGCGCCTCACCCTCGCGCTCGTCTTGGCCGCCGCTCCGGCCGCCGCGCAGCACGCCGACTCCGCGCGTTCGACCACCCTCACGCCGGGTGTCACGCACACGCACGTGCTGCGACCGGACGGACCGTGGAGCATCCACGTGCTGCGCATGGACCTCGGGCGCGCCGACCTTGCCGTGCGCCAGGTGCGCGCGCACGACCGGCTGACCTCCCGCGAGCGAGTGAGCGCCATGGTGGCGCGCCGTGCCGCCAACGGCGAGCAGGTGATCGCCGCCGTGAACGCCGACTTCTTCGACCTCGCCACGGGGGCGAGCGAGAACAACGTGGTGATCGACGGCGAGTGGTGGCGCGGCATCCGCGTCACCGACTCACCCTACGACACCTTCGACAACATCCACGCCCAGCTTGCCCTCGACCGCGACGGCCAGCCGCTGGTCGATCGCTTCGCCTTCGACGGCTGGGTGCGCGCCCCGCGGGCCAGCTTTCCGCTGATCGCACTCAACGCGATGCCCGGGGGGACGTACGAAGGGACGGCACTCTGGACGCCGCGTGCCGGCCCGACGACGCCGCGGGACACGGCGCGCGCCACCTCTGAACTCTCGCTCGCGCCGGCCGGCCGCCGCGCCGACACCCTGCTCTACGTGCGACGCGGCGCGTCGAAGGGCGGCGGCAGCGACATCCCGCCCGACGGGGTGGTGCTCGCCGCGTACGGCGCGCGCACCGTGGCTGTCGATTCGACCACCGACGGCGATACGCTGCGCATCACGCTCGGCGCCGCCCCCTGGCCCCCGCCGGCGCGCGCCTCCGTTCCGTCCCTGCTCATCGGCGGCTGGCCTCGCATCCTGCACGGCGGCGCGAGCGTCGCCGGCCGCGCGAGCGCCGACGAAGGGACCATCTCGCGCAACGCCGAGGTCCGGCACCCCCGCACCGCCGTCGGCGTGACCCGCGACCGCAAGACCCTGCTGCTCCTCACCGTGGACGGGCGCTCCGCCGCCAGCGTCGGCATGACCCTCGTCGAGCTCGCCGACTTCATGAAGTCCCTCGGTGCGTGGGATGCGCTCAACTTCGATGGCGGCGGCTCCACCACGATGGTGATCGGCGACCGGGTGGTGAACACCCCGAGCGACCGCACCGGCGAGCGCGAGGTGGGAAGCGCGCTGTTCATCGTGAAGCGCGACCGATAAGCGGCGTGACAAGGACGCGGGCCGGGTGGATGCGCCCGGCCAAGGTCCTCTACTGAGGCATCGCAAACCGCGTACCACGGATGCCACGGAAGAAGTGGGATGCACACGGATCGAGCACTCGAAGGACCCTCAACGCCGTAACCGTGTTCATCCCACAGATCCCGTGTAATCCGTGGCACGTTGTTCGCCGTCCGGTCGATCCGGCAGGATCGGAGTGAAGACTCGCCGAGTTCGGTCGCTCCGCCCCCTGCACCACACCCTGTTCCCGGCCCCCTGCACCACACCCTGTTCCCTGCCCCTGCACCGAGAACGGAAACGGGCCCACCTCGCCAGGAGGTGGGCCCGTTTCCGTTCTCTTGATGCGTTACTCGAGCTCGTCCGCCCCAAGCGGCGACAGGTCGTCCGCCATGGACGGGAGCGGCCCGAGGTCGCCCAACCCGAACTCGGGCTCGGGCAGCGCCGGCATCTCGACGTCCATGTCCACCTGCTGGTACCGGTACATGCCGGTGCCGGCGGGGATGAGGTGACCGATGATGATGTTCTCCTTGAGGCCGAGGAGGTTGTCCTTGGCGCCGCGGATGGCGGCATCGGTGAGCACGCGCGTGGTCTCCTGGAACGACGCGGCCGAGATGAACGACTGCGTCGTGAGGCTGGCCTTCGTGATGCCGAGCAGCAGCGGCTCCGACGTCGCGGCGACCTGCTTCTTCTTCTTCGACCGGTCGTTGGCATCGCGGAACGCGGCCTTGTCCACGTTCTCGCCTTCCAGGAACTCGGTCTCGCCCGAATCCAGCACGCGCACCTTCTGCAGCATCTGGCGCACGATCACGCCGATGTGCTTGTCGTTGATCTTCACGCCCTGCAGGCGGTAGACCTCCTGCACTTCATTGAGCAGGTACTCCTGCACGGCGCGCGGGCCCTTGATCCGCAGGATGTCGTGCGGGTTCACCGGGCCTTCCGAGAGGCGGTCGCCGGCGCGCACGCGGTCGCCCTCGTGCACGCGCAAGTGCTTGCCGGCCGCCACTTCGTACAGCTGCGCCGGCACCGTCTCGTCCATCGAGCCGCTGCCGTCGAGCGGCTGCACGAAGATCTCGCGCTTGCCGCGCTTGATGTCGCCGAACCGCACGACGCCGTCGATCTCCGAGATCGTCGCCGGGTCCTTCGGCCGGCGCGCCTCGAACAGCTCCGCCACGCGCGGCAGGCCGCCCGTGATGTCGCGCGTCTTGTACGCCTCGCGGTTGACCTTGGCGATCGTCGTGCCGGCCGCCACGTGGGCGTTGTCCTCGATGATGAGCTGGGCGCCGACCGGGATCACGAAGTCGCGGACCTTCTTCTCCTTGCCGCCCTTCGTGGTCCAGACCTCGATGTGCGGGTGCAGCTTCTTCTCGCGGTCCTCGATCACGACGCGCTGGCGCAGGCCGGTGAGCTCATCGAGCTCCTCGGCGAAGCTCTCGTCCTCGACGAGGTCGACGAACTTGATCGTGCCCTCGGTGTCGGTGACGATCGGGTTGGTGTACGGGTCCCACGAGAAGACGACGGCGTCATTCTTCACCTCTTCGCCGTCCTTGACCATCAGGATCGCGCCGAGCGGCACCTGGAGGAGCGCCGAGACGGGGGCGTTCTTGTCGGCCGAGGCGCGCACGAAGAGCTCGCCCTCGTACGACGTCACGATGCGCTGGCCCTCGGCGTTGAGCACCGTGAGCAGGCGATCGCCGTACTCGACGATGCCGGCCACCTTCGACTTGCGGGCCGTCTGCTCGGCGATGCGGGCCGCCGTGCCGCCGATGTGGAACGTCCGCATCGTCAGCTGCGTGCCGGGCTCGCCGATGGACTGCGCCGCGATGATGCCGACGGCCTCGCCGATGTCCACCATCTTCATGGTGGCCAGGTTGCGGCCGTAGCACATGCGGCAGAGCCCGCGCTTGGCCTCGCACGTCAGCACGGAGCGGATCTTCACCGACTCGATGCCGGCGTCCTCGATGGCGCGCGCCGTCTCCTCCTCCATCATCTGGCCAGCCTCGACCAGGAGCGCCGGGCGCCCCGCCTCGTCGCGCAGCTGCGGATCGTAGACGTCCTCGGCGGCGACGATGCCGACGATGCGCTCCGACAGCGGCTCGATGATGTCCTCGCCTTCCTTCAGCGCCGACACCTCGAGGCCCATGATCGTGCCGCAATCCTCCTCGTTGATCGTCACGTCCTGCGCGACGTCGCAGAGGCGGCGGGTCAGGTAGCCGGCGTCGGCCGTCTTCAGCGCCGTGTCGGCGAGGCCCTTGCGGGCGCCGTGCGTCGAGATGAAGTACTCGAGCACCGAGAGGCCCTCACGGAAGTTCGACTTGATCGGGCTCTCGATGATCTCGCCGATGCCGCCGGTGAGCTTCTTCTGCGGCTTCGCCATCAGGCCGCGCATGCCGGCCAGCTGGCGGATCTGGTCGCGCGAGCCGCGTGATCCGGAGTCGAACATCATGAACACCGGGTTGAAGCCCGACTGCGACTCCCGCATGCGCTTCACCATCGCGTCGGCGATGTCGTTGTTCGCGTGCGTCCAGGTGTCGATCACCTTGTTGTAGCGCTCGCCGTTCGTGATGTTGCCGGTGGCGTACGCCTTCTGGAAGCGCTCGACGCGCGTCCCCGCCTCGTCGAGCAGCGTCTCCTTCTCGCCCGGGATCTCCAGGTCGGAGATGCCGATCGACACGCCGCCGCGCGTGGCGTTGCGGAAGCCGAAGTCCTTGAGCCGGTCGAGGAAGGCCACGGTCGCGGCGAGGCCGGACGCGCGGTACGACTCGAACACGAGCTCGGACAGCGCCTTCTTCTTCATGTCGCGGTTCTGGAACGGCAGCTCCGGCGGCACGATCTCGCTGAACATCACGCGGCCGGCCGTCGTCACCTGCCACGTCTTCTCGCCGTCCGCCCCCGTCACGAGGTACCGCACGGGCGAATGCGTGGTGAGGCGGCCGAGCGCCAGCGCCATCTCCACTTCCTCGGAGAGCGCGTAGGCCGGCAGCTTGTTGATGCGCTTGGGGTCCTTGAGGAGCGCCTCGAAGTCGGTCGGGGCCTTGGTCGCGAAGTAGCAGCCGAGCACGATGTCCTGGCTGGGCTCGGCCACCGGGCGGCCGTCCGCCGGCTTGAGGATGTTGTTCGACGACAGCATGAGGACGCGGCACTCGAGCTGCGCCTCGAACGAGAGCGGCACGTGCACCGCCATCTGGTCGCCGTCGAAGTCGGCGTTGAACGCCGCGCAGACGAGCGGGTGGATGCGGATGGCCTTGCCTTCCACGAGCACCGGCTCGAACGCCTGGATGCCGAGGCGGTGCAGCGTCGGCGCGCGGTTCAGCAGCACCGGATGGTCGCGGATGATCTCCTCGAGGATCTCGTACACCTCGGGGCTCTCGCGCTCCACGATCTTCTTGGCGCGCTTCACCGTCTCCGCGATGCCCTTCTCCACCAGCTTGTGGATGATGAACGGCTTGAACAGCTCCAGCGCCATCGCCTTGGGCAGGCCGCACTGGTGCAGCTTGAGCTCCGGGCCCACCACGATGACCGAGCGGCCCGAGTAGTCCACGCGCTTGCCGAGCAGGTTCTGGCGGAACCGGCCCTGCTTGCCCTTGAGCATGTCGGAGAGCGACTTCAGCGGGCG
>CAYQCP010000047.1:0-26044 GCA_964416005.1 uncultured Gemmatimonas sp.
CTCCATCTGCAGTCCGTTGCGGATGTCGATGCCGGTGGGGCAGGTGGTGACGCATGCCTGGCAATCGACGCAGTCGCCCTTGCCGGTGCGGTCCTTGCCGAGCCCGCGCGGCTCGCCGCGGTTGTAGTCGTAGGCGACGATCAGCGAGTCGTTGTCGAGCAGGGCCGACTGCCAGCGCCCGTAGGGGCAGGCCACCATGCAAGTCTGCTCGCGGAAGTACACGAAGTCGAGCATCATCGCGATCGTCGTGATGGTGACGATCGTGAAGCCCACGGGATGGTCCTTGGGGCTGCCGAAGACCCAGTGCACCACCTGGTCCCAGCCGACGAAGTAGGCGAGGAAGGTGTGCGCGAGGAACGAGCTGATGACGAGGTAGGTGACGTGCTTGGCGAAACGACGGGGATGGAACCGGGCACCGGCACGGTCGATCTGGGTCGAGCCGCGGGGGCCGCCCTCGAACAGGCGCTCGAGCGGACGGTAGACGAACTCCATGTAGACCGTCTGCGGGCAGGCCCAGCCGCACCAGACGCGCCCGGCGAGCGCGGAGGCGAGGAAGATGGCGATCACGACGCTGATCGCGAGCAGCATCAGGAGCAGCGTGTCCGTCGGCAGGAACGTGGTGCCGAAGAACGTGAACTCGCGGCGCTGGAGGTCGAGCAGGATCGTCGGCTTGCCGCCGATGTAGACGTGTGGGATGGCGACGTAGATGACGATCAGCAGCCACGCGACGACCGTGCGACGGGTGAGCCAGGCGCCGGGTGACGGCTTGGGGCGGAGCCAGCGGCGCGTGCCGTCTTCATTCAGGGTCGGGAGGACACGACCCGGTGCGACCGGGACAGCCATGAGAGCGACTCTTGGTCAAGCTGGGGGGCGAGCGGGAGAGGGAGCGCGGATGTCCCGCGCTCCCTCGCGGCGGAGCTTACATCCCCTTCGTCTGCGGCGCGGCGGGCGCCGCCGCCGCCGAGTCAGCGGGGTACTTGGCCCCTTCCGGGGCCTTCGGGTTGGCGGGATTGGTGCCGTGCAGCGTGAGCACGTATCCCACGACGCCCTCGACCTGTTCGGGCTTGAGCATCTTGCCCCAGTTGGGCATGCCCTTGGCGAGCACGCCTTCGACCACGGTCTTCATGACGGCCGTCGGCTGGCCGCCGTGGATCCAGAAGTCGTCCGTGAGGTTGGGGCCGATGAGGCCGCCGCCATCGGGGCGATGGCAGGGGACGCAGTACGTGGTATACACGACCTTGCCCGCCTCCACCTTGGCCGGGTCCTTGGCGAATGCGGCGACCTGGTCGTCGGTATAGGTGCCGGCCGTCTTGGGGTGCGCGGCGGTGAATGCCGCCATCTGCTCCTTGTACGCCTGCTCCTTCCCCGGACCCACGCCGATGCCCAGCGGGTCCCACATGTAGATGGGCACCACGAGGATGGTGGCGTAGAAGATCCACTTCCACCACGTCGGCAGCGGATTGTCGTACTCCTGGATGCCGTCGTACGCATGCTCGAGCAGCTTGTCGTTGTCGTTGTCGGCCATATGCACTCCGGTGCGCGGCGCGTCTTCAGCGCGGCGTCTGAGGATGTTCGTCGTCGAGTGGCATCCGGCTGGCCGCGTCATACGTCCGCTGCCGGCCGGGGGCGAAAATCGCGATCACGATGGCCACGAACGCCGCGATGAAGAGAATCATCGCGACCTCGGCGTAAGCCGAGAGGTTGGCCGCGCCCATGATGTCGGAGAGTCTCATCAGCGGGTTCCGACGGCGGTGGCGTTCTTGAGGTCACGGCCGAGCCGCTGCAAGTACGCCGTGAGCGCCACGATCTCCTTGTCGGCCAGCCCCTTCGGGCCGCCCGCCGCCTCGACGGATGCCGCCACCTGCGCGGCCTGCGCGCGGGCGAGGTCGGGCGCCGTGTTGACGGCGTCACCGTACGGCACGCCGATCATCGCCATCGCGTCCACCGATTTCTGGATGGCCGCGAAGTCGATGACGCTGGACTGCAGGTGCGGGTACGCGGGCATGATCGACTTCTGGACGACTTCGCGCGGATTGTACATATGGCGCACGTGCCACAGGTCCGGGTACTTGCCGCCGACGCGGGCGAGGTCCGGTCCGATGCGGCGCGAGCCCCAGAGGAACGGATGTTCGTACACCGACTCGCCCGGCTTGGAGTAGTCGCCGTAGCGCTCGGTCTCGTACATCAGCGGGCGGATCATCTGCGAGTGGCAGTTGAAGCACCCTTCGCGCTGGTAGATGTTGCGGCCGGCGAGTTCCAGCGGCGTGTACGGCTTGATGCTGGCGATCGTCGGGACGTTCGACTTGATGAGGAAGGTCGGGATGATCTCGAAGAGCGACGCGATGATGACGGCGACCGCGGTCATGACCGAGAAGAAGAGCGGCATCCCTTCCCAGCGGCGATGCCAGCCCATGTCGGTGAAGCGCGCCCAGAGGCCGCCCACCGCGGGGGCATGGTCGTCGGCGTCGGCCGCGTTGAGCGGCGCGGCCTGCACGACCGGCACTTCATAGGTCGCCGGACGGGTCGCCCATGTCTTGTACAGGTTGTAGATGCCGATGAGCATGCCGGTGATGTAGAGCGTGCCGCCCATCACGCGCACCCAGTACATCGGCATCAGGCGCATCACGGTCTCGACGAAGTCGGGGTACTGCAGCCGCCCCGTCTCGTCGAAGGCGCGCCACATGAGGCCCTGCGTGGCGCCGGCCGAATAGATGGCCACGACGTAGAGCAGGATGCCGAAGGTGGCGAGCCAGAAGTGCCACTCCATCAGCTTCTTGCTGAACATCTCGGTCTGGAAGAGCCGCGGCGCCAGCCAGTACACCATGCCGAACGTCAGGAAGCCGTTCCAGCCCAGCGCGCCGGTGTGCACGTGGGCGATGATCCAGTCGGTGTAGTGCGCGAGCGCGTTCACGCTCTTGATCGAGAGCATCGGGCCCTCGAACGTGGACATGCCGTAGGCGGTGACGGCGACGACGAAGAACTTGAGGATCGGGTCCTCGGTCACCTTGTGCCAGGCGCCGCGCAGCGTGAGCAGGCCGTTGACCATGCCGCCCCAGCTTGGCATCCACAGCATCACCGAGAAGAGCATGCCGAGCGTGGAGGCCCAGTCGGGCAGGGCGGTGTAGTGCAGGTGGTGCGGGCCGGCCCAGATGTACAGGAAGACCAGCGACCAGAAGTGCAGGATGGAGAGCTTGTAGCTGAAGACCGGCCGGTCGGCCGCCTTCGGCATGAAGTAGTACATCAGGCCGAGGAACGGCGTCGTCAGGAAGAAGGCGACGGCGTTGTGGCCGTACCACCACTGCATGAAGGCGTCCTGCACGCCGGCGTAGATGCTGTAGCTCTTGAACGCCCCCGCCGGCACGGAGAGGTTGTTGAAGATGTGCAGCAGCGCCACCGTGATGATGGACGCGATGTAGAACCAGATGGCGACGTAGATGTGGCGTTCGCGCCGCTTGGTGAGCGTCACGAAGTAATTGACGGCGAAGGCCACCCAGACGACGGCGATGGCGATGTCGATGGGCCACTCGAGCTCGGCGTACTCTTTGGACTGCGTGAGGCCGAGCGGGAGCGTCACGGCGGCGGCGACGATGATGGCCTGCCACCCCCAGAAGTGGACCTTGCTGAGCGCGTCGCTCCACATGCGCGTCTTCAGCAAGCGCTGGGTCGAGTAGTAGGCGCCGCAGAAGAACGCGTTCCCCGCGAAGGCGAAGATCACCGCGTTCGTGTGCAGCGGACGCAGCCGCCCGAAGGTCAGGTAGGGCGCCGCGTTGAAGCCCGGCAACGGCAGTTGAATGGCGATGATGAGGCCGATCAGGAAGCCGACCAGGCCCCAGATCATCGTGGCCCACAAGAATTTCCGTACGATTTCGTCGTCGTACGAGAACGAGTCGAGGCGAGCGTTCATCGCTGCTCCGAAGGGGTGGGGAGGACGCGCGCGCCCGCGGATACGCGTGGGGTGCGCCTTGCAAGCGACAACTATCTAAGGCGATACGGGAGGCGGCAATCAACGCACTCCCCACACAGTGTCAGGGATCCGCTGACGTATTGTGCGGGTACGGGGCAAAGTGCGCGGTAACTGCCTGCGGCGTCATGCGTTGGCCGTTGCGGCCGGCGCGAACCCGAAACGGAGTAAATTACTCTGTTGAGGCCCGCACGGCGTTGAGAATCACCGCGACGTCAATTGCCTCCTGCAACATCGCCCCGGTGGTCGGTGAGAAGTAGCCGAAGGACGCCGCCAGCATCGCGAGGCCACTGAGGCCGAGACCGACCACGATGCTCTGCCTTGCGATGGCCACCGAGCGCCGCCCGATGCGAATGGCGTCGGCGACGCGGGTGATGTCGTCGCACAGGATAACCGCATCGGCCGACTCGGCGGCGATGCCGCCGCCGTGCGCAGCGAGCGCGATACCCGCCGTGGCCGCGCTCAGCGCCGGCGCGTCGTTGGTGCCATCGCCCACCATCACGACATGCCGGCCCTCGCGCATGAGGTCGCGTACCGCCTCCACCTTCTGCTGCGGCAGGAGGTCGCCGCGTGCGTCATCGATACCCATGGCCCGCGCGATTCCATCCACGTTGGCCTGGTGGTCGCCCGACAGGAGCACGAGGTGGCGGATGCCCAGCCGCCGCAGGTGCTCGAAGAAGCCGTGGAGTCCGTCGCGGGCGTGGTCGGCGTATTCGATGGCCCCGGCAATCTGCCCATCCACGGCGACGACGCCGCGCAGGCCGGCCCCGCGCGCCGCCGCGATGGCCGCCTGCTGCGCCGGGAAGAGCGACAGCAACCAGGCGGCAGCGCCGACGGCCACGTCGCGTCCTTCCACGGTGCCGCGCACGCCCAGCCCCGGGGCGTCGACGACGTTGACCGGGGTGGGGAGCGCGAGACCGCGGTGCATGGCGGCGTTCACGGTGCTGCGTGCGAGGTGATGGCCGGATCCCACCTCCACAGCGGCGCCGAGCCGCAACACCTCGTCAGAGGTCCATCCCTCGAGCGCATCCACGGCCACGACCTCGGGCCGACCGATGGTGAGCGTGCCGGTCTTGTCGAAGACGGCGGTGTTCACACTCGCGAGGCGCTCGAGTGCGCCGCCCGAGCGCACGATCACCTGATGGCGGGCCGCGCGATTGATGCCGCCAATGATGGCCACGGGTGTGGCAAGGAGGAGTGGGCAGGGCGTGGCCACCACGAGGACGGCGAGCACGCGCAGCGAGTCGTGCGTGGCGAACCAGGTGACGGCGCAGACCAGCAGCGTGGCCGGCGTGAACCAGACGGCATAGCGGTCGGCCATGCGCTGGATGGGGGACTTCTCGGCCTGCGCCGTTCGCACGAGTTCGACGATGCGCGCGTACAGCGACTCGCTCGCCGGGCGCGTGGCGCGCACCACGATGGCGCCCTCGAGATTGACGGCGCCGGAGCGCACCTCGCTTCCCGCCTGCACCAGGTCGGGCGGGGCCTCGCCCGTGAGCCGCGACACGTCGAGGTGCGATCGTCCGCTCGCGACGACGCCGTCGGCGGGGAGCATCTCGCCGGGGCGCACGAGCAGCAGGTCGCCCGGGTTGATATCCGCGGCGGCGATGTCCTCGTGCTGGCCATCGGCGCGCTGGCGGTGCGCCGTGCGCGGCGCCGCCTCCTCGAGGGCGCGCACCGCGTTGGAGGCGCGCCCCTCCGCGTACCGCTCGAGCCACTCGCCGCCCGTCTGCATGAGCACGATGACGAGGCCGGCAACCGGCTGGCCGAGCGCCACGGCGCCGACGATCGACAGCGTAGCCGCCACGTCGGCGGCGAAGTGCCCGCGCAGCAGCCCTCGCACCGTGCGGACCACCACGGGAAGTCCGGAGACGACCAGCGCGAGCATCCAGCCGCGCCAGACCCACGGGCCGCCGCGGTCCACCAAGCGCATCACGCCGCCCGCCGCGAGGGCGACGAGCGCGAGCGCCGGCAGCCAGGTAGCGCCGCGGGTCAGAGAGAACGCCCCCACGCCGGGGGCGGCAGGGGGGCGTTCGTCCTTCGTCACGACAACTCCTACTTGGTGGCTTCGGCGGCCGGTTTCTCGTGGCCGGCAAACTTGCGGTTCGTCAGCTGCACGATCGTGAAGCACACGATGACCAGCGCGACGGCGCCGACTATGAGTCCGGTGAAGGCGGCCTTGCGGTCTTCGGGATGATGCGTGGTGGCGCTCATGCGTGTCCTCGCAGGGTGGGGGGCGGCGCGGCCGTCAGGCGACGCGCACCTTGGTCATGACATCGTTCTGCTTGATCTTCTTCATGACGTCGAGGCCTTCGGTGATCTGGCCGAAGACGGTATGGACGCCGTTCAGGTGCCGCGTGTTGGCCTCGCTCAGCACCATGAAGAACTGGCTGCCCCCCGTGTCCTTGCCGGCATGCGCCATGGACAGGGCGCCCACAGCGTGCTTGTGCGGGTTGCCGGCGGTCTCGCACTTGATGGTGTGTCCGGGGCCGCCGGTGCCGATACGGGGATGCCCCGCCGGGAGGTCCCGCGAGAGCGGGTCGCCGCCCTGCACCACGAAGTCGGCAATGACGCGATGGAACTTCACGCCGTCGTAGAAGCCCTTGTTGGCGAGCGTCTCGAAGTTCTCGACCGTCTTCGGTGCGGCATCGTCATACAGCTCGGCAATGATGGTGCCGACGTTGGTGTCGAAAGTGGCGGTTTTCATAGGGACCGATTGGGACAGGGAGAGGCGGAATGCGACCGAGTGAGGCAGCGCAATACCGAATCAACAAATCTAACCGGGGCATCGGGACCGGGCTACTTCGCCGGATTATCGTGCGGGGCGGCGCTGGCCGGGGGTGGCGGTGAAGACCCAGAGGCCTGCCACGCGGCAGCCGTTCTTCATGGCCGGCGTGAAGGTCCACTTCGGAACGAGCGACTTGAGGTTGTCGCCGAGCCACTTGTGCGTCGTCTCGACCACGGTGAAGGTCGACATGTCGGCCTTGCCGGTGGTGTCCACGACCACGGAGACCTTCACGCGCGTCTTGCCGTCGCGCCGGATGACGCCGCGCGGATACCCGCCCTTGGGCGGCATGAGCGGGCGCGGCTCGTACTTCACCACGTCGGGCGCGCGGTCCACTTCGAGGCCCGGCGACTTGGCCGCCTCGGCCTGCACCAGGTAGCAGAGGTCGTCGCTGGCGAGCGCCGCCGGCGCCGGCTCTGGTGCGAGCGGCGGCGGTGGCGGCGGCGGGGTGCAGGCGGACAGGGCGAGCGAGGCCGCGCAGGCAACGAACAGGCGGAGTTTCACGGTTGGGATGATGAAGTGAGGGGGCGTCACGCCGCTGCCGACGGGCAGATCGCGGCGAGCGTGCAGTCCGCGCAGCGCGGCTTTCGGGCGTCGCACACGCGACGGCCGTGCCAGATGAGTAGGTGAGAGAGCCGGGCCCAGCCGGCGCGTTCGAACAGCGGCATGAGCGCCTGCTCGATGCGCACCGGGTCGGTCTCGGTGGTCAGGCCAAAGCGCGCGGCGAGCCGCGCGACGTGGGTGTCGACGACGATCCCTTTGTTCTGCTCGAAGGCGTTGCCCAGCAGCACGTTCGCGGTCTTGCGCCCGACTCCAGGCAACGAAGTCAGCGCCTCCATGTCGGCGGGGACGTCCCCGGCATGGGAGGCCACGAGCGCCTCGGCCATGCCAATGAGCGACTTCGCCTTGCTGCGAAAGAAGCCCGTGCTGCGGATGACTTTCTCGACGTCTTCCTGGCTGGCGGCGGCCAGCGCACGCGCGTCGGGCCAGCGCTCGAAGAGCACCGGCGTGACCATGTTGACGCGCTTGTCCGTGCACTGCGCCGAGAGGATGGTGGCACAGAGCAGCTCGAACGGTGTGCGGAAGTCGAGTTCGCAGTGCGCGTCAGGATAGAGCCCGACGAGACGACGTTCGATCTCACGCGCATGCGCCGCGAGGGCCGCGCCTTCGAGGGCGCGCCGACGGGGACGGCGTTTGGGTGAGGGCTTCTTCATGTGGGTATACAAAAATAACCCCGGCGGGGGCCGCCGGGGTCCGTGGTGCAGGGTGCAGGGGAGTTTATTCTTCGATGCCCGCGTGAATGGCGAGGCGGTCGATCAGTGCGTGGAGCTGCTTCTCGGTCAGGTCGATCTCCTGCGCCGCGCCCTCCACGTCGAGCAGGCCGGCGCGCATCGAGATGGCCACCTGGTTCAGGTAGCGGATCTTGGCGAGGATCTCGTCCGTCGCCTTGCGGAGCCCGTGATAACGGCGCTTCTCGGCGAGTGCGCGGCGGTGACGCCGCACGAGTTCATCGGGGCCGATGCGGCGGGCGAGGGCGAGCACCTCATCCTTGTTCCGGCCGGGGAGCGCACCGCGGTCGGGGAGCCCGAGGTCGTCCCACGACTCATCGGCAAACCAGAGACGCCCGACGTACTCGATGCCGTCGTACGTGATGCGCACCGACACCGTGTAGCGCTTGCCCTCGGTTTCGATGGTGGCAACGTACGGTTGGGAGATCTCGTCGTAGGCGCTCATGCAGTCAGGCGGGGGTGGGCGAAGTGCGGTCGAGGAAGCCCCGGACGGCGCGAAAGAGCGCCTCCGGTTGCTCAACATACGGCACGTGGCCGCAGTCATCCAGTACGACGAGCCCTGAATCGAGCGCCTCGGCCACCGCGCCCGACGACTCCAGGGGGATCGGGTCCTGCCTCCCGTGAACGACGAGGGCGGGACAGCGGACGTCACGCAGGGCCGCCGTGAGGTCGAAGTCGCCGAGTGAATCCCACGTGGATTGCTGCACGCGAGCGGTGACGCGGAAGGGCGTGAGGTCGCGGGCGGCGCGCGGATCGGCGAAGTAGCCGGCCACGCTCAATTCGAAGGAGCGTTGTCGATATGCGGCGGGATCGGACGTGCGCAGGCCGGACGCCGCGAGTTCGTCCCGCAACGCCTGCACCGCCGCGGATTGCTGCCGACGTGCGAACTCGGCCTCGAACTGCTCGCGCCAGGACCGCGCGATCGGGGCCGGGTCGATGAGGACGAGGCGGGCGGGAGCCGGCGCGGCGTGCCCGTGCGCCGCCTGCACGCTGTAGAGCAGCGCGAGCAGCGCCCCCCACGAGTAACCCACGATGGTGGGCGGCTCGAGCGCGAACTCGCGCACGACAGCCTCGAGGTCGCGCACCTGCGACTCCCACGTGATGGTCGCCCGGTCATCGTCGTGGCGCGAACGGCCCCCGCCGCGCTGGTCATAGAACAGGCACTCGCGGTCTCGTGCGAGGTCGAGCATCTGCGGCAGCAGGTAGTCGTGATGCGCGCCGGGTCCGCCGTGGAGCACGACCAGGCGTTCGCCTCCGGCAGGGCCGTGGGAGGTCCAGTAGAGGGGGACTGGCGTCGACTTCGTGAAGCCGGATTCTGACATGACTGCAATCTAGGATTTGGACTCAGGATTGCGATTTCGGACTACGAACCTGATTGCGATGGACGATGCCTGCGGGGCGTCGCCAGTCGCGATCCGGGATCGCAATTCTCGATCGTCATCCGGGATCGAAATCAAAAGTCGTTGGCAACCCGCGCCGTATTCACATGCACCCTTACCGTGTCCCGGACATCACGCCCGTATCCGCCCGCGATGACGATGCAGACGGGGACGCCGATCTCGCGGCAGGTCTGCAGGACCATGCGGTCGCGGCGCATGAGGCCGTCGAACGTGAGGGTCAGCCGTCCGAGCGCGTCTCCTTCGTGCGGGTCGGCGCCGGCGAGGTAGAAGACGAGATCCGGCCGCCCGTCGCGGAGCACGCGAGGCAGGGCCGCCGCGAGAAGGTCGAGATACTCGGTGTCGCCAGTGCCGTCCTCGAGCTCGATGTCGAGGCGGCCGGGGACCTTGCGGAAGGGGTAATTGCGCCGGCCGTGCATCGAGAAGGTGTAGCAGTCCGGGTCGTCGGCGCAGAGCGCGTGCGTTCCGTTGCCCTGGTGGACGTCGAGGTCAATGACGGCGGCGCGCGCGACGCGCCCGGCGCGCCGCAGCGACCGCCAGGCGATGACGACGTCATTGAGGACGCAAAAGCCCTCGCCGTGCGTCGCGAAGGCATGATGCGTTCCCCCGGCGAGGTTCATGGCCACCCCGTGCTCGAGCGCGGCGGCCGCGGCCTCAAGCGTCCCGCCCGCGGCGCGCAGCGACCGCACGACGAGCGCGTCGCTCCACGGAAAACCGAGCCGCCGCTGCTCCGCCGCGGGCATGGTCCCCCGCTCAAGTCGTTCGAGGTACGGCGCGTCGTGCACGCGCAGCACGTCCTCGCGCGAGAGCGGGGCCGGCTCGTGCAGATGCCCCTCGTCCACGACGCCCTCGGCCAGCACCGCATCGCGGAGCATGGCGTACTTGGCGATCGGAAAGCGGTGGCCGTCCGGGAGCGGGACGGGGAATCGGGCGGAGGACCAGAGGTGAATCAAGGACTTGGAATCCGGATTGCGATGGATGATCGCGATTCAGGAGCGGGACCTACGATCGCAGGTCCCTCTCCGCGACCGCGTTCCTGAATCGCGATCCGGATTCCAGATCCTCAATCGGTCACCCACGAGTTCCGAGCGTAATCTGCAGCGTCGCCGTTCCCTCGGCCCGCTGCACGATGACCTCGACCACATCACCCGGCTTGTACGACCCGAGCGCGTCCGTGTAGTCGTAGATGTTGGTGATGGTCTTGCCGCCGAACTTGATGATGATGTCGCCGGCCTTGAGTCCGCCCTTCTCGGCCGGACTCCCCGGGCGCACGCCCGAGAGCTTCATGCCCTTCACGTCGGCGGCGCCCATGTCGGGGACGGAGCCGAGGTACGCGCCGCCGCCCGGCCGCGCGGACGGACGGTTGGCGCCCGCCGTCAGCACGCGCTGGAAGGTGAGCCGCGACGGGCGGTCGGCCAGCGCACGGACGACGCGTTCCGTGTAGTCGGTGACGCGGACGAGCCCGTCGATGTTGAGCCGATCCGCGACGTCGGCGGCCGAGTGGTAGTCGTCGTGCAGGTCGGTGAAGAGGTGCAGGACCGGAAGGTCCTTGCGGTAGAACGCGGCGTGATCGCTCGGCCCCTCACCGTCTCCGACGGCTGCGAGGGTGAGCTTGGGCTCCACGTTGACACTGTCCACGATCCCCTTCATCTCCGCGGCGGTGGCTACACCGTACACGATAAGCTTGTCGTTCTTGAGCCGGCCCACCATGTCGAGGTTGACCATCGCCTGCACCTTCTCCCTGGGCACGGGCAGGTTGTTCGCGAACTGCAGGCTGCCGAGGAGGCCGAGTTCCTCGCCGGAGAAGTTGACGATGATCACGGAGCGATTGGCGGGCTGGCGCGCCAGGCGGCGCGCGATCTCCATCACCGCCACGGTCCCGGAGCCGTTGTCGTCGGCACCCGGGCGGATCACGCGCCCCTTCTCCGGGTCGCGCGCGCTCGACGAGTCGCGGCCGACATGGTCGAAGTGCGCGCCGACGATGACGTACTCGCCGGCCAGCGGGCCGCGGCCGGGGATGATGGCGGCGACATTCTGGGTCTTGAGCAGCCGGGGCGCGGCATTGCGCACCGGGACGCTGGCCGTGAACGGCAGCACGAAGCAATCAGCGATGCCCGTCACGCCTCCCTTGGCGCACGGCGGCCGGTCGGGCTGGGCGATGGTGGCGAGGCGCAGCGCGTTGTAGCGGCGGGCGATGAAGACCGCGGCGCTATCGTTGCCGGCGGTGCCGGTACCGCGCCCTTCGAGGGCCTCACTGGCGAGGAAAGCCACGTCCGACTTCAACTGGTCGGCGGCCGGCGTCGAGAGCACGACGGGGGTCGAACGCAAGCCGGTCTGGCAGCCGGCCAACAGCAGAACGGCGGCGCCGAGCACGGCGCCACGCGAGCGAAAGAGTGCGCGCATTGCAGTGATGGGTGTTGAGGTCGGGGGGACTCGCGTATGTTAGGCGGGAGCGAGATTGAAAGCCAGACAACGCCCTCCCCACGGCCTGAAATGGACCGCCACGTCGAATTCACCACGCAGCTGGCGCACCTGGTGGCGCTGTACGCGCGTGACAAGGTGGAGAACGCCGCCGAGAAGGCGGCGCTGCGCTCGGCGCGCGGCGCCGCCAAGCATGGCGCGGTGGACCTCGCCATCGTGGAGGGCACGCTGCGCGCGGGGCTCCAAGACGCGCCCACCGAGGCGCCGGACGTCGCGGCATTGCAGGCACTGCTGACCGCGCTTGGGGTCGTTCGCATCTTCGTACCGCATCACGCCAGGCAGGA
This sequence comes from uncultured Gemmatimonas sp., assembly GCA_964416005.1. Classification (GTDB taxonomy): domain Bacteria; phylum Gemmatimonadota; class Gemmatimonadetes; order Gemmatimonadales; family Gemmatimonadaceae; genus PNKL01. Next base: position 12,198 of record CAYQCP010000047.1, read on the forward strand.
GGAAGTAAAGCGGTTCGCCAGGTTGCTGGGCGCGGTGGCGGGAGGCCGAAAGTCACCCGAGCAGTTTGCAGGGGAATTGACGGCGCATGAGTGGAAGGAACTGGAGATCGCGCTCCTTCCACCCGCGGTTGCGTCGGCGGAACCGGCGGCGGACGCAGGGCCTGCCTTAGAAAGCGAGCCTGCAGCCGCGCCGGCTGGTTCGTCCCTGACTGAGCCCGAGCCTGAGCCAGTAAGCGAGCCAGCCGCTGCGTCGGCAGCAGAACCGGCCGCTGAGCCAATTGCTGAGTCCGTCACTGAACCGACCACGGCGGCGCCGGCGCCTGACGTCACCGACACGACGGCGGAAGAGCCGTCCACGGATGCGGGCGGGGAGCCCTCGACTGCCTCGGCTGAGGAGCCGGTGCCGGAGGCGCCCACCAAGCCGCTGGCCGAGCAACTGCCGGCTGCGGTCGAAGGACTGTTGGGCCCCGAGCATCGCGAACTCTTCGAGCGCCTGATCACGGCCAGCACGCCAGCCGCGTTGCGACGGCTTCTCGAGCCGGTGCAGGCCGCCGTCGAGCAGGCGGCGCGCGAGGGAGCCACCGAGATGTCGGTGCGCCTGCTGCTGGCGATGTTTGCGTGCGAGACGTGCGCCGAAGACGACGAGATGCGCCGACAGTTCGTGGTGACGCTGCGCCGCCTGACCAAGCCGACGCTGGTCCGTGCGTACGCCGTGCTCTACGCCGAGGCGCCCGATGGCGGCGCCGAGGTGGAACAGGCGCTGGCGCGATTCGGCGAGGACGGCGCGGAAGCCGTGGCCGACCGCATCGGCAGTGCCCCGACCCGCGCGCTGCGAACGCGATACACGGAACTGCTCGCCCGCCTGCCCGGCACGAACGATGCCCTTCTGGCGATGCTGGACGACCAGCGGGAGTCGGTGGTGGAGCGTGCGATCGAACTGATCGTCGCCCTCCGCCACCCGGACATGGAGCGTGTGCTCGGCGATCAGCTCAGCAAGGAGAACAGGCGCATCCGCCACGCCGCGGCCCGCGGCCTCGCGGCGGCAGCCGATTCCAATTTTGCGGCGGACGCACTTCTCCGTGCGACGCAGGACACGGCGCCGGAGGTGCGTCTCGCGGCGGCGGTCGGGCTGCAGTCGCGCCGCGAGGAGCGCCTGGTACCGGCGATCGTCCGGCGCATCGACGAAGAGGATGAGCTCGAAGTGCAGCTGGCGCTCGTCGCCACGCTGGGGCGCATCGTAGCGCCGGAGGGGGTGCAGAAGCTCATCACCCTCGCCAATCCGACCGAGCGCCTTCTGCGCCGTCCCAACATGCCGCTCATCCGGCTCAGCGCCATCGAGGCAATGGGAGAGGCGCGCACGCCGGCGGCCATGGCGGCGCTGCAGAAGCTGCTGGAAGACAAGGAGAAGGAGGTGCGCGAGACGGCCGCCCGCCTCTACTCGCGCGCCAAGCGGCAGACGACGGCCAGCATGGGCATTCCCGCTGTCAGCGACACCTGACATACGCGCCGCGTGCGGAGCGACCGCAGGCAGCAACGGTCCCACCCTCTCCAGGCATTGAACTCATGGACACGACCCTGCTGGTGGTCATCGGCCTTGCCGCCGGCGTGCTGGCCGGACTCTTCGGGATCGGCGGCGGCATCATCATCGTTCCGGCGCTCGTCTATATCGCGCGCCTGCCGATGCAGACCGCTATCGGCACCTCGCTGGGCGCGTTGCTGCTGCCGGTGGGTGCGCTCGGCGCCTGGTCATACTACCGCGGCGGCCACCTGAGCTGGCGGGCGTCGCTGTGGGTGGCACTTGGCCTGTTCTTCGGCGCGTGGGTGGGCGCGCAGCTCGCGCAGGCGATGGGCGACACCTTCCTGCGCCGGCTCTTCGCGGTGGTGCTCGCCGGCGTGGCGGTCAAGATGTGGGTGGGGTGACCGCGGTCACTCCGGTATGCGCACCGCCGCCAGCGCCAGCGCGAAGACCAGCGCGCCAGGGAGCACGAGCCGCAGGTCGCCGGTGAGGAAGAGCATCACGCCGCCGAATAGGGCGGCGAACTCCCCCACGGCCCACGCCACCACCGCGAGCGAGCGGCGCATCGCGGGTTCTGCGCCCGCGATGCGCAGCCGCAGCGCCATCACCACGGCGGCCGCCATGCCGACCGCCGTGTACATCGCCGTGGTGAGCGTGGTCAGCGACGACGCGGACGCGACCGGCGGCTGCCCGCGCCCGTGCAGGAACCAGGCGACTGCGACGAAGGTGACCACCCCGACCGTCATCGCCAGACGGATCAGGAAGAGGGCCTTGGCGTTCGCGACCGATGCGGGCGTCACGGCGCCGCCTCGTACACGCGCGTGCCGCCGACCCAGGTCTGGAGCACCTTGGTCTGCAGCAGGAGTTCAGGCGGCACGCGCATGATGTCCTGATCGAGCACGACAAAGTCCGCGTATTTTCCGGGAGTCAACGACCCGAGCACCTTCTCCTGGAAGCCGGCATACGCCGCCCAGATAGTGACCGACTTGAGCGCCTCCTCGCGCGTCATGCGCTCGGCCGGATACCAGCCACCAGGCGGCCAGTCGCGCGCGTCCTGCCGGGAGACGGCGGAGTGGAACGAGATCAGCGGATTGACGTGCTCAACCGGGAAGTCGCTGCCGTTGGGCACCACCACGCCGGTGTTGAGCAGCGACCGCCAGGCATAGGCGCCGAGCAGGCGCTGCGCGCCGAGCCGCGCGCCAGCCCAGTACATGTCGCTCGTCTGGTGGCTCGCCTGCATCGAGGGAATGACACCCAGCGTGGCGAAGCGCGACACGTCGTCGTAGTTGAGGATCTGGGCGTGCTCGACGCGGAAGCGGTGGTCGGCGGCGGGCGCCGCCTTTAGCGCCGCGGCATAGGCGTCGAGCACCAGCCGATTGCCGCGGTCGCCGATGGCGTGCGTGTTGACCTGGAACCCGAACTTGAGCGCGCGCGTGGCGACGTCCTGGATGTGGGCCGGTGCCGAGACGAGCAGGCCGATGTTCTTGGGGTCGTCGCTGTAGGGTTCGAGGAGGGCGGCGCCGCGGGACCCGAGCGCGCCGTCGGAGTAGAGCTTGATGGAGCGCACCCAGAGCGAGCCGTTGTACGCGTCCATCAGCGGGCCGCGCTTGAACCAGCTGTCGATGGTCTGCGCGTCGTCGCTGATCATCGCGTAGAGTCGGAACTTCATCTGCCCGCTCTTGGCGAGCTCCTCGTACACGTCGAGGGCGGCGGCGCCGGCGCCGGCATCGTGCACGCCCGTCAGCCCCCAACGCTGCGCCTCACGCACCGCGTCGAGGATCGCCCGCTTCACGTCATCGCGCGTCTGGCGCGGGATGGCGCGCCGCACGAGGCCTTGCGCGTTGTCCACGAACACACCCGACGGGCTGCCGTCGGCGGCGCGCTCGATGTGCCCGCCGGACGGATCCTGCGTAGCCGCGGTGACGCCCGCCGCCTGCAGCGCCTTGAGGTTGGCGAGGCCGGCGTGCCCGTCCACGCGGACGATGTACACCGGATGATCCGGCACCGCGGCGGACATCTTGTCGTGGGTCGGGAAACGGGTGTCGCCCCAGTCGTTCTGGTCCCAACCGCGGCCGAGCACCCACTGCCCCCTGGGGGTCTGCTTCGCGCGCTCGGCGACGCGCGCCACCACCTCGTCGTATGTCGCCGTGCCCGTGAGGTCCACGATGTGGAGCGCGTCGCCGAGGCCGGTCACGTGGCCGTGCGCGTCGATCATGCCGGGGATCACGGTGCGTCCGCCGAGGTCGAGGACGCGCGTGGCAGCGCCCTTGAGCGCCATGGCGCCCGCGGTGTTTCCCGCGAAGAGCACCTTGCCGCCGGCGACGGCGACGGCCTCGACCACGGGGCGCGTATCGTCCGAGGTGTAGATGCGCGCGTTGGTCACGATCAGGTCGGCGTTCGGCGTCGCGCCCTGGGCGAGCGCGACGGCCGAGGTGCCGGCAAAGAGGAAGGTGCGCGAGATCAGTCGGAGCATGGGACGGGTCCGGGAGAGAGGAACGTCAGTCCTTACGGACGGATGAGAGCCAGCGCTGGCGGAACGCGAGTTGCGCGGGAGTCGGCGGACGCCCGGCATCTTCGCCGGGGAGGAACTCGAGGTGCGGATTCTCGACGGGTGCAAGCACCACTTCGCGCGCGCCGCCGCGGCCGATGAAGACCATCGGAATGCGGTCGCCGGGGCGGTGCGTGGCGAGGATGGAGTCCATCTGCGTCGCGCGGACAATCGGCAGGCCGTCGAACTGCGCGAGGTGATCACCCCGCTCGACGCCCGCGTCGTACAGCGGTGTGCCTTGCCGCACGGGTGACTCGACGACGATGCGCCCGCCGTCGCTGCGGAGCTGCACGTCGCCGATCCAGGCCGCGCCGGGGCGTGCGCGCCGCACGACGATGCCCGCCGGCTCGGCGAGCGCCGCATAGTCGGGCACGTCGCGGCCGGCCACGTACCGCGCGAAGAACGCGTTGGCCCATGCGGTGTCGCCCGCGACGCGGCCGAGCACGCGCCGGACGTCGTCGGCGCGATACGGCTTCACCGGGGCAAAGTCGCGCTGGGCGCGCCCGTACTCGCTCCACAGGGCGCGCATGAACGTGTCGAGTGAAAGCGTATCGTGCCGTGCGCGCAGCGAGAGGTCGAGGCCGAAGGCGAGCGCGGCGCCCCAGCCGTAGTACGAGATGAAGGTGTTGGCCCGGTTGTGCGGGTCGACGGAGACGGCGGCGTCGACCATCGGGGCCTGCGCACTCATCTCCATCGCGCTGAACCAGCGGCGTCCGGGCGCATTCACGACGACGTCGGCCGTCGCGCCGATGGACTGGATGAACTCCGGAGCGGAGACGAGGCCGGCACGGGCCATGACCAGGTCGCCGTAGTACGACGTGAATCCTTCGGCGAGCCAGAGATCCTGAGACGGGTTCGCGTCGGAGAGGTCAAACGGCTCCAGCGAGCGCGGCCGGAGGCGTTCGACATTCCAGGCGTGGAAGAACTCATGCGAGACGGTGCCGAGGAGATCGGTCATGCGGTTCGACAGCGTACCGCTCGACGTGAGGGAGGTCGAATTGCGGTGCTCCATGCCATCGCCCGATGCCCAAGGCAGGTACGCGGCAAGAAACGTGTACTGCCCGAAGTCGAACGCGGGCAGCTCGCCCCACACGCCTTCCGCCTCGCGGGCGATCCGCTTCGCGCCATCGACGTAGGCGTCGAGCTCCGCGTCCGTGCCCTGGTGATGCAGAACCACGCGAAACTGCGTGGTCCGTCCCTGCGAGGTGGCATTCCACGTGCGGACGGCCAGCGGTCCGAGCATGGTCGGACTGTCCATGAAATACTGCAGGTGCGGCGCGGTGAAGCTGAGCGAGTCGGGCGTCGCCGCCAGCTGGGTCGCAATGCGCCAGCCCGGGCGCGGGTGAAACGTCACGCGAATGGGCCGCGCCTCGAAGCCGCGTGCCCAGAGAAAGGTGGCCGGCATGTTGAGGTGCGCGTGCGCCTCGGAAATGCCGGCGTACGTGCCGTCCACCCGGTCGCCAAACAGCGTGTAACTCACGCGCACCGTGCCGCCGGATGTGGTGACGTTCCACTGGTGCGGGTTCGGCCGGCTGATGCGCAGGGCGCGCCCAGCGCCATCCACGGCCCGCACGCCGTACACGTTCTTTGCGAACTCATGCAGCGCGTAGCGCCCCGGCGAACTGCGGCTCATGCGCAGCACGAGCGTGCCCGCCGGCACGATGGGGAACTCCACCGCGATGGCCGCCTCGTGATGCACCGCGTTGGGGAACGAGACGTCGTAGCGCACCGGCTCCGGCCGCTGGGCGGAGAGCAGGGCAGGGGCGAGGAACGCGAGGGCGGGGAGGGCGAGGCGCATGGGGCTCGGGGGCGGTGGCGCGGACGGGCACGACGCCGGCCGGGGGAAGATGTCCACAGGCCTGCGTCGAGGCCAGCCGTTGCCGTGTGGACGCTGGATGCCGAATGTTAGGCCCATGCACCCGCGCCCCACCCCGGCCAGCCGGCGAAGACTGTGAACGGAGCAGAGGTGCGCCCGCTGGCGCAGCGCCTGGCGCTGGGCATCGTATTCGGTGCGGCGACGTTCGCGCTCAACCAGATTCCCGCACCGATCGTGTCGAGCGCGTCGCCGGAGTTCGCGTTCGGCGGCGCGCTGGTGCTCCTGGCGTTCCAGCGTCTCGGGGTGCTGCCCGGCATCATCACGGCGGCCATTGGATTCGCGGGGTGGAGTGCGGTTCGCGAGGTCACGCTGGCCGCCATCCTGCTCTATGGCGCGGAGGGGTACGTGGTGGCGCACCTGGCTGCACGAACGCGCAGCCTCGTGGTGGCCGACATCCTGTTCTGGCTCACGGCCGGCGCGCTGTTCGACGCAGTCGCCGCCATGTGGTGGCTGAAGTTGCCGGCCGGCTACCTGCTGCTCCTGCTCGTCAAGCAGTTGATGAACGGCACCATGAACGCCGTGGTGGCCGAGTGGTTGTCGCGGAGCACCCGCGTGCGCGCGCTGCTTGGCCTCCCGGGGGAGCCGACGCGCACGTGGAGCGAGGTGCTGTTCGACCGCACGGTACCGCTGGTCATGGTGCCGATGACCATCATCGCGCTGCTGCTGGCGCGGTCCGGGAACACTGCGGCGATGCACGAGACGTCGGCTCAGCTCCGACGCGCGGTGGCGGATGCGGACGAGGTGTCGGATCAGTTCCTTCAGGCGCGCCTCAACACGATCGAGGACCTGAACCACGCGCTTCTGGTGCTGGGCGAGACGTCCGGGGAGCGCCGCGCCGGCCTGCTGCGCGACTTCCTCAAGGACCATCCGGAGTTCGTCAACATCCTCGTGACGGATTCGGCCGGCATCGTCGTGGCGGCAGCGCCAGAGACCACGCTCACGGGCGAGCAACTCCAGGGACGCGACCTCAGCGCACGGTCGTACTACCGCTCGGCGCGCGCGACGAACCGTCCCGCGTTCGGCGAGATCCTGCTGGGACAGCTCCAGACTCGGCGGGCGGGGATCGAACCGATCCTGCCCCTCGCCATGCCGGTGACCACCGCGACGGGCGGTTTCGGCGGCGTCCTGATGGGCGCGCTCGATGCGAGCGCGCTGCGCTCGATCCTGCGCGCGCGGGTCGTCAGCGAGGCCGGTGTGGTCCAGCTGCTCGACCGGGCGGGACGCGTGGTGGCGAGCTCGAGTCCGGTGTGGAAGCCGGGTGACGCGCGTCGGCGCGAGGTGCTTGAGGCGGCGGCCGCCCCCACCGAGAGCCCGCGCCTGATCGAGCCGCGCAACGACGAATCGTACGTCGCGCTCCTCGGGGTGTCTCCGCGGCTGACGATTGCGCAGCCCCTCGCCACGTTCCCGTACACCGTCCTCGCGGACGAGCCGCTGTCGACGGTGCAGCGGGCGTTGATGCCGACCTCCGCGGTCCTGGTCGTGCTCATGCTCGTGGCGCTGCTCTCGGTCTACGCGGTGGCGCGGCGGCTCGGCGCCCAGCTCGTGTCGCCGCTGCAGTCCATCGGGCGGGTCGCGGAAGACCTCGCCGACGGGCACCCTGTGCCGCGCGAGATGCTCCAGCGCTTCGGCGAGAGCACCGTGCAGGAGATCCGCACGCTGGGTGCGCAGTTCCTGCGCATGGACAATGCGCTGCGCGAGCGGCGCGATTCCGATGCGAACGCGGTGCAGGCGAGCGAGACGAAGTACCGCGAGACGCTCGAGCAGCTCGCGCAGGCGCAGAAGATGGAGGGCATCGGGCGCCTGGCCGGCGGCATCGCGCACGACTTCAACAACCTGCTGACGCCGATCGTCGGCTACACCGATCTCGCGATCGCCGGCGTGCCCGCCGACAGCCCCGCCCGGAAGGACATGGCGCTGGTGCGCACCGCCGCCGGGCGGGCCAAGGAGGTCGTGGCGCAGCTGCTCGCCTTTGGCCGCGCCCAGGTGCTCGACACGCGCCGCCTCGACCTCGCGGACGCGGTCACCGAGTTCGAGCCGCTGCTCCGGAAGTCACTCAGCGTCAACCACGAGCTCGTCGTGCTGGCGCAGCCGGGCGTCGTGGTGGAGGCCGACCGGGCCAAGGTGCAGCAGGTGCTGATGAACCTCGTGCTCAACGCCGGCGACGCGATGCCGGGCGGCGGTCGCGTCGAGGTGCACGTCACCAGCGAGGAACACCTGCCTGCGGATGCGTCGGATCCTGAGCCGCTGCTCCCCGGTCGGTACGGCCTGATCGCCGTGCGCGACTTCGGGGTGGGCATGGACGAGGCCACACGCCAGCGGGCCTTCGAGCCCTTCTTCACCACCAAGCCGCGCGGCAAGGGGACGGGGCTCGGGCTCTCCACGGCGTACGGGATTGCACGGCAGCACCGGGGCGCGATCATCGTCGAGAGCGCCGTCGGCGCGGGCACGTGCATGCGCGTGCTTCTGCCGCTCGCCCGGGAGGTACCACACCTGGTGACGTCGGCGCTCCCGCTTCCGGACGTGTTACTCAATCCCGCCGTCGCGGTGGAGGACGGCGCGCGCACGCTTCTGGTGGTCGAGGACGAAGGCGCCGTTCGCGAGCTCGTTCGCACGGCGCTGACGCGCGCCGGCTATCGGGTGCTGGCGGCCCGGGACGGCGAGGAGGCGCTCACGCGCGCTGCCGCGCACGCCGGGCGCATCGACCTGCTGCTCACCGACGTGGTGATGCCCGGCATGAACGGGCGCGAACTGGCGCTCCGGTTCCGGCAGGCGCGCCCGGACGCGCGCGTGCTCTTCATGTCCGGCTTCGCGTCGGATGTCATCGCGGCCGACGGGGGGTTGTCCGGTGATTCCGAGCTCCTCATGAAGCCCTTCACGCCCGACGAACTGCTGTCGCGCGTGCGGGCGGCGCTCAGCAACTGAGCGTCAGTCGCCGGGGCCGATAGCCGGACCGGCCGAATCGCGCGCTTCACGCAGCATCGTGATGGCGGCGGCGTGGATGACGACGTCCCCCAGCGCGCGTCCGTCGGCGGCAAGCGAGGCCGCCTTGACCCCGACGAACCGGCCGCTCGCGCTGAGATAGTCGCTGAGGCGCTGCTGCGGGGCGAGCGGCAGGATGCCCTTCACGGTCGTGCCGCCGACGAGCACGATGTCCACCCCGCGCTCCCCGACGCCCGTGGCCGACTGGCCGAGCACGAGGACGTTGCCGTCCGGCGCCGAGGCGAGCACGATGTGATCGGTTTGCACGATGAGATGCCCGGGGCTCTCGTTCAACTTCGGGCGGCGGGCGAGCACCATGTTCATCCAGCCGCCCTTGCGGTTGGCCAGGTACTGCACGAGCGGCGCATCGTCGCCGATGAAGATCTCGCCCTCGAGCATGGTGGTGTCGCGCATGATGAGGTGGAGTCGCTTGGACTCCACGGCCTTGCTGGTTCGGGTACTGGGTCCGGTCATGCGGCGAAGCGCCTCGCAACGCGGGGAGTCGGTATGGCGAATGGCGGCTGCAGGCGCGCCGCCAGGACGACAACATAAGGAGCCGGACACCGGCCCGGCCCCATAATAATGAACGATTCGCGGCGGAAAGCGGCAACGCGCTAGCTTTGCGGGCACCCCGATCCGGACCTGCCATGCGTCGCCTCCCACTCCTGCTCCTCCTGGTTGCCCCCGCGCCGGCTGTCGCCGCGCAAGGTGCGCCGGCCGCGCCGCCGGCCCCTCGCTCCGCCCCCGTCACCGACGTGCGCTATCGCCTGCACTTCGACGCGGCCCACGGCGTGAGGCGATCCATCGGCGTGCAAATGACCTTTTCGGTGCGCGGGACGGGTCCCGTGCTGCTGTCGCTCCCCGTTTGGACACCCGGGGCGTACGAAATCAGCGATTACGCCCGCAACGTCTCCGGCTTCTCCGCCACCTCCGGTCCCCGGGCCCTGCGCTGGGACAAGTTCGATCCGGACACCTGGCGCATCTACGCCGATGGGGCCTCGCAGGTAACCGTGAGCTTCGAGGCGAGGGCGGACTCGCTCGACAACGCCTTCAATTGGGCGCGGGACGACTTCGCGCTCATCAACGGCACGAACGTCTTTCTCTACCCCGAGGGGCTGCCGCCCGAGTTCCCGGCGGTGGTCACGGTGCAGGCGGAGCCGCACTGGCGCGTCGTGACGGGGTTGTCACAGGATGGCAGCGGCCACTTCACGGCCCGCACCTACCACGAACTGGTGGACGCGCCGTTCTTCGTGGGGCAGTTCGACCTCGACAGCATGCCGGTGGCCGGCCGCCGGATGCGACTCGCCACGTATCCCACGGGCAGCGCGGCCGGCACCCGCCGCGCCGCGCTCTGGGAAGCCCTCCGCAAGTCGGTGCCGCCTCAGGTGAAGGTGTTCGGCGAGACGCCGTGGACAACCTACACGGTGCTGCAGATCGCCGACTCCGCGTTCGGCGGCATGAGTGCGCTCGAACACCAGAACTCCAACGTCGGCATCGTCGGCACGCCGTTTCTGGACGAGCCCTTCGTGCCCAGCGTCTACGCGCACGAGGTCTTCCACGCCTTCAACGTCAAGCGCCTCCGCCCCACCGGCCTGTGGCCCTACCGATACGACGCGGCGCAGCCCACGCCGTGGCTCTGGGTGAGCGAGGGGATCACCGACTACTACGCCGACCTCGTGATGGTGCGCGGCGGCGTCTCCACACCCGCCGACTTCCTCGGCCTCACCAAGGGCAAGATGGACCACGTCGCGCAGCTTCCGCCGCTCGCGCTCGAGGACGCGTCGCTCGAGGCGTGGCTGCGCATCCGGGACGGATCCAGCGGCATCTACTACGACAAGGGTTCGCTGGCCGGGCTGGCCCTCGACATCCTGATTCGCGACGTCACCGACAACGGCGCGTCGCTCGACGACGTGATGCGCTCCTTGTACGCGACGACGTACAAGGCGGGGCGCGGCTTCACCGCCGACGATTGGTGGGGCGCCGTATCGCGCGCGGCGCGCGGGGCCTCGTTCCGGGACTTCGACGAGCGCTACATCGACGGCCGCGAGCCCTACCCGTGGCACACGTGGCTGCCGAAGGCCGGGTGGCGCCTCGTGGCGGACACGGTCGTCGAAGCGCGGCTCGGTGTCTCATTCTCGCAGGACTCCGCCGGGCTGACGGTGACCGCGGTGCAGCCCGGCAGCGCGGCCGCGCAGGCCGGGGTGCGGCCGGGCGACATCATGGTCGCGCTAGGCGGCGTCCGGGCCAGCGAACCCGATTTCTTCCGCCGGTGGCGCGAGAACCCCGGCACCCGAGCCGGCGCCCCGCTCACGATCGAGGTGCGCCGCGCGGGACAGTCGCTAAGCCTGAATGGCACCGTGCGGATGGCGACACTCATCAATGAGCGCCTGGAAGACGACCCCGCCGCGAGCGCCAAGGCCGTGCGCATCCGCACCGGTATTCTCACCGGGTCGGTGTCAGCGCCGTAGGCGCGCGCCTACGGCTTGAATCGCTTGTACGCGTCCACCTGCTTCGCATTGCGCGGGGCAGGACCCGCCGGCAGCGCCATCTCCCGCTCGATCGCATCGATCTCGCGCGGCACGTCCGCCGTGATGCGGTCGAAGCCGGAGGCGGTCACGATGTAATCGTCCTCGATGCGCACGCCGATGCTGGCATACCTGGCCACCACCGGCGCGAGCTTGGCGCGCAGTCCGGCGTTGGCCGGAACATCCGGGATGACATCCACCGTGTTGGCGCGCACGTACACGCCGGGCTCGATCGTGAACACGCTCCCCGCGGCGAGCGCTCCCTGCGCGTAGACGTCCACGTCGTGCACGTCGAGGCCGATGGGGTGGCCGAGCCCGTGCATGTAGAACAGCCGCCACTGGGGACAGCGCCCCCCGGGTACCTGGGCGCCGCACTCGTACGTGGCGTCGGCGGACTCGGTGAGCCCGAGCCGGGCGAGCCCGTGCTTGATGACGGCGAGCGCCGAGTCGTTCAGCGTGGCGAAGCGCACGCCGGGCCGGATCTGGCGCTCGGCGGCGAGCTGCGCGGCGAGCACCAGCGCATACACGTCGCGCTGCGCCGGGCTGAATGTGCCGTTCACCGGGACGGTGCGCGTGATGTCCGCCGAGTAGCCGCCGTAATAGGCGGCCATGTCCATCGTGATCACCTCGCCGTTCTTCATGAACCGGTCGTCGCGGTTGTAGTGCAGGACGGTGGAGTTCGGGCCCGAGCCGACGATCGAGCCATACGAGGGCCCGTCGCCGCCGTTGCGACGGAACGTGTACTCAGCGAGCGCCTGAATCTCGAACTCGGCCATCCCAGGCTCTATGGCGCGCATGGCCTCTCGGTGGGCGGCGCCGCTGATCGCGGCCGCGTCGCGCAGGAGGGCAAGCTCGGCCGCCGACTTGCGGCCGCGCAGCCGCATCACGAGGTCGTTGACGTCAGTGACCTTCACGTTGCGATGCCGGGCCTTGAGGCCATCGAGGAACTGGTCGTGCGCCGTGCGCGGTGCGGCCTCGCCCGGGACGTCGGAGCCGCCGCCCCGCGAGAAGTCACCCACCGCGAACAGCGTCCCGCCGCCGGTGATGAGCGAGTCGAGCACGCGGCGCAGCGTGGCCGCATCGCGCGCCTCGAGCCCGATCTGCGCCCTGGCGCCCTCCACGCCGAGCCGCTCACCCGTCCACACTTCCTGTGACGGATCCTTGGGCGGGACGAAGATCATCGCGCGGCTCGCGCCGTCCCGCCGCACGATGACGAGCGCGGCGTTGGGTTCGAGGAAGCCGGTGAGATACCGGAAGTTCTGGGATTGCCAGAACGTGAGGTAGTTCTCCACGGGCTCGGCGGCGCCGAGCACAAGCACGACGCCGTCGCCCGGCAGCGACGCAACGAAGGCGTCGCGGCGTGCCTGGTGTTCGGTCTGGGGCACCTGAGCGCCGAGCAGCGAGGCGGCGCAGGCGATGAGGGCGAAGGGACGCAGGATGGTCATGGAGAGGTCACCGGCGGTGAGGGACGACCAATGATAGCGCCGTTGCGCGCAGGCGGCCCAGAGGGCGATGGCCGAGGGCGCCGCGGCGGGATAAGCTAGACGGACGCTGCGGCGGCGTCCGATCAACGCGACGCCGATCTGGAGCGTTACACAGACATGGGTTCCATGGCGGCCGGAAGGCCGCATCTCGTTTCCCGATTCCCACATGACCATGCGTCTTCTCGTCCGTCGCGCGCTGATCGCCATCGCCCTGGCAGCCGCGCTCCCGCTCGTCGCCGTCGCCCAGGGCCGACTGACGACGCCGAAGCAGTTCTTCGGACACGACATCGGGGAGGACTACTGGCTCCCCAACTACACCCAGTTCCACAAGTACTGGGAAACGCTGGCCAAGGAGTCGGACCGGATGGTGCTCGACACCATCGGCATGACGGCCGAGGGGCGCCCGCAGGTGATGGCCATCGTGTCCTCACCCGAGAACCTCAAGAACCGCGAGAAGTACCGGCTGATTGCGCAGCGGCTGAGCCATGCCGAAGGGCTGACGGACGCCCAGGCGCAGGCGCTGGCCAAGGAAGGCAAGGCGATCGTCTGGATTGACGGCGGCCTGCACGCCACGGAGGTCCTTGGCCCCAATCAGCTCATCGAGACGCACTGGCAGTTCGTCTCGCAGAGCGATGAAGAGACGCTGCGCATCCTGAAGGACGTCATCATCGTCTTCGTGCACGCCAACCCGGACGGCATGGAGCTGGTGGCCAACTGGTACATGCGCGAGAGCGATCCCAAGAAGCGCAACATGCAGATCCCGCGGCTCTACCAGAAGTACATCGGGCACGACAACAATCGCGACCAGTATGCGATGAACCAGCCCGAGACGTACAACATGAACCGCGCGATGTACCAGGACTGGTTCCCCCAGATCATGTACAACCCTCCCCAGACCGGCCCCGCCGGCACCGTGTTG
>CAYQCP010000048.1:0-25856 GCA_964416005.1 uncultured Gemmatimonas sp.
CTTCCAGAATGCCGCGTTGCACGCGGCCGGACTGCCGCTGACGTACGAGGCGTTCGACATCGCACCCGAGAAGCTGGCGGATACCGCGGCGCGCCTGCGGCAGATCGGGGCAAGCGGCAACGTCACCGTGCCGCACAAGGAGGCGTTTGCCGCGCTGTGCAGCCGCCTGACGCCGATTGCCGAGCGCGTGGCCGCCGTCAACACGTTCTGGACGGAGGACGGTGAACTCATCGGCGACAACACCGATGTTGGCGGCTTCGAGGAGGCGGTGGCGCGTGCGTTCGGTGCGCAGCGCGTGTGGCGTCGCGTGGCGCTCCTTGGCGCGGGCGGCGGGGCGGCGGCGGTGGCGGCGGCCGCCGAGCGGTGGGCCGGGTGCCGCGTCTCACTGTGGTCGCGTGACGCGGAGCGGGCCGAACGGCTGGCGACGCGCTTCGGCAACGTGCAGCGCTCCGACACCTTGGACGCGGCGGTCGGCGAGGCCGAGCTGGTGGTGAACGCGACGCCGCTTGGTCTGGGGCCGGACGACGAGTTCCCCGTGCCGGTGCACGTGCTTCCGCCGCGTGCCTGTGTCTTCGACCTCGCGTATGTGCGCGCCGAGACGGCGTGGGTGCGTGCGGCGCGTGCGGCGGGACGGCCGGCCGCGGACGGCCTGGGCATGCTGGTCGCGCAGGGGGCGCTCGCCTTCGAGCGATGGTTCGGGGAGGCGCCCAACCGCGAGGCGATGTGGGCCTCCCTGCGCGGCTGAGTCGCGGCTGGCGGTCGGCGCTCGACGGCGCCCTTGAACTGGCCGTCCCCCGCGCCTGCCTGGCCTGCAGCGCCGGCATGGGCTCCCGCGACCGCGGCCTCGTCTGCGGTGCCTGCTGGAGCCGCCTGCCGCTTCTGCCCAAGCCGTGGTGCGTGCGCTGCGGACACCCGCTGCCGTCCGCGTTATCCAGCGGTTCCACCGAGTGTCCTGTCTGTCGGCTGCTCGACCCGCGCTGCGTCCGCGCTCGGTCCGTCTGCTGGGTCCCGCATGCGCAGAGCACGCCGCTGCTCGCCGCCCTCAAGTACCAGGGGTGGTGGGGGATGGCCGACGGCATGGCGGAGCGCATGGTGCGATTCGGCGGGACCGTGCTCGATGGCATCTCCGCGCCGTGCTTCATCCCCGTGCCGCTCGCCGCCGCGCGCCACCGTGAACGCGGTTTCAACCAGAGCGCGCACCTCGCGGCGGCGCTCGCGCGTCGCACGGGCGGCACGGTTCTGGATGACGTGCTCGTGCGGGTTCGCACCACTGAGTCACAGACGCAATTGACACCCGCTGAGCGCAGGGCGAACGTTCACGATGCGTTTGCCGCTCCGGTGCAGCGCCGGGCCGCGCTTCGCGGCCGGATGCTCGTGCTGGTGGACGACGTACTCACTACGGGCGCCACGCTCAATGCATGCGCCGTCGCGCTGCTGGATGGCGGGGCGTCCGACATCAGGTACTGGACCTTCGGGCGGGCGCGCAGTGACGCCGACCGCCCCTGATTCCTACGGGAGCTTTCGCGATGGCGATCAAGGTTGGCATCAATGGATTCGGCCGCATCGGCCGTCAGGTTGTGCGCGCCGCCAAGGAGCGCGGCGTCGCCATCGACTTCGTCGCGGTGAATGACCTCACCGACACCAAGACGCTGGCGCACCTCTTCAAGCACGACTCGGTGCACGGCGCGTTCGACGGCACCGTCACCTACGACGACACGTCGATCACGATCAACGGCGACAAGGTCCGCATCTTCAAGGAGAAGGACCCGGCGAACCTGCCGTGGAAGGACCTCGGCGTCGACATCGTCCTCGAGAGCACGGGCAAGTTCACCAATGCCGAGGACGCCAGGAAGCACATCGCCGGCGGCGCGAAGAAGGTCATCATCTCGGCGCCCGCGAAGAACGAGGACATCACGGTCGTGCTGGGCGTGAACCACGAGAAGTACGACAGCGCCAAGCACCACATCGTATCCAACGCCTCGTGCACGACCAACTGCCTCGTGCCGATGGTCAAGACCATCCGCGATGCGTTCGGATTCAGGCACGGCGCCATGGTGACGATCCACTCGTACACCAACGACCAGAACATCCTCGACCTGCCGCACAAGGACCTGCGCCGCGCTCGCGCCGGGGCCCTGTCCATCATCCCGACGACGACCGGCGCCGCCAAGGCCACCGCGCTCGTCATTCCCGAGCTGAAGGGCAAGATCGACGGCCTGTCGGTCCGCGTCCCGACGCCGGACGTGTCGCTCACCGAGCTCACGGTCGAGGTGGAGAAGCCGACCACGATCGCCGAGGTGAACGCCGCCTTCAAGGCCGCGTCGGAGGGGGCGCTGAAGGGCATCCTCCAGTACACCGAGGAAGAGCTCGTTTCCATCGATTACGTCGGCAATCCGCACTCGTGCATCATCGACTCCAAGTGCACCAACGTCATTGACGGCACCATGGTCAAGCTGTCGGGCTGGTACGACAATGAGTGGGGCTATTCGGTGCGCTGCGTCGACCTGATCACGTACATCGGCGCTCGGCTCTAGGGCCCACACCATGAACAAGCGTACCGTCGCCAACCTGGCGCCGGCGGAGATGAAGGGGCGGCGCGCCCTCGTTCGCGTGGACTTCAATGTCCCGCTGGGCGAGGGCGGCACCGTCACCGACGATACCCGCATTCGCGCCGCCATTCCTACGCTGCAACTGCTCATGAAGGGCGGCGCCCGCGTGGTGCTCTGCTCACATCTCGGCCGTCCGAAGGGCGGCCCGGATCCCAAGTACTCGCTCGCCCCCGTCGCCAAGCGCCTGCAGGAACTGCTGGGCAGGCCGGTGGCGTTCTGCCCGACGGTGGTCGGCGCGGAGGCGGAGGCCGCTTCCCGCGCCCTCAAGGACGGCGAGGTGCTCCTCGTCGAGAACACGCGCTTCGAGAAGGGCGAGGAGAAGAACGACGCCGCGCTCGCCGAGGCGATGGCGAAGCTTGGTGACTTCTACGTGAACGATGCGTTCGGCTCGGCGCATCGGGCGCACTCGAGCACCGAGGCCGTGGCCACGCTGCTGCGCCCGGCGGTTGCCGGCCTGCTGATGGAGAAGGAGCTGGAGTACCTCGGCAGCGCGCTCGACCATCCGAAGCGCCCGTTCGTCGCCATCCTCGGCGGCTCGAAGATCTCGGGCAAGATCGACGTCATCGAGGCGCTCCTCCCCAAGGTCGACGCGCTGCTCGTCGGCGGGGCGATGGCCTGCACGTTTTACAAGGCGATGGGTTTCGAGACCGGCACCTCGCTAGTGGAACCCGACCGCGTCGAGATGGCCGCCGCGCTAGTGGATCGCGCCGGCACGGTGCTTATCCTGCCGCACGACGCCACGGTGGCGCCTGCCCTCGCCGAGGGGGCGAAGGCGCATGCGGTCAAGCGCGATGCCATTCCGGCGACGGAGGCGATGCTCGACATTGGCCCCGACACGGCGGCGTCGTACGCGCGGGCGATCCTGAGCGCGAAGACGGTGGTGTGGAACGGCCCGATGGGCGTATTCGAGACGCCGCCGTTCGACAACGGCACGAATATCGTGGCGCGTGCGATGGCCGATGCAACCGCCAAGGGATGCATCACGGTGGTCGGCGGCGGCGACTCGGCCGCGGCCGTTGAAGGCGCGGGACTCGCCGCGAAGATGAGCCACGTCTCGACGGGTGGTGGTGCTTCCCTCGAATTCCTCGAGGGCAAGGTGCTGCCGGGCGTCGCGGCCCTGGACGACAAGTGATGAAGCAACCGATCTTTGCCGCCAACTGGAAGATGAACCACGCGCCGGCGGATGCGACGGCGTTCATGCGCACCTTCCTTGCCCACTTCGGCAAGCGGCAGGATCGCAGCGTCATCTTCTTCCCGCCGGCGCTGGCGTTCGGCGCCGTGGTCGGCGCGCTGAAGGACCGACCCGACATCCAGCTCGGCGTGCAGAACATCTACTGGGAGGACAAGGGCGCGTACACCGGGGAGAACTCGGCCACGATCGCGCGCGCGTCCGGCGCCAAGTACGTGCTCGTCGGTCACTCGGAGCGCCGCCACATCTTTGGCGAGACGGAAGAGGAGGCGGGCAAGAAGGTGGCCGCCGCCACGCGCGCGGGGCTCACGCCCATCGTGTGCGTCGGCGAGACACTGGCGCAGCGCGAGGCAGGGCAGACGGAGCAGGTCGTGCTGCGCCAGCTGCGCGCGGCGCTCAGCACCGTGACGAGCGCCGAGGCGGGGAACGCGATCATTGCGTACGAGCCGGTCTGGGCCATCGGCACCGGCAAGACGGCGACGCCGGCCGACGCGAGCGCCGTGCACCAGGCCATCGGTGAGGAGCTGCGCCGCATCCTCGACGGCGGCAGTCTCGCGGTGCCGATCCTGTACGGCGGCTCGGTCAATCGCGGCAACGCGGCGGACCTGCTTGCCGCTCCGGAGGTGGATGGCCTGCTCGTGGGCGGAGCCAGTCTGGACGCCGAAGGGTGGGCTTCGATCGTCCTCACTTGATCTGGGCATGTAAGTTGCTTAGGATTCAAGGCTTACCTACGGAATCACCCCGGGACCTCGATGCTCACCAGATTTCTCGTCATCCTGCTGATTATTGACAGCATTGTGCTCGTCGCGGCCATTCTGCTCCAGAGCGGGAAGGGCGGCGGGCTGGCTGCGAGCTTCGGCGGGGCTTCGTCCTCGGCCGACGCACTGCTCGGCACGCGTCAGGCCGGCAACCTGCTGACCAAGACCAGTTGGTGGGCGGGCGGCATCTTCATCTTCCTCGCGTTCGTGCTGCAGGTGGCGTCGGCACGCGGCCGCACGCCGACCTCGGTGCTGGACAAGGCCGTGGCGGTTCCGCCGCCGGCCGCTCCGACGGCGCCCGCCACGCAGGGTGGCGCAGGCCAGTCCGTGGTGCCGCTCCAGACGGCGCCGGCGACTCCCGCGCCCACCACGCCCGCTCCCGCGAAGCAGCCCTGACGGCTCAGTGACCGCGCTCCTCGACGAAAGGCCGGGGTTCCTCCTCCTCGAGGATGGAACCCTTTTTCGTGGCCGCCTCGCGGCGCCCATCGGGGCGCCGTCGGTGGCCGAAGTGGTGTTCACCACGAACATGAGTGGCTATCAGGAGGTCTTCACCGACCCCTCATTCCGCGGCCAGATCGTGGTGATGACCGCCCCCATGATTGGGAACTACGGCATCAACTTCGAGGACCCTGAATCCGCGCGTCCGCAGATCAGCGGCATTGTGGTGCGGGAGCTCTCGGCGACGCATTCGAACTGGCGAGCGTCCGGCAGCCTGTACGACTATTTGAATGGCGCCCAAGTGCCAATATTGACTGAGGTTGACACACGTCGCCTCACACGGCACTTGAGGACGGTCGGGGTGTTGCGCGGAGTGATTGCCGCGGGCTCGGAGGTGAGCAAGGAAGCGCTCGCAGTTCTGGACGCCTGTCCGCCCATGGCGGGGCTCGACCTGGCCTCCGTCGTGACCACCGAGGCGCCGTACGAATGGTGCGCCGGGACGGCAGGGTCTCCGCACATCGTCGCCTTCGACTACGGCATCAAGCGCAATATCCTGCGCCTCTTCGAAGAGCGCGGCTGCCGGGTGACCGTCGTGCCGTCGACCACGAGCGCCGCGGACGTGCTGGCCCTGCGTCCAAGCGGGGTCTTCCTCTCGAATGGCCCGGGCGACCCGGAAGCCGTCGAGTATGCTCCGGCCGTCATCAAGTCGCTCGCGGAGCGCAAGATACCGATCTTCGGCATCTGCCTCGGCCACCAGTTGCTTGGCCTCACCTTCGGTGGGCGCACGACGAAACTCTCGTACGGGCACCGCGGCGGGAATCACCCGGTGAAGGACATTGCGTCCGGCCGCGTGCTGATCACGTCGCAGAACCACGGCTTCGCCGTCGACGGCGGAGTGGACGGTATCCCTGGTGCGCCCGACCTCGAAGTGACGCACGTGAACCTGAACGACGGCACAATCGAGGGACTGAAGCACAAGTTGTTGCCAATCTTCGCAGTGCAGTACCACCCCGAGGCGGCGCCAGGTCCGCACGACGCGCGCCCGCTCTTCGACGACTTCATGCAGGCCGTCGGCGCGTAACCGAAATCCAGCGCTAGCGTTAGCTGAGAGGCCCGGTTTCCCTCGAAAAATGGGAGCCGGGCCTCGTCGTGCTTGACAGGGTTGGCGTAACATCCTACGTTTTCATCAGTTACGGCATTCTCGAGCCCCTTCCGAGGAAGGAAATGACCAAAGCTGATCTCGTCGAGCGTGTGACCGAGGCGATTGAGCGGACCTCCGGCCCGATGATTTCGAAGAAGGACTGCGCCCGCGTCGTGGACGCGTTCCTGGACGCTATCAAGGACGCGCTCAAGGAGCAGCGCAACATCGAGGTCCGCGGGTTTGGCACCTTCAAGATCCGCCAGCGCAAGACGCGCATGGCACGCAACCCTCGTACCGGCGCCCCGGTGGAGGTGTCGGCGCGACCCGTGCCGGTCTTCAAGCCGTCCAAGGAACTGCGCGCCATGGTTGCCGGCGTGGATGAGTCGGAACTCACGGACGACTAACGGGATACACGGTTGTACGAACGGGGCTCCGGGGGCACGTCACGCTCCCGGAGCCTTCGCATTAGCTTCCTAGGCGAGATGCAACTCGACGTCCTCCTCTTCGCGTCATACGCTGACGCTGCCGGCGCCACGAGCGTGCGCGTGTCGGTTGCCGACGACGCCCGCGTGTCCGAGGTGGTGCAGGCGGTGCGCGTCGCGGCACCGGCGGTGCACCTGCCGGCGCGGCCGCTCGTGGCCGTCAACCACCGCTACGCCGGCGCCGACGTTCGTGTGGCTCCGTCCGACGAGGTGGCGCTCATCCCCCCGGTGGCGGGCGGCTGATGCGCACCGGACTCGTCGGCTCTCCGATCGACATCGCCGCCATCGCGGCCGAGGTGGCGTCGTCGGCCAACGGTGCGCTGTCGCTCTTCGTCGGGACCGTGCGCGACACCAACGACGGGCGGCCCGTGGACGGCATCGAGTACAACGCGTACGCGCCGATGGCGGAGCGCGAGATGGCCGAGATCGCGCGCGAAGCCGCGGCGCAGTTCGGCACGACGCATATCGTCATCGAGCACCGGACGGGCTACCTGGCACTGGGCGAGGCGAGCGTGGCGATCGCGGTGGCGCATCCGCGCCGCGCCAACGCCATGGACGCGGCGCGCTGGATCATCGAGGCGCTCAAAGAGCGCGTCCCGATCTGGAAGCTCGAGCACTACACCGACGGCACGCGGCAGTGGGTGGAACATGGCACGGTGCAGGGGGCAGGGAGGCAGGGTGTGGTGCGGGGGGCGGCGGGGCAGGGATCGTCTGAGGCGGAGGTGACCGGTGCTTGACCAGTTCGGACGCAGCATCGAGTACCTGCGCATCTCCGTCACCGACCGCTGCAACTTCCGGTGCGTGTACTGCATGCCGGAGAGCGGGATGGCGTGGCTCCCGCGGCAGCAGATCCTCTCGTACGAGGAGATCACCGAGGTCGTGCGACAGCTGGCGCCGCTCGGGCTGCGTCGGCTGCGCATCACCGGGGGCGAGCCGACGGTGCGTCCGGACCTGCCGACACTCATTCGCGAACTGCGCGCCGTGCCGGGCATCGAGGACATCGCCCTCTCGACGAATGGCGTGAAGCTGCCGCAGATGGCGCAGGCGTTGCGCGATGCGGGGCTGGACCGCATCAACATGAGCTCGGATTCGCTGCGCCCCGACCGCATCGCCGAGATCGCGCGGCGCAACCTGTCGTTCGACCCGATCGTCGCGGCGACGGCGGCGTCCGACGCGGGGCTCGACCCGATCAAGATCAACGTGGTCGTGATCCGCGGCGCCAACGACGACGAGGTCGAAGACTTCGCGGCGCTCACCGTCGTCCATCCCTGGCACGTGCGCTTCATCGAGCTGATGCCCGTGGGCGACCTCGCGGGGACCGAGTTCGAGCGCGTCGTGCCGAGCGAGGAGGTGCTGGCGCGCATTGCGGCACGCTTCGGCGCGCTCGAACCGGTGGCCGGCCCGGCCCGCGGCAATGGACCGGCCCGCTACCTGCGTATTGCCGGCGCGCTGGGGACGATCGGCGTGATCACGCCCCTGTCCCACACGTACTGCGACACGTGCAACCGTGTGCGCCTCACCGCCGACGGCCGCTTGCGCACCTGCCTCTACGGCGACCACGAGGTCAACCTGCGTGAACCCCTGCGCGCCGGCGAGCCGCTCGCACCGTATTTCGCCAAGGCGCTGGCCGAGAAGCCGCGCGAACATGAGCTGCTGAAGCTGCGCGTTGGCGGGCTCAAGGCGCTGAGCGAGGTGGGCGGGTAAGGGTTTCGATTTGCTGGCGTAGGGCAAACGGAGCCAGAGTTGCGGGTGGAAATGCGTTTACATCTGCGTGCGCGAACCGTAATTTCTCCCCGTTCCGGCAGCATCGTCGCGTACTCTCTTCCTGCCACTCATATGGTCAACAAGATCACCGTGGTCGGGGCCGGCAATGTCGGCGCCACGACCGCCCAGCGCATCGCCGAGAAGGAACTCGCCCGTTCCGTCGTGATGGTGGACATCGCCGACGGCATTCCGCAGGGGAAGGGACTCGACCAATGGGAATCGGCGCCCATCGAGCTCTTCGACTCGCGCGTCACCGGCACGACCGGCTACGAAGAGACGGCGGGTTCGGACATCGTCGTCATCACGGCGGGCATCCCGCGCAAGCCGGGCATGTCGCGCGACGACCTGCTCAACACGAACGCCGGCATCGTCGGCTCGTGCGCGGCCGAAGTCGCCAAGACGTCGCCCAATGCCATCATCATCGTCGTCTCGAATCCGCTCGACGTGATGTGCTACGTCGCGATGAAGGTCAGCGGCTTCCCGCGCGAGCGCGTGCTCGGCATGGCCGGCATCCTCGACACGGCCCGCTTCCGCTCGTTCATCGCCGAGAAGCTCGACGTCTCCGTGCGCGACATCCAGGCGATGGTGCTCGGCGGCCACGGCGACACGATGGTGCCGCTCATCAGCTACACGTCCATCAGCGGCATCCCGATCACGCAGTTCCTCTCGAAGGAAGAGCTGGAGCCGCTGGTCGTCCGCGCCCGCAACGGCGGCGGCGAGATCGTGAAGTACCTCAAGACCGGCTCGGCGTACTACGCGCCGTCGTCGGGCGCCGTGCAGATGGTCGAGGCGATCGTCAACGACCAGAAGCGCATCCTGCCGTGCGCGGCGTGGCTCGAGGGCGAGTACGGCATGAAGGGCCTGTTCCTTGGCGTGCCCTGCAAGCTCGGGCGCCAGGGGCTCATGAAGGTCGTCGAGATCGACCTCACCGCGGACGAGAAGGCGGCGCTGGAGAAGAGCGCCGACGCGGTGCGCGAGCCGATGAGCGTCGTGAAGTTGTAGGATGGTGGGGCGGGGTCGGCCAGGCGCCGGCCCCGCGTCGTATCTAGGTCCACGAGCACCGGTCGCCGTGCGGCATCGCGCCGCACGCGGCCCGGGTTCGCTCCCAACCTCTGGAACATGCTCAAGTTCTGGGACTCTTCGGTCGGCAAGAAGGTGGTGATGGGCATCACGGGCCTCATTGTCGTGGGCTTCGTCATCGGCCACATGGCCGGCAACCTGCAGGTCTTCATGGGGATGGAGCGCTACAACGCGTACGCCAAGCTCCTCCAGGAAGACATCATCGAACTCACGTGGGCGGTGCGCGTCGTGCTGCTCATCTCCGTCGTGCTGCACGCCCTTGCCGCCTGGCAGCTGACGCGCCGCAGCTGGGCCGCGCGCCCGGTGGATTACGCGCTGCGCGAGGCGCAGGTGAGCACGTATGCGTCGCGCACGATGCGCTGGGGCGGCGTCTTCCTGTTCGTCTTCATCGTGCTCCACCTTGGGCAGTTCACCCTCGGGTGGACGTGGCTGCTCCCGGAGTTCACCAGGGGCGCGGCCTACGGCAACGTGGTGCTGGCGTTCAAGCGGCCCATCTGGGTGGCGTTCTACCTCGTGGCGATGTTCTTCCTGCTGCTGCACCTGTTCCACGGAACGTGGGCGGTGCTGCGCACGCTGGGCCTCGCCAAGAACGCCGCCGAGCCCCTGCAGCGGCGCCTGCCGCTGATCATCGCCCTCGTCGTGACCGTGGGCTTCAGCCTCGTGCCGCTGGGCGTCGCCCTCGGCATCGTGCGTTGAGGCGGAGACGAACATGAAACTCGATTCCAAGATCCCGTCCGGCCCCATCGCCGAGAAGTGGGACAAGCACCGCTTCGAGATGAAGCTGGTGAACCCGGCGAACAAGCGGAAATACCACGTCATCGTGGTCGGCAGCGGCCTGGCCGGCGCGAGCGCCGCCGCGTCGATGAGCGAGCTGGGGTACAACGTCAGCTGCTTCGCCTTCCAGGACTCGCCGCGTCGCGCGCACTCGATTGCCGCCCAGGGCGGCATCAACGGCGCCAAGAACTACCGCAACGACGGCGACAGCATCCAGCGGCTGTTCTACGACACGGTGAAAGGCGGCGACTTCCGCGCCCGCGAGGCCAACGTCTATCGGCTGGCGCAGGTCTCGGTGGACATCATCGACCAGTGCGTGGCGCAGGGCGTGCCGTTCGCGCGCGAGTACGGCGGCCTGCTCGCCAACCGGTCGTTCGGCGGCGCGCAGGTGAGCCGCACCTTCTACGCGCGCGGCCAGACCGGCCAGCAGCTGCTGCTCGGCGCCTACCAGGCGCTGGAGAAGGAGATCGCCCGCGGCGGCGTGAAGATGTACAACCGCCACGAGATGCTCGAGCTGGTGACCATCAACGGCGTGGCGCGCGGTATTGTCACGCGCAACCTGGTGACGGGCGCGGTCGAAGCGCACGTGGCGGACGCCGTGGTGCTCGGCACCGGCGGCTACGGCAACGTCTTCTATCTCAGCACCAACGCGCAGGGGTGCAACGCGACGGCGATCTACCGCGCCTTCAAGAAGGGGGCGGCCTTCGCCAACCCGTGCTACACGCAGATCCATCCCACGTGCATCCCCGTGGCCGGCGAGCACCAGAGCAAGCTGACGCTCATGTCCGAATCGCTGCGCAACGACGGCCGCGTCTGGGTGCCCAAGAAGCGCGAGGACGTCGGCAAGAAGCCGAGCGAGATCCCTGAGGAAGACCGCGACTACTATCTCGAGCGCAAGTATCCGAGCTACGGCAACCTCGCGCCGCGCGACATCTCGAGCCGCGCCGCCAAGGAAGCATGCGACGACGGCCGCGGCGTCGGCCCGGGCGGGCGGGGCGTCTACCTCGACTTCGCCGACTCCATCAAGCGGCTCGGCGCCAAGGAGATCGCGGAGCGGTACGGCAACCTGTTCGAGATGTACCAGCGCATCACGGACGAGAATCCGTACGAAGTGCCGATGCGCATCTACCCCGCCTCGCACTACACGATGGGCGGGCTCTGGGTGGACTACAACCTGATGAGCACGATCCCGGGGCTGCACGTCATCGGCGAGGCCAACTTCAGCGATCACGGCGCCAACCGCCTCGGCGCGAGCGCCCTGATGCAGGGGCTGGCCGACGGCTACTTCGTCCTGCCGTACACCATCGGGCACTACCTGGCGAGCAACAAGTTCGAGAAGGTGACGACCGACCATCCCGAGTTTCGGGCCGCCGTGGAGGCCGTGCAGCAGCGCACGTCGCGCCTGCTCGGCATCAATGGCAAGCGCACCGCCGACTCCTTCCACCGCGCGCTCGGCAAGATCATGTGGGAGCACTGCGGCATGGCCCGCAACGAGGCCGGCCTCAAGCAGGCGCTGCGCGAGATCCCCGCGGTGCGCGAGGAGTTCTGGCAGAACCTCACCGTGCCGGGCAGCGGCGACACGCTGAACCAGCAGCTCGAGAAGGCCGGCCGCGTGGCCGACTTCCTGGAGTTCGGCGAGCTCATGTGCCTCGACGCGCTGCACCGTGAGGAATCCTGCGGCGGCCATTTCCGCGAGGAGTACCAGGAGGCGGGCGAGGCCAAGCGCAACGACGACGCCTTCTGCTACGTGGCGGCGTGGGAGTATACCGGCGACACGTCGGCGCCGGTGCTCAACAAGGAACCGCTCGAGTTCGAGAACGTGCATCTCGCCACCCGCAGCTACAAGTGAGTGACCGAATGTCTGGAACCATGACCATCAAGCTCAAGGTGTGGCGGCAGGCGGGCCCCAAGGCTCCCGGCAAGTTCGAGGAGTACACGGCCACCGACGTCAGCCCGGAAAGTTCGTTCCTCGAGATGCTCGACGTCGTCAACGACAAGCTCGCGCTCGAAGGCAAGGACCCCATTGCCTTCGATCACGACTGCCGCGAGGGGATCTGCGGCATGTGCGGCATGATGATCAACGGCGTGGCGCACGGGCCGAGCAAGCTGACCACCACGTGCCAGCTGCACATGCGCTCGTTCAAGGACGGCGACTCGATCACGCTGGAGCCGTGGCGCGCCAAGGCGTTCCCGGTGATCCGCGACCTGATCGTGGACCGCACGCCGCTCGACCGCATCATCCAGGCCGGCGGGTTCATCTCGGTGGCCACCGGGTCGCCGCAGGACGCCAACGCGCTGCCGATCGCCAAGCCGGACGCGGACGAGGCCATGGACGCCGCGGCCTGCATCGGGTGCGGCGCCTGCGTGGCGGCGTGCCCCAACGCCTCGGTGTCGCTGTTCACCGCGGCCAAGATCAGCCACCTCGGACTGCTGCCGCAGGGCCAGCCGGAGCGCTATCGCCGCGCGCTGAGCATGGTGGCGCAGATGGACCTCGAGGGCTTCGGCGGGTGCACGCTCTTCGGCGAGTGCATGGCGGCCTGCCCCAAGGGGATCAGCATCGACTTCATCAAGCGGATGAACGGCGATTACATCTGGGGCGCGATCTCCGAGCGGCCGGAGAAAGTGACGCTGGGGAGCGGATAGGCCCGCTCTCTGGTTCAGGGGACAGGGAACAGGGTGTGGTGCGGGGGAGTGGGACAGGGAACTGCACCTGATACCACGAAGATCGAAGGGCGCGAAGAAACACGAAGGGGCTCACCGCACGGGTGGGCCCTTCTTCGCGTCCCTTCGCGTTCTTCGCTTCTTCGTGGTTGAAGGCGACGGTGGCTGACGAGTCGGCACTCGTGTGCTACGTTAGGGCGCGGTTCCAACCCCCTGCCTGGAGATGGTCGCCATGCGTGTGCCCTCCCGTGTCGCGTGCGCTGCAGTCACCGCGGTGCTGCTCGCCTCCCCGCTGTTCGCCCAGCAGCGCGAGATCCCCATCGAACAGTTGATGTCGGCGCCGTACCCGGGTTCGCTCACCGCGGCGCCGAGTGGCGGGGCGGTGGCGTGGGTGCTGAATGACCGGGGCGTGCGCAACATCTGGGTGGCGACGCCGCCGGAGTATCGCGGTCGCACGCTCACTTCGTACACGCAGGCCGACGGACAGGAGCTGGGTGGGCTCGTCTGGTCCAAGGACGCCTCCACGATCTTCTACACGCGTGGGCAGGGTCCCAACCGCGCGGGGGAGAACCCGAACCCGACGAGCGACCCGGCCGGCGCCGAAATGGCACTCTGGCGCGTGAACGTGGCGGGAGGCGAGCCGACGAGGGTCGGCGCCGCGAGCAGCGTCGCGATGTCGCCCGACGGCGCCACCATGGCCTTCGTGCGGCGCGGCGCCATCTGGACGGCGCCCGTGGACGAGAGCAAGCCGGCCGCCCAGGTGGCGAGCGTGCGCGGCGGCATCGGCTCGCTCTCGTGGTCTCCCGACGGCGGCCGGCTGCTCTTCGCGAGCAATCGTGGCACGCACGCCTTCATCGCCGTCCTCGATCTCGCGGCAAGGCGCGTGCAGTGGCTCGCGCCGAGCGTGGACACGGACGAGAATCCCGTCTGGTCCCCTGACGGCAGGCAGGTCGCCTTTCGGCGCACCCCTGCGGCGTCGTGGCACATGCTCTTCACGCCGGAGCGGCGTGCCGAGCCGTGGTCCCTTATCGTCGCCGACGCCAACACCGGGAAGGGACGCACCGTCTTTCGCGCGGATACGGGGCGCGGCTCGGCGTACCGCGACATCGTGGGTCCGCAGCTCACCTGGGCGGCCGGCGATCGGCTGGTCTTCCCGTGGGAGAAGACGGGATGGACGTCGCTCTACTCCGTGTCCGCCAACGGCGGCGCGCCGGTGCTGCTGACGCCGGGCACGTTCGAGGTGGAGT
The DNA here is from genome assembly GCA_964416005.1 of uncultured Gemmatimonas sp. Taxonomy (GTDB): domain Bacteria; phylum Gemmatimonadota; class Gemmatimonadetes; order Gemmatimonadales; family Gemmatimonadaceae; genus PNKL01. The sequence continues at coordinate 14,144 of CAYQCP010000048.1, forward strand.
ACGTCACGTTCACGCCCGACCGGCGCGAGGTGATCTTCAACTCCAACCAGGACGACATCGACCGCCGCGACATCTGGCGCGTGAGCGTCGCCGGCGGACCGCCGCGCGCGGTGACGTCGGGCGCCGACATCGAGTGGCAGCCGGCGGTGACGAGCGATGGTGCGAGCATCGCGTTCCTCAAGTCCGGGACGCGCCGCCCCGCGCACGCCGTCATCCAGGTGGGCTCGGCGGCGCCGCGCGAACTCGCTCCGGGGACCATTCCCGCCGACTTCCCCGAGCGGGCGATGGTGGATCCGCAGCCGGTGGTGATCACGTCCACCGACGGGCTCAAGTTCCACGCCCAGCTCTTCCTGCCGCCCGGCGCCAAGGCCGGCGATGCACGCCCCGCAGCCATCTTCATGCACGGCGGCTCGCGCCGCCAGATGCTTCTCGGCTGGAACTACTCCAGTTACTACGCCAACGCTTATGCGTTCAACCAGCACCTCGCGAGCAAGGGGTACGTGGTGCTGGCGATCAACTACCGCAGCGGCATCGGATACGGCATGGAGTTCCGCGAGGCGCTCAACTACGGCGCGTCGGGAGGGAGTGAATTCCAGGACGTGATGGCCGCGGGCCTGTACCTCGCCGGGCGTCCCGACGTGGATCCCAAGCGCATCGCGCTCTGGGGCGGCTCCTACGGCGGCTACCTCACGGCGATGGGACTGTCGCGCGCCTCCGACCTGTTTGCGGCCGGCGTCGACTTCCACGGCGTGCACGACTGGAACGTCGGGGTCGCGACCTTCGTGCCGTCCTACAACCCGCTCGAGAACCCGGAGCGAACCCGCACGGCGTTCCACGCCTCACCGATGTCGAGCGTGGACGGCTGGCGGTCGCCGGTGCTGGTCATACACGGCGACGACGACCGCAACGTACGCTTCGTGGAGACGGTCACGCTCGTGCAGGCCCTGCGCGAGCGGAACGTGGAGGTGGAGCAGCTCGTCTTCCCGGACGAGATCCACGGCTTCCTGCGGTGGGATCGGTGGGTGGAGGCCTACAAGGCGTCCGCGGAATTCCTGGACCGGCGGCTGGGCAGTGGCAAGAAATGAATCTGTGGGGTAGCACAGGTATGACGTGCTATTCGAGAGAGATCGCCATGTTCGCTCGCTCATTCTCCGCCGTCGCGGCCCTGGTGGCCGCGGCGGCCTGCGCCACGACACCCACGGAAGGCAACCCGTCGGGGCCGCCGGCGCCGCTGACGGCGCTGCCGCGGGCGCTCACGGCCCATGAGATCAAGGTTCGCGATGCCACGAACGCGTTCGCCTTCGCCCTGTGGGGCAAGGTCAACGCCGCGCAGCGCGACAGCAACGTCTTTATTTCGCCGCTGAGCGCATCGTTTGCGCTCGGGATGACGCTGAACGGGGCGGCGGGCCAGACCGCCGACCAGATGCGCGCGGCGCTCCAGTTCGGCAACGCGACGGTCCCCGAGATCAACGCGGGCTACAAGTCGCTCGTCGCGCTGCTCACGTCGCTCGATCCCGGCGTGCAGATGCGGATCGCCAACGCCATCTGGTACCGGCAGGAGTTCCCGTTCCGGCAGGCCTTCTTCGACACGACCAAGGTCTACTTCGACGCCACGGTGCGCGGCCTGGACTTCAACGACCGGGCGGCCTCGCTGGCGGCCATCAACGGATGGGTCAACGCCGCGACGGCGGGGAAGATCCCGACCGTGCTCGACGACATCACGGCGCAGCAGGTGATGTTCCTGATCAACGCCATCTACTTCAAGGGAAGCTGGCGCCTGAAGTTCGATCCCGCGCAGACGGCGCCGGCCCCGTTCTACGCCGCGTCGGGACCGTCACAGCAGATGCAGCTGATGCATCGGCTGGATACGCTGTCGTACGCCGAGGCCGCGACGTACCAGGCCGCCGACCTGCCGTACGGCAACACCGCCTTCTCCATGACGGTGCTGCTCCCCAAGGCAGGCACCGACGTCGAGACGCTGGCGGCGTCGTTCACCCCGGCGTCGTGGCAGGCGCTGACGTCGGCGTTTCGGACGCAGAAGGTGTACTTCTACCTGCCGAGGCTGACGCTCAAGTACGAGCGTCGGCTCAACGACGACCTGAAGGCGCTCGGCATGGTCGTGCCGTTTGCCCCGGGCGGCGCTGACTTCACGCAGTTGGCGGCCGCGCCGGCGGGAAATGAGCTCTTCATCGAGTTCGTGAAGCAGAACACCTTCGTGGACATCAACGAGGAGGGCACCGAGGCAGCCGCGGTGACGACGGTGGGGATTGGCGTCACCTCGATGCCCAGCTATCCCACGATGCGCGTGGACCGCCCCTACCTGTTCGTGCTGCGCGAGCGGCTGACGGGGACGGTGCTGTTCATGGGGAAGATCGTGCGGATGCCTACTGCGTGATTCCCGCGCGGGGTCGTGAGAGGCCCCCGCACGTCGAACCGAGCAGCTTCAACGAGCAGGCGGTCCGGCGGGGTGCGGCTGGCACGCCGGCGGCTGCTCGACCGTGTAGAAGAGCGAGGTCACGCGCCAGTGGCCGGCGATCTTCAGCAGCGTGAAGGCATCGATGCCGCAGTGCGACCACTTGCCGTCGATGTAGATGTCGTACGGCATCCAGACCTGGGCCAGGCGGTCCTGGACGCGCGCGGTGGCGCCGAACCCGCGCTCGGTGATGCGGACGGAGGAGGGCTGCGCGAGCACCTCCGCCACCGAGTGAACCCGCACGCGCTCTGCACCGCCGCGCATCGCGGAGTAGCCGAGGATCGCCGAATCCGTGGTGACACGCGCCAGGGCCGCCTTGTCGTCGCGTGACAGTGCGGCGAGCAGGGAGTCGGCGGCAGCGATGGCGGCGGTTTCGTCCGGCGATCGTGGATTCTGGGCGCTCGCCGAGCACGCGAACACAACGACAGAAAGCAGAACAGCAGCGGAGCGACTCATCATGGACATGGCGGTTCCCTCGAGTGGAAAGGGCCCGCCACACAAGCGAGCCCTTCGCGTCCCTTCGCGCCCTTCGTACTTCGTGGTGGCAGGAAAGTCCTAGATCTTCGGCAGCGTCACGCCCACCTGACCCTGATACTTCCCCTTCTTGTCCTTGTAGCTCGTCACCGGCGGGGCGTTGCCCTTGAAGAAGAGCACCTGCGCGATCCCCTCATTGGCGTAGATCTTCGCCGGCAGCGGCGTCGTGTTGCTGATCTCGAGCGTCACGTAGCCCTCCCACTCCGGCTCGAAGGGCGTGACGTTGGTGATGATGCCGCAGCGGGCGTAGGTGCTCTTGCCGACGGTGATGGTCATGACGTCGCGCGGGATGCGGAAGTACTCGACGCTGCGCGCCAGCGCGAAGGAGTTGGGCGGCACGATGCACACGTCGCCCTCCCACTCCACGAAGCTCTTGGGATCGAAGAACTTGGGGTCCACGATCGAGTTCAGGACGTTGGTGAAGATCTTGAACTCGCGCGCCACGCGCATGTCGTAGCCGTAGGCGCTGACGCCGTAGGAGATGACGCCCGAGCGCACCTGCGAGTTCTCGAAGGGCTCGATCATGCCGTGTTTCTCGGCCATCTCGGTGATCCAGGCGTCGTTCTGGATGGTCATTGCGCGCAGGGGGTTAGGGGTTCGGGCGAAATTACGCGGTGGGGTGGGGTCGGAGGAAGAGGAAGCGTGCAGCGATGCGGAAGGGGGGAGGAGTGGAGTGCGGAGGAAGGCAGGAGAAGGAGTCCCTTATTCCGCAATCCGGGCGCGCAACAAACCCTCACAATTCATCGGGCAATTCCTGATGCGCCATCTATAATCATGCGTTGACACTCTCCGCGCACAACGTCTACTTTTCCGAGTCATTGTGCGCTCGTGAATTCTTTCACGAAGTGGGACTAACTGGCATGGATCGCAACTACATACCCGTCCTCTTCCTGCTCGGCATCGCCGTCCTCACGGCGGTCGCCATCATCGGGCTTTCGCAGCTCGTGATGCGCACTCGGCCGACACCGGTGAAGCAACAGCCCTACGAATCGGGCATGCCCCCGCTGGGCGATGCCCGCGAGCGGTTCTCGATCAAGTTCTACATGGTGGCGATGCTGTTCATCGTGTTCGACATCGAAACCGTGTTCATGATTCCGTGGGCGGCGTACTATCGCCAGCTTTCGTGCGCGGTGCCGCTCGTCGGCGGCGCGTGCCCTGCGGGCCAAATCTCGTTCTTCGGGCTCGGCGAAATGCTCGTTTTCATGGCCATCCTCTTCGCCGGCTTCGCCTACGTCTGGAAGAAGGGAGCCCTCCAATGGGATTGATCCAAACGCCAACCCCCAGCGTCGTCTCGGTGGACCCGGTCAACAGCGAGGGGTGGATCACCACCCGGCTCGACTTCCTGGTCAACTGGGGACGCGCCAACTCGCTGTGGCCGATGCCGTTCGGCACCGCGTGCTGCGCCATCGAGTTCATGGCCACCGCCGCCTCCAAGTTCGACCTCGCGCGCTTCGGCATGGAGCGCATGGGATACTCGCCCCGCCAGGCTGACGTCCTGATCTGCGCGGGGCGCGTTCCGTTCAAGCTGGCGCCCGTGCTGCGCCGCATCTGGCAGCAGATGCCGCAGCCCAAGTGGGCCATCTCGATGGGCGCCTGCGCTTCCACGGGCGGCATGTTCGACAACTACGCCGTCGTGCAGGGGATCGACACCATCATCCCCATCGACGTCTACGTGCCGGGCTGCCCGCCGCGTCCCGAGGCGCTGATCCACGCCATCATGATGCTGCAGAAGAAGGTGATGAAGGACCGGATGTCCGACACCGCGGCCCGCGTCGAGATGGAGCCGGATCCGACCAGCCAGCTCTACATCCCGCCGTCGCGCATCGACAAGCTGTCCGAGCAGTTCGGGAACTCCATCCCCCAGACGCGGAGCGGACAGTGAGCGGCTTCACGGTGATCCAGTCGGGGTCGGCGCCGGGACTGCCGGCGCCCGTGACCCCCAAGAACGTGCCGCATCGCGGCGGCGAGGCGAACCCGTCCGCCGAGGCGCTCAAGGCGCAGTTCGGCGCCGCCATCCTGCGGGTGGACGTCGTGTGGGGCGAGACGAACGTCACGATCGATCCGGCCCGCGCCCTCGACATCGTGCGCTGGCTGCACGACGACCCGTCGCAGAGCTACGAGTACCTCTCCGATGTCACGGCGGTGGAGTTCCGTGATCGCGGCATGCCGATCGAGGTGATCTGGCACCTGCGCTCCATCAAGTTCCGCCGCTTCCTGCGCCTCAAGGCGCCGCTGGCCAAGGGGCAGCCGCTCAAGGTGGCGTCGGTCTGGTCGGTCTATAAGGGCGCCGATTGGCTCGAGCGCGAGTGCTACGACATGTTCGGCATCGTCTTCGAGGGGCACCCCGACCTGCGGCGCATCCTGCTGTGGGAGCAGTACACGGAGGGCTTCCCGCTCCGCAAGGATTTCCCGCTCCGCGGGCGCCTCAGCCGCGCCGAGCAGCTGCGCCAGGCGCTCTCCGCCAACCCCGAGGCCCGGTACTCGATGGAAGAACTCTCCATCGCCGACGCCTTCCAGGAGCTTCCGCTCGACATGCGCGCCCGCATCAAGGGCGGCGAGTCCACGGGAGAATAGCCGATGGCCACCAAGCGCACGATTGAAGTCGAACTCTCGACCACCGGCCTCGGCGCCGACGGCAAGCCGCAGCGCATTCCGCTCGTCGCCGGCGACACCGGCGGCCTCGCCCTGCAGGCGCCGCCCGCGCTCGAGCCGGAGCTCGAGGGCGAGCACATGCTCATCAACATCGGGCCGCAGCATCCGGCGACGCACGGCGTGCTCCGCCTCGTGCTCGAGCTTGACGGCGAGACGGTGGTGCGGTGCATCCCGCACATCGGCTACCTGCATTGCGGCTTCGAGAAGATCGGCGAGTACCGCCAGTACAACCAGATCGTTCCCTGGACCGACCGCGACGACTACCTGAACTGCGTCGGCAACAACATTGCCTTTGCCCTCGGCGCCGAGAAGCTGTTCGGCATCGAGATCACGCCGCGCTGCACCGTGCTGCGCGTCATCGGCATGGAGCTGTCGCGCATTGCGTCGCACCTGGTCTGGATGGGGACGACGGGCATCGACATCGGCGCCTTCACGCCGTTCCTGTGGTCGTTCCAGGAGCGCGAGAACATCTACAACCTGTTCGAGGGGTGGGTGGGCGCGCGCCTCACGACGAGCGCGTCGCGCGTCGGCGGCATGGCGGCCGACATCCCCGACGGCTGGCTCGACGGTCTCAAGGCCTTCGTGCGCACCTTCCCGAAGACGCTGAGCGAATGCGACCGGATGCTGACGAAGAACGGCGTCTGGGTGGGTCGCACGGTGGGGCTGGGCGTGATGAACCCCGAGGAGGCGCTCAACTACGGCCTCTCGGGCCCGATGCTGCGCGCCTCGGGCGTGGATTACGACGTTCGTAAGGACTTCCCGTATCTCGACTACGAGACGTACGACTTCGAGGTGCCGGTGGGCGTGCACGGTGACGTGTACGACCGCTACCTCGTGCGCATGGAGGAGATGCGGCAGTCGGTGCGCATCATCGAGCAGGCCATCGCCCGACTTCCCGACGGTCCGGTGAACGTGGAGGACCCGCGCGTCATCCTGCCGCCCAAGCACAAGGCGACGAGCGAGATGGAGAGCATGATCCATCACTTCAAGAACGTGATGGAAGGCCCGCGCCCGGCCATCGGCGAGTCGTACGTGGCCGTCGAGGCTCCCAAGGGGGAGAAGGGCTACTACATGGTGTCGGACGGCACGGCCAAGCCGGTGCGCTGGCGCATCCGGCCCCCGTCGTTCGTCAACCTCTCGGCCATTCCCAAGATGGTCGAGGGGCACCTGCTCTCCGACGTGATTGCCATCAATGCGTCGATCGACATCGTGATGGGAGAGATCGATCGGTGAGAGAGACAACAGAGAAACAACAGAGAACCAACAGAGAGACAACAGACGGGCGAGGGGACGCATGAGCCACGGACCATCAGCATCCGGCGGGGCGGTCGCACAGCCCGCGCACGGGCACCACGACGAACCCTACGTGCCGGTCTTCACCGCCGGGTCGGCGCCGCGCGCCAAGCTCGACGACATCCTGACGCGCTATCCCACCAAGCAGGCGGGACTGCTGCCCGCGCTGTGGATCGTGCAGGACGAGCGCGGCTGGGTCAGCGAGCACGCGATGAAGGAAGTGGGCGAGGTGCTCGGCCTCACCGCCGCCTACGTCAAGGGCGTGGTGACGTTCTACACCATGTACCACCAGCATCCGGTGGGGAAGTACTTCATCCAGGTCTGCACGACGTCCTGCTGCAATTGCATGGGCGCCGAGGACGTGGTGAAGGCCTTCCTCGAGAAGACCGGCTGCGGTGAGCTCGGCCTGACGTCGGCTGACGGCAAGTACACGGTGATAGAAGTCGAGTGCCTGGGGGCGTGCGGGTTTGCGACGCCAATAATGATCAACAACGATTTCATCGACAGTGTGACTGTCGAGAAAGTCCCTGAAATTCTCAAGAAATACAGCTGACGCAGAGAAACAACAGAGAGACAACAGAGAAACAACAGAGAGACAATGTACCGCTTATGGCAAGCGTCTCCCGTCTTCCGTCACCCGTCTCCCGTCTGAACCATGGGCTACCCACACAAGAGCCATCCGCGCGAAACACCGATCCTCAGCAAGTACTTCGGGGACCCCGAAGCGCGCACGCTGGAGGGGTGGAAGGCGCGCGGCGGCTATAAGGCGCTGCCGCAGGCGCTGGCCACCGACCCGGTGGCCATCCAGAACGTCGTCAAGGAATCCGGGCTGCGCGGTCGCGGCGGCGCCGGCTTCCCGACCGGCCTCAAGTGGTCGTTCATGAAGCTGAACGACGGCAAGCCGCACTACCTCTGCTGCAACGCCGACGAGTCCGAGCCGGGAACGTTCAAGGACCGCGAGATCATGCGGTGGACGCCCCACCAGCTGATCGAGGGCTGCGCGATTGCCGCGCACGCGATCGGCGCCGAGACGACATACATCTACATCCGCGGCGAGTTCACCGAGCCCATCGCCGTCATGGAGAAGGCGCTGGACGAGGCGCGCGCGGCCGGGATGATCGGCCCCAACGCCTGCGGGTCGGGCAAGACGATCAACATGTGGGTGCATCGCGGCGCCGGCGCGTACATCTGCGGCGAAGAGACCGCCCTCATGAACTCCATCGAGGGGCGCCGCGGCAATCCGCGCATCAAGCCGCCCTTCCCGGCGGTGGCGGGCGTCTTCGGCATGCCGACGACCGTCAACAACGTCGAGACGCTGGCCGCCGTGCCGCACATCCTAAACAACGGCGCCGAGTGGTACAAGGCGATGTGCCTCGGCAGCCCGAAGAGCACGGGCAGCAAGCTCTTCTCCGTCTGCGGCAACGTGGCGCGCCCCGGCAACTACGAAGTGCCGATGGGCTTCTCGTTCAAGGAATTCCTGTACGACCTGTGCGGCGGACCGCTGCCGGGCCGGAAGTTCAAGGCGATCATCCCCGGCGGGTCGTCGGTGCCGGTGATCACGATCGAGGAAGCCGAGCAGGTCAAGATGGACTATGAGGGCTTCATGGAGTTCGGCACGATGCTGGGCTCCGGCGGCGTCATCATCTTCGACGACGCGCAGTCCATGCCCAAGCAGCTCGCCCGGCTCGCGCGGTTCTACGCGCACGAGAGCTGCGCGCAGTGCACGCAGTGCCGCGAAGGCACCGCGTGGATGACCAAGATCCTCGAGCGCATCGTGGCGGGTCAGGGGACGTACGAGGACCTCGACACGATCTTCGAGCTGACCGAGAACATGACCGGCAAGACCATCTGCGTGCTCAGCGACTCCTGCGGCGCGCCCGTGTGCAGCGGCATCACGCGCTTCCGCGGCGAGTTCGAGGCGCTGATCTCCGGCAAGCGCTCATCCACCGTGGCGGTGACGGCCTGATGACCGACCCGAAGCTCATCTCCCTGACCATCGAGGGACGCGCCGTCAGCGTCCCCGAGGGGACGACCATCCTCGAGGCGGCCAAGACCGCCGGGGTGCTCATCCCGCACTACTGCTACCACCCCGGGCTCAAGATCGCGGGCGTCTGCCGCATGTGCCTCGTGGAGGTGGAGAAGTTCCCGAAGCTGGCGCCGTCGTGCGCGACGACCGTTGGCGAAGGGCAGGTGGTGCATGTCTACAGCCAGAAGGCGCTCGACGCGCGCAAGGGCGTGCTCGAGCTGCTGCTCATCAACCATCCGCTCGACTGCCCGATCTGCGACCAGGCGGGCGAGTGCGAGCTGCAGGATTACACCTTCCAGGAAGGGCGCGCCGACTCGCGCTATCACGAGCCGAAGCGCTTCAACCCGGCCGAGGACTTCGGCGGCGACGTCATGTACGTCACCAACCGCTGCATCCTCTGCACGCGATGTGTCCGCTTCATGGACGATGTCGCCGGTGACGAGGCGCTCTGCGTGGAAGAGCGCGGCGACCGGGCCCGCATCGGCATCGCGCCCGACCATGACCTGTCGCATCCGTGGGCGGCCAACGTGATCGACCTGTGCCCGGTGGGCGCGCTCGTCAGCAAGGACTTCCTGAACAAGGCGCGGGCGTGGGAGCTCGACCGCACGGCTTCGGTCTGCCCCAACTGCTCGCAGGGGTGCAACGTCACGCTGGAGACGCGAGACGGCAGCGTGGTGCGCATGAAGCCGCGGTCGAACGCCGACGTCAACCAGTACTACATGTGCGACGAAGGCCGCCTCAACTACCAGTGGATCAACCGCGACGATCGGCTCGAGACGCCGGTCGTGGCGGGGAAGCTGGCGTCGTGGGAGGCGGCCTTGTCCGCCGCCGGCGCCGCGCTCAAGGGCGGCAGCGCGCACGTCGTGGCCAGCGCGTCACTCTCGAATGAAGCGCTCTGGCTGCTCAAGCAGGCCGCGGGGACGGGCAAGTTCCGCGTCGCGAAGGGCGCCGAGGCGCCGCTGCCGGGCGTGAAGGACCTCGCGCTGCGCGCCGACCGCGCCCCGAACGCGACCGGTGCGGAGATGCTCGGCTTCAGCCGCGCCGACCAGCCGCTCGCCGGCGCGGGCAAGGTGGTGGTGATCGCCGGCGACGACTGCGAAGGACTCGACATGTCGGCGCTGTCCGGCGCCGGCACGGTGATCTTCGTCGGCACGGTGGCGCCCAAGGGGCTGCCGGCCGGCGCCATCCTCCTCCCGATTGCGAACTTCGCGGAAGAGGAAGGGACCTTTACCAACCTGCGCGGGCGCACGCAGCGCTATCTGCAGGCACGCCCCGCGCCCGGGATGGCGCGCGCCAGCTGGATGGCGCTCGCGGGTCTCGCCGCCGCGGCCGGCAAGACCGGCGCCTACGACTCGGCCGAGGCGGTCTTCACCGCGATGGCCAAGGCCGAGGCCGCCTTCAGCGGAATGAGTTATGACTCGCTTGGACTCAAGGGCCAGACGGCGGCCGGGGCGGGGGTGACCGCATGACGCACGCGCTGTCCCTCCTCCTGCAGGTCGCGAACCCGCAGCTTCCGCCCACCGACGGGATGTTCATCCTGTTCGGCCTCATCAAGGCGGGGGCTGCGTTCGGCATCTATATGCTGTGCGTGGCCTACACGACGCTCGCCGAGCGCCGCGTCGCCGCCTGGATCCAGGACCGCCTCGGTCCGAATCGCGTGGGCTGGGAGGGGTTCCTCCAGCCGATCGCCGACGGCGTGAAGAACTTCATGAAGGAAGAGTCGATGCCGGGGGGCGTGAACAAGGCGCTCTTCATCCTGGCGCCGGCGATCGCCTTCGTCCCCGCCATGATCACCTGGGCGGTGATCCCGTTCGCGTCGCCGCTTCCGGTGCCGGGTGTCGGCCTCATCGACATGGTCGTGGCCGACCTGCCGGTGGGCTTCCTGTTCACCCTCGCCATCAGCTCGCTGGGCGTGTACGGCGTCACCATCGCGGGCTGGTCGTCCAACAACAAGTACGCGCTCCTCGGCGGCCTCCGCGCCTCGGCGCAGATGATCTCGTACGAGATCGCGATGGGCATGAGCACCGTCTGCGTGCTGCTCCTCGCCGGCAACGTCAACCTGAGCGCGGTCATCTCGCAGCAGCAGACGCAGGGGTGGAACGTGCTCCTGCTGACGCTGGCCTTCTTCATCTTCGCGGTAGCGGCCCTCGCCGAGACGAACCGCGTGCCGTTCGACCTCCCCGAAGCCGAGTCGGAGCTGATCGCGGGCTACCACGCCGAGTACAGCTCGATGCGGTACTCGATGTTCCCGCTGGCGGAGTACGCCAACATCATCACGTCCAGTTCGCTGATGATCGCGCTCTTCTTCGGCGGCTGGGACATTCCGTTCACGACGTGGGACAACCTGCCGCCGTGGACGATCACGAAGACGCTGCTGACGATGGGCATGTACGTCGGCAAGGTCATGTTCTTCGTCTTCGCCTTCATCTGGCTGCGCTGGACGGTGCCGCGCTTCCGCTACGACCAGCTGATGTCGCTGGGCTGGAAGGTGCTGCTGCCGATGGCGCTGCTGTACATCACGTCGGTGGCCAGCATGGTGCTGGGCCTCGACTTTGCCGGCCTTTCGCGCGACGGGATGGCGTTCCGCGGCGCGATGCTCGGCATGAACCTGGTGTTCGTGGTGCTGGTGTTCTGGGTGCTCGACCGCGGGCGCATCATCAGCCCGGCGTTCTCGCGGCTGGAGCGTGAGCGGGTCGCCCGCCTGCGCGCCGTTGCGGATCGCAGTGATCTCCTGA
>CAYQCP010000049.1:0-159 GCA_964416005.1 uncultured Gemmatimonas sp.
GGGGGGGGGGGGGGGGGGTGGGGGGGGGGGGGGGGGGGGGGGGGGGGGGGGGGGGTGGGGGGGGGGGGTGGGGGGGGGGGGTGGGGGGGGGGGGTGGGGGGGTGGGGGGGGGGGGGACGGGCAAGGCGGCCCTCCTGTAGCTCCGCACCGTGCCGCCTT